>JALCBP010000129.1:0-4915 GCA_028066355.1 Pirellulales bacterium
AGAAAACTGATCGCTGTATCCGGTAGCGGATTTCCGGTAGCTGGCACACTTGTTGGCATTGCCCTTGGTTGGCAGGCCACGGTTACAATCTTGTTGGTTACTGCTGTTGTACTTACCGCCATATACGGCATCGAACGGAAGCTTAAAAAACAACTCCAACTGTCTGAGACCATGGTCTTCTCTGTGGTCACTTTTCTTCATCATCCTTTCTGGAGATGGCTCGACAGTTTGTGGTGAGAAAAACCATCTGTCTTCAGGTAGGGTTAACTCAAGGTCAGACTGGACTGGTATTTGAGTTGGTATGAGTGTCATAGACGACCTTACTCGCTATGACCCACCGTAGAAATAAAGCATGCCCAAAAAACCTGATAAAAACATCCACCAAAGTCACAGGATTTATTCGTAAAAACTGTATACTAAGGAATATCTTTTGGTTGGTGGGGCAGGTTCGAACTGGAAGCGTTTGCACAGAATTTTTAGTTTTTTCAGGTGATAGGATGCGACAAATCACCAAACGACTTATATCACCAGAGTCACTTGAGGCACGGCTTGCGCTGGATGCAACATTTTCACAATTATATCTTCAGCCCACCGGAAATCAGTTTGAGGTTGGGCACACGATTGCTGATCTCGCAAGTGCCGGCACCGTAATCTCACAAGGCACGCAGTACTATACGATTGATGGCACGTCTGTACACATGACACAGGCTGCAGTGGATCATGTTAATACAGGGAATGCCCTGCCACTCCTCGAGGTCTCCTCTCATAACAGGACAGCTTCACTAGTCACGCGGCGGTTTTCTATCGAAGATGATCTCGATGTTGGCTATGTCAATGGTGGACGACAACGCGATCTTCAGTCAATGCTTGTGCGAAAACAGGATGCGACTGAGAACTTTCACTCAGCGGTTTATCTGCGGACGAATATCTCATCACTGAATCTAGAGCCGTCAGATACTCTTGTTGATGCGTCTTTCACGATGTATCAGAGTTCTGGCCCAAATGCCGAGGCTGGAACCGTTCAACTTCTAGTCCTTACAGACGCTTCATGGAACGAGGGCTCATTAACGTACGAGAATCGACCTTACACAGCCTCTTCACCACCCACAAATGGAAACATAAACTCTGCAATTGCTAATGCACTCGCCTCTCAGAACATCACAACTGACGATGGCAAACGAGTTACATACGACATCTCAGAAGCAGGAGCATCAAACCGAGATCTTGCATTTCTTTTACTTGCAGCAAACCAAGCAGATCCATCTGCCTCAACCTCCACAGCACAAAATGGTGCACAGCGACACTATATCTACAGTAGTGAGTCGTCTGTGCAGACACGACCATTCGTAAGCTACTCCTATATCAAACAGACGGCACAAGCAGTTGATGATTCGGTTAGCGTCAAAGAGGGCGCGGACACACTCCTATCACCGCTTATGCTCTTAGAGAATGATGGCCTTGTAGGTCCATCAGGAAATGCCGTCGTTGCGTCACTGAATGGAACTGAATGGTCTCAGCTACCAGATGCCGACCACCCAACGTTTTCACATGTCTTTGGATATAAACAGATTGCTAGTGCTGAAGGCACGCTGTATGTCCGCCCAACAGGTCGAGCGTACTACGAACATAGCGGAAATGATGTTGTGTCACTTACACATGACACATTTACCTATGCATTCACAAACGGTGGCGCTGCGTCACTGCCTGCAACGATTACAGTCACTATCGAACCCGAAAATCAACTTCCCACACTCTCCATTTTTGGGCGCAATCTCAACCCTATACTTTCATCTATTAATCCGGGTGATACAGCAGCCACTTTCTTAATACTGGACCCCGAAGGAGATGGGTCTGATTTGTATTGGGCGACACCAGATGGCAATTCTCCCTCAGATACTCATGGCAACCCATTTTATGAGATTGATTTTCAGCAGCGTGTCATAAAACTGACATCAACTGGTGCTAATACAGTCAATGCAGGAAACAATCTACCCACAATACGGATCTTTGCATCGAATTCGAACTCACCGAGTCGCATCGTGCATGCTCAGGCCCAACCTTATGTTGCGCACTCACGAACGTTTTTTATTAATAAGGAAACTGGTTCAAATACCAATGACGGCCGTTCCCTTGAAAGTCCTTTTCAATCGACTGCTGCGGTTCTTCGCAAGATTAATGGCGATACGTTCCTGCAGCCTGGTGATACCGTTTACTTTGTTGGCGATTACGCTGCAGATGACTACAACCCAGACTTTCGCTACGACAACAATCCGATGGATCCATACCTGTGGCGATCAAGCAGTGCGGGCGTAAAAATAAACGATCTGCACGGAACGTTGGCGGATCCTATTACTTTCAAAGCATGGGATGACACAACGACCGTACATACTGATGACTATGCCGGGTTTATTATTCAGAATAGTTCACACATCCGTATTATTGGCTTTGAGGTAAAAGGGACGGTTGAACATATAAGTGGGGAAGTCGCCTCAGCACTTCAATTTCTTTATCGTGTGAATACAACAAACGAAGGCTACTCCCGGGCCAACTATGATCACTTTGCAAGCACCGATGGCACATATGACTACTTTTACCGTGTACCATACGGCAGCACGGCTGAGTACGTCGAAGACCACTACTCAACACCCGGATCATTAAGCACGCTCACAAATTCGATACGGCCAATTTACTCACGAAGCCAAGGTATTCTTGTTCGACAATCAAAGTTTATTGATGTTCTTGATAATCATGTCCACCATATTCAAGGGACTGCAATCAAGTCGATCAGAAGCGAGTACGTCAATATCATTGGCAATGAAGTTCATGATGCCACACGAACCTCATCACTTGGCACAATGGGAATTGAGCCGTGGGAAACAACTCATGATATTCCCGTCGAAAGCGACCAGAGCAACCTGTACAAAATTATTGTGGCGAACAATACTGTTCACCATGTGTTCAATGAAGTTTTCTCATGGGTGCCCTCAAAAACATTTATTACCCCCCATCTCGATGAAGGCAAAGGCATCTCACCTGAGTGGCAGGACAACGACACATGGCTTGCCGAAGATGCGACCGGACGAATTCTCATTGCCAACAATGTGACCTATCTAAACGCTTTGTCTGGTGTGAATAGCCACGCAACAGATCGCGTTGATATTATTCATAACACCAGCGTTCTCAACTCTTTATATGGAACGATCTGGGAACTCGATACTGGTTTAAATATCGGAATTACACATGAGCCTGATAATAACGGAACAACAGATCTTGGACGTGATGTTCGCATGGCGAATAACGTATCGGTAGCAGACGGTTCGTTGGGCGGCTACGCATTACGAGTGAATGCAGGTAGTGGGCGCGTAACAGATGCCGTTGAGTTTAGTGGGGGTGGTAACCTTGTCTGGAATTTCCAAGGAACATCCGTCCGTAAAGATCCACTTGATGTTGCTGCTGGGCTTTTTGTGACCGACGCGGAACCACTCTTTCGTGTTACAAAAACAGGCACGTATCAACCAACTGACTCTTCACCGCTGCGTAATCAAGGAATTGCCCTTCAGGCAGGATGGAATCTTCCATCGGTTGGAATCAGCGACGCTTTTGGCCAAACTCGCCAAATTTCTGGCATAGGGGCACTTCTTCCAGTGACCAATGCATCACGCCCGTTGATTGGAGGACCGAATGCAGCACCGAGTGGCCACAACGATATTACAGGCCTTCCTCTTCCGAGTTCTGAGCTTACGGTCTCTCATAGTGTGACTGATACTGATGGGATATTTGATGTCACCTACCAATGGCTTCGAGATGGTGTGCCTATCCCATCAGCGACATCAATAACGTATACCCTATCTCCTTCTGATACGGGCAAGCACCTTTCCGTTGAGGTATCCCATCGCGATGGTAGAGGAAAGCGCGAGCGCGTGAACTCAGCTACCGTTGAAGCACTTAGTATTCTTGAGGATCAAGGATCTGCTGGGCTCGCCTATAACTCATCAAGTCAGTTGTACTTGATACGAGGATCGGCCGCCCTTCTCCCGCTTCAAAAGGATAGTAGCACACCTCTCCAATCAAGCGGACTCTTCGGTTTTTCAATTACTGCTGCCGTTGAATCATCCTCACAACACATGCTTCGCTTAACACGTTCAGAGGTAGACTACCTTCTGCCGATTGATGACAGCGGCATGCTTGCGTCGCTGTTTCATGATTTAAAAAATGTACAAGGAACACCGCTTGAACGAACGTATATTTCACCCGATTCGTACATACAAATCACCGCGAGTGCACTCGGGTATCTTTATGACGGACAATTGAATCCGATATTTGAAGCCCAGCGCGGCGTCACGTATGCCTTCAATATTCAGGCTCCCGGATATCCGTTATTCCTTCGTTTGTCTACTGACATCGCAGACACTTCAAACATCTACACAAACGGTGTGAGTGAAATTGGTAAAGATGTCGGAGTAGTCATTTGGCACGTGGGCCTAAATACTCCTGATACGCTTTGGTACACCACACAGTCTGACGCAGACTTTACTGGGAAAATTATTGTGTCAGATCTAGTGACTGGACCGTAGTACCTTTGCTCCCAAAATTAGTTCACTCTGAAGCAAATCGGTTTAAAAAATTGTGTAGAGCACAAAGGCATGCTTTCACAGCCTTTGCAGTAGTGAAACAATAACTCCATCGAACCATTGCTATATACTTTTCTCGTTATGATTTGGTCATAACGTTGAAACCTGACCGTCCATGCGGCAACCCAACAGTTGCAAGGCTGCATGGTCAACAGTCTCAGAGATACTTTTTACAGCACCATCACCCATGAGGAAATTAAGTGTTCCCGGATGAAGACTCTTATACCCGAATTCAGTCTTCCAATTACATTCTGCACCACATCCATCACCACCTGCGGCTGCAA
>JALCBP010000130.1:0-4913 GCA_028066355.1 Pirellulales bacterium
AGTTCAAAAAAACGTCCCAGCTTATGATGCCACATAGAAATCTGGTCAGCTCGAAACTGTTTGTACGGCGGGCGATCCCAAAAGTCTTGTTCGAAAATGTACGGATCATTTGTTGCAAGGCGATCTGCAAATTCACGTGAAACAAGCTGTCCTTCTGTAAGCGGCGGCGTCATCCAGCCAGCCAGCCAAAATGGTTCATGAGCTGCACCCGTTATGGAGAACGACTGGATGATAGCCGGCGCTGCAACAACTCCAATACCTGCCTGGCAGACAAACCACCAACGCGTGTCGTTTGGTCGCCATGATGCATACACTGCTCTTCCATCACCCAGCCACAGGCCAGCAATAAAAAGTGTCAGAATGACGGACATATAAACCGCACCTTTTCTGGTACGGCCTTGATAGAAATGCCCTAGACCAGGAATAAACCACGCGAGGAGTGCAGCAAATTCGGGCTGCTTCAGGTCGATTGCTGAACCATCATCAGGAGAGACCGCAACAATGCGGCGGCGTGATGGTGGCTGCATGGAAGGTGAGACACGTTTTGCCACAAATAAATTCCAAGACAAACAAGACGAATTTCTTCATTGTTGTGCATCTTCACCAAATGACAACAGACTTGAGTAGCACCCGCAAATATCGCTATTTATTCAAATAATTTACGGACAGCTCGGACACGACTCCTAGTCGGCCCCAACCCAGCATCATGAGCACTATCAGTTCTGTTAAATGAATCGTACGGTGTATTCTCTGGGTAAAGTTCTCTCCAGACTCGCTCAACTGTAGAAGCATCGACATGCGAAAGACCTTCCCCGGCAGCTGCAGCTAAGGAGAGATGTGTTAAGCGGCTTACAAGACGGGGAAGTCCTCCAGCAAACCGAGCGATGGTATTTGCCGTGGCCGATGGAATAATCGCTGGATCGCCGCCGACTCGTGTGATAGCTGTCGATAAAAAACTGGAAACATCCTCGATGTCCCACGGATCAAGATGGACACGCATAGCAGCTTGATTACGAAGTGTAGGAGTAATATTTTCTACCGAAGATGTTGTTGCAGTCCCCACAACTGTTGTCCAACTAAACCGCGGTTCTGCACTCGTTACGAGACGCTCGAGCCCCGCGATAGCATCAGCCGGAGCATGATCAATATCGTCTACAAGAATGACCGTTGCCCGTTCCATAAGTCTATTTTCACGCAGTCTATTCTCTAATTTTTGCCAATCCGGTATCGATTCACAACGACTCGCATAATCCAATGGAAACCTTTCGAGGAGAAGTGAGAGCCAATCTCCTTCAGGCATACCCCGCATTGAGAGTAAGACTGTTTCAGCGCCTAATCCACTAACACGACGTAGTGCCGTTGTAGATAGATGGCTCTTCCCAACACCCTCGACACCTACAACAATTGTAAAACGTTGACGTTCCTTGCAGATCCATTCCAGACGAGCAAGAACCTCTTCCTGAGGCTGCCCGCAATAAAAAGAAGCCGGGGTAAGAGTGGCTTCAAAAGGATTCGCGGTAAAGTTCCATTTGTCACGTACCATAAGAGCAAGTTGTACGAACTTGACGTGACTACGTCATGATGAATTGACACTTATTTTTATTTTTTCTTCATAGAGATTGTGTTTTATGAGCCACCGCTTCTTTCTTTCCCAAACTCCCACGGAGGACACCGCCCGGCTTGAGGGTGACGAAGCTCGTCATCTTGCACGTGTTATGCGAGCAAAAACCGGTGATACTGTCGAATTATTTGACGGACAAGGCACATCATGGACTGCTACTGTTCAAGCTATCCAACGCAACCATGTCTTGCTACGTCTTGATCAGAAGCAATCGGAAACTATCTCTAACAAGCCAACAATCACACTTGCCGTAGCCCTACCGAAGGGTGATCGACAGAAATGGCTAATTGAAAAGATTACAGAACTTGGCACAGATTCCCTCGTACCCCTGACAACAACACGATCGGTTGCCGAACCGACTGCTGCAGCAATAAGCCGCCTCCAACGCGGAGTCATTGAGTCTTGTAAGCAATCAGGACGCAACCGACTTCTCGAAATTACCCAGCCGCAATCCTTGCACAATCTTCTCACAACCTCATCTGCCAGTTTGCGTATCCTGGCATGTCCAGATGGAACACCGATGCAGTCAATACTTTTGAAACCTATTGACAACATACTCATTGCCATCGGACCTGAGGGTGGTTTTACAGACGAGGAGATTAGAACCGCGAATGCTTCTGGCTTCGCACAAATGTCTCTTTGTCAAAATATTCTGCGTATCGAAACTGCTGCTATCGCAGCTGCAGTTATTGCCGGGCAATGCAAAAACACTTGCTAAAGATTTTGGCTGAGAATTCTGGCTAAGAGTACGTGTCACCTGTGAGAACTCTCATAACTTTATGACTTCTCAAACAGTTCTCCCTCCACAAGTGCATCAAGTAATGGCTGATCACGCTACGAATACATACTTCATGCAGCTCCATGAGAAAGAAGAAGCACGTATAAAAAGTACGCCTGGACATCACCAGCACGGGGCAATGGCCAGAAAATGTTCGATGCTTGATACCACAGCAATCAGTTTGTTGATTGGCAGTCAACAACTGATTATTCACCCTAAAATTTACTAATAACTTCCCCACGACCACGAGAGCTCAAGGCACGATACACATCGATGTCGATACTATCAGTAATTGTCAGTACAGAACCATCACAAAGCGTGAAATTGGAAGTCCCAAGATGAGGTGCGACAACACCGCGGTCGGGACCATAGTTGACTCCAGGATCAGTAGACTGACGAGCACGGTTTGGAGCAAATTCCGTGTCGAACAACACCATATGTCCGTGATCATCGTCAGGTTCACCCTCATCACGACAGGCAGCAGCCCACGCATTTTCAAAGATCAAGTGGCCGGCTCCCGAGGTAATCAAATCACCATTTTCATCTTCGATTGGACCATTATGGCGTTCACCGATAGCGAGTGTTTTTGACAAGCCATCAGTGATATCACGAAATTTTATCTCACTATTACGATAGAAAACTCCCTGACAAGGATCGTAGTTCTGGTTCGATTCTATCGATTCTGGGCCTGGTGTAGCATCGAGATTGACCCATTGACTCTGGGCTGGTTGCGGGTTGCTTGCTTGCCCTTCTGCCGGGCCCCAGTTAGCACAGTAGCTTGAGCCAGCATAGTAAGAAGGCGTAGGTGATGCTCCCCCAGAGTCGCGAGCTACCAGCATATTCGCAGAATATGTATCAGAAGGACAAAGGTATGTTGCAACAGATGTCTCACGAGCTGCTTTATTTGCTGGCATAAAACAGGGAACATCAAGTTCAAAGGCATCGTATAAAGCCGTTTGCTCCATGACTGGAAGGATTTTTAATCCCCACGCAAAGCCTAAATGGTTTGCAGCATCATCCTCACCAGCGATATCACTGGCTTGAGCGTCATACTTCGTTCCACTCATATACAGATAACCGGGTGGCAACACACGGTTAGAGGATTCAAAGCTATGAAGTCCAACACCGATTTGCTTAAGGTTGTTTTTACAAGAACTACGTCGAGCTGCTTCTCTGGCCTGTTGTACAGCAGGAAGAAGCAGACCAACCAGGACGCCGATAATTGCTATCACAACCAGTAGTTCTATTAGCGTAAATGCTTTTTGTAGTTGATTTTTCATGGGATTCTCCAAATACCTTAATGAATGTCTGTCTTTATTTTTTGTTGCGTGCCCCCCGTAATTACACAAACGAAGGCGCACACAAATCGTGATGATGAAATCCCAATACGTTTCAGGCGGATGAAAGCCAGTACACTGACTTTCTATTGAAGCCACTCTGAAGCGTGCAAGGGATGAAACACTTCAAAAAGTGTTGACTAGCACCAAGCGATACTCAGCGAAGTCGAGTTAACAGACAGATCGAGGCGGAGGAACCGGAGGAGCCGGTCTTTCACTACTAGAGAGTGTTACTATCCAGTCGTAATTCCGTTGTAGACCCAGTGAGGAATCAACCACTCGCATCACACCAGGAAGCGGAGACGAAATCTGGAATGTTACCACTGACCAATGTGATGATTGATGTGCATTGATCGATGTTTCAGACGTTTCAAAAATTGAAATAGAACCATCTGTTTGATTTCGGTGATGATCACCGGCTACGGCCTGACCAGCAAAATGCAGATGCTGGTGACTGTGATGAGGCCTACCATGCGAGGAATGTTCGCCATGGATGTGGTCGCTATGGCAATGGGCACCATGGCTATGGTCTTCGTGCATATGAACACTTGGTGCAGACACCTGATGTTCATGTCGTATACCTACCACCATGCTGGAAACAATCAGCGACAGCCCAAGAAGGACTGAAACTGCAGCTTTCCAAATGTGAGAAAATCTTTCCATGGCTCACCCTACTCCCGACGTATCTTACGTTATGAAAAAACTCCCGCCATTGCAAAGAAATATTCCAGATGTGCCTAAAAATAGTGACAAGATGAAGTGGACAAACCAGCATTTTTTCGATTGTCTCGCTCTTGCTTTGAGTATTCCATAGCTGACAACTGATCTGCATTTTTGACGATTCGTACCGCAACAGGTGTACAAAAAATCCAAAATTCTCCATATAAATCCTCCATACACTGACATACCGCTTCATCCGTACTGTTTGCGTACGATTGGCAACTCAAAAATCGATACAACACGGTGGCGAATCATGGTAGCTGCCAGCCTAAGCCGGAGCTCCCAATAGAGCATGGTGGAGAACGTGGTGGTTTCCGCCAGGCCCCTTACAAGTTTACGACTTCTCCTCCATCTCTCGTACCGAGTGCTTTAAAGGTATAAAAAGCTAGTCACGAAGCGAGGTCAAAGCGGATGCGATCTCACGAGCAGCTCCTTCGCGTTGGGCAGTGATTGCCTC
>JALCBP010000131.1:0-4825 GCA_028066355.1 Pirellulales bacterium
CCCGTGGGTCGGGTTGCAATCCAGAGATGAAGCCCGTCACTATCCTCGGGCTTGGTTGGTTGACACCAACGAGTTCCGGAAAGTCCTCGAACCTGAGCCCGGATACCGAGTCCTGCTTCATTCCATCCTGCTGCGAGTTCGAGAATATCTGGCACACCTGATATCCCTGCGAGCCGGGGTAGTTGGCATGACTTGTCGATATGACTTTCCGCCGGAGGCCAAAGCCTCTCCTTCCAGGCGCAGGAAAATCGGAGATTAAATACGCTAGCGGGATTTACGAGTGGCATAGGGAATACCTGTGGAGGAGGTCATCTCTGAGTCTGGAGGGTATGCTACACAGTAGCGTGTTTCGTTCATGATCGGTAGGAGAGAGCGTCTGAGGAGAATGCCATCAGGATGCGGGTACTGCAGATTTCCAGCGAGGCAACACCGTTTGCCAAGACCGGTGGGCTTGCCGATGTAGCCGGTGCGCTCCCGAATGCACTTGAACACGAGGGTTGTAACTGCACCCTCGTTCTACCAGCCTATCGTGAGGTTTTGGGAAAAAATCTACCAATAAAAAAAACAGATATAAAGTTTTCGATTCCTGTCGGCAAGCGAAATCTTGAAGCAACGGTTTATTCATGCTCCCTTCCAGACCAAAAACATGATGTGTTTTTGATTGGAAACACACATTGCTTCGATCGCGAGACACTCTATGGTGGTGCTGAAGACTATGCCGACAATGCCGAAAGATTTATCTTCTTTTCAAGAGCAGCACTTGAATTGGCAGCTCGGCAGCCGCATGCCTTTGATGTCCTTCATTGTCATGACTGGCAGACTAGTCTTGTTCCTGCCTACCAGAAATTGTTGTATCAATCCTGGCCAAGACTGTCAGAAGCTCGTTCCGTTCTTACAATTCACAATGTTGCCTATCAGGGAATGTTTTGGCACTGGGATATGCTTCTTACAGGATTTCACTGGAAGTACTTTAACTGGCAGCAACTGGAGTTCTATGGGCAACTCAATATGTTGAAAGCCGGTATTGTTTTTGCCGATCAACTCACAACAGTAAGTCCAACCTATGCTCAAGAGATACAGGCTGCTCCTGGTGGCTGTGGGCTTGAAGGCGTGCTCGCGGGGCGGGCGTCTACCTTAACTGGCATCGTCAATGGAATTGACGATGGGACGTGGAACCCGAGAACAGATGACTTGATTCCGCGGCATTACAGTGAAGATGATGCCGAACAAGGGAAGTATACGGCGAGAGTCGCACTTGCTGCTCGGCTTGGACACGCTGCCCCCGATGATCGGCCACTGGTAGCATTTGTTGGTCGTCTTGCTGAGCAGAAAGGAGTGAGTCTTGTAATTGACCTGCTTCGCTGTATGGCAGGATCTGGAAATGTGAGATTTGCCGTGCTGGGTACCGGTGACCCGCATCTGGAAGAATCATTGAGAGTGGTTGCCTCTGAGTATCCAGGAACCATTGATGTGGTGATTGGTTTTGACGAAGTACTCGCACATTTGGTTCAGGCAGCAGCGGATATTTTGCTCATGCCTAGCCAGTATGAACCATGTGGTTTAGCGCAGCTTTATGCGTTTCGTTATGGCACGATCCCGGTCGTTCGAGCGACTGGTGGTCTTGTAGATACAGTTGTTGATGTGAATGATCAAACAATTTCAGATGGAACGGCGAGCGGCTTTGTCTTTGAGGATTTCCAAATAGCCTCCCTCGAAGACGCCGTTCATCGTGCTCTTTCTGCCCACCAGAATGAAAAGCTTTGGCGAGATTTGGTGCGTCGTGTAATGCATCAGGATTGGTCTTGGAAGGTAAGTGCTCAGCAGTACCAGAAAGTCTATGAACGAGCCCTCGCAAATGCCCCAGTCGATGTTGTGGATGTACGTTAATTCACTCGATTGTCATAGTTAGTGCAAAATAGGAAGCCTTGTGACTTTGGTGAATCCATAGAGTCGTTACCAGTGGAATTCTTTTCCCAAACAGCGTTATGCGTTGTTGGTCGATACTATGAGTATGAAAACATTTATTTCACAACGGCTCGTGTTATTCGCTGTTCTTATCTGTTCAGTTGGAATTGCTTGCTCTTCATCAGCTGGTGAGTGCAGGAAATGTAGAGGCCCTTACGGTGGGAAGACATCACCTTGCGGTGATACCGGATGTGGCCCGCGCTACTGGGGTGCATTTTGTGATGAGCCCTTTCATCCTGATCCCTGCAACTGCCGAAATGAGTGGGCAGGGGGTTGCTTTCAGTCACCCTCTCTCGATCTCCTCGCGCCTTGGCAGATGCCCCCAGGAAAAGGTTTCTGGTCGCCAAAGCAATGCGGCTACGCGACGGAATGTGCCTGCCATACCTGTGGCCCACGAGGTTGGTTGCATTGTCTGAATCCACGATAATAGTTTGACTGACAGAAACTCTCGCCCATATAGAAAATTTTGATTTGCTATGGGGTGCTGTCACGAGCGAGTGATGCAGCAAAGGTAATAAGATCATCTCTTTTAATACATGCAGCACGTAGTTTTTCCCCACCGACAGCATTGTGGGAGAGCTCCACAAGTGGTGGTAGTGTTGCTGCAAGTGGCGAGTTTTGCGATGGGCCTGTTTCAGCGGGTCGTGCAAGAATCGCGCTGAGTGCTTCGTCCGGTCGGTTGATGCGAGATGCTAAGACAGCTAGTACATCCCAAGCGGCTGGAGCCTCATACTCATTGGCTTGTTCTGCTTCCTGCTTAAAAAATGAAATGGCTTGGTCAGTATCTTTGCCCAGCTGTGCTGAGTAGAAGAGGCGAGAAGATTTACCGAAGTCAGTGAATGGAGTATCGCCTGGATACCTAAATTCCTTTGGGAGTCGACATGCATAGCATGCCAATGCATACGCTTGCTGAATATCAGTCGAGTCGGTGCATATTCTTGCAAAACGTAGGACTGCCTGGAGGTGTGAGGCATCTACGTGGATACTTTCTTCGTCTAGAAGGTCACTCGCGGCTCCTAAAAGATCGACGAGAGTACCTTTGCGATCCTTTATTTCATCGACTTGATTCGTGCTAACAAGTCCTTTTTCTATAAGGTCGCTTGCGAGATTTTCAAACACCTCATTGTGCAAATGTTCGACCATGATTTTTGCAACAGGTTCCTGTTGGGCTGGTGGAAGACCGGAAACCGATTGTTCATATGCAGTGACGGCATTGCATGTTCCTTGGACAGCAAGCATCACACGGATACCAAGGGCAGGGTCAAGGTTTTCCCAGAGAGCTAGCTGAATAATTTCCTGAAGTGGCTGGTACTCTTCATCACCATTTGCACTCTCTTCTTCCTCAAGGAGTTGAGTAGCCATTTGGTTGAGCTTTTCTACGACCTCATGTGTTTCGACCGCTGCTCGCAGATACATCCACCCAGAAGCAATCTGTCCTTCACTAAGGAGTTGCCAGCCAACTTCTTTACACGCAGCAATTGTTTCCTCATCAAGTTTTTTCTTGATTGCCTTGTCAGCGTCTGTAACTGGTCCGATGAGAGGCAGTCCAAGAGTCGCCCGGGCTCGTAAGAGATGAGCATCAAACAGGCTGTGCCACCGACGAGAATGACGAAGTGAGTCTTCGAGTTTTTGAAACATAGCATCGATGCCATTTGCTTCCAAAGTCTCGGTTAGTTGTGCAGCAAGCAATGCTGTGTCTATTGAGTTATCGTCAGGCATATTTTTCATGTGCTTTCAGGTTGTGGGTGCTCTGGTGATACCTCTCGCTGTCGTAATGACTCGTACGCTAAGACAGCAGCTGTTGCCGAAACATTGAGGCTATCTGCAAGACCATGCATTGGAAGAGCGACTGTTTCTAAAGTGAGTGTTTTATTGTTTGCAGTTTCCAGCCACAGAGGAGAAATTCCGTGGGCCTCGCTACCAAGTAGGATAGCGGGTTGGTCTGCAAGTTTACCTGCATGCCAGTGGGTGTCGCCGTCAGGCGTAGCGGCGATAATGTTTCGTTTGTGGGTCATACACCACTGCATAACTGCGCTCACTGTATCGCATGCAATAGGCATGCAAAATACAGTGCCTAGGCTTGCGCGAATGACAGCCGGATTTGAGGCGTCAGTTCCTTTTCCACAAATAAGAATTCCACCAAACCCAGCAGCATCGGCGGTACGAAAAATCGCACCGAGGTTTCCCGGCTTTTCAATTCCCTCAAGAATGAAAATCGGTGAACCCGGGCAAGGTTTGAAATTTGTCACTAAATCAGTTTGAAATCGTGCAACAGCGACAATTCCTTCATTGCGTTTTCCAAAAGCAATTTTCGAAAACGCTCTGGTGCTCAATGGTGTCAGCGAGGCTGTCTGGGAAGAAGCCTCACGAAGTAACAATTCGAAGTTCTTTTGCTCAGTATCCGATAGTGATGGAAATGATTCAGCATCGAAGAATATATCAACAATCTCTTTTCGTGCAGTCAGGCACCGTTGTATTTCACGCTGTCCATCAATGAGGGTGAGGCCTGTCTGACGCCGGACCGTTGCATCGCGCAGCTTCATGGTAGACCGAACACGAGCATTTGATGGGCTCGTGATCATTTCAGTCGTTTTAATTGATTGCAGCACTGACAATACGATCTCCTTATTGAACACATCTTATTGCGATACCTCACCAATGTCACTCGATCGAGCAAAGCCGCCGAGAGGGAGCTGTCGTCTATGAAGATCCATACATGAAAGTGGACCACTGGAGATTGTCAGCATTCCTGATGATTTTCCTTGTAGTGCTGATGAAAGTGCTGATGACAGTCGCTGATGATGCCACCCGGGGGAGTGTGCCGTGAGAAGAATTGGGCCATGTGCCGTTGGAGAAAGCA
>JALCBP010000132.1:0-4805 GCA_028066355.1 Pirellulales bacterium
CATTTGGAAAAAATGTTTTCACTTAAGCGGGAATTGGCAGCCTTCCAGAGCCCAGAACTGGATCCCTATGATGCCTTGATGGATGATTATGAACCCGGAGCTCGATGGCGATCTGTTGATCGAACCTTTTCAAGTTTGCGGAAAGCTTTGACACCTCTTGTTCATGGCTGCTTTGAGTCAACTGACAGACCGCAAGACACAGCTCTTCGGGGTTTATTTCCGCTTCAATCGCAACAAAAATTTGTCCGCCAAATTATTGAAAACATCGGCTTTCAATTTGAGAGGGGTCGTCTTGACACCACAGCGCATCCTTTTTGCTCAACGCTTGGTCCTAACGATTGTCGTCTGACAACTCGCTGGGATGAAACGTTTCTGTCCACAGCACTCTTCAGTGTCCTTCACGAAGCGGGACACGGTCTCTATGAACAAGGACTGCCGGTTGATTGGTTTGGTTTACCACCCGGTGAGGCTGCTTCTCTCGGTATACATGAATCACAATCACGACTTTGGGAAAATCTTGTAGGACGGTCACCTGAATTCTGGGAATGGTGTTATCCACTTGCTCGAAAATGCTTCCCAGAATCATTCAATGACGTTACACCAAATACATTGGCAGAAGCGGCGAGGAGTGTAGAGCCAAACTTTATTCGCGTTGAGGCGGATGAGGTAACTTATAACTTGCATGTAATGATGCGGTTTGATCTTGAACGAGAGATCATTCATGGGAATCTGGCGGTTGCTGATCTTCCAGATGCTTGGAATGATCGGTTTGAAGCAGATTTCGGGAAGCGTCCCCCAACGGCCCGAGAGGGTGTATTGCAGGATATTCATTGGCCAGCTGGATTAATCGGATATTTTCCAACCTATACGCTAGGCAATATATTTTCTGCACAAATAATGGATGCTGCCCGTCAGGCTGGTTTTGGCCTTCCTGAGCAGATTCGCGTGGGAGATTTCGCCCCTCTCCTCCATTGGCTTCAGCAACATATTCATGCTTCCGGCAGAACGCTGAAGTCTGAGGCGATTGTAGAGAAGGTTTCGGGTAAGTCTGTTTCAGAGAAGTATCTAGTAGAAAGCCTGTATCGACGATATGGACCGCTGCATGGACTGTCAGTAGATCCTGTAGAGCTAATTTAAGCATGTGAGTTTAGGAAGGGCCATGGATGCCTGTACATTCGATTGCTGAGATTGTGAACGCAATCCACGGTAAAAAGATTACTCCGCTGCAGGTGCTTTCATGTTCCTACAAGCAATTTAAGAAAACCCATGAATGGCTTAATGCGCTCGTGCAACCGCAGTACGACGACGCACAAGAGGCGTGTACTCGTGTTGACCGAGACAGCCCTCTTTCAGGAGTACCTGCGAGCATAAAAGAATGTTTCCCGGTTCAGGGACTGAAGACAACACTTGGCATCTCTTCTCGGTGCGGTTTGGTAGATGCTGAAGATGCATCAATCGTACAGCAGCTCAAAGCGTGCGGTGTTGTGAGTGTGGGAAAGTCGAATGTTCCGCAAGCAATGTACTTGCATGAAACAACAAATCCGGTTTGGGGACAAACGAACCATCCTGAGACCAAAGCACGCAGTCCAGGTGGATCGAGTGGTGGTGATGCTGCCCTAGTTGCAGCTGGTGTGGTGCCGTTAGGAGTAGGTAATGATTTAGCTGGAAGCGTCCGTCAGCCAGCACATGCGTGCGGTGTGCCGTCTCTTCTTCCTTCATCAAATGTCTTGGGAAGCGGAGGGGCCTTCACTTCGATGCCAAACTTTCGTGTGGTGTCTTCTCGAGTCGGATTCTTAGCTGCAAACGTCGCTGATCTCAGAATTGTTGCAGATTCTCTTGAGCTAGTTCAAACGCGAGAAGAACCAAGCTGTTCCCAGCGGATTGCGGTCTGGGAAGACGCTGGGATTATAGAGCCCTCTCCGGCTGTGAAACGAGCGATTCGTGAAGCTTCTCAGGTTCTTATTGAAGCCGGACACAGGGTCGAATTTGTCCAAGATGACGTTTCCCAAAAGGCAGCTTGGGTTATGTTTGGACTTCTTTCCGCTGATGGTGGGAGTGATATTCAGCAACTCTTTGGTGGTGACAAACCCATTCCGGCTGTTAGGAAACTTTTGCGGATAGGAGGGATGCCACGATGGGTTCGTCCGCTTCTTTCGGTTCTCATGAAGATCATCGGAAATAGGATTGATGCAGCTGCGTTAATGGCGACTGGACCACGCAGCGAAAAAGGTTTCAAAAAATTGGTCTCGAAACGCGAGCAGTTCATTAAACATATGCAGAATATAGCGGAGAAATTTGATGCCATCATTTGTCCAGTGTCTGCTTTGCCAGCCTTGCAACACGGCACCGCAGCACGTCTTGTAGCAGCAGCATCACCGTGTTTACTTGCTAATCTTGTGGACTTGCCGGCAGGTGTTGTTCCAGTTACTCGAGTTCGCGAGGATGAGCAAAATGGTCGTGCCTTTAGTGTTGATCGTGTTCTGCGAACTGCGATTCAAACAGATAAGGGGAGTGTTGGTCTACCGATTGGTGTCCAGATCATTGGTCTGAACGGTGATCCTTCAGAGCGGACTGTTCTTGATTTAATGCAGGTGATTGAGTCACGAGTGAATTTCAGGCGGTGGGCTCACCAATAAGATCGACAATTGTTTCAAGGAAAGTGTCGTCTTGAAAACTGCTTTTTGTTAGGTATCTGTTTGCCCCAGCATCGAGACCTCGCAACCGATCTTCTTCACGGTCTTTGTAGGACACAATCACCACGGGGATGTGGCTTCGTTGGGCGTCAGTTTTGATGAGTGTGACTAGACCAATCCCGTCCATTCGAGGCATGTCGACATCACTAACGACAAGATCGTAGGGTGTGCTGCGAAAGGCATTCCACCCGTCCATTCCGTCTACTGCAACATCCACCTCGTACCCCTTGGACTGCAGTAGTTGTCGCTCGAGTTCTCGTACAGTAATTGAATCATCAACAACTAATATCCGTTTTGCGATGGTGGCTTCTAATTCTTCTCGTGCTGCATCAATCGGAGAAATTCCTCGGCCAGTCAATAAGCTGTCGATTGACCGAACAATGTCTTCAATGTCAACAATCAGAACAGGATCTCCATTTTCCAGAAGTGACGCGCTACTTATGTTTGGCACTTTTCCGAGTCGTGAGTCAAGAGGACGAACCTCAAGATCACGCTCACCTAAAAAAGCATCTACTACCAAACCGAATCGTTGGCCTCTATCGCTTATGATGACAACCGAGATGTTTTCTTCCTCACTGTCAGGAAGGTCAATGTCAAAGACATTACTCGCATGAACGAGGCCGATGGCAATCCCGTCATGGTCGATATAGTTGCGAGCTTCGACCGATGCAATTTTTTCTCGTTGGCATGTAAGGATGTGATCAATTCGTGGTAATGGGAAGGCATAAGGCTCGCCCCCGATATCAACAAGGAGGGCTCGAATAACAGACATTGTGATCGGCAGTTGCAGAGTAAAGCACGTTTGCTTGCCAGGCTGGGTAGTTATTCGGACAGTTCCACCCACAGCTTTCACCATTGTCTGAACAACATCAAGCCCTACGCCTCTTCCAGAAATCTCGGTAACTTCATTTCGGGTCGAGAATCCTGGTAAGAATAAAAACTCAAGAAGTTCAGCTTCGGAAAGTCGCTCGGCGACTTGGGGGGTAACAAGGTTACGATCAATAATTTTTGTTTTCAGAGACTCGGTATTAATTCCCCGTCCGTCATCCGTGATGCTAATGGTAAGGCTTCCTGCTCGATGTCCTGCATCGATTGTGATTGTTCCACTCGCTGATTTTCCGTTTCGAACGCGATCATCCGGCAATTCCATGCCGTGGTCGAGAGCATTTCGAACCAGATGGGAAAGTGGAGCCTCTAGCTTGTCGAGGATATCCCGATCAACACCGGTTTGTTCACCTTTTGTAACAAGCCGAACCTGTTTGTTAAGTTGACGCGAGACATCTCTCACAAGTCTCGGGAAGCCATGAATCCCATCGGCGAGAGGTCTCATTCGGCTAAAGATTACTTCTCGGTGCAGTCGCTCCGAAAGATCTTCATTCCGTCGAGCAAATCCTTCGAATGCCTCGATGAGTTTTGTGAGTTTGTCGAGGCCTTGAGCCGATCGTTGTCGCAGGCTCTCAAGAAGTGCCGTTTGTGAGGGAGGTAGGTTTGCGCGGCGAATCTCCCCTTCACATGCTGTAATTTGATCACATAGATCTGTTTGAGATTCGCGGAGTGCGAGCAGAGAATCTGCAAATGGTCTGAGTTGGCGTGCCTCAACAAGAGATTCTCCCGCAAGTCCAACAAGTCTTGTGAGGCTTCCTGCTGAGACTCGAATGACCCGATCCTCTTCATCTTTTGTGGAATCAGTAGGGTTTACGTGAGTCTTGGCGGAATCATGTTGGACTTGTATTGTCTGTTGAGTTGATGCATCAACGGGGGGCAACGCTGTCGTTTCTATCTCAGGAGTGGAGCTCGATTTTGTTTCTGTGATGTCTTCTGGGGATGCATGTTGAGGCTTAGGCCTATCAGTAGTCTGCGTTACAATTGGGCTCGGTGGAGTCTTTTCTGTGTTTTCGGGGACTGTTGGACCCTCTGCATTTGTGCCTTTGGAACTGGGTGGTCCAGCAGCCTCTGGTATAGATTCGGTTACGTGTTGGTTGGGACTGGAAAGAAGTCCTTGCAGGTTCTGGACGCATCTTTTGGCTTGGTCCAGCCACGTTGCGTCGTTGCCGTTATCAGAGGCAGCTATAGATGAAAGAAAATCGATTCCTGAGAGTAAGATGTCAGCGT
>JALCBP010000030.1:0-28829 GCA_028066355.1 Pirellulales bacterium
GACACGAACTCAGTAATATAAAAAATCTTGAAGCCTATATTTTCACGATGCTACGGAATGCTGTTAGTCGCCTCCGGCGACGAAATAAAATTGGGCTCAAAGCTTTCCTTCGATGGACTTCCGAGCAAGTTGCACGAAACCGAACACATGATGTTCCAGCAACTCTTCCCGATGAGGACCTTTCGAAAGCACTCAATCTTCTACCAGAAGAACAACGCATTGTTCTTGTTTTAAAAGTCATATCCGGGCTGAGTTTTAAGCAGATTTCATCTGTTGCTGGGATCAAGGTGAATACAGCAGCAAGTCGATATCGCTACGCAATCCAAAAACTCCAAAGCGCACTTGGACCAGAGGATAAATAGAGATGGAAAATGAAAACCCAACACACAACCAAGAGGTGTTGAAAGATGGAAAAGAAATCGGCGTCTTGAAGGATTTTTATAGAACACAATATGCACCACCCCACACATTGCGAAAGCGTATTTTGACAGACGTCAACGAAGCCCTGTCGTACTCACTAAAAGACCGGTTTGATTCGTTTGTACATTACCTTCTTATCATCAGTTTTATTGTTCTGATTTTATTTTTTAACGCTATAAACTATTCACCCCCGCAGCCACGACATCTGATCAACCACCAGGACAAAACTGGTGTACCTCGAGCTTTTTCTTTGCCGAGAAGAACAGGTGATATTGAAAACCTTTCATTGGACTCTTTGTTATTCAAATAAACGAGCTATACCGCCATGTCTATTGTTTCATTTTTTCTTGTTGTCTTGCTCACCTGCCTGCTGTGGACCGCTGCCTGTACGGCTGCTGCTGTTCGCTTAAAAAAACCTTTACTAAGACGTCTGCTACTCACTCTCGGTTTTCTTGCACCGCTGTTATCCCTCTTGCCTTTTGTAGCATTCACAACCATTCTTGCATTCGTTGCTCACCTTCAGGTCAACTGGTTTTCACTAGCCATTTCTATTTTTATTTCAACGCTTATAGGAAGTGGCCTGATTCTCTTCCGAGGCACTCAGCCAGACGGTGGTGGATGGAAGACGGTGCCTGCTGCAAACTGGCCTCCACTCGCCTTGTTCACGCTCTTTTTACTGACAAAGAGCGTCACAGCAGGAACGATTCTTTACCTTAATCAAACAGCTTCAACAAAAGCTCGGACACTTCAGAACGAAGCTGCTGTTTTGATGACTACGCATCTTCCTCCAAATCCTCCTGAACAAGAAAATGCAGAGGGGCTCTATCGAGGAGCATCCATAATTTTTGAAGACGATGATGCGTTTCAAGGATTTCTACAAGACAATGCGCAGCCCTTTGCAGATCCAATCACTCAAGAAGACATTACTTTTCTCACAAGACACACGGAAACTCTTGCTCTCCTTCGCCAAGCGGCTGCACGACCGACCTGTCGCTTTACACGCGACTATCCTCGCCCTTCGTTTGATATGCTCATTCCAGAGATTCAGTTCCTCCGAGACGCAGCAAGAATCCTTGCTATATCGGCGCGCTATCAAATATCAATTGGCGAGATACCAGCGGCTTTTGATGATATAAGCTCAATCATAAAAATCGGCCTGCACGCTTCGTCCGAGCCTATTCTTATTTCTGGTCTCGTAGGCCTCGCTATTGATGGCCTTGCCATCAATGCTCTCAGTGAGATTCTTCCGTTCATTGATACTGATGATCTTTCATTCCTAAAGCGTGATGACATTCATAACTTTCTTTGCACTCCACCATCTTTAGCAAAAAATATTTATGGTGAAGAGGCTTTTGGCTTAAACGTATTTTCAATATATGGAGCCGGTGAATTTGATCAATTAGAACTTGCTTCATTTCTCATGGATGATTTAAATGTGCCTGACTCGATCTATCAGCAAAATATTTTTTTCAATCCAGCTCTGGCTGCGTATCGAATTTTCCTCTTCCCTCAAGATCTTGCTGCCTACCAACAAACGATGCGCAGTTATCAAAGAGTAGCCGAGAGTTCTGATTCATACGCAGCAAGAAAGACTATTCTCAATCGTATAGAAGACGACTTATCATCTGGCAGACCGAAGGGATTCATAACGGCACTCCTGACACCCGGGATTGGTAAAGCAATTGAGAATGCTGAAAAGGTGAGAATGCGACATGCCGCCATATTGGTCGCTATTGCTGCCACAGAGTATCGAATAGTACACGACAGCCTTCCAGAGAAAGCAGACTCGCTCGTCCCTGATTTTCTTCCATGCCTTCCAAAAGATACTTTTCTCGATACATCGCGTATACGTTATTCGAGCAAGGATGATGGTGTGGCCATCTACTCGGTTGGGCCGAATGGTAAAGACGATGGGGGGCCAGGTCCTCAAATGGATAACGATCAACCAAAGACCGATGATGTCGGTATTTTCCTTAGGCAAGCACCTCCCTTATAAACTGCCCAGAAAGAAGGAGCCTCTGCGATGCGTATTTTCTCAGTGAATTATTACTGAATTCTTTTGGCTTTGTGTGTACTTACCGTGGTCGGCAACGTATCTGTCTCTGCAAAGACGGTGACTGATATACCAACACACCTGCTTGGTGATTGGGACATCGTTGTGGCGAACCAGTGGGGCAAGGAGGAGCGAGGGTTGATAACGCTTCGAAACGTCCCGGTTCACGCTTGGGTGCAAGTAACTCGTAAAAAGATACTCTTGCTTAGTCGCAAGCCAAACTCAGAAATTGACTCCATTGAAGGAGAATTTTTCGTTACTTTTTTTGGAAGCGGGACGCCTCACAAAATCGATCTCCGACAGGTAAAAACTTACCCCGCATACGAACTGAAGGGTATATTTAAATCTGATTATGAGTCGGCAACAGTGACATTCGCTTGGGCCGGGCAGCCACGTCCTGAGGGTTTTATTGATCCAACACCCCAGAATAAATATTACTCTTTCGAACTCCGTCGCCGGAAAAAGGGGGAATGAATAATGCTCTTGTTGATTGAATGTACGAATCACTCTGTTTCAACAACTGCAACAGGAAGAGCGTTTCCAAAAAGCTCAAAATCTCGGTAGGTCCAAACGACTTCCTTGTCCGGTGTCACCTCAATAATTTGAGGATTCTTTGGCCCCGCGTGACAGTTTACGAACAACGTATTGCCATTCTGGAGTCGCCGGACCTGGGTTACCCAAGCCAGCGTAATGCCTGGAAGATCATATTGATCGAGCTTCCAGATAATTTCCTTTTCGGGAGTAACTTCAAGCACACTGTGACCATTGCCCGTTCCGATAAGTGTATTTCCATTCTCAAGTCGCACGGCAGAATAAACCTGATCTCCAAAAGCCTCTGGGCCATGCCCTGATTTTGGTTGCTTCCCAAAAAGTGGAATATCAAATTCCCAGATAACTTTTCCAGCTGAATTGTATTCGCGGACCACACCGTCTTTTTCATGGGCAACAAGATAGGTCCCTGTCCCTGTTTTCCTCACGTTGCGGGTGTCTGAATGATGCGAAGGCGTATCAACAGTAAGTGCTATCTCCTTTTGAATGACCCCATCGTTGTTTACTTCAAGGATCCGAGCTGGCCCAGATTCAACAATCATTGTGTCACCATTTGTAAGCCGCTGAAACGCATGGACTTCAACTTTTTTATTTGAATTTCCATTACTTGCGGCATCGTATTCCCATACTTTTTGTCGACTCTCATCGAGCTCAATCACACGAGTCCACCCATCCTGGTAGAGGAGATGACCATTCGGTAAGAGGTGAAGATCGTGTATCGCCCCGCAAGGGACTTTCCATGCGACACTTCCATCAGAGTTGACTCCTGCCAACGTTTTCTTGGATCCATCGGCAGCTATCAGTGAATATCCTGTGACGTTTGCAGGGCCGACTCGTGCTTTCTGCATTTCTTGCACACCTAGGGATTGGCCATTATCTGATGGTAGGTCTTCATGCCAGCTAACAAGCTGCTTACAAAGACGAGCCCGAACCTCTTCAAAATCTGCTGCAATATTGTTCTTTTCACTTGGATCTTTTTGTAGATCGAAGAGCTGTACATTTTGTCCATCGTAATCACACAGAAGCTTCCAATTGCCCTCTCGAACTGCTAGATCAGGAAGCACTGTATCTCCCAGCGCCTTATACATCTTTCTATCGGGTGGCCGCCGCCAATACAGCGGACCATCATGGCTTGCTGATTTCTTTCCTTGAAGTGCAGGTGAAATATCTGTTCCATCAAATGGAATCTCCTGAGTAGGTGGGATCCCCGCAATCGCAAGAAGTGAAGGCACAAGATCAAAGGCTGCAAAACATGACTCTGTATCCGTGCTTCCACTCGCTTCTTGAGCAACTATTCCCGGACCCCAAACAATCAGTGGTGATCGAATACCACCTTCGTAGAGCGTTGTCTTTGCTCCACGTAGCGGTCCTGCAGAACCAGCACCTGGTTCTGGTCCGTTGTCAGAACAGATTAGAATCAGGGTATTTCGCTTAAGCTCTTTATCGTTTTGGATATGCTCAAAGAGTGCTGCAAGTTGTTTATCCATAGCCTCAAGCACAGCCCGATATTTTTCCTGTTTACCATCCTGCCACTGCTCGACCGGCGGCCAGAATGGACTATGCACGTCGTCCGGCCATAGATTGAGATAGAAGGGTTTCTCTGTTGCGGCAGATTCTTTGATGAACTCTAGGGCGGCAGCAGTAAACCCACCTGTGATTTCTGAGCGCTGCATCCAGGTTACAGGACTACCCAATCGCTCCGCATCCTCCCAGATACGACCTCCCTTCCCATCTGGTGTCATAGTCAGAGGCAGCAACTTCGCTCCCATGCCCTCGAAATTCGTGAGAGATCGATCAAATCCATAGTCAGTGATCGGCGGTGCATCATCAACATCACGCTGCCCGCCCATGTGCCACTTTCCAAAATGCCCCGTAGCATAGCCAGCATCATGAAGCATCCGAGCAAGGGTTGGTGCAGCCGGATCAAGCCATTCTGCAATGCCACGGTTCTGATTCGCAGATCGACTGGCGAGATATGAACCAATCCGCCATCGCTGAGGATACTGTCCCGTTGTCAGAGCGACCCGGGATGGTGAGCAGATAGGTGAGTTCACATAGAACTGCGTAAATCGCACGCCGTCTTCAGCCAGTTGATCAATGGCCGGTGTCGAGGCTGCAGTGTTACCAAAACATGAAAAATCGGCCCACCCCATATCATCAATGAAAATCATAATGATATTCGGAGGTCTTTCAGCCGCGTAGGTTTGGGCGCTTGAAAGAACAAGAACACCGACGATCATCAAAAGGCTGCAGCAGATTTTACTCACTCCGACGCGCATAGCGACCCCCTTATCGAATGATTGTGTTGTGCCTCGTGTGGTCATTTTTGTGAAGCGGGTTCTGTCCAATGCACACCTACTCGTGAGGCCCACTCTACCCAATCAGTGGCCATCCGCTTCACACGATCAGGTTGCTTTGCGGCAAGGTTTGTCATTTCACACCGATCATCAGCAAGGTTATAAAGCTCCCAGGAAATTGCTTCTGGCATGCGTTTTGACCAAATTATTTTCCAGTCACCCTGACGAAGCGCATGGGCCCCTTGATGATCAAAACCAATTGTTCGTTGGGGAATCTCTTTCCCACGAAAAGCCGGGAAAAGACTTGTGCCTTCCAAAGGCAGGACTTTGCCTGCTGTATTCCTCAACGGATAGGTTGCTGAGGATGCCTCAATAAGTGTTGGCATGATATCCATCATATGAGCGGGTGCACGTACCCAATCATGCTGTGGCTGTATGCCTTTCGGCCAATGTGCAATCAGCGGTGAACACACGCCACCTTCGTGTGTGAAATGCTTATAAAGACGAAAGGGCGTATTACTCAGGTTGGCCCAACCACTGCCATACGCTTGATGTGTATCACGACCACCAATCTCACGGAGTGCTTCACCTGTACGAAGATCGTTCTGGCCTGTTCGAGAACGTCCGTCAAAGCCGAATGGGCCCCACTCGTAACACCCTCCATTATCACTGAGGAAAAGAATCAGCGTGTTTTCAAGTTCGTTTGTAGCTTTGAGATGCTGAACAATCCGACCAATCCCTTGGTCAACTCCTTCAACCATCGCCGCGAAGACCGCCATCCTTCGTGCCAGGTCATGTTGACGATCCTCAGACAGCGAACTCCACGCTGGGTTGTGCTTCCCGGAATATCCATTGGCAATATCATCTTCATCGACTGGAACAAGCGACCGAGGGGTAAGCGTCCATTGATTCCCATCTATCAAACCTAGAGACTGCATCCGCTTAAAACGCTCTTCACGCAGGACATCCCAGCCACGTCTGTACACGGCTTCATGGCGATCTACCCGATCAGCTGGCGCCTGAATTGGGAAATGTGGAGATGAATGTCCAAGAAAGACAAACCATGGTTTTTTTGTGGCCTGTCCTTTCTTTATGAATTCAAGGCAGTATTCATTAAAGACATCCGTCGCGTAGAACTCGGCTGCAGGTGGATCAATCTCTTTCTGCCGTCCTTCTGGCAGACGAACGTAGTAGTCTGCATCGTATTGATCGTGTGAATGATCTTTTGTGTACCCGTAAAATTCATCAAAGCCACGGACAATCGGTCCGGTTGCTGTATGCATATGCCACTTGCCAACGTAATAGCAACCGTATCCTGCTGGTTTCAAGACTTCGGCTAAGGTCACGCAGTGATCACTGAGACGACCAAGATATCCCGGACCCCGTCTCTTATTAGGCTTCGAACTCACGAAGTCACCGATACCAGCCTGCGTTGGGTAGAGTCCTGTCATGAGTGACGCTCGGCTTGGACAGCATCGTGCTGACGTATAAAACTGTGTCAAACGAGCCCCACCAGCTGCCAATGCATCAATATTAGGCGTGGGAATTTCACCGCCATAACAGCCGAGATCCGAGTACCCCAGATCATCAGCCAGAATGACAAGAACATTTGGCTGCTGGGCCGAGCTCGTGGAAGTCAGATACACAAAAAGTGGTACAGCAAGCACAGCAGCATGTATCAACACGTTGCAAGACGTTTGTATATGTTTCTCAATTCTCATTACGCCAACAATTCTTTGATTGGTTCAACGTGTTCAACACCAACCAGTTTCTGATCAAGGCCCCCAAAAAAGTAGCTTAATCGATTTGGGTCGAGACCCAGCAAGTGAAGGACTGTGGCATGAAGGCTTTTCACGTGATATCCCGCTTTCTCTCCATTGCCATGCCCCGGTCCAGGTGCAATAGCTGCCGAGCCGAGTTCATCAGTCTCACCAACGCTTACCCCACCTTTCACACCCCCACCTGCCATCCACATTGTAAAGCCGAAGGAATTATGATCTCGCCCTGTTCCCTTCGCATATTCAGCTGTTGGCTGTCGGCCAAATTCACCGCCCCAAATGACAAGTGTTTCATCAAGTAGTCCTGACCGCTTCAGATCAGCCAGAAGACCAGCAATGGGTCGGTCCGTATTACCTGCATGAAATTCATGGTTCTTTTCAAGATCACCATGGGCATCCCAATTGTCATCATTATGGGCACCACCCGAATATACCTGTACAAATCGGACTCCACGCTCGACCATTCGACGGGCCAACAGACACTGCCGACCAAAGTGGGCAGTTCGATCCTGATCAAGTCCGTAGAGTTTCTTCGTTTCCACAGTTTCTTGAGAGAGATCAACTGCTTCTGGAGCATGCTCTTGCATTCGCCACGCCAACTCATAGGAAGCAATACGAGCGGCAAGCTCTGAGTTGTCGCCACGCGAGAGAAAGTGTTGTGAATTTGATTGTCGTAATGAATCCAGCAAGGCACGTTGAGCTGCCAAAGGCATGTCGTCTGGCGGCGCCAGGTTCAGAATCGGATCGCCCTGGCTTCGAAGCAGTGTTGCCTGATAGGTCGCGGGCATATAGCCACTTGCCCAATTTTTTGCTCCTGAAATAGGTCCTCCTTTTTTGTCCAGCATGACAACAAATCCAGGAAGGTTTTCATTGACACTTCCAAGACCATAATTGACCCAAGAGCCAAGACATGGTGCGCCCGACTGAATTTTCCCTGAATTCATCTGGAGCATTGCTGACCCATGAATTGGTGAGTCTGCTGTCATCGAGTGAATAAAAGCAATATCATCAACATGCTGACCGATATGGGGAAAAAGATCACTTATCCATTTCCCACATTGGCCGTATTGCTTGAACTTCCACTTTGGCCCAACCGCCCGGCTTTCGCTTCGCTCACCACCGCGACCCTTTGTTTTTACCTTGATGATTTTTCCATCAAGCGGGTAAAGGGCAGGTTTATAATCAAACGTGTCTACATGACTTGGCCCACCATACATGAATAGAAAGATGACACTCTTCGCTTTGGGTGCAAACATCGGCGGCTTCGCTGCCAGCGGGTTTTGATACGCCGTAACTCCATCGGCCGCATGCGTTTGGCGGGCAAAAAAGTCACCGTCCAACAGGCCGGAGAGTGCCAGGCCAGTAAACGAGCCCCCAGCCTCCCAGAAAAACTCGCGGCGGGTTTGGCCACAGAACGTACCACGGGGCTTGGGGTCTGGTGTACTCATTGTTGATTCCAAAGTATTTTCCGGTTTTCTTTCAGTCAATTTCTATTTGAATCAATCGAGATAGGCAAATTCATTGAGGTTTAAAAGAAACAGACAGTAGAGTTCGAGTGATCGGCTTGGACTAATGCCCTCAATTGTTTCCAGCTCATCAATGAGCGCTAATCCATGCGCTACCTCATCGTCTTGTGCATCACGAACAAGAGCAACTTCGATTGCTCGCCGTACGCACGCTTCCACATCTGATCGATCTGGGCCACCAGTTTCTTCCGCGATGCGTTCAGCAAATACTTTTGACTGTTGTTGCATGAATTCACTATTCATCATGCCGAGAGCCTGTGTTGGCTGCGTAGTAACAAAACGAACGGGACATGTCGTGTCTGTATCGGCCAGATCAAAATCAGCAAGAATGGGGGTGAGTAGCGACCGCTTCACATGGATATACACACTACGTCGAGCCTGCTCTTCTGGTGATGAATTTCCCCAACCATGGCCTGGTTTCGACTGCGTTGCCAGCACTTCCTTGGGAATCGCGGGGTAAATACCAGGACCGTACATCTTTGGATTGAAAGCACCACTGACTACATGAACCGTATCTCGTAACTCTTCAGCCGACAGTCGACGCATATCAAACCGCCAAAATGATTCATTTCTTGAATCCGCTGCATACGCCTCTTCATTTGATGTAGACGCTGCTTGGTACGCCGCCGACATCATTATTGTTTTCTGCAGATCTTTGATGTGCCAGTCTTTTCGAAGCAACTCTGTCGCCAACCAATCAAGCAACTCCGGATGGGTGGGAGGATCGCCGGCGAAGCCAAAGTTACTTGGGCTGCGGACAATTCCACGGCCGAAGTGGTACTGCCAGATACGATTTGCCAGAACTCGTGCTGTGAGCGGGTTGTCTGCTGACACAATCCACTTTGCAAGGGCAAGCCGCCGACCAGTGGAGCGTCCATTTTCGGGTGGTTCGATCACTGGGGCAACTGCCTTTAAGACCGATGGAAATGCCGGCTCAACAAGAAGTTCAGGAGAAGTCTCTGCGTGGGGGTTACCGCGGTAGAGGACGAATGTGTCCGGGGCTTTGGTTCCATATTCCGTAACAACAAGAGCGGCTGGCATCTTAGCTATTTTAGATTTTTCTTGCTCGAGCTGCTGTACCTTTTCACGCCATGCCTTCAGGTCTTTCTTTGCTAGTTCATCTCGTGCCTGCTCGCCAAACTCTTTAATACGTCGCTGAATAGCTTTCACTTCTCCGCGAGCTTCCTGAAGCCGACGATTTCTATCAACTGCAATATCTTTTGCTTCTTCAGGCGTCATCCCTCCTTCGGGAAGTGGCTGCTCGATGAAGTCTGGGTTCATCTGCCGGTCACCCATAGGTGTGATGTTTTGAAAGAATGCGAGGAGCGAGTAGTAATCTTTCTGAAGAATTGGATCTATTTTGTGATCGTGACACCGGGCACAATCAACAGTCATAGCAAGAAATGTTTTAGCTGTTGTCGCAACCACATCATCAAGCTGGTCGTAGCGATGCTGGAGTTTATCAGCTGGTTCATCATCCCAAATACCCAAACGATAGTATCCCGTTGCAATTAGACTCTCTGCCGTGGGCTTTGAAATCTCGTCACCAGCAAGCTGTTCAATCACAAAGTCATCGAATGGTTTGTCGTCGTTAAATGAACGAATGACATAGTCACGATACCGCCATGAATGCGGCTTGTTCCCGTCCCGCTCATAGCTGTTGGTATCCGCATATCGAACAAGATCAAGCCAATGCCGAGCCCACTGCTCACCATAGTGAGGTGATGCCAAAAGCCGATCAACAACTCGCTCCCACGCATCGGGTGAACTATCCTCAAGAAAGTTTTGAGTCTCTTCTTCTGATGGTGGTAGACCCGTTACGTTGTAGGTCGCTCGGCGCAACAACGTTCGACGATCTGCTTTGGGTGGAACAGGCAGCGAATGCTTTGCCAGGCCAGTCTGAATAAATGCATCGATTGGGTTTGTGTCATGGGTTTTACTTCCTGATTCAAGCACTGGCACGTCAGGTCTCGTTAGGGTACGAAATGCCCAATGCTCTTTCCATTGTGCTCCGTCATGAATCCAGTCACGGAGTGCCGAAACTTCATCAGCAGTAAGCCTCGCGCCTTCTGGTGGCATGCGGAGATCAGGGTCTGTTGAAGTTACTCGTGATAAAATTTCACTCGCATCAACATCACTCGGCACGATAGCACGATACCCACTATCAAGTTCAGTGGTTGCAGCCTCTGCCGAGTCGAATCGTAAACCAGCTTCCTGCGTATCAGGTCCATGGCACGCAAAACATCGTTTGGCCAGTAGTGGCTGAATATCACGAGAGAAATCAGCAGCTGTGACCCCATAAGGATCAACAAAGCCGGAGAAGACAGCCAGTGCCACTCCGAATAGTGCGATATGGGAGATACGTTGTGCCATAGCGAATGAATTCCTCTGAAAGACTATTCCTTATTCTAAGCGAGTCTTACAAGAAACGAAAAAATGAAAAAGAACCACTTTGTTTTGTTACCTTTGTCGCTCTAAAACCATGCGAGGGGCAACTTTCAGATATGAAACATGTATTCAAGCATATTCTTTCGACTGTGTCGTTTTCTGTAATATCATGCACTCTCGCTACGCTTTTTAACGTATGCGTTCTGGCAAACGCTATTTCACGTATAATTAGAGCCTTCATATCAAACAGACCGAAAGCTGGCATCGTTCAGAAACCTACTCATTGAAATCCCAGGTAACCCACCACCGCATATAATTTATTTTTTCATTAGAAGTAATGACACAACCGCCCTGATTTTTTTCAATTTCAAGGCTTTCAATTCCCAAGACCTTCTCTTCTTTCCTACGAAAATCATGCCACCATTCTCGCTTCACAACAAAGTTGCACTCGTCACTGGATCTTCAACAGGACTCGGCAAAGAAACTGCTGCATGCCTTGGTCGAGCCGGTGCAAAAATTGCTCTAAACTATGCCAACAATAAGCAGCGAGCGGAATCCACTCTTGCTGAATTTCATGAAATGGGCATTGCTGCTGAACTCTTCCAGGCAAACGTCACGAGTGCCGAAGAAATTGATTCAATGGCAACAGCAATTGAACAGTCCCTTGGGCCAATTGACATCGCAGTTGTCAATGCCACGCCTGCACAACCACTCAAGCCCATAGAAGAATATGATTGGGACTTCTACCAACAGATGCTCGATTTTTTCGTGAAGAGTCCGTACCTGCTGGCCCGTCGACTTCTGCCCGGCATGAAAGAACGTAAATGCGGGAGGCTTATCAACATTACAAGCGAGGTTTTCCTGCTTGGTGTCGCACCATTTTCAGCATACGTTGCAGCCAAAGGCGGTCAGACGGGGTGGTCACGCAGTATGGCAAATGAACTTGCACCCTATGGCATCACGGTCAATATGGTGGCTCCTGGATGGGTTCCAACAGAACGGCACAAAGACGACCCCCAAGAGGATAAGGATGGCTACGTTCAGACAGTTCCCATGGGCCGATGGGGCAAACCTGACGATGTTGGCTGGGCGGTCACCTACTTTGCCAGTGATGAAGCCGCATTTGTGACCGGTCAGACCATTGCAGTTAATGGTGGAAAAACTGTCTGGTAAAGAACAATCCAAATTCAGAATCGCCCGAGTGTTGATTGAATCTGATCATTTACCTGACTGAGCCCAACACGAATATCCTCAAAAACTTTTTGTGGATTTGCATCAGCTAAATTGAGGTATCCTCCTGCTGACTCCTTTGTATCAGTTGGATACATCGCGAAACTCGGGAGATGAAGTCCGCACTGTTTGCAGGTGCGCCGCTCTTGGCAGGTACACCAGCCTTTACATGCAGTGACCTGTGTATGACTTCCAGATGGTGGTGGTGCTTGAGAGGCCGTCATGACCACTTCATTGGTACTCACTTTGTTGGAATGACCTTGCAATGCAGCATCCGATGGTCCGTAGTAATCATCCATCCAATCAAATGGTTCCTCTTGTGTTACTTTGTCAGCAGCCACCTGATTGCTCTCATTGGGAGCGAACTGGAGCATCTCTTTTTCCTGTACGGAAGCAACTTCTTTAGGTGCTGAGTGCGACTTGGGCCGCCACCCATCGAAAGATTCGTTTGCCAAGGCATAGCTTGCAGTTGTCACAGCAAGAGTCGCGATTACGACATGAAGAACTATTAGCCACTGCTTGAGCATTCCAAACCCCCCTGCGTACGATTCAAATCGTCATCACCTTTGAGTGCACATGCACTCTCGTTGAATAGGAGAATCGGTACAACTGATATGATCAGAACGGTATTCTCCAAACGGAAGGCAAGTATTTCCCTGATTACCTACCTTGCCAACCCTTCGTTCTACCAACTGCATCCAGAGATGTCATGCATCGAAATAGAGGCAGAATTCCCAAGGATGCGGGCGAGACCGTAGCGGTATGATCTCATGATTCCGCTTGTGGGAAATCCAGGTGCGGATGACATCTTCCGTAAAGACATCACCGCGCAAAAGAAACTCATGATCCTGCTCAAGCGCATCAATAGATTCACCGAGTGCGGCTGGCGTTTTTGATACGTTGGCTAATTCTTCAGGTGGCATGTCGTATATATCACGGTCAAGTGGCTCGCCAGGATCAATATGATTTTGAATTCCATCAATTGCTGCCATAAGAACCGCGGAAAATGCAAGGTATGGGTTACACGTCGGATCTGGACAACGAAATTCAATCCGTTTGGTCTTTGGATTCGTTGAATACATCGGGATTCGACAGGCTGCAGATCGATTTCGTTGGGAGTATGCCAGATTGATGGGTGCCTCATAACCTGGAACAAGTCGTTTGTAGCTATTTGTTGTTGGATTTGTCAGTGCAAGAAGTGCTCGTGCGTGTTTCAGAATTCCGCCGAGTGCATGCAGTGCCATGTCAGAAAGCCCTGCATAACCGGAACCACCAAACAGAGGCTTTCCTTCTTTCCATAAGGAAAGATTCACATGCATTCCTGATCCGCTATCCCCATAGATTGGCTTTGGCATGAATGTCGCTGTCCGTCCATGCCTCCGCGCGACGTTCCGAACAATATATTTATAGAGACAGAGGTGATCAGCCATCCGTACAAGACTCTGGTATCGCATATCAATTTCACATTGACCGGCTGAGGCAACTTCATGATGTTGTGCTTCCACATCGATACCACACTGAATCATGGTGAGCATCATTTCTGTACGGATATCCATCATCTGATCAGATGGTGGAACTGGGCTGTAACCTTGACGGTGTCGCACCTGATGCCCATGACTGCCGCTACCGCGATTCCATTCTGCCTCAGCTGAGTCAATCGAATAAAAGCCTTCATGTGCAGTCTGATCAAATTGGGCTGTATCAAAAACAAAGAACTCCGCTTCCGGCCCAATAAAACATGTATCAGCAATACCGGTTCCCTCTAAATAAATTGCTGCTTTGCGAGCAATAAATCGGGGATCGCGAGAATAGTCTTCACGAGTGATTGGATCTTGCACCATGCAAATGACAGCAAGTGTTGGCACGGTTGTAAATGGATCAACAAAAGCTGTATCCGGAACTGGAACAAGCAACATGTCACTTTCATTAATTGCCTGCCATCCACGAATGCTCGAACCATCAAACCCGACCCCGTTTTCAAAAACTTCTTCTTCCAGCTTGGCAACTGGAATTGTGAAATGCTGCCAGGTACCAAGAAAATCGACAAAGCGGAGGTCGACTGCTTTTACTTCTTTTTCGCGACACATCGCGATAACTTCACGGGGCTTCATAGTGTTCTCAAAAGATGGTGCCTAAGAAAATAAAGACCATACGAATTTACACCGAATGAGCCTCAATTGGCAGCAGTGTTGCTTGTGGCCGGTATCCTACCTCATAAACCACCGGTATCCTGCCGCGTAAACTAATAGAACACATGCTCTCTATTCACCGTAAAATGGTTTCCAACACATAGACAAAAGCCAGCGTGTATTGTGTACGGATCGGATCCGCAAGATAGGTAAGGAGCCGAGAAACTCACAAATTTTCAGGCTAACCCAAAACCCCATCTCCATTGAGATCGGTCTGGAATAGAATTTCTTTCGATGACAGCGTGGAGTCTGCTGGCCCTTCTTCTGCCTGAAAAAGTCCATTCTCATCAAGGATCCATGCGAATGCACCCCATTCACTCACATCGAGCACACGCATTCTACCGAGATCATCGCGAGCAGCCGCGATAAGTGTGGCCGTTCCGCGAACAAGTGGTACGTCCCCATTAAAATAATCATCGGCCCGACTAATTCGTAATGGGTCTTTTGTAGATTCCTGTACAAATGCCAAACCAGTTGTTGGGTCAACAAGGAGACGCACTGCATTTGTTGAAGAGACAAGACTGAGCGATGGTGTCGAGGGTAACGTAGGTTCACTGACTGGCTGATCGGCTAATTGATTGTCTAACATTGGATTTAGAAGCTGATCACTACCCTCGAGTCTTTGCCGAGTCACTGTTTCTCCGGCTGGTACGTTTATTGACGTATCGTCGTTGAAAAGAACAGTCACATCCTCCTCACCAGCATTATGAGTAACGTAGGTTATGACTCCCTCTTTTTGAAAAACAGCAGAGAGCGGATGATCTCCTCGTATCGCCGATGTCGGTGTACCTATATTTGATAACACCGTTGTCCAGAAATACGTTTGTGCCATAGTTTGGCCTTCTTCGTTTCCTATTCCTCCAAGGGCAAGTCGAGTCGCTGCTGCCTCAGGGTTAACCAGTGCCTCATACTGCAAGATAATTCCTGGCCAATCATCAATGACACCGCCACCAAGTTGCTCAATTTCATTCAGTAACGCTGCTGGGTCCCGAGCCATTTCTGCAAGGTAGAGTGAGCCTCCATGGAACGGGAGGAAGTTAATTCCCTTAATCATTTCTGGTTCAGCTGAAAACCATGTTGCATGACTCCCCCCATCGCCCCAGACCATTCCAAGAGATTCGTATTGAAAGCCCTCCGGAAAGGCCGTGCCATACCGATTAAACCAGTACTCTGAAATGGCTTCGGCCTCAACGCTGTAAAGCATCTGACCAAGATCTGTCATTCCCTTATCACCAGTCATCTCACCCCAGAGCATCACAGCTGTCGCAAAGTTCATTGATTCAGAACTTGATTCATGATTATTTCCACTGGCAAAGGCTCCGTGTCCAGATGCCCATGAATGTCCTGCCATTGGACTGAAGCTTCGCAAACGTGGCAACATGTTTCCGGCGACATCAGTACCGGCAACGTCGGCTACGAGCAGGTCTACCATCTGCTTTTGATTCATTGCCCATTCAGCATCAAAACTACCAACAAGTGCAGCGGCGTGAATGAAATAGCCGTAATGGAAATGATGGTCATTGAGATCACCAGCAGAACCAAAGCTATCTGGATATCCTTGCAACGTGTCCCACTGTGCGTTGTAGGCAAAATGTTTGTCACCTGATTCACCTGTTGCGGTAAACCAGTCAGTCAATTCATTTTTTAGTGCTGTGAGAATTCGGTCACGTACATCCGTCTGGCCCGTTATCTCAGCAAGCTGAGCGAGCTGTGACAGCTTGAGCATCGCTTTTCCAGCCCAGTAGGTATCGCCGTAGCGATTCAATGTTCCAGCAGGATCTATCGCTGCAGGGTCATTACGAACCATACCTCGGAGCGTATTGAGTTGATCTCCGGTGAGCACTGCTGGAAGTGTTGGCAGCACACCACGGGCGGGAACATGAATATCAAAACCAGTTGTTGAGACAAGGTCCAGCGTACCTCGAGGACTGACATAACCAGATGAGCCCACAGACTGTCCGAGTGCATCTGGCGTTGCAGCCAACCGAGTCAGATGTGGATAGGCAGCGAGCAGAACTTCTGACGACTCTTCTGCCCCAAAATCATATCGCAATCGAATATCGAATGGATTTGAAACCGTATCCCATGAAAAATTTGTTGTCTCTGGACGATTCCCTGCTTTCTCGAGAAATTGCAATCGTGTTTCTTCATCACTCTCAGGAAGCAGTCCAACAGCAAGTTCACCCCGCGTCATTCCACGTATGAAGATTCCCTCTGGCAGAACTTCAACCCGCGATCCTTCTGGACCAAGGACGAGTGATGTTCGACCAGCAACTGTAACAAATGCATAGTTGCTTCCAATTTCGATGTCGGCATTTCCGTCAATCGGCACAACAACCATCTGTTCAAAATCAACATCATCAAGCCACACCATGGGTGATCCTTGTGCCAAGGTCGCAGTTGGCTGAGTGTTGCCACCAAGCCATCTTCCTGTGAACGACCAGTCTCCGTATTCTTCTACTGCAAACCGGCTCGCAGGACTTTGTTGAAGAAGATCGATGCGCAGGTCAAACCGATGTGGTGTTTTATATTCTGCTGTTGTCGCACCCGTAACAGCAACAGTCGACTCGGTGGGCGCGCCAACAAGAATCCCTGTTGAAGTAGCCTGCACTGTTAGTGGATGGGCGTGAAGTGGAGCAGAGAAATCATCACCAAAGACTGGTATGACAACAGATGACCACCAGTCGGTAGACGGGACTGCCTGATTGAAGGCAGCCGTCGTCAGAGGTTGAAGTGGAGTGCCATCAAATCGGTGAGGAACGGCAGCACCAACCACTGGTGAAGCAAGGATGCGACCGTCTGCTATCGCATCAGCGATCGCTTGCATTACCTGTGTCGTCGGCAAAGGTTGGTTGGGGTTGTTTGGGAGCGTTGGTTCGGGTGGTGCTGGAAGTTCAAGAGCCGGATCAGTGGGATCAAGAGGCTCGGGTTCTGGCTCAGGAGTTGGACTTGGTTCTGGATTAACCGGTGGATCACTCGGCTGCGGTTGGGGGTCTGCAATCGCCGGGGGTAGCAGCGGTGGTGTGATGAATGATTCACCGGTCACTTCGAATGATGTTGTTGTGACGCTTCTGTTCTCCAACACATTTGTTGCGACTACCGTAACAACATATTCACCAGCAGCAGCAGGAGAGAACATCAGTCGCCAGTGACCATCAGGTGCCACAACATTGCCATCATGCCATTGGCGGACACCAAAACTTCCATCAGGTCGCCAATAGGCACCATTTTCATGCTGGATTGAAAGCTTCAGGCTCGATAATCCCTCAGCATCACGTACTGTTCCATGAATGCCGTTGGCGACTCCTGTGCGCATCACGACATCAGGGGTTGGCCAGGCAAGAGACAGGTCAGGACCATTAGGTGTTGGAAGAGGAAGAATGGGCTCCAGTTGCGGACGCGATGGAAGAAGAGTACTGGGTAGTCGAGGAATCGGTGATATGGGCCCCATAATTGGTATCGCGTATGGTGGCTCATTGATTGGATTCGTAGGTGGTGCTGCAGGAAGAATCGGATCAAGAACAATTGGTGCTGGCGTAAATGGTTGCTGTAAGCCCATCGGGTTTGGTCTGGCTGCATTCCCATCAGTTCCAGCTACTGTTGGCCAACGGAGATTGTCATTAACTCGGCGGGCAAAGCCATCGTAGAGATTTCCTTCGGCATCTCGTTCCGGCCAGGGTGTGTGAATGAAATCGGCATGCATACTCCAACCGGGCGCATAGTCGGGTCGATCTGCGGTCATGGAGTCTGATGTAAGAACTAATGAAGCATCCTCTGGTACACGACCGTAATGAATCTGGAGTTGCAGTTCTGGCAAAAGGTATGGGTGACTACTCGGACCACCATCACCGCCTCGATCGTAAGCCATGTGGTCTTTGAAATTGGTCCCTGCAAGACTTTTTCCATCCCAGAACTGAGGAAACATGATGACAGCCTGAAGTGGCAGGTCCTGCCACTCATCACCCTGCGGTATGTGGTCATACTGCGTTGATGTACCAATGTAGTTCCAGAACATAACTGCCGTAGGCTGACGTTCACTTGGCATGGCTGATCCGGCAATGATGGAAAGCCCTGCAGGCATGTCAACAATTTTGCTTGGTTCCAGCGGCTTTTGAACTGCGTAGTATGCAATCGAACTATTGAGGGGTGTGACAAAATCACCTGTCGTTTTGTTCAGCAGACTCGGCACCCAATAAACCGAAAGATTATTCGTTGGCGCAGCAGCAGACTCACCTGCTTGCATCAGACTCTCGAGCGTAGAGTTCTCATTGACTCCAGGGTTCACAAAAAAATCATGGGCATGCCAAAAGTTCGGATTACCCGGCGCAAGAAGTGGGTCGATTGTGTCGCGTTTTACAAAATTCAGGAGGGAATGGAATTCACCTAGCGGCATACCTGTCTTATCCCAAGCAGAGGGCTGTCCGGGATCAGACAATCCTTCTCCCCAGAGAATGGGTGCAACGTTTTCCTCTGATAGAGTCGACACACTGTGACCTGTCATCTGCATTGGCATATCGACAGGATGGGTAGACAAATCAACAGGCTCACTAACAAGTGGCTCGGTACCTGGTGTTGCTGAAAGCAAAGCACGTGGTTCCAACTGCTCAGTTCCTAGCTGAACATGCGCAAACGTGCCACCGTGCCTTTCGCGACGCTTCGGAAACCCCAACAGGAGACGAAGCTGGACCATGTTTTTCATTGCAAATAAGCTGCGATACCAGCTGCTTCATTCTGCCTTGCCCTTCATTTCAATTGTTAGGGACCTGCGTAGCGAGCAGATCAAGTGCATTTAAAAAAATGAAAAGCCAAAGAGACTCAATTTCGAAAAAAAGCCGTTCGAATGCCGCTTTGAAATTTCTGGCAGACACTTGGTGGATACCAAAACATAGTTGTGCAATTGCCGGGGATGTTCTGTAGTGAATGACATCTTGGCTTTATCAATGCGATAATTTGTAGCTCATTAAGAAAGGAATGCCTCTGTCTCTGATATTGTCAGAACTCCAGAAATTATTTCCCCCGTCAGTTTGACAACTCGTTTCTCGATTGCAGCAGTCGTATTCAGACAGACATACGAACCACTCTCCACTCGACGTGCAAACCCTCGACCACCGGAAACCTCTCCTTCCAATCGATCAAGCCAGACGAGCCGATGGTCTGGCAGTTGGGTGGCCACGACTGCCGGCCCTTCAAGTTGAGGGATATCACTGAGCCGCCATGTCTCGCAGGCGTCTGACTGCTCCAAGAGAAGATCAAAATGCCTTCCTATTGGATCATCTGGATGGCCAGTGTGCTCAAGAAGAACAAACCGTGACATGAGTTCCTTTATATGCTCTGTATTAGTAGTCGTCGGCAGCCACTGAAGGCTTCGTCCCGCCAATGCCGAGTGGTTTCGGTTTATGTCGAACAATACGTTCTTTATTTTCATCACTCAGGCGCTGGACAGCTTCCTCAAGACTCATAGCGCCCAGGTCACCATCAAGCCGGTCTCGCAAGCTCACAGTACCAGCGGCTTCATCTCGAGGCCCGCACACCACCATTGCAGGAATAAGTTCAAGCTGTGCCTTTCGGATTTTGGCTCCAAGTTTTTCAGCATCGAGATCAACACCCACACGCAAGCCAGCTGCTCGAAAAGCCGCTTCAACTTTTCTGGCATATGCTTCACTTTTTTCACTTACTGGCAGAACCCGAACCTGCTCGGGTGCAAGCCATAGCGGAAACGCACCGGCAAAGTGTTCGATCAGCACGCCAATAAATCGCTCCATGCTACCTAGAGGTGCACGATGGATCATGACTGGTTTATGTCGACCACTATCTGAGCCGATGTACTCGAGATCAAAACGTTCGGCACTTGGAAGGTTGTAGTCCAACTGTACCGTGCCAAGTTGCCATTCACGACCAAGCGAGTCATTAATAACAAAGTCAATTTTCGGACCATAGAACGCTGCTTCGCCCGGTTCTGGCTCACAGCCCGGAAGATTCATTTCGCGGGCAACTTTTTCAATTGCTGCCTCTGCTTCGTCCCAACGCTCGGGGTCACCAACATATTTGTCACTTGATCTATCTCGGAATCCAAGGCGAACGCGATAGGAATCAAAGGCAAGGCTTTCGAGTACCTTCTGTGTGAAATCGATACAGCCCGCTACCTCCTGTTCAACCTGGTCTGGGGTGCAAAAAATATGAGCATCGTCTTGGGTAAAACCCCTGCCCCGTGTCAATCCACCGAGTTCACCGGACTGCTCATATCGATAGACTGTGCCAAACTCAGCAAGTCGCAATGGCAATTCACGATAACTTCGTGGCCGAGCTTTATAAATCATCACATGGTGAGGACAGTTCATGGGCCTCAGAAGATACTTCTCATCTTCATGCATCTCGATTGGCTTGAACTGGCTATCAGCGTAGTACGGATAGTGACCAGAAATCTTATAGAGATCCACTTTTCCGATGTGTGGTGTGTATACCTGTTCATAACCACGAGCCGTGAGCTCTTCTCGAACAAATCCCTCAAGTACACTTCGCAACATCGCGCCTTTGGGCATCCAGAGGACAAGCCCGGAACCAACCAAAGGGTTAATCGTGAAGAGGTCCAGCTGCTTTCCAAGTACACGATGATCTCGTTTGCGTGCTTGCTCTAGTGCTTCGAGGTGGCGGTCAAGATCTTGCTGTGTAAACCAGGCTGTCCCATACAGTCGCTGAAGCTGTGCATTGTTGGCATCACCCTTCCAGTAGGCACCGGCAAGGCTCGTCAATTTAAAGCCACCTATACAACCTGGGCTTGGAACATGTGGTCCGCGACAAAGATCAACAAACTCACCTTGCCGATAAAAAGAAAGTGAGGGGTGTTCTGCTAATCCGGTTTCAATGTGCTCTGCCTTGAGCGGCTGATCAAGGTCACGAACGATCTCAATTGCTTGCTCACGATCAACCTCGACTCGTTCAAAAGCTTCGTCTTCTGCAATAATCTTCCGCATTTCTTTTTCAATTTTTGGAAGATCTTCTTCTGTAATTGGCTCTTTTGCCCGCATGTCGTAGTAGAACCCTTCACCTACTGTCGGACCAAATGCCAGTTCGACACCTTTGAAAAGCCGCATCACGGCTCGTGCCATAATATGGGCAGCCGAGTGTCGCATGACTGGAAGGGCACGCGGGTCACCTGGCAATAGAAATTCAACTGTTGGCTCTTCTTCTTCTGGAAGAAGACTATCGAGTCCAACGACTTTGCCATCAAGCACTGCAGCAATTGGTCTTTTTTTCTTCTTCGTCTTTTCTGTCACAAACGTTGCGACGACATCCGCAAGACGAGAACCTGCTGGAAATGACTGTGATTCAGGCGAAGCAGAAGAATCCTTAGGACTAACAAGTTGAATGGTCGGCATAAGCAGGAACGTCCTTGTCTTTCAAATACAAGAAGAAAGTAAAAACACTACGCAATTATGGCACATTAACGTGCCTCCGGTCCTTTGAACAAGCCAGGGCTACGCTTGGCCTGTTGGTTCCTGATACACCTCAGCTGCTCGCCTCATTTTTTCGTGCTCAAGACGCCTCAAATTATAGGCTGTAATCACATCTTTTCGGGTGATGATACCAATCAGGTGCTGTCGGTCCTCTGCTGAAACCACAGGAAGTTCATCAACGTTGGTCGCTGTAAACTTGCCAAGGGCGGTGTTGAGGTCGTCATTTGGACTCACCGTCACGACATTTCCGTTCATTACATCTCGAGCGTTGGCAATCTGCCAAATTGTGTCGTCATAGAGATAACCTCGTACATCTTCTTCTGAGAAAATACCGACGAGTTTCCCTTGAGCGTCAACAACAGGGAAATATCGTTGAACCGATTCTGCCAATGCATGAACGATGTCATCGAGTGTTGTTCCTTCATGGATCAACTTGAGAGACGGAGCCCGTTTGAAAACATTATCTACCTTGATACCCTCAAGGACATCGACAAAGAAATCACCGCGATGCGCGGGTGAATCAAGTCGTGTCGGCACTTGCTTGATGTAGAGCGTCCAACGGCGGCCTAGTAGGAAGGTAAGCGTGGAAACCCAAAGTGTAGGCAGCAGCAAACTGTATCCACCGGTCATTTCACTGACCATTAAGACTGTTGATAGAGGCGCCCGAGCACACCCGGAAAAGAAACCAGCCATACCAACAATAGCAAACGCTTGTGGCTGCTTGACGAGGTCAGGAAAAAGGGAATGAAAGACAATACCTACAGCCCCCCCAAGGCAACCACCAATAACCATTGATGGACCAAAAACACCTCCCGACCCCCCTGATGAAATAGTCAGTGATGTTGTCACAATTTTAACAAGTGCAACAGTAATCAAGAGCATCGGCCCAACTGTTTCACCTGCAGTAAACAATTTTTGCAGAAGACCGTAACCACTACCGAGAACAGCGAGTGCGTCATGGTTTTGCTCAAAGGCGAACCATAGCCCAACGCCGACAAGTCCTGCGAGTGCCGCCCCAATCAATGGTTTCACATGAGGCGGGATAGAAAGCTTTTTAAAGAGATGATGAATGCCATAGAACGTTTGAATATAAAGCACACCAGCAAGTGCCAGAACGATTGCCATCGCACCGTATGGCAACAACTCCAACGGCGAATCGATTGCATATCGAATGTTTGCACCAAACAGTGGCACAAATCGAAGCGAGGGTGGCAACCAGAGGCAGAAAATAGAGTAGGCAACTGCTGATGAAATTGCTGCTGGCACAATGGCATCACTTTCAATATCAGCATCTCGGTAGAGTATTTCTCCAGCGAACACTGCACCAGCAAGTGGTGCTCGAAAAATTGCTCCAACACCTGCGCCCATACCGGCAGCGAGCATGATACGGCGATCACGCGCGGGAAGTTTCAGTAACCCACCAAGGTATGATCCAAAACCCGCACCTATTTGTGCAATTGGTCCTTCGCGGCCGGCCGACCCTCCGGTACCGAGCGTAATTGCGGATGCAATCGTTTTGATAATAGGAATACGACCACGAATTTCACCACGTTTATTATGGAAGGCATCGATTGCAGCATCTGTTCCGTGGCCTTCTGCTTCCGGGGCAAAGGTGTAGACAAGTAATCCAGAGGCCAAACCTCCACCAGCCATTACAAGAACGAGCAGCCATGGCTGAAATCCGCTATGGTCCTCTGGTTCATGTTTCGTTTCAGACTGTTGATTTTCATCGCCAGGTATTTCTTCAAAAAGCGCGCCTTCGGCCGCTGCTTCACGAGGATGGAAGCCTGCTATTTGCTGAAGCGCGGTGAACTGGACTGCTTGTCCAAATGCATGAAAGCCAATTGCGCCCAGGCCTGCAACGAGGCCAATGATAGCTGAGAGAAGAAACCACTTTCCTGTTGACCGCAGTTCAAAGCGTTGCAAGGCCGCAAGAAAATGGTTCACCGAGGCATAGTCCAATCTGACAATTTTAGCACGACCGTGGCCGTCACAGTCCTACAAATTCCGATTGTACCACACCATTTTTAAGATTCATCTCTTTAGCGGGTTGACTGAAAGGAACTGGGGGTCAGAATAAAAATGAATGACCCGGGCGATTAGCTCAGTTGGTTAGAGCACCAGCTCGACAAGCTGGGGGTCATAGGTTCGAATCCTATATCGCCCATTCCTCTTTCTCTTAATGCCGTGTTTCCAGGCGTTTAAGTGCCTGATCAATTACAACTGAATCTTTGATGAACAGGCTAATTAGGCTACTAAACTCTTCCATTCTGGTCATAAGAATATGATGTGAAACAACTTCTATATCTACTTTGAATTGCATCCCGGGTAACCAACTGGGCAAAATAGGCTGTGCTTGCATTCGAAAGCTAGGAATTCAGAATACGACAGAAAAAATTTTCCGTTTAGGGACCATCTGCACACAAAGCTGCAAGCACTTAATCTATAGGTTTGAAAAAGCCGAAGGAAAAATCGGGATGTTACACAAATTCTGATCCATTTTCTTCTTGTTTTCTACCTTTAATATGACATTGCTCCGTAAAGTACGGAATTACTTTTATGTCAATAAACAGTTCTTTGCCTACGCTTTAATTGGTCTTCTTATAAGCGTCTGGGCCACAGAAATACTGTTTGTCCAGCATTGGAGTGCATGTCCGAGCACTGCTATCAAGACAGGAACATTGGTCAAAGACAGCGCTCGTCGGATGGCATTGAACATCACTGCGTGTGGATTTTTCATATGCCTCCTCCACAAAAACTTTCTGACATTAGCATTTAGCTTTTGGGCATTGAGTTCCTGCCTGCTCGTAGTTTATTCCAACTATTTTGGCAAGCCACTTTCCTACACCGTTTTTATCAATCAGTCACGTGAGGGACTTGCTGTAAGTGATGCGGCTTTCACTTTTTTACGGTGGGACATTATAGCTTTTGCATTCTTTACTTTTCTTTTAAAGGTAATAATTAGCACCATAATCCCACGAAAACAAATACGAAAATGCATCTACTTAAGATGGACAGCTTTCTACGCTTTTTGTTATGTGCTGCTAGCATTTCTTCTCGCCGGTGTACATAAGCCAATACATGAAATCCGTCTTGGAAGTCCTGAATATACCTACGGTTACACCGTTGCCTGGATAACAGAATATTTAACCTTCGATAGTTCTGCATTACTTCAAGATGCTAATGAAAAGGCGAAGTTGAAGAGTGATTTAATTGTAAATATTGATCCTGCATTCCAGTTGGGAAAACATGTTGCGGTTGTACAGGTCGAAAGCCTCGACTACCTTGCCATTGAATCGAAGGCCCAGAACCACTTTGTCATGCCATTTCTGAAAAGCCTTCATGAAGTTGCAATGACGTATTCTGTAAAACCATTTCATGCAACAGGATCATCTGAGGCTGATTTTTCTTTACTAATGTCTGCCACACCAATCGGTCGTTTGAACCCCTTCCAGGTACCGGGTTTTTCTTACGAGCAGTCTCTTCCACGCCTTGCTTCTCAGCGTGGATATAAATCGATTGCATTCCACGGTAACACCGGTAGTTTTTTTCAAAGACGGAACGCTTATGAGCAAATGGGCTTCGATCAAATTTTTTTCTCAGAAGAGTTAGCAACTCATCAAATTGCTGGTGAATGGGATGACAAGTTACTTTCATTTTCAGCTGAAACTCTTCGAGCTTCCAAGGACCCCCAATTTCATTTTATTATTACGATCACGTCCCACGCGCCTTTCAAAAAATTACCTTTACAAAAACGTGAACTATATAAACACCCAACAACTATCCAGGAACGCTATCTCAATAACATGCGTTACGTTGACCAGGCACTTAAGTCATATGTAGAGCAACTTCCAGATAACACTACAGTTGTTATCTATGGCGATCACGAATCAAATATACGGGGGTATAGTGCAAGTGACACTCATCAAGATCGTGTGCCATGGTTTATTTTTCAAAAGGGTCAGACATTATCGCTTTCCCAACAGTCTCAAAAAGAAGGTTTAGCACTATCTGGAAACCTCAATCAGTTAGATATGGCTTGTTATCTTCGGAAGTGTGTCTCGACCTCTCATCAAACTGGTTTTCAATTTCCATCGGGAGAACGCCCTGAGCGAATTGCAATAGACCCTCTGGGTAGTGGCACTACCATACGATGACCACCTCATACTAAGTCTATTTTCAACTGGACAGCCTTTAAAAATATATTGAGGAATAATAAGACTGAAGATGGCTGTACCAAAAAGCTATCGTGATACAAAACTAAGCAACGAGGTGAATCAGCGGTGAAGTCAGCGATCACAAAAAACATCAAGTTTTGTAGAGTTGCTGAATCCTATATCGCCCATTCCTCTTTCTCTTAATGCGATGTTTTTCAGGCGTTTTATGCGCTTGACAATCATTGCTAATACTCAATGCGACTTATTAATCAGTCGTAACAGTGAATGACAAGTCGCAAAATCTGATCGGTCGCAGCCTATTCTTTCCCCTTCTTCTTAGCTGCCTTGAGCTTCTTCAGATTCGCTTTCGTGCATTCGTAGACGCTGCCCTCCTCTTCCTGCTCAACCGGCTCAGACTTCAGATATCGAAAGAGCCTCGTCCCAGTCTGATGCGTCTTAAATCTCTGGGAAGGCCTGATGTGCTTTAGATGCCACAGTCAAATGCAACGGTGGTAATAAAAGTGGCGATAGTCGAGTAAATAAGATGTACCGAAGTAACCAAAATAAACCTTAGAACTTGTTCTTTTGGCTTCGTGGGTTGTTGTTTTACTTTCCTACTACTGAACACACCTAATTGAATGATTGCAGTTATCAAAAAAAGGAGAAAACACGGTACTAAAAAGACCAGGAAATCCTCCTCGCTGAGGTATTCCATCATCATAACCATTTGCCAGCCAAAAAGAACAATACCATTCAGGATAGATAAAACTGTAAGACGTTTGAGCGAATACGCTTGAAGAAGAATCCGACTCATCATTGCGCCAATGGCAAAAAGCGAGACTCCCCCAGTTGCCTGAAGCCCCGCGTTAAATATTTGCCCACAATGCATGCGCGAGATAAGGATTCCGTTGCAGGCTAGTTGCAGGCATAGAAGGGCGGTGATCCCAAGGAGTTGTATGCGAGATGTCGCACCAGATTTTCTTAATAAGTACCCCCAGAGAATTCCAGCAAAGAATGAAAGCCATTGCGTTTGGAAAAAGATGAGAGGCCGAAGTAAAATCCAGAATAACTCATCTAACATGATTTATTCCTTTTGTTACTGCTCACGAATGCATACCGTTTGGTGACAGATAAATCTTTCAGAAATACCGTATTTCAAAAAGTAGCACTCGCACCAAATCAGTCGCAAACTCAAAAGAGTCGCAGCCATACTTTTTGCTCTGACGAGAGCTACGGGGTAATCGCATTGTTCGTTCGCAACTCCTTAACGGCTAGTCTCAGGAGATTCCAGTCAGAGGTCGCTTCTGGTGAGAGCTTGATAGTATCGAGTGGGGACTTCTCAAAAGGATCATTCTGCGTGTTATAGAATTTACCTGTACTGTACAGTTTTCGATCTTGGGTTTTGACAAAGAATCTGCCTCGGTTTTCTGCATAGGCCCACTGCCGCGTCGAATGACCTTCCTCCCGCAACAAAGCAGCGAAGCTATGGCCATCAAGTTTGATATCCGCAGGTAGAACTCCTCCGGTCAATTCTGCCAATGTCGGCAGGAAATCACTAAAGTCCAGCAAGTCATTCCATGATTGACCGGGGGTGATTACCCCTTTCCACACGGCCAACGTTGGAACTCGCGTGCCCCAGTCAGTCAGCCTTCCTTTTCCACCAGGAACGGACTGGCCCTTGTACTGCGAGATGACCTGCTCGTAGAAAAACTCGTTCCGTTTACCTTTTGCGGAGAGCTTTGATTTGGCAGCGGTTCCGTTATCTGCAGTGAAAAGAATGAGTGTGTTGTCGTCGAGCCCCGACGACTCAAGAAACCTCATCAGTCGGCCAATGTGTAGATCCATTTGCGCTACCATCTCGGCGTAATTATCGTATCGGCCTCGCGGTCCGTGTGGAACTGGTGCCTCAAGGTCATTCGTGACATCATGACAAAGCGCCATCGAATAATAGGCTAAAAACGGCTTATTCCGTCTGTGGTTTCGCTGCATGAAGTCGACCAGAAAGTCAACATAAAGATCTGGGCCGTACGTGCCTGCCGTGTCAGTTCGCAAAACTCCATTTTCGTAAATCATCGGCTCATGGTATCTCGGCCCTTCATGCCACCCAAACAATGACCACTCGTCAAAGCCCATTCTTTGCGGCTGTTCCATGTCGTCTTTCAGCAAGCACAACTGCCACTTCCCCGCAACGGCTGTTGCGTAGCCAGCATTCTTCGCAACGTTCGCGAACGTGCGGCTCTCTGCATGCTTCGGAAAGCTACCCCATTTCGGATTGTTGAGATGACGTGGATACTGGCCGGTCATAAGAGTGACACGAGTCGGGTGACAGACAGGCATGGCGTAGCAATGCTCAAACATCGCGCCACTGGCAGCAAGCTGATTGAGGTTTGCAGTCTCATACGATGAGCCACCGTAGCACTCGAGTACCTCCCGCCCGACATCATCGGCCAGAATGAGCAGAATGTTTGGTCGCTCTTCTGTCTCTGCCCGCGCGTACTGGAAACTACTAATGAACGAAGCCATCAAGAGAATGAAATTCAACCACCTCATCATAATGTAGTTCCTCTGCGTAGCGAGTTTGGGTTGTGATCGTAGCCGCTCGTATTGTGAGCTATACCTGCTAAGCATCTACGGCTCAATTGTCGACAGACTCAATAAAAGAGAAAGTAATTATGTATGAGTACCTCGGTAATATTCTTATACATGTCAAAGATGTTGGTTGCTGGGATTATTGGTGCTTTTGTATGGATAGTCTCGTAAGGCAGAAGTGGTAACGACTTGTTGATTT
>JALCBP010000133.1:0-4788 GCA_028066355.1 Pirellulales bacterium
ACATCCGCTTTCTGACAACGGGCCTGAATTGCTGATAGCGCTGACAATGAAAATCGCCCAGCGGCATCTTCCGGAAGAGCGTGTGTCATGATGCATGGGTCAAATCCGGCAACTGTGGCCTGAATAGACTCTGGAACAACGGCTTCAACTAACCCAGCTCCGGCTCTGAGTGCTGCCATCGACGAGAGGGCGGCAGCTCCAGCCATTCCACGGCTTCCAACTACAAGAACCACGCGACCATAGTCGAATTTGCTAGATTCCCTGACACGAACCGGCAGCTTCGGAAGGCCTTCGGGGATTTGATGACATGAATGTTGAGACCTATCGACCATGAAGGACACTTCCACAAACAAGAGAGATCTGTGTATAAGAAACGTCGAAATTGCTCCCAACTTGACGAAAAGGGGCCAAAATGGCTACCTTCGGCCCGATTATAGCCGGTTTTCTGTACATTTCGGTCGAATTGGGTTTACTGGTTTGCCGATACTTTTTTTGTTTCAACAACTACTTTTACTAACCTCCGGCCTTCTGAGGAGAAATGGACACCATGAGTGGGTCCCAACAATCATTTGACGTCTTCGATGTTCGCAAAATTCGTAAACTTATTTCTCTGATGCAGGAGAACGATCTTACTGAGATCGATTTGAAGCATGCTGATAGTGCTGTGAGAATCAAAAGGGGTGGTGAAGTCGCATCGTACTCCGCTCCTGCCATCGCTCAACCAGTCGCTCCGGCCGCTCCCGCGGAACCTGCTGCTCCGGCACAATCGGCTGAAGAGGCACGTATGGTTGTGATTAAAAGCCCGATGGTCGGGACATTTTACTCGGCATCAAGTCCTGACGCACCGCCATTCGCAAAGGTTGGTGACCACATCGGACCTGAGAAGACGGTTTGCATTGTAGAAGCCATGAAGGTTTTCAATGAGATTCCAGCAGGTGTTTCTGGACAAATCGTTTCAATACTCGTTGAGAATGGTGCGCCAGTAGAGTTTGGGCAGCCACTGATCAAAGTCGACCCGGGTGCTTAGAACAAATTCTCTTATGTCGAGTCTTTTTTGTCGTGAAGCAAATTTCCGGACGTAGCTTTCGTGAGCCACGGTTTTTGGCTTAATAATCTAACACTCAGGGAAATCATGTTCAATCGAATCCTGATCGCAAATCGTGGCGAGATTGCACTTCGTGTCATTCGTGCCTGTCGAGAACTGGGTATTGAGACAGTTGCAGTCTACAGCGAAGCTGATCGTGACGCACCGTATCTCAATCTTGCCGATGAAGCTGTCTGTATTGGACCAGCAAAAGCTGCTGACAGTTATCTCAGAATTGATCGTGTTATTAGTGCCGCCGAAATTGGTAATGTTCAGGCTATTCACCCGGGCTACGGTTTTCTTTCAGAAAATGCTCACTTCGCCGAGGTCTGTCGGTCATGTGATATTGGTTTCATTGGCCCAACACCAGAATCAATGGAACGTGTCGGTGACAAGAACTCAGCGCGTGCTCTTGCTCGAGAAGCAGACGTGCCAACAGTTCCGGGTAGTCCCGGGCTGCTCTCTGGCGAACAGGAAGCACTCAAAGTCGCTAAGGAAATCGGCTTTCCGGTTCTTCTCAAGGCGACAGCGGGCGGTGGCGGCAAAGGCATGCGGGTTGCAGCCAACGATCTCGCTCTTTCAACGGCGTGGCAGCAGGCCTCCGCAGAAGCCGAGGCAGCTTTCGGAAATGCCGGCATCTATATTGAAAAATATGTTGAAAAACCAAGACATGTGGAAATCCAAGTTCTTGGCGATCAACACGGCACAATGCTTCATCTTTGGGAGCGTGATTGCTCAACACAACGCCGTCATCAAAAACTCATTGAAGAAAGCCCCTCTCCTCGTCTACCACAAGAGACGAGAGAGGCTATGACGGCTGCTGCTGTTCGTCTCGCAAAAGCTGCTGGATATTATTCCGCAGGGACTGTCGAATTCATTGTTGATCAAGATAATAATTTTTATTTCATTGAGGTGAATGCCCGCATTCAGGTCGAGCATCCGGTTTCCGAAATGGTCACGGGTATCGATCTGCTCAAACAACAAATCCTCGTAGCAGCAGGTGAGAAGCTTTCACTGAAGCAAGAAGATATTGTTCCTCGTGGGCACGCCATCGAGTGTCGCATCAATGCAGAAGACCCGTCCGCAAACTTCAGGCCGTGCCCCGGCCAGATAGAGCAAATCATTGCCCCCGGTGGCTTTGGTGTCCGATTTGATTCTCATGTGACCGCTGGGTATGTTGTTCCTCCCTATTATGATTCACTCATTGGCAAACTCATTGTGCACCAGCCAACCCGTGACGTAGCCATTGAAACCATGACCCGCGCCCTACGCGAGCTACAGGTAAAGGGCATTGCCACGACGGTGCCATTGCACCTCGACCTGCTCTCACACTCAGCTTTCCACGACGCAACCATCGACACGAAGTTTGTCGAACGTCTCCTTGCAGAGTGATCATTTGCTTCTGGGTTCACGACACTTTCTGCGTTCAGCTATTGCTTTGACATACAATTTTTTCTGATTGCAACGCCCCCCCTGTAAAAGTGACCAAATGCTTGATAGATTTCTGCCAAGCATTTGACATCCCCTCCCCTTCTTCACGGAGCCACCCAGTTCATGGCCGAGTCTCTTTCACGCCCACCAAAAGCAGCTCATCATTTTCGTCGCGTCGCCATATTATTTGCAGGCGGTCCAGCGCCGGGAGCAAATGCTGTTATTTCTACAGCAGCCACCTCTTTTATGCGGAACGATACTGAAGTCGTAGGAATGAAGCACGGCTACTCATCACTAGCTGATTTTTCAACCGACCAGCCACTCGTTGAAGGCAAGGACTACATCACTGTCACTCCTGAGTTTCTGAAACGAACGCGCTCCGGTCAGGGCATTATGCTTGGCACTGCCAGAACAAACCCCGGAAAACACATTTCCGACCCATCGCATTTTGACGACGAGGATCGCGTCAAGCCTCTCAAGAACACATACGAAGGCCTTCTATCCTTGGGTGTTGAAGCATTGATATCCATCGGTGGAGATGACACGCTGAAGACAGCGAACAAGTTCAAACTTTATCAGGACCGACTTCCACCTGATGCCCCACGAATACCTGTCGTTCATTTGCCAAAGACAATCGATAATGATTACATGGGTATTGATTTCACATTCGGGTATTTCACGGCTGTTGATTTTCTTGGTGGAGAAATCCGCAACCTGCTTTATGACGCTGATGCTGGAAGATCATATTTCATCTGTGAATCAATGGGACGAAGTGCTGGCTGGCTGGCCTATGGAGCAGCGATTTGTGGGGAAGCCAGTCTGGTCATCAGTGTTGAAGACATTCACGGCAAATATCGGAAAGATGAAACCATTACTGACGCAGATGGGAATACCACCACGAAGCCTGCAATGAATGTGGATGAGGTTGTTGAACGCATTGTAAAAACAATGCGAGTACGGGAAGAAAAAGAAGGCAAAGAGTATGGGGTCATTGTCCTTGCAGAAGGGTTAGCTGAATTCCTCCCAAGTAAACAGCTTGAGGGCATCCCACGAGACGACCATGGCCATATCACGATTGCACAGATTCAACTCGGCAAAATGTTTGCCAAACTCGTAAGCGATGAGTATGAGCGGCAAACAGGACGTAGCCGTAAGGTCGTAGGGCTGCAACTTGGATACGAAGCCCGGTGCTCCAAGCCGCACGCATTCGACGTCATGCTCGGCAGCCAATTAGGTGTCGGCGGCTACCGTGCACTTGCGGAACGCGGCCTGAATGGCGTCATGGTCAGCGTCTCCGGCCAACTTGCTCTTGATTATGTCCCGTTTGAGGAACTGGTTGATCCCAAGACACTCGTGACCGTTGTTCGATATGTTGAACCAGGCAGTGATTTTCACAGCCTTGCTCGCTTCCTCGAAACATTTGTCAACGAGTAGCTAGCAAGAGAAGATTTAAAAACGGGTATCCTGCAATCTGCTGCCAAGAAACCAATAAAACGCAGGGGTGCTGTGAGGAGGTCTTCCACAGCACCCCTTTGCTTTATTCGTCAGTCAAAACACCCTTTGTGCTAGGTACGCCCGGCTGGCGAGAATCCTGCTCTACAGCCATCCTGAGACTTCGTGCTGTTGCCTTAAAGACTGCTTCGGCGATGTGATGCGCATTGCTCCCATGATGAAGAACGGCGTGCACATTTGCTCCGGCTGTTGCGGCGAAACTTTCCCAGAAGACTTCAACGAGTTGCACGTCAAACGTCCCAATAACTGGAACGGGATACTCAACTGCTAGTACTGTTGCAGCTCGACCACCGAGATCGACTGCGGCAGTCACAAGCGATTCATCCATCGGTAGTATCGAATGACCATAGCGACGAATACCACGACGATCACCGACACAATCCTTGACTGCAACGCCTAGTGCCCGCCCAACGTCTTCTACAGTATGATGTCCATCAACGTGAGTATCTCCGTCACACTCGATCGAAAGGTCGAAAAGAGAGTGACCTGCCAAGAGGGTAAGCATGTGGTCAAAAAAACCAATTCCAGTTCGAATTGCAGCTTGGCCTGTACCATCTATATCAGCGGTTAACGTAATCTTGGTCTCAGTTGTTTCTCTCGAAACTTTGGCAGTTCGTCCCACGCGTAAAACTCCTTGCTATTTATTTCTCGTGCATGATGCTCTCTAGTGCGCACAGCAGTCTGTCAATCTCTGCATCAGTGCCAACTGTAATCCTCAAGCCATCTCCCCAGCCACTGTAGGACATAAATCGAATCAGGAT
>JALCBP010000031.1:0-28503 GCA_028066355.1 Pirellulales bacterium
CTCAAACCCATTCCTCATTTACTTTGGATTTTCTCATCCACACGACACGCGAGATGGTCGCACTGAGCTTTTAGAAAAATACGGCGCCGTTAATCATGCTGACAAAAACACTCTTCCTCAGTCGAACAACAAACAACCGCAACTTCCGACGAACTACCTGCCTGCACATCCTTTTAACAACACCCACATGACTGTCCGTGATGAAGTAGCGGTCAGTGGTGTCTGGAAAAACAGAGATGAGAAAACAATTCGAAATGAACTCGGCCGTGAGTTTGCCTGCAGCGAAAATATTGATATTCAGATTGGGCGAGTTTTGCAGAAACTTGACGCCATGGGTGAACTGGACAACACCTACATCGTTTACACCGCCGATCACGGCATGGCGATTGGAAGACACGGCCTGCAAGGAAAGCAAAATCTTTACGAACACACATGGAGAGTTCCACTGATTGTGAAAGGGCCCGGTATCAAGGCTGGGTCACGAGCACGTGGCAATGTGTACCTGCTCGACGTACTCGCAACCCTGTGTGACATTGCTTCCATTAAAGCACCCAAAACATGCGAGGGCACAAGCTTTCTGCCAGTCCTGAAAGGAACTCAGAACATTGTGCGTAAGAACCTTTACGGTGCGTACTGCGGTGGTGCCAAGCCCGGTATCCGATCGATACGAAGTGGAGATTGGAAACTGATTAAATACGAATCGACAAAAGATGGTGTGCAGGAGACACAACTCTTTAACCTTGCGGACAACCCTGAGGAGTTCATTCAGGAGCACCACCAAGAGGCTCTCACCACGTTGATGGGTAGATCACCAGAACCATTGCAGAAGAATCTAGCCGATGACCCAAAACATGAACAGAAACGGAAAGAATTGGAAAATCTTCTGCTTGCAGAAATGCGACGTCTTGATGATCCCTACCGACTGTGGGATCAACCTGATGACGGCCTTCCAATTCCAGAAACACGAAATCCAAATCCAAAAGAAAAAAAGTCACAACGTAAAAAAAACAGGTAGTGCTTTGTTTCTGTCTGAAAGTGCTCCTTTTTACCAATGCACGTTGAGCCGTGTTCCAAAAACACTGGCCTCGCTGGCACCAGCAGTCGGCTCATCGGGTACAGCGTAGTTGTAGTTAAAAAGAATCCGTAAACGATCTGCGAGATACCAGTTGAGCCCAAACGTCGCCTGGCCAAGCCGAATGCCAGAAGTCGTCCCCTTCGGACTTAATGGTGTATTCGGATCATAGTAGTCAAGGTACGCATAGCGAGCGACAAGTTCCCACCCACCACGGCCTCTCGCCCTGCCACGAGAATGACTACCCGATAACCGTGGCCGCCTTACTTTCACTGGACCAAAAACACCATCATCTTTTTGATACTTGCGATATTCACCAGTAATGAAATACCCCGCGCTCACATAATATCCATGGAAAAACAATAACTCTCCCGCGTGCTGCGGAATGAGCGTGCCGTACCACTCCGCCTGCGTCCAGAGTGGCCCCCACACCCTCGCAATCTGTGTGTTGAAAAGCTGCTGATAACTCGCAGGAATACGAATTGTTGGGACAAACGGAGAGGTTGTTGAATCTGTAAATTCAAGGAGCGGTGATGCATCAAGCTGGTTGATGACAACGACACCGTTTTCCGGAAGACGCTCTGAAAGAACAAGACCAAAATGGAGAACCTGTTCACCATCACCTTCAAGAATCGGAGAAGCGGTCAGGCGGCTCGTTAATCCAACTGCGGCTCCGTCTCCACCTTCAAAGCTAGCTTGACCAACACCGTCATGAAAGAGTCCCGTTGCGAACGTAGTTGTGTCATTGAGTTGGTCATTGAATAAAGACACTCCCCAGCTACGAGCAGGATCGAGATCATTAATCGGGGAACGTTCCATGAACGCATAAAAATTTGCACTTGTGCCACCCTCAAGGCTGAAAGGCTCGCGATAATGCCCAAGACGAACTTCAGGTTGCCCGTTATGCTTTTGTGATCCGATAAAGACATCACGTGGCACGACTGTTCCTGAGGCCATATCAATTTCAGCTATGTAACGACTATCTAATCCAAAATATCCTTGAGCACCAACTCGAGCTCGCCGTAGACCAACAACACTTCCAAGATTTCCAAATGTGTTGATATTCGATGTATCTTGAATCGACCACAGTGCATCAGTATCAATTCGGCCCCGTAAACGAAACGTACTTCCATTACGAAGTTCGTAGATTCTTGGAAATCCCTCTTTCGTTCCATCCGGATGAGAAATGGTACCGAATGTCGTGAAGTCTTCAGCGTGTCCAATTTGAATCAGAAGAAATAAAAAACAGATGCAACAGCTGACAACCGGCGCACAAATCAGGTAACAACGAGTTGTCATCGTTCTGAGCCACACAAAATACTTTATACATTGAATTCCTAGTCTGTTTTCGGCGTTAGATTCCAAGTTCTCAAGCATGCTTGGGGTCCGAAACCGTTTTGCCAATTTTTTACCCAGCCATCTTCGCAAACAGGGAAGAAAAGGCGGCCTGGGCTAGGGTGAGGACATGCGTCAGGTACGGCTTGTTTTCCGCGAATGTGCCAAAAGACGGATAAAGCACTTCTATTGATCCGAATCACGAAGAGTTTTTGTGTTGCTACGGAGACTCACCATGCGCTATCGCAGGTTACTACCTTTGCTCTGCCTTGTTACGTCGTACTGGATAGCTGCTTCACCATATTCATTTGGACAGTCATATGGTGTCGATCTCCGCAACACGTTGATGCCAGCATCCGGGGGCATGGCTGGAACAAGTGTTGCAGCACCACAAGACTGCGTCTCGGCCATCAACGGAAACCCAGCAGCCATGACTCAGTTCAAGGGTTCTCACATGACTCTGGGGGGCGGCTGGGCTGAGTCAACATTTGATCTCACGCAAAGTGTCCCTGCACCCGGGATCGGCGTAGACCCCTTCTCTGACAAAAGCACTGTACCAGGATCCGTCGTGCCTGCGATTGGTGTGACTCAGGAGCTCAAAGGATTCTCGGTACCTGTGTTTGTAGGCCTTGGTTTTGTAGGAGCTGCTGGAGCCGGTACAAACTTTGTCAATGCGCCTGAGAGTAATGGCTCAGCATCGTATCTGCTCATGCTTGAGGCGATCCCGTCTGTCGCTGTTGAACTCACCGACAATCTCTCAGTTGGCGGCTCAATGTTCATTGGTGATGGCTTTTCATCTGGCCCCTTTGTTGGCACAAGCAAGATGACAAATGCATACTCACTTCGCGGTGGCTGTGGCATCAATTATGCGACAAGCCAGCGATCCTGGATTGGGGCTTATTATCTTTCAACACAAGAATTTCGATTTCATGATCAGGTCATCCCTTTTCGACCGCCACCAGCAACCGGCGTACCACGAACTGTCAATATTGGACTTCCACAACAAGTTGGCTTCGGATGGGCAAGCGAGCGTTTCATGGACAATCGCCTTTTACTCGCAGTCGATGCACTTTATTTTGACTGGGACAGTGCTGCCCTCTTTGGTGATATTTACAACAACTCCTGGGCGCTTCAGATGGGTGCACAGTACTCAAGTAAAAGAAATATAAAACTACGATGCGGGTACGCCCTTGCAGAAAACCCGATGGACACCAGCTTGATTACATCAATTGATGGCATTACACCCGGTGGTATACCTTCTGTTGATTACATTCAGGCTCAATTCTCAGTCCCAAATGTTCATCGCATTTCTGGTGGAGCAGGAATGGAAATCTACCCACACATCAATCTTGATGTGTTCGCAGGTGGCATGTTTCCGGCAACACAAACGCTAGGAGGAACACGTGTTGACCTCGTGAGCTATTGGCTCGGCTTTGGACTCACATGGCACTTCGACCCGTGCTCAGATCGCGGTTGTTCACGGCTTCCCTCAACATGCTCGACTTTTTAACCAAGCACAAGCTACCGTCTCCGAGCGAACCTAGTCGTCACTTCGCCTTTTCACGCTCTCCTGAAAGCTGCCCCGACGTGTCTTTCCGAAAGTGAATGTTTGCAAGTTCTTCTTTGACTTCTGCAAGTTGCTTGCCCTCGAGACGGTCAAGGTTTTTTGCCATGTCAAACCATTCTGCTGACATCGCCTTCACGCGATCTGGCTGCTCAGCGGCGAGATCATGAAGTTCTGTTCTATCTACATCCATATTGTACAGTTCCCACCGACCACGTTTCGCTGAGACGAGTTTCCAGTCACCCTGTCTAAGTGCACGGTCTGTTCCAAAATGAAAGTACAACGTGTCATGTGGCTTTCTTTGCTCACCGCGAAAGATCGGATTCAGCGAAAGACCTTGCAGCGGATCAATTACACGCGTACCGATCTGCTTAGGATAGGTTGCGTTCCCAACATCGAGAAACGTCGCCATAAAATCAATCAGATGTCCAGGTTGACTGGTATAGGAACCAGGAGCTGTCTTGAGTCCTGCCGGCCAATGCACAACAAGCGGTGAAGAAATGCCACCTTCATGCTGATTCTGCTTATAAAGCCGAAATGGCGTGTTTCCAGCATGAGCCCAACTGGCGTCATATGTCCAATACGACTCCGGATCCCATGGAGCGAGACCACGACCACGTGTTCGCTCGAAAGGACAGGCACCATTGTCAGAGCAGAAAAGAATCAGCGTGTTGTCATAGACTCCCATCGATTTAAGTTTTTCAACGAGTCGACCAACGTTTTCATCAAGCACTTCCACCATCGCGGCAAATACTTCCATCCGTGACGCCTCCCACTGGTGCTCCTCTTTCGTGAGACTACTCCATGCAGGAATATGATCAGGTCGAGGGCTCAACTTCCATTTTGCTGGCAGAAGTCCACTGGCAAGCTGCTTTGCATGCCGCTCTTTTCTCAGTTGATCCCAACCACCGTCATAACGTCCTCGATATTTTTCGACGGCTTCCTTTGGAGCGTGCAGCGGGTAATGTGGTGCATTGAACGCGGTATACAACAGAAATGGTTTATCTGCTGGTGCCTCATCCAGAAACTCACAGGCAAAATCGATCGCAGCGTAAGTTGTATAAAATGGACGCCCGTTGAGAGTTGCCGGCACTGACCACTCTTTTCCATTGAGGCGAAAGGTATCATCACCGGTAAAAAAGTTTGTTGCGCCGGAAAGGTGCCCCCAATACTTCTGAAAACCGAAATCCGTCGGCTGCTTGGACAGATGCCACTTGCCTACCATTGCTGTGAAATAACCTGCGTCACCAAGCACTTCTGCTATTGTTGCTCCACGCGAAAGCGAGTTTGAACCAGCCTGATCACAGTACAGGCCGGTGAGCAAAGAAACACGAGATGAGTGACACTTCGCGGTGTTGTAAAATTGTGAAAAACGTAGCCCATTCGCGGCCAACTGATCGATATGAGGCGTTCGAATCTCTGAGCCGTAGCAACCGAGATCTGCGAATCCCAGATCATCTGCCATGATGAGGACAATATTCGGACGACTGTCAGCAGCCCAGGCCTTCGAGACAGCAAGGATACAGATTGCAATGAGAAAACTTCTGAGTAAACGTGACTGTACCATGGACCCGCCTCACCTTTTTTGATTTGTGCCGTTCTATGTTAACCATTCATATCATACCAAAAGGTCGAAATGATGTTTCAATACGACAGCCTTTACCCAGACAACGCTGGTACAAAATCGGGTGAAGCACTTTGTTAGACAGCTACTTGCCGCCTGCGTTTCACTAGAAACCAGACACAAGGAATAAGGAAGAGTGTGAGCACAGTCGAGACGGCCATGCCACCAACAAGTGCCCGCGCAAGAGGAATCATCGCTTCTGTTCCCGGCACAAGACGGAAACAAAACGGTGCCATTGATGCCAGGAGCGTAAGGGATGTCATCAGAATCGGACGAAGTCTCGATCGAGTGGCACTCATAATGGCTTCTTCTGGTGGTTGACCGTTGAGAAGATTCCCATTTGCACGATCAACAAGAAGAATACTATTGTTTACCACGATGCCAATCATCATGAGCGTGCCAAGAAGTGATTGAATATTCAGAGTCGTGTCCGTGAGATATAGCAAACCAACGACACCAGCAAGTCCGAGTGGTACCGCCAGCATGATAATCAGCGGGTCAACAAAAGACCGGAACTGAGCCAGCATGACGAGGTAGACAAGCAATGTCGCCACAGCAAGCCCCCAACCAATCACAGCTGTTCCTTCCTTCATCGTAACAACAGGCCCACGGAGCGTTGTGTTTACTCCATCTGGTGGAACAAGTGTTTCTACAGCCTGTTCGACATCTGCAGCAACAGACCCAACATCCCGCCCATCAACATTTACCAGAACGTCATAGACTCGTGAAATATTGTAGTGGGCGATCTCCCCTGGAATGTTGACTCGACGAATCTTTGCAAGATTTGACAAAGGAACGTTGCGTGGGCCTTCCGGAGTCCGCACTGAGAGTGGAAGATTTCGCATCGCGTCCAGACTCTCAACCTCATTTGTCTCATACTGAACACCCAAGAAAAAATCGATTCCTGTTGTCGGATCAACCCAGATAGACGGTGCATATCCAACACTCGATCCGAGTGCTGTCAGAATATTCTCGGCTACATTCCTTTGACTCAACCCCATGAATGAGGCCCGCGTTCTATCAACTTCAACATCAAGTTGCGGGTAGTCGAGGGCTTGGCCAATCTGGACATCGACGGCTCCGGGAACACGACGAACTTGAGTTACCACCTTCTCAGCAAACTCTCTTGCTGAGGCAAGATTACCCGCGGCCACTTGCACTGTAATTGGAACAGCAGATCCTTCATTCAGAGCAGCTTGGATGATACCACCCTGCCTAAACAGGAATTGCTCACGCGGAAACCGTTGATGCAACTTATCGCGAAGCCGTTTGACGTACGTGGACGTTGAAGTCCGGTTCATAGTATTCTTCAGTGTCACAACGATGAATGCAGAATCAGGCCCTGAGTTCGGACTAAGAATCGTTGAAAAGCCGGCGCCTTTTCCAACCGGTAGACCAATATTCGCAAGGACGGTCATCAATTCATCCGCCGGAATCACCTCTTGGATTGTCGCCTCGATCTGCTGCACAATCTCTTCGGTATTTTCAATACGAGTACCAGGTAACGTTCGTAGCCTGATCTCAAAAACACCGTCATCGACAGTCGGAAACAACTCCGTCCCAACGCGTGGCAAGAGAAGGCAACACGCTGCCGCGACAGCAACAATACCAAAGGAAGTTAACCATGGGCTTTGAATTCCTTTTTGAAGAACTACCCCATACCACGACGGAGAATTCGTGACTTCGCTGCTGCCTGCGTCTGCTGTTTCCTGCCTTCGCTCTCGGAAAAATCTCGCACAGAAGGCGGGCAAAAGTGTCATTGCAAAAACATACGATGCTGCAATCGATACGGCAGCTGAAAGTGCAAGTGGTTCGAAAAGGTATCGCACCATACCGCTAAGAAACAATGCTGGGAGAAAAATAGCTAATGTGGTGACGGTTCCAGCTAACACAGGGGATGCCACCTCCTCAGCCCCTTTTCGTGAAGCCTCCTGCCTCGATTCACCACGATCAAGATGTCGAATGATATTCTCAACAACCACGATTCCTGCATCAACAACAGTACCGACAGCAAGTGCCAAGCCACCGAGCGTCATCACATTGATAGAAACGTTGCAAAAATGAAGCGCCAGGACACCTACGAGAAGTGATGACGGCAGCAAAATGAGAATTGCTATCGTCGGCAACAGCCTTCTTAGAAAAACAACAACGACAATAGCAACGAGAAACGCACCAAGTACCACCTGGCGTTGCAGATTTCCGATTGCATCACGAATGTAACTCGATTGATCACCGACAAGTGTTACTTTTGCTGCATCTGGAACCTCACCTCGCGCCTTCATGCGTGGTATTTCTTCAGCAATACCTTTTCGAATACGATCAACAACAGCAATAGTGTTACTTCCGGGCTCACGCAACAGCGGGCAGTACACACTTCTTTCACCGTTAACACGAACAATATTCGTCTGGATTGCTGCATCATCGCGAGCCTCACCAATATCACGAAGGAAGATTGGGTGCCCCTCCCGCACAGCGATCGGAATCGCATTGATCTCTTCTTCTCCAGGCAAGGTATTCACTGAGTGAACCTGATAGTCCACTTCACCCAATCGCAGCGTTCCACTACCTAGAACGAGGTTGCTGTTTCGAACCGCATCAACGACATCTGTAAGAGTCAGATCATGGGCCTGAAGACGTGCTGGATCAACGTACACCATCATCTGGCGAAAACGCCCCCCAAAGGGGTGCGGAATCTGAACTCCCTTCAGACCGCCCATTTTATTCCGAACCGCGTAATAACCAATCTTGTAGAGCACGGTTTCATCAAGACCCTCACCTGAAATTGCAGCGAGGATCACTGGAAGATTCGCCGGTTCACTGCGCAGCGTAAATGGATGCTCGATTCCCGGAGGCAGATGAAACATGTCACTTGCTTCAAGATTTACGATATCATTCATCGCTGATGAAGCATTGGTCCCGGGCTGGAACGTAATCTTCAACACGCTCGCACCCGGTAGCGTCCTCGACTCCTGCTTATCGAGCTTCCCAGCAAGTGTTAGTGCACGTTCCACTCGTGACGTCACACTTTTTTCCATATCGAGCGTCGGCAAACCGGGATAGGAAAAAAAGCTGACAACTACTGGAGTCTTAAAGTCTGGGAGAACATCTGTTGGAATTCCTGGCACAACAGCCCCGCCGAGAAAGACGAGTCCAAGCGTAATCGCAAGGACGACAAAACTGTTCTGCAATGCCCAACGGATCAAAAACATAGTGTGTGTGCCCTACTCTTTCGGAACGCAATCATTCGCCCCGAACGACTTCTACGACCTGCCCCTCTTCGATGGAGCCAACAAAGGCATCAACAACTCGTTCAGTGCCCGTAAGCCCAGCTACAACCTCGATCTCGTGCCCATCATCTGCACCAACGACCACAGTGATTTTCGAGATTCGGTCCTCTTCATCAAGCAGGAACACGTAAGGATTACCCTCTGCGTCAGTACGGAGAGCCGAAGCAGGGAGAACAATTGCGTCTTTGCTCGTCGTTGCAGTAATTGTCGCACAGCCAAACATGCCTGGCAGCAGTTGTCCATTCGCATTATCAATCTCGATTTCCGCCAACATAGTCCTGGTTGAAGGATCAAGTCGCTGCGCTGCTCGTGTCACAACCGCATTGATTGGTGTTTCTGGAAGAGCATCCAACTGAATGACAACAGGGTCTCCAGCATCAACTTCAGATGCATCCCGCTCTGGAATCGCAACTCGAATCCGCAAACGAATTTGCTGGTCAACATGGAATAGAGGACGGCGAAGAAGTCCATGAGCCTGTGATGTCCCCGTAACAAAATCGCCAGGGTCAACTGATCGTGAGGTCACAACTCCATCGAATGGCGAACGAAGTGTTGTGTATTGGAGCATCGCATCTAGCTCTTCACCTTCTTTCACAGACTCCGCATGCCTCGCTCTTGCAGTTGCCACTTCTGCTTGAGCAGCTTCTCCTTCAGCAACAGCAATCTCTTTCTTCGCTTCGGCCGATCGCAGTGCGGCCTCCGCTGAGATTTTTGCCGCTTCGGACACATCATTGCTTGCTTGTGCCTCATCTAGATTTGCAATCGTCACTGCCTTTCTTTCTACGAGCCCAACGACTCGTTTCAATTCTGCTTTATTTGCAACAAGTCGTGCCTCTACCTGCTTAATATTTGATGCGGCTTCTTCTGCTTCAGCCTCCGAGGAACGTATCCGGGCGACAGCTACATTGACCGCTGCTTCTGCTCGTTTGAGTTCTGCAAGCAGCCGTTGTTGCTTTGCGTGGACCTGCTCAAGTTGCTTATCCATTTCGGGGACAGACAATCGACACAATGGTTGACCGGATTTCACAACATCACCAATATCGACGAAAACATCTTCGATGTAGCCCGACACTTTCGAAATAATATCGGCTTGAAAAAAAGGATGTACGGTAGCAGGCTGACTCGTTGTGTGGACAACATCCTTATGAACAGGAGTGACGACTTCAACGCGAGAAACATCCGCACGATTTTGCTCTGGAGGGCCACTGCTTTTTTCGGAGTGTGTATCTTTACATCCAAGCAACGTAACACAAGCCACCACCCCTACCACGAGGAATGGACCTAGCGAAAGATGAGGTGAGTACGTGTTAAGTTTGTATTCCATGCAATTTCCAACAGCGAGCAAGACAACCAGTCTCAAGCATGGTATCGACCCATATGGGTGCTTCCAATGAATACTTCACGCATTCACATTCCATAATTGCTTACCGCCACAACCGCACGTGGCTAACGCGACCTGGAGTCAGACGACAACTTCAATCCTAATATTCGACTCATGTAAAGCAAATTTCTTCAAATAGCCCTCTCATCTGGGCCAGAGAAGACAGATTTTTACATTGGCAGCAGCACTCCAAATTCATCCAGTCGTATCACTCATCCGAGATATTCCGGCGAGCAATCCCCGCACTCTTCACAAATATTGACTATTCCTTCAATTTAAAGAGTGGCTCGAAAGTGGCTTGGAATCAGAAAAACTGACCCGCATACCACTACTTCACTGCTTCTGAATACTGACGCAGCACATCCTGTACTGCGTAGTAGGATTGCTTTGGCTGAAAGGAGGTATCGAACATAGTGCCTTTCTTCTGTGGTCGCTGGATGTGGCTATCACAGAGTTGCCAGACATTCCAGACGACAACCCCTCGCTTGCTGTGCTCAGCAAGTTTCGCCACGATAGCTCGAAATGTTTCTGCCTGAGCTTTCTGGGTTCCTATCTGCGGATCATCCATCCAGACCGTGTTTTCGGTAACATGGAATTCAAGGTCACGAGCATGGGTCCACCGAATGAGCCTGTCGAGACTCTGCATATTTCCCGGGATTTTTTCCCATCCTGCAGATACATGTGCCTGCCAGCCAACACCGTCAATTTGTACATCCGATTCTCGCAGGTAATCGACAGTTGCTTTTGCTCTGTCCCACATTGCCTTCTCCATACCACCATGCTGATTGAAGAGCAGTTTCTTGTCAGGGACATGTTTGCTTGCAATCTCGAATGTCCGCTTGATATAGATCGGTGGACGAAGAGGATGCCTCTCATCAAACCCAATCTGTGTCCATGGATTCTGCCATTTCCCAACACCAGGCTTTGGCCCAAACCATTCCCCTTCTCGGGTGATCGTCTCGTTCACGACGTCGATCCAGCGGATAAATTCCTCACCCTTGTATCGGCCGCATAAACCAGCAACATACTCCTCCAGATTCTGCAGCAGCTCTTCTGCTGTCCGATGATCTTCTTCCGCCCACGCCGAACACTGAGGACTTATCGGTGCGTGCAACCTCATTACATACCCGTGCTCTTTTGCGTACTCGACCATTGCGTCAGCTTTTTTCCACCCCCATACTCCAGGACGGGGATGCACGGCCGTTTGTTTAAATGCATTCCCTGGCGTTAGTACCTGGAAATCATTTTTGAAAATATCTTCGGCTGCTGTGCCGAGATGTGGATAGTTGAATGTGGCACCAATAATGAATTGGGCTGTAGAATCGAAAGGAACAAGATCCTTGAACCGTTCACCTTGCAGCGTTGGCGCATAGGTATCAGCAGCAGTGGATACTCTCAATACGCTTGCAAACACCATCCAAACAAACACTAACCGGAGCACTGTGGCAATTTTGGCCCGTCTTCTGGGCATTTGAACAAAAAGCGAACAATGATTAGCCGCTGGTAGCATAGGGTTGCTCATGTCAAAACGAATTGAGAGAAAGAACTCACATAATTTTTATTATGGACGCGGAGGCTTTCCTGCCGACACACCGTCTTCTTTTCGAATCGGATATTTAGGCTGCCATGTTGGCTCTTTTTTAACAAGCCAGTCATCAAGTTGTTTTGCAAGCGTCACTAAAACCTTTTTATTTTCGGTTGCCAGATTTTTTTCTTCACCAACATCCTCACTGAGATTAAACAGTGACCATTCGTCTTCTTCATAGTCAAAACTTGCCTTGAATCGATTACCGTCAACTTCATTAATCACCCAAGCCCCAGGCTGGGCACGTTTATCGAGATATCCAGGAAACAAATAATAGACTGGGCCACGATCGTCATCTGACCCTGGCTGCAAAAGTTCCTTAAGAAAAGACTCCCCGTCAAGTGGATGCACATCGCTTGGAGGCATCCACTCTTTCCCAGCAAGTTCGAGGCATGTCGGGTAATAATCAACGGCATGCACCATTCGTTGACTTATCCGGCCTTCCGGAAGATGACCTTTCCAAAACGCAATTAATGGAACTCGAATTCCGCCTTCCGTGAACATGCCTTTTTCTCCACGAAGTGGCAGATTATCGGTATGTGTTCCACCATTATCTGAAGTAAAGAGTATCAATGTGTTTTCAAGAATTGAGTCCTGCCGATTGCCATCGAAATTCGGGTCATCAAGCACTGCCAGCAGCCGCCCTACATTTTCGTCAATGCCAGCAATGAAGCCAAGGTATTCTGCCATCTTTTTAGCCCCATTTCGGCTCGCCGCATTGTCCTTCAAGTCAGGCCTTGCTTTCACCGGCCCATGAACTGCGTAGGTGTGGAGTTGCAAATAAAATGGTTCGCTTCTCGAAGCAAGCTCTTGAATAGTTTCTTCCATGGCATCACCAAACGCATCGCTTACATGCTTTGGTGTGCCCAACAACGATTCAGGCAGCTCACGTTTTTTAAGATATGCCATACCGTATGGCTCAGCCCATCGATCAAAATCACCACGACCGAGATTTTTAAATTTCCATTGCTTCCCATCACGCGATGCAAAACAAACTGGCTGATGCCCCTGCGAAAACCCACCAATATTGATATCGAACCCCGAGTTCTCCGGCAATGTCTCGGGGCCGTCATGTCCACCAACGTGGTACTTGCCGATATGTGCTGTTATGTATCCGTTTTCTTTCAGTGATTCGGCAATCGTGATCGCATCTACCCCAACGTCCTCATGCTGCTGGGGGCCTTTGAACTTTGCCTTTTCTTTCGAGATACCACCTCGACCATACCGGTTGAGATTCCCAACAACGTAAATGTCATTGTTACGACGTGGTGCATATTGCCCAGTAAGCATCGCTGCGCGGGTTGGTGCACAATTAGGCTGCGCGTACGCGAACGGAAAACTCACACCTTCACTCGCCAAGCGAGACACGTTTGGTGTCTGATACATTGTCGGGGCGGTTCCACACGTCGATTCCGAGACACCAACATGGTTCCATCCAAGATCATCAGCCATAACAACGATGACATTCGGCTTTTCTGCGCGTGATGACGAACTTGCAACAAAAAAGATTACAAACAGACCAATAACTGTTCGAAACATCCCCATACCTCTCTTTTCACTCTCCACAGGAATTACCGCCATACGAATATAGCAGGTCACTACTTGGGATACCTTACAAGAGTTCTTACGACTCCCCTATTCTTTGGGACGCCTCCCAACGCGAACAGGTACCTGCAGCACTTCATCCTCTCGAAGCACTTTCAGTGTTACTTCGTTACCAATCGGCAGTCGTGTCAGCATCAAAACAAGCATGGCAGGGCTATCTACATACTCATCATCTAGTTCCGTAATGATGTCACCTGGCTGCAATCCCGCGATAGAGGCAGGCGACTGATCTGCAACAGCAGCAATCAGAACTCCTCCAGCAGGTCTGTCACGGAGACGCAGTCCGACATGCCCTCGCTCAACATGCCCCTGCTTTTGTATTTCTTCACATATGCGCCGAGCTGTTGTACTCGGAATTGCAAACCCAATCCCACGAAAACTCTTCCCAACTATTGCAGTTGTAATACCCATTACTCTGCCATGCACATCCACAAGTGGACCACCTGAGTTGCCAGGGTTGATCGACGCATCTGTTTGAAGGAATTCCTCGTAGGGGTTACCAACTACTCCTCGGCGACCCATACCGCTCACAATTCCGTACGTTAGCGTACGCTCAAGACCATACGGATTCCCAATCGCCCACACCATTTCACCGACCTCTAGTGTGGTGCTGTCTCCCCAGTCTGCCACGGGCAGACCATCAGCCATAATTTTTAGTACTGCCAGATCCGTTGCGGCATCAGCTCCCACAAGCTGCGCCTGAAACACTCGTTTGTCTGCCAGCCGCACCTCAATCACTTCGCTTTGAGAAACAACGTGATAATTCGTCGCAATATATCCATCGGATGAGATAATCAGACCAGAACCTACAGATTCATCAACAAGACCAGTCGCAACACCACCTCTCAAGGCTGTGATTTCATCAACAAACGTCTGAACGCGACGAACACCAGTTACATTCACAACCGAAGGACCAATGATACGGGCTAGTGTCGTAAACATCTTTCCGACGGAAGAAAGCTCAGAAACCATTGCGGCGTCACGAATTGCACGCAATTCGGCTCGTGTTTGAGCGTATTGAATACGGCCAAGCAATGAAGGCCACACAATGAGCCCGATAAGCACAACCAGCCCACAAAAAAGCACAACGGTTTTTCTGCTCACACCACCAGCCCCGGGCTTTTCTATTTTCATGTTTTGAAATTCTTCTATTTGTCCTAGAGCAGCACCAGCCGAACCTGGTCAACTGCTGACTTTGCAGCTCGGGACATCGCAATGCCACCTCCGCTTAAGATGTGCTCTGTAACGAGTGGTTGATCATTTTTCACAACCACAACATCAACAGCATGACGCGTTCCGATTGGTCTTACTGGCCCCACGGCCATCCCGATTGATGCATTATGACTTCTGGCAACATCTTTTGCTGCTGCAATAAGTGAATCTTTTTCCACAGATAACCCCGGTAGAACCAAGCCGCCATGAAAAAATGACTGCCCTACCCTGTCGCGCCTAGCAGCAGCCTGAGCAAAAAGTGATGCCACGCGACCTGCAGTGCCGGCCTCAACAGTCGCAAGAGTTTTCGAAGCTGCAAGAAGGGCTGCTGCTGCTGCGTCTTCCACTTCATCATCTTCCTCCCCGTATACTATTCGGCCAAGCGTCTCACGAATAACATTTTCCGTCGTACTTATTTTCTCCAGACAGCTATCGTCGTTATCCGCCCACGCAGAGATTCGTAATGTGATTGTGGCTTCATGTGCAGTAATACCAACAGTCGGATCTCGTCCCCTCTCAATTATTCCCGGTAGCATTTCTTCGATAGCACTTTCACCAGCCCCAAAGCACTTGAGCCGTCGATGGCGAAGAACTCTCTTGCTTCCAGCTGCCCGCTTCAAATCACCCGAAACCGTTTCATCCCACATCCGCCGCATCTCCGCTGGCACTCCAGGTAACGCATACACAACAGACCCCATGTTATTGCCCCAACCATCTGCAGCCGGTAGCATCAACTTGATTCCTGGAGCTGTTCCATCGGGATTCTCTATCATGTCGCTGCCCTCAGGGAACATTGCCTGCCGCCGATTGCTTTCTGGCATGATTGCCTGTCGCCTCGAAAACCGAGACGCAATAACTTCTAATGCCTGCTCAGATAACACGAGCCGCTGACCTGATAGTTGAGACAACACGTCTCGTGTCAAATCATCAGCAGTCGGACCGAGCCCACCAGTTGCGACAACCACCTGCGCTCGACCTGCAGCTATTCTGAATGCATCGACACCAGCCGCCAAAGTATCACATGCCGTTGTGTGGTATCCAACAGGAATTCCAAGCAGTCCCAGCTCATGAGAAAGCCACTGGCTGTTGGTATCTAGACGTTGGCCACTGGTGAGTTCGTCACCGATTGCAATAATTTCAGCCAACATTCGGCATCCCCTTCCTAAAAGTCTAAGATATGATTTCCGAGGCGAACCTTCGTGGTGAACACTGCTCTTACAGGGTATCGTTACAAACTCAGAAAAGCTGCCAACAACCTAACTATAGTGAAAAGTTTTAGCTCCAGATGAAAATTGGAATCCTCGGCTGTGACGACGATATTTTAGCTGTCGCTATTGCAGCGGTAGAGCAAGGACATACAGTCGGCCCCGCCTATGACCTTCCGGAAGATCTCCCACCGAGTCTCTCTAGCATAGACCGCCAACCACGTGAACAGTGGCAAGGTTTACTTGAGGAAGAGCTCTGTAGCGCAGTGCTTGTTGGCATTGATGGCTGGACCGAACATCGTGCGGAACAGGTCCGAACACTTGTTCAGGCGGGCCGCTCCATTCTCATTGGCCACCCGGCCTCTCTCTCGATGCTTTGGGCGTATGAGTTGGACATGATTCTGGCAGACTCGAAGGCAATGGTCATCCCAGCATTAGCGACACGACAACACCCATTTGTCTATTCACTCAAAACAGTTGTCGAACAGTCAATTGCTGGCAATGGACCACTTGGTCCTATTGAATCACTCCAAATCGAGCGACAGCAGCCAAACCGTGATCAAGACAGTGTTCTTGGTGGCTTTGCCTGTGATGCAGACATCATTCGTGTCTTAATTGGAGACCCATCCAGACTCATGGCACTCGGTGGAGGTGATGCCGGATGGGCAAATCTTGCTGTGGGTTTAAGCGGCCCCGATCAAATTTCAGTTCGATGGCAGGTTGCCAAAGGACAGTTACAGAAACTCATCATCCAACTGATTTGTGAGCGAGGCAGACTATCTGTTTATGTCCCTGAACGAGCTCGCGGTATCTGGACAGTTACTCAGCAAACAGATGTAGACACATCAGATCTACTTCCAACTTTTCCTAGCGAGACGCTTTCTTTTAATCCTGCTGACCTACTTCTAAACCAACTAATCAAGGCGGTAGAAGGCAATACCAATAATCATTCAGACCTGTTCATCCCCCAAGCGACGTGGGCTGATGCCGCACGCACCATTGAACTAGCAGAGACTATTCCGAGGAGTGTTAAAAAAGGTCGAGGCATTGATCTCCATCAGGAAGAATTTAGTGAACTGGGAACATTCCGAGGCACAATGGCATCTCTCGGGTGTGGCATCATCATGATTGGTCTGTTCATTCTTTTTCTGGCAACCCTCGTCGGTGGTGTTGCTCGTGCCGCTGGCTGGACTTTTGGTGAACGACTTGCGGCAATCTGGCCGTATGTGATTCTTACTACATTAATCCTTTTCCTTGTCCTTCAACTACTTCCTTTCCTTCTGCCGAAAGAGCCTAGAAAAACAGACTCGACAGAGCCATCTCGTCGCCAAAATCCTTGATTTTTTTTTCGCCACCCGCAAACTCGCCCCAGACGGTATGAGACGGGAGTCAAAGATGACTCACTGGCAAGGTATACGGCCCATGAAGATAGCATCAAACCTCATCCGCGAGAATCGTCGACACATCACGGGAAGGGCGGTCGGACACGTAGCCGCCAGTGGCCACTTTTGTCCGGGATAGTCTCATGCTTTATTCGCGGGTCCGCCTGCTCATAGCGATCTCTCTTGCCTTCACGGCAATCCAGAGCGTTAACGCTGCTGAAAATATTCGTAGGACAGCAATCGTACGGGCTATCGAGTCATGCCGAGACAGCGTTGTAAATATCCATGGAGAAAAATACGTCTCCGACTCCTCTGATGATGCTGAAGACCGTCGAGTCAACGGTATGGGTACTGGTGTCGTCATTGATGACCGGGGCTATGCTGTCACCAACTTTCATGTTGTTGATGGGGTTCGTGAGATCGAAGTAACCCTCGCATCTGGTCGCACAGTAGCAGCACGTCTCATATCCCATGACCGCAGGACTGATCTTGCCATTATCAAAATCAACACGACAGAGCCACTGCCTGTTATTCAGTTAGGAACATCTGAAGACCTCCTCATTGGCGAGACCGTCCTTGCGCTCGGCAACGCTTTTGGATACAAACACACGGTGACCCGTGGGATCATTTCTGCCCTCCACCGAAACGTCGACGTTAGCCCAACCCAGAGGTACGAGGACCTCATCCAGACAGACGCCAGCATCAACCCAGGAAATTCCGGCGGCCCACTTCTCAACATCAAAGGAGAAATGATCGGTATTAACGTCGCGGTTCGAGCTGGTGCGCAGGGAATTGGATTTGCAATTCCCGTAGACAGCGTTCTTCGTATCGTTACAAGGCTTCTATCTGTTGAGCGCATAGATCACACATGGCACGGTCTTGTATGCAGAACATGTGGTACGGGGGCAGTCATTGAATCTGTACACCGTGAAAGCCCAGCCGACACTATTGGCATGCGTGCTGGTGATATCATTGTGCGGGTTGGCAACAAAAGTGTGTCAAGCCAACTTGACATCGAGAGGGCGTTGCTTGGCAGAAAAGCAGGGGAAAGCATTGCTGTTACAATCACACGCGAAGGTGGTGAAGAAAATCTATTGCTTGCCTTGGCAAAAGCTAAGAAAGAAAAAGCTACGGCCTCTGAACGCTCTTGGGAACAACTCGGACTACGACTTGCACCAGCTGTTCCGTCAACTGTGCAACAACTGCAACCTCGGTACCGTGGTGGTCTTCTTGTTCAAGAAGTTCGCTTTGGAAGCCCTGGAAGTGACAAGGGAATTCGCCCAGGAGACATTCTGGTGGGACTCCACATCTGGGAAACGGTCAAGCCTGATAATGTGAGCTACATACTCGATCAGATCGAATCTGACGAGCTAGAGACAGTAAAGTTCTATATCCTTCGTGGCCATGATACGCTTTTCGGCCACCTCACCTCGGATACGATTCTGCGATAAACTCTCAGGATTGCATCATAATTTAGGTGTCAAGCGGAAGGACTCAGTGTGGAGACTCAATTCCTCACGTGGCTCTTGCCACAACTCACTAGCGACCACAGGCTCGAGGTCCCACCGGGAGATGATGCCGCTGTTCTTCGTCAACCGGGAGATAAACGTACCGTTGTCACGACTGATCTTCTTACTGAATCCGTTGACTTTCGGTTCGCTGAGTCCAATGACGACAACGCTTTTCCGCCCGCTGCCTCGGCACACCAAGTTGGCCGAAAGGCCATTGCCGTAAACCTCAGTGATCTGGCTGCGATGGCAGCCACTCCTGAAGCAGTCTTCGTATCAGTCGCACTTCCACGACTCGGTGGCAAACAACTCGCTGAAGAACTTTTCCAGGGAATTCAGGAGGAAGTAAACACATTCAACGTGGTATTGGCAGGAGGCGACACAAACGCATGGGATGGGCCCGTTGTCATTAGTGTGACAGCCATTGGCAGCGTTCCTCCACAACAATGCTGGCGGAGAGATACAGCCCAGCCGGGTGATCTCCTTGTTGTGACCGGCCCACTCGGAGGTAGCCTCCTTGGTCGCCACCTCAATGTCATCCCACGCTGCCGTGAAGCAATTGCAATAGCATCTCGCTACCCTGTCAATGCTGCTCTCGACATCAGTGACGGCCTTGCCATTGACTGCGGGAAGATGCTCACCGCGAGCCAGGTCGGCGGAACCATCGACCTTGAAGCAGTACCAATACATCCTGATGCAATCAGTCTGTCGACGGGGCCCCACTCAAATAAGTTAAGCCCTTTGGAACACGCCATGCAGGATGGTGAAGACTTTGAGCTCCTTCTGTCAGTTCCCCCGGAGGCAGCACAGGCACTTGTGGGGAACGACCCTCGCTCTCTTGTCCCCGACACCACCATGCAGCCTCGTATCATTGGACGCGTCACAGAAAACCCTGATTTCTGTTACAGAACACCAGATGGGCAGACAAAGAGACTTGAACCAAAAGGTTTTGAACATGTGCTCGAATAAGCCTGTCGGGGCCACCGAGAGGGCCTTCTGTAATATTAAAGATATTGACGAACTTCACCGTGTAGCGTCCACCATTGCAGAACACCTGCCCAGTTCAGCTTGTGTAGCCCTCGAAGGAGAATTAGGAGCAGGTAAGACAACATTTGTAAAGGCAATGGCCGCGGCTGCAGAAATTGATCCATCGTATGTGACGAGCCCTACCTTTAATCTCATCACGATCCATGAATCACCTGAAAACGCGATTCGTATTGTTCATGCGGATATGTACAGAGTGTCTGATCCTGAAGAACTCATCGAGATGGGCTGGGACACTGCACTCGCTGCACCATCAGGGTACCGCTGCTGGGCATTTATTGAATGGCCGCAAAGAATAGCCTCTGCACTCCCAGCCCACCGACTGAATATCAAACTCGAAGTTACTGGGGAATACCGCCGACAACTCATTATTACCGGAGCGGGAACGAACTACGAACAGATTCTGAAACTATTTTTATAATCACAAAAGATCTTCGCTGAGGAAACGATCACTATGCGACTTACTCCGGAACAGTCAGGCCTTTGTGTCGTTGACGTACAAGAAAAGATCATCCCCACAATTCCAACTGGACAGCATGTCATTACAGAGTGCTGCCGTTTGATTGACGCAGCTAATCTTTTTGACACACCAATCATTTTTAGTGAGCAATACCCAAAAGGTCTTGGCCAAACAGTCACGCAGGTTGCTACGAGAATCAGCCAACAGAAAGTTATTGAAAAACTCAGTTTTAGCTGTTGTAACGAGCCAAGCTTTTTGGATCAGATCCCAAAAAAAGTTGAAACAATCATACTGTCTGGAATCGAAACGCACATCTGTATCGCACAGACGGCACTCGATCTGCTGAAGCTAGGATTTCGCGTCTGTATTGCTGTCGACGCAGTCGGTAGCCGTCGTGAACATGACCATACAGTCGCACTTCGCCGGCTTGAAACAGCGGGCGCTGTACTATCAACGACAGAAGCGATCCTCTTCGAATTATGTGCAACCGCAGAAAACGCGGCTTTCAAAAAGATGCAGCAGCTCATTGAAAAATAAGTCACCCAACAGAATCGGTGATGCTCCAGATTTCGACATGACTGGGCAACTAGTCCTGCAGCAATACTTCCCCAGGACTCAAAAGGAGGCATCGTCTGGCTTGGGGCTCTAGCACCGCACGCAACACGTCAGCCCCCGGTGTCTTCCAGAATCACAATACCGCCTGTTTTTGGATCATATCCGTAGAGACGCTTCGGTGGCAGGACACTCAACTCAACATTATGCTGCTTCATCATCTCTTGAAACTCTTTGAAGGTCGGCGGCTTGCCGTTGAGAGCCTTAAACATTTTCATCGAATTCTGAAGGTTCATCATGGCCACCCGTCCTCGCTGTGTGACGTAGGCACTCGCCGCAACAGAAAGCGGGTCGTTCCCCTGAATCTTATTTTCTACAACTTTGAGATTGGACTGCGTGGCAACAATACTCATATCGACCACTTTCGCCGGGGCTGCTGCTGCATCTGAAACACACTGAGCTACAGCTACCACAAACGCAAGGGCTACAAAAAGACGCATAGCATTACACTCCAATAACGAGGCTAATATTCTCTCACAAAAGGTTTGTATCACATCAAGGTCAGGAAAACCATTTCTTTGTTTCCAAGCCACCCGCGAACGAATGTGAGTTAGTCAGTTTTTGTCAGATCAGTGTTGCCAATACGTTCCCCCAGTGCATGACGCCGCGCCAGTTCTCCAAAACGAGCAATTTTATGAGCTGCTGACGGTTCCCCGGGGCTCGCCTTTCCTGGAGCTGATCCGAATAAAACTACAATTTGGTCACTACCTACCAATTCCCACCAATTGCCCACTCCACTCTCTTTGGAAACTCGGCGGCATTCGACGAGCCCAAAGGTATCAGTTTCTGGCGCAAGTGTTGTGATTAGGCTTACTGCCTCGCTCACAGTAGGATCTCCCCACGGAGAACCAACCGGCCCGCGTGGACTTGTTGACACACCATCTACAACAGGATATTTCGCTGCCGACTCGGCGGTAAAATCATCGCTTGGAAGAAGAATTGTCTCACGATCAACTGCCAGCAGCCCGCCCTCCACGCGAACCATCGCAACTGGCTCACGGCAGATCACACGAATGACGGCAGCAGCTGGATGACTGGTGTCAACATGTTCGACCTGGCTTACCCAAGGATGCATATCAAATGCACGCGCAAGCCGCCTTTCCAAATCTGGTGCATCAAGTGGCAATGGCATATCCAAACTTGCATTCCGAAGGGCCTGCCACTTTAGATCAGTGGTTATCCAAGGTGGTATACCGATGACTTCAATACGGTCGGCAGTCAGAAGTGAATCTTCATCGCGAACAACTGCTTCACCATGCTGTTCCCACGCCACACGACCAGCAAAAATCGCACCAAACACAATCACACCAGCGCCAAGAAGGGCCCGCCATTTCCAGATCAAGGCAAAAATGCTGCCAGAGTGCCTAGAAGGGCTGTCGGTATCGTGCTCAGTCACAGATCGCCTCACCAGACACGTATTCTTGGAGCCAACTCGACCCCGAGTTTTTCACGAACAATGGCCCGCACTTTTTCAACAAGCTCTTGCACATCACTGCTCGGGCATCCCACCGTAGTTACTACATAGTTTGCACAACTTGCATAGATTGATGCGTTACCCACGCATACATCTCGGCAACCTGCCTGCGTAATAAGTGATTCCGCGGTTGTACCCACAGGATCTTTAAACATCATGGCTACTGACCGGGTTCCGCTCGGCTGCTCCGATCGCTCCACGATCCATTGCTTCTGCATTCGCTTTGTAAGCTGCTCCGGGTCATCTTCATCAAGATCAAACCTCGCAGACAACACAATCACCCCATCAAGACTACTCCAACTTGACGCAAAAGCTATGTCATCACGAAGCCTATCTTCAGTGGTACCATCTGGAAGCATCACAGTGACACTATGCACACGTTGACCTAAATTACATCCATGTGCGGCTGCATTCCCAACAAGACCACCACCCACAGTCCCAGGGATTCCAACAAGATCTTCCAGTCCTGAGAGCCCTTCTTGAACTGCAGCCGATACCAGATGGACAAGTTTTGCGCCCGCACCCACTCGTACACTCTGACCATCAACTTCGACTCCACAAAATGGTGGTGCTGAAAGCCGTATGACCATCGCTTCAACACCTTCGCTTGGAACAAGAACGTTTGAGCCGCCTCCAATAACCCGAAGTTTGATCTTTGTTTCGTTACACCTTGAAACAATCGCTGAAAGCGACTCAACACTTACTGGCTCACAAAAATATTGTGCAACACCTCCAACGCCAAGCCAGGTGTGCTTGGCAAGAGGCTCTGCCAATTGCACGGTAACAGCGAGATCATCAAAAGGGCTTCCCGCGGGCGATGAGTGTGGTTGATCTGTCATAGGTCTCTTGTGTGGTTAGGATCTCCGCTTACATGTTTTCTCTGCATGTCAAGCCTGCTAGTCAAGCAACGCCTTGCTGGCTGCACTTCAGGCTTCACTCTATTGTGCCGCGCCAAGGTGAGTGCCGTCTACTCATGCCAACACAGAGCATAATGAGCGACATAAAACATGACTAGGCAGCTCGGCGATCGCCTCCCCACCCGGCAACAGGCTCGTGTGCCAATTCAAGCCAGCCATTGACGACAGTCTCCAATGGCATGAAATCATTTTCGGGGTCAAATGGCCCTGAACCAACCTGCGGCACTGAACCGAGGACGAGCACACAATCCCCTGCATGAAGCCGCGAAAGTTCACGATCGAGACGAGCATATGCCCGCAAATCACCATCGCTCGCTTTTTCTGAAGCGATACCACGCGGGACGACTAGTGTTTTATTGGACCATCGAGAAGCACGCGATACAAATCGGTCCTCGCCACCAAGTTGTCTCGCTAGATCCTCTTCAACAAGGACAAGAAGCCGGCCCTTGCTCAGCCGCCGTAAACTCGACAGTGTGCTTGCAAGGGAATGCCCACTCGAGGGGCGGTCAACAAACACGGTAAAGTCTTGTCCTCGATCACAACGGGTGATTCTCCCAGCAACACTCCGAATCGACTCAAGGCCCCTGGCAATTTTTTCTGCTGGCACCCGATACCGCATTGCAATAGCTGCTGCCAGTACTGAATTTCGTGCGGAGGACGTGATTGGCACATCCAGGCTCACAGGCATGACAACACCGTCGCAACGGAGCAGTAATGTCTGGCCAGCGAGACTTCGTTCGACAGCGGTCGCCGAAACGGTTGCCGTATGTTTTAAGCCGGCTGTAAACAATCTCCCGCTGCATTCGGTTCGATATCTTTCAACGAGTCGTTGAGATCGTGGATCATCACTGTTGACAACAAGCGCGCCGTCGGATGATGCTGCCTGAAGAATTCTTGATTTCACTGAATGGTATGCCGATGTGGTTCCATGCAAATCGAGATGAGCACTGCCCAAATTCGTCACGGCAATCGTATCGCAGGTAACGCCAGCCAACGCGTGCTTGGCGAGGAGCTGACTGGACACCTCAACCACAGCGTGAGAACAGCCACTCTCTTCAAGACGTCGTAGCCAAGACGCTAATTGTCGCGGATCAGTGATCGGTTCACTCTCGGGTACTGAGGAAAGTGCATCAACACAACCAAGGTCTGACACAACCCCAACGCGAAGCCCGGCTTCTGAAAGGATCGATGCAGTGAGCCAGACAGTTGATGTCTTTCCACTTGTACCGGTTACTGCAATCACTCGCAGACTCTTCCCTCGCAGCCCTTCCATCGCATGCGACAGGCGGGACCATGCCCAGGCTGTATCAGACACTACGCAGAGAGGGATACCATGTGTTGGCACCATGCGCTCAGCAACGACTCCAACAGCCCCCTGTGCAACGGCTGTGGCAATATGTTCATGGCCATCATCGAAGTCACTACACCTCGCAACGAATACATCGCCAGATTGACACTCTGTTGCCTGATCAGTAAATCCGCTGCATTCAATATCTGAACAGGCAAAAAAAGAAGCATCCGGGAAAAGTTCCGATAACTTCTGGGCATTTCCATCTGGTTGAGATCCAGATACGGTATCACGAGACTGAGTCATCTATTTTTGGCCTCCTGCCAAACCGTCCATTCGACTCCGTTTCCCGCATCCTTGCGACAAACAGTCAAAAGAGCCATTCAATTGTTTTTGCCACACCAAGCGTCCGCCGGTATGTGACGGGGAGGAATTGTCGGCAACTTTGCAAGACCGTCAAGGCGAGTTTCTGGGAAAACAGGCCACCCTCTAAAACCCGCAGAAAACACCTTCCCCAAACTTCCCCAACCAGCCACAACGCAGCGAGACAATCCAGGAAATGGCCTTGTGATTTTGTCTAGAAACTGATAATCCCTGAGGTCGTACGAACCAAACACTTGCGTACTTAGCTGCACAAAAATCTTGTGGCGTTTTCTGATCCAAACCTGGAGTGGACATGACTCCAACGAACCGCAGACTACTCTGGATTGGAGACATGCACCACACAACCGAATTTTGCCATGTCGTGCATGCAATACGTGGTGACATTGAGGTGCATCACTGCCCAACGGTAAACGATGCTTTCAACGATTCCACGAACTGTGCATTTGAACCGACCATTATTTGCCTTGCAGAAACCCACTCTGGGCAGATGCAGCAAGGTGATGTATTTCGCCTGATACAACGCTGGCCACTCTCAAGGATCATCTCTGTTAGTTCCTGCTTATCTGACGGTCGAAGGCGTAGTGGCCCTGTGCTCAAAGGCGTCCTTGAGGTCCCTTGGCACGACTTTCCAGCTCGTATGAAAGTCTGGCTTCAGAGAATTGACTCAGGAGCGACAAGCAGCCTCACGCATCCAATGACATCACGTCGAGATGAACGATGGTTCGCGGAGGGAGTCAAAGACCAACCTTTTTCTGAGATACCTGATCCGCCAACTGTCACGGCTGCAGCCTCGTCACGGACAATGGCAGAAGCTGTTGGCGAACTCGTTGCCGCGGCAGGTGGAAGACTCGAGCAATGTGTAGTTGGCAAGCCTGCCATTCAGGACCCTGCTGAAGTCATTATCTGGGATCTCCAAGACTCGCTTGACTCACAACTCGAGTGGATTCGACTCCTGAGGAGTCAGAGATCACATCGCACCATCGCATTACTATGCTCATTCCCCCGAGGTGACACCGCTGAGGCCGCAATGGACGCTGGTGCGACGGCTATCCTCGGTAGGCCAACTGACTGCGAGGCCATTCGCGGTGTGCTTTCCATGGCTAAAACCGATCTATTGGCGTCGCCATGAAACAGGTACGTTCTTGCTCTGTAACCAGCCCTGTTGCTCAGGAACTCTCGATGCATCGTTTTCCACACATAACTTATATCGCCGTTTTGGTGAGCATGACATTTGCCACTCTGGTGTTATCTGGTTGTGCGCACACGATGCTCGCGACAGGCTGGTCAAATGACACCGGTGTCAGTGAACTTTTTAATACCACTGAACGAATCAGCTATGCCACTGGCTTATCGACGCTTTCACTGGCTAGTGATCTGCCAAATGATACTGAGCATCGTGTGGGTCAACTACGAATCCATGCTGACTTCCCACTTGCTGGCCACCATCGCCTGATTCGTGAACTTGATAACATGCGAGCCACCATCAGCCAGGAATTGGATCTGCCTGTTTCCGACGAACCCATCCATCTCTACCTGTTTGAGGATCCGGACGACTACAAGGCTTTTGTGCAACGACACTTCCCACGGTTTCCGGGCCGCAGGGCATGCTTCATTGAGACCGATACAACACTGGCTATCTTTGCACCATGGCAGGAACGGATTGCCGAAGACCTTCGGCACGAAACAACGCATGGATATCTACACGCGGTTCTCACCGGAATTCCTCTTTGGCTCGACGAGGGACTGGCTGAGTTTTTTGAAGTCCCTCAACCTGCAGACGGTTTTCATCGGGGACACACGGACCATCTGGCAGGCAAACTTCTTGAGGGCACATGGCAGCCTCGCATCGAACGGTTGGAAGCATTGGAAGATGCAGCAGCAATGTCGCAGGACCATTACGCTGAGGCCTGGTGCTGGGTCCATTGGCTTCTTCGTACAACCCCACAAAGACGACAAGTCATTGAGGACTATCTTCACGACCTTCGAAGAGATCCGGTTACTGTTCCACTCTCTGCTCGACTACGAGAACTGGAAGGACCACCCGCGGTGACAACACAAACTGTTCGACACCATCTCGAAAATCTCTAGCTTTCTTTTCGGATCACGGGCTTTCTTCCCAGGTCACAGACTTTCTTTTCAGGTCACGGGTTTCTCGAACAATATGCCTTGCCCTGATTCCGAGAAATCAAGCTTTTCAAAGAGATTTGCAGCTGGCACGTTGGCGTCAGTGGTGTGCGCCTCTATCAAGGCAACGCCTTCCTGTGATAGATCGTGCATCGCTTCCGCAATCAGATAGTGCGCAAGCCCTTGTCGCCGTCGTGGCCCTTCGATATCAACGTGCAAAAGCCCCGCCGCCACTACGCCCCAACCCTGCGCAAGAGGCTGCATATCCCAAAAATCAGCACTTCCGAGCACATCGTCTGTTTTATTTCGAAGCTCATAACGACGCAGTGCTACACCTGTTGTCGTCGCTGCCTCCCACCATGTCCGCCGCTCAGGCTCATCGATGACGTGCATAACCGTTCTTCGCCGGATTGCGACATGCAGCCGGTTTACAGGCACGCGAAAGCCTTCAAGGGGCCGCCGAAGAATCGTGATTTTTTCTCGCTTCTGATAACCCGCACGAAGAAAGACTTGTTGCATTGCAGGAGAGGAATCGAGAATGCCAGGCAGGTCAGAGCCACCATAGAGCCCAAGATAGAAACCACGAAATGAATCATTACCCCCGCCAAGAAGACAAGTAGCCCCCGATTCTCGAAGATACATTTCACAGCGGGCGAGTAACTGATCCCGAATTTCGTTTTCTGATGGATGCGGCGGGACAATCACAAGCAGTGTCGATCCAACACGTGTATCAATACTTTTTTGATCAGCAGCTGGCCCAAAACCCGCATGTGCAAAACCAACTATACGGCCTTCTTCAACAGCAACAATCAATCCACGTCGATCGAAATAGGGTTTTGAGAATACTCCAGATTCAAGATCTGCCGTCGTCATCGGCTGCATCGCAAGTGGACCAAGATCTGCAGACCGCCAGACCTCTGCCAGCCGTGGTGGATCGTTGTTGCGAAAGCAGCGGTATTCAATCACGCTTGGCTGCTCCCGCAGATGCCACACTCTTCCGAACATAGACCCGCCCATTCTCCACCTTCACGTCATATGATTGCTGGCGGACGTTTGCAGAATAACGGTGTTGTCCTGTTGTGACGTCAAACTGCCAGCCATGCCAGGGACACGTCAGCACTTCCCCGCAGAGTTCACCCGTGCCAAGTGGTCCGCCCTGATGTGGACAAAGCCCGTCAATGGCATGTAATTGACCGTCAACGTTTGCAAGCGCAACCATCGCATTTGCAGCGACCCGCTCGATACTGGTCCCAGGAGGGCATTCATTTTCGCCAGCGATGTCGATCCAATCAGACATTCTCGTAAGCCTATCCAAAATGCAGTTTCATGAAACGCGTCGAAATTCGCCAACTAACCCTGGAAGCATTCATGTTTATGGAAGCAACAGAATAAACAGGTCTGCGAAGCATCGCAGAGGTTTTTCTGAAATCAACCACCAAA
>JALCBP010000134.1:0-4675 GCA_028066355.1 Pirellulales bacterium
CCCAGACTTTAGCTTGGACAAGCACTGTTCCGTCATCAGCTCTGCCGCGGCTCTCATTGGCTGACAACAACATCTATACCGTGGAGGTTTCTCTTGACAGTGACAACAGTACGACATTTGCAGACTATTACTTTGCCGTGATCGATTCGGAAACAGGAGCAGCTGATGTCTCCACTTCTTCTATGTATATTGGTCAAAATACGTGGGGTGGCAAGACGCCAGATTTAGTTGACAGAGGAGAATATTCTCTAAACACATTACAGATGACTGGGGTTATTAGTCCGTCGGGTGTTTTTTATCAGGGGACCGGCGAAGGGATTTTCATGGTCAGTTCAATTCCGACGTCCGCACCACAAAACCTGACGGCGACACCCGTGTCTCTTAATGGATTGGACATAGCGTGGTCCCGTCCTGAAGAGGTGTATGGAGGATCAGGCACTCAGATCACCTACGAAGTAACAGTTGTGCAGGGAACTCTTTCATATACAGAAGATACGACTGCCACAGCACTCTCGTTACCACAGGGGTTGGTGTTGGGTACCTCGTATACGGTAACTGTTCTGCCAAAGACGCAGTATGGCGACGGAACACCTGCGAGTCTCACGCAGGTGTATCAATCCCTACAAGGGTAGTTTCCAAACGCGTCATCTCACGACGCAGTGCTCACCAGCGTGAAGCTGCAAAAAGGGCTGCAATTGTTATCAGCACAAGCGTGCCGCCGATTGCATAGCTCGCCGGCATGTTCCAGAGCATTCTTCGTATGGAAGCAGCCAGAAGTGGCATGTGGGCCAGAAGTAGCATGTAAATGTTCCTCGAAGTACGTGGCTAGTCTCATTCGCTAGCTGACAGTCTAAGCCAAGGCGTGAGTTTCGTGAATGAAAATGCGTGTTTTTAAGCCACAGCAGCAGTATTTAAATGACAAGGCCTTGCAGTTGGGGAAACTGCAAGGCCTCAAAAGCGGCTATAGAAGTGTGGGTCTTTGGGGGGGAACAGCCGCCGAAAAGAATCAATTGTATTGGTGGGGAGCCTCGCTCCCGACAAACTAAATATACACTGATTCTCCTGTCGTGTCGAATTGAATTTTTATTCTGACCGGCCCGCCGAAATACCGTCTCAAGAGTGCTATCATGCTCTTAGAGAACTGGCGGTTTCCTAAGTTCCTCCGCCATTTTTATTACTCGAGAAGTGAGAAGTTGTCTTCATGGCCGCGACACAGATTGATCCATTTTCCGCCCGATCAACCTTCGATACTGGTTCCGGCACCGCTGCACTCTATCGCCTTCGCTCGCTCGATGATGCCGGTGTGACGAATACCTCCCGTTTGCCGTATTGTCTTCGCACAATTCTTGAGGCGTTACTACGAACCTGTGATGACTATGAGGTCACTGAACAAGACGTCAGAAATCTTGCCACCTGGAACGCGGCAAAGCCTGCAGCTGTCGAGGTTCCCTTCAAGCCATCTCGAGTTGTCTTGCAAGACTTTACCGGTGTGCCATGTGTTGTCGATCTGGCAGCCATGCGTGCAGCAATGAAGCGACTTGGTGGTGATGCAAATAAAATCAATCCACTGGTACCAGTGGATCTTGTGATCGATCATTCTGTGCAGGTTGACTATTTTGGTAGTGCTGATGCACTGAGCAAAAATGTTGATATTGAATTTGGCAGGAATGCAGAACGCTATTCATTTTTGCGTTGGGGCCAGCAGGCCTTTGAGAACTTTCGGGTCGTGCCACCTGCCATTGGCATTGTCCATCAGGTCAATCTCGAGTTTCTTGCCGGTGGTGTCTTTCTGCGGCCTGATACAGCAGGTGGGAATGTTCCTGTCGCTGTGCCGGATACGCTTGTTGGAACTGACAGCCACACAACCATGATCAATGGTCTTGGTGTTGTGGGGTGGGGTGTTGGTGGAATTGAAGCCGAAGCTGTCATGCTCGGTCAGGCACTCTCGTTACTCATGCCAGAAGTCGTCGGCTTCGAGTTGACTGGCAGCCTTCCAGCTGGCGCGACTGCGACTGATCTTGTATTGACCGTAACCGAAGCACTCCGCAAAGAAGGCGTTGTTGGTAAGTTTGTTGAGTTCTTTGGTGCTGGCCTTGCTGGCATGACACTTGCCGATCGAGCAACCATTGCCAACATGGCGCCAGAATATGGTGCGACCATGGGCTTCTTTCCTGTTGATCAGGAGACACTCAGCTACATGAAGCTCACCGGCCGTAGTGCTGAGCAGGTTGAACTGGTTGAACGCTATACCAAAGAGCAAGGGCTCTTTCATACGGAGTCAGCACCTGAGCCTGAGTTCACCAAGCGGCTTTCGCTTGATTTGAGTACCGTCGTGCCAAGTCTTGCCGGGCCGAAGCGACCGCAAGACAGAGTGCCGATGGTGCAGGTAAAAGAGGCGTTCCAAGACGCGCTGAAAGCACCAGCAGCGAATCGTGGTTTTGCTCTGCCTGAAGCGGAAATGACTTCTCATGCAACGGTTGCCAACAACGGACATTCCGCTGAAATCGGACACGGTGCGGTTGTTATTGCAGCGATTACGAGTTGCACCAATACGAGTAATCCCAATGTGATGGTTGCCGCCGGGCTTGTTGCCCGTAAGGCAGTTGAGAAAGGCCTGTCGACCAAGTCATGGGTCAAGACAAGTCTGGCTCCTGGATCTCGTGTGGTGACAGATTATCTTGAGAAGTCAGGGCTTGCGTCTGATCTTGATTCACTCGGTTTTGAGACGGTTGGCTATGGATGCACCACCTGTATTGGTAATTCAGGGCCACTTCCACAGCCAGTTGCTGCAGCAGTGACAGAAGGTGATCTTGTTGCTGCAGCAGTGCTTTCTGGTAATCGAAACTTCGAAGGCCGTGTCAATCCGCTGGTCAAGGCAAACTGGCTTGCAAGCCCACCGCTTGTGGTGGCTTACGCTCTTGCCGGAACGATCGATATCAATCTTGAAACAGATCCTCTTGGTGAGGGCAGTGATGGCCAGCCTGTGTTTCTGAAAGATATCTGGCCAACTCAGGAAGAGGTGCGGCAGACGGTTGATACGGCAGTTGTGCCTGAGCAGTTCCAGAGTCGATATGGAAACGTGTGGAACTCGAATGAACGATGGAATGCCGTGCCGACATCAGAGGGCGAACTCTACGATTGGCAGGACACCAGCACGTACATTCAGGAGCCACCGTTTCTTGCTGAACTGACCAAGGAGGCAACACCACCAGCAAGTGTTACTGGTGCTCGCGTGCTTCTTGCACTTGGTGACAGTGTGACCACGGACCATATCTCACCAGCTGGTGCCATTGCCAAAGACAGTCCAGCAGGTCGCTACCTTGTTGAAAACGGCGTGCCACCGGAAGAGTTTAATAGTTACGGTGCACGTCGCGGGAATGATCGCGTGATGACGCGTGGCACGTTTGCCAATATTCGAATTCGTAATCTGCTTGCACCGGGAACAGAGGGTGGTGTGACCCGATTGCTGCCCGAAGGTGAACAGATGGCAGTGTATGATGCGGCCATGAAATACCGGGAACGCGGAGTGCCTCTCGTAGTACTTGCTGGTGCAGAGTATGGCACTGGTAGTTCTCGTGACTGGGCAGCCAAGGGAACAATGTTGCTTGGTGTCCGGGCCGTCATGGCAACCAGCTTTGAACGGATTCACCGATCGAACCTTGTCGGAATGGGTGTGCTACCTCTTGTTTTACCAAAGGGCTGGCAAGAGCTTGGTCTCACAGGTGAAGAGACGTTTGATATCCCATTCGATAAACTCGCGCCGCGAAGTACTCTTGAGGTTGTTGCAACTCGGAAAGACGGTACCAATCTAACGCTTCCATGCACGGTGCGTATCGATACACCAGTCGAGCTTGATCAGTTTAATGCAGGCGGCATCTTGCCATTTGTGTTGCGTAAGCTGCTGGCAAGCTAGGCATAAGCCTGAGGCGCATTACGCGTTATCCTCTGTAGAAGCATTTTGTGAAAGCACGATACGCAGCGAGACATAGGGCACCACGTTCAACACCATCCACAGTGCCTTGTACCAGCCAAGGTACTCGAAATAGAGAGTGCCTAGTTCATCAGCTCGCAAATGAAAGATGCTGGCATGGAGTGTCCGTATCTCGTTTTGCCAAACAATGACTGCACCTGTGCTGATTATTAAAATGCAGAAATTAAGAAGAGTCATCCAGAAAAAGAATGCCAACAGAGTCTTCGCGTTCATTGAAAAGTCGTTTCTGTAATGTGTGCCTGTAGCGGTCGGGGCGGAAATCAAGCGGGCACTGACTTGACTGAGTGTATCGCTTTGCGAACTTTACGAGTGGATGACGAGCATCGGCCATACCAAGGAATTGCACCCGATGCAAGCATTTGGTGGTTGTGAAAAAGGTTATTTTTTCCGCCGAAAAGCCGATGCTGACCGAAATTCTTCAAGAGTATTTTTGCTATATCCGGCGTGGGCAAGGAGGGTGGAAATGAGATACATTAAGTATCAAATACCATCTGTCTAAAGTTCGTGTTCGTTCATGACTTTAGCAGACCTTTTTGGGGGCTCTTTGCAGTCATCTCTCTCTAGGGCAAATCACGAATGTTTACCAGCCTTGGCTCACTTTTAAATTCTTTTCGGATTCCATTTCGCAGGCGTTCAGTTCAAAGTGTTTTCAGTAGACGCGGTCGCCGAAGAGGTTTTGTTCCG
>JALCBP010000032.1:0-28213 GCA_028066355.1 Pirellulales bacterium
GTATTCATCACCATCGTGGAATACTTATTCGTAAGGATATTTTTTCGCTCTTCCAGATTGCTGATCTGAGTTCGTAGCGAACGCAATGACGGTGCAGACTGTCGAAAGATTGATAGCAGCTGTTGTCGAGTACTCTTACTCCAGAGCGACTGGTCTTCCAGTAGAGCCACAGCAACCATATCGTTCCACTTGCTTTGAGGATCATGCCCAGTAAATGGACGCACTCTCCAGCGGAAAGGTAGCGATTGATTTTTTCCAAAAAAGACAAGCACGCTCAGAAAAGGTGTTTCGGCTGGATCAACCGGCTCAGCAAATGTCAGTGTAAGGCACTGCTTCTTGTTTTTTTCTGATGGCTGCCACCAGTGGACGTTTCGTTCATCCAGTACCGAAGAAGCCGCATGGCCATCAGCCGAGGTAGTTGCTGTGGCGGAAATCAACTTACATTGACCGTGATAGTCCACCTGGTCAGCAGGCTGGTTGTTTGCAGAAACTAGCACAGCTGTAATTTTTGGAACACCGTCAGGAAACGGGGTTAGCGAAAGCAACGGCTCTGTACTTTCTTCAGCATCGTCCCCAGCACTGTCAGACACCTGCTGGGGATAAAATTCGATCGAAACACCTGATATCGTTTCACTTACTTGCTGGGCCCCTTGCCGTAATTGAATCGAGTGACTGAATCCAGCCAGGCCCTTACTCGGAGCCGACAAAGAGACGGTTCCATCAGAATCAAATTCGTAGGGACCCGGACGATTTGGTGCCGAAGCATCGAGCAGTTCAGCATCAACGTAATGAAATCCGTCTCCACGAAGTTTTTCTTGACTCCGTTCCTCTGCCACCCACTCGTCAAATCCATTCGTTGTATTCGAAAGTTCTGTGCGCGCCGCTTCGAGTTCAGCATTTACACCTTTAAGTTCATCCCGATTCATAACCGTAGAGGCAGACATCTGCGGCATGGCATTTTTGCCAGCATTTCCATCAAGCCCACGGTCATCAAGTTCATTAAAAAAGGCAAAGAACTCGTAGTACTCTTTCTGAGAAATTGGATCATACTTATGGTCATGACACTGAGCACAACCAAAGGTCAAACCCAGGAAAACCTCACTCGTTGTTTTCACGCGATCGGCAACATAATTCGTGAGATTTTCTTCCGGAATCGTGCCACCTTCATGGGTAATCATGTGATTCCGATTGAAACCAGTGGCAATTAATTGTGCTTCAGTCGCATTGGGGAGAAGGTCACCAGCCAACTGTTCCCTTAGAAACTGGTCGAATGGCATATTGTCGTTGTAGGCCTGAATCACCCAGTCTCGCCACAACCACATATCACGACCACCATCGATCGAATACCCATTGGTATCAGCGTACCGGGCCTGATCCAACCAGGGCACCGTCATCCGTTCACCAAAATGCGGTGAGTGAATCAGGCGGTGAATCGCGTCTTGGTACGCTCTCTCACCATGAGTTTGATAGTTACGAACAAAATGTCGTGTTTCCTCAAGGGTTGGGGGAAGCCCTGTCAGGTCGAAAGTAAGTCGACGAATGAGTGTTCGTGGATCAGCTTCTGCTGACGGTGATGCACCTGCTTTCACAAGCTCTGCAAGTACAAACGAGTCAATCTCATTGCGAATCCATGACGCGTAGCGAGAACTCTCACCTTGAACATGAGGGACATCTGGTACTTGCGGTGGAGCAAATGCCCAATGACCTTCGTACTGCGCCCCTTCAATAATCCATTGCTTCAGAACAGCTTTTTGCTTTTTATTGAGGGAAAGATGTGATTCCGGCGGAGGCATCAGCATGTCGTCATCATCACTCATAATACGACTCCAGGCTTCACTTCCCTTCAAATCGCCTGGGCTGATGGCCTGATAGCCGCCGCGATCTTCACTCGCACTGCTCTCTATATCGAGCCGTAGATCTGCTTCCCGTCCTTCTTCATCTGGACCGTGGCAATGAAAACAGGTCTCAGCCAAAACTGGACGAACATCACGGTTGAAGCTAATGGAGCCATCCGCACACACGCCGTGTGAATTGCACATTCCAGCAGAAACTACTGCTATCAGGAAAAGGCAAAGTGGTTTAAAAGGTACTCCCATGACCCGACAAGGGAGTCTGAAGCCCGACCCCCATAGAGTGAACTGAGAGAATTCTTTGATTTTTCTACACATGAACTTGACCCAATCATCAAACGATTCTCACACACTCAATAACTAATGTGCTCCAACCTTTTCACCTTACAGCAGGGTTATTCTCATTGACAATTGTTAGTCACCGAAATCGTTGAGACCATGCAATATCGCGCAATCAGGCTACCCTATTTAACCACCGATCCGCGCCTATTTGTTGCCTAACCGGCTTTTACTCAATTGTTGGCCAAGAAATCTCTTGCTTCATGCGTACAAAAATAATAATGAAAAATACTAAGCCTAACTGCCGCAGCAAGATATTTAATTTTTCCGTGAAGCATGCAGCATTTTTACGCAATGATACAGCGTGAAATAAAATCTTGATCACTCGTTCCGTTCACAAATCATTATGAACTCAGTGTGTTCTGGTTCTCTCCACCCTGATTTCTACAATGCAAATAGAGACTACGAGCATGTAGACCAAGTCTATCGTGATATTCTTATTAAAGACATCCGACACACGGTGTTTTGATTTTTGTATTGATAATATGCAGCTCGTAGTTTTCATGGTGCCTACTTTGGAGTGACTCGAAATGAATATGCTTTGGCAGGGAAAAATAAGCGTTGCGACACTCTTTGTATTGACCGCTCTTCTTGGCCATTCAACGACATGTCCTGCGGAATCATTTGAGCTACAGGATGGCGATCGGGTTGCTTTTCTGGGAGATGCCCTTATTGAACAAGAGCAATATGCTGGCTGGATTGAACTGATGATGACAGTGGCGTTCCCTGACCGTGACGTAACGTTTCGCAATCTCGGCTGGAGTGCTGACACACCTAGCGGCATATCACGATGTGGCTTAAGTCTCTTGCCAGCTGGGCGTGAGCCCGCTGATGAGGGCTGGAAACAACTTCTGAAACAAATTGAGTTTGTACGGCCCACCGTCATTGTCTTTGGGTATGGAATGGCAAGCTCTCTTGAGGGTGGTATGAAGGGAGTTGCTGCATTCACTAAAGACTATCAACGGCTCATCGACGCAACCCAACAAATGCAGCAAGGCCTTCGTTATGTATTTCTCTCTCCACTAGGCCGTTTTCCTGATTCAAATAACGAAACACGAGTACGTACGTCTGCATTGGCCACATATACAAAAGCTATCAAGCAGCTTGCTGACAAAAATAATGGTGTATTTGTTGATTTGTCACGAACTGCAAAAGATGAGGACCTACGTAAAGATCCAATTCATCTCAATGATGCTGGGTATCGGGAAGCTGCCATCGAAATAGGGAAGACTCTTGGTTTTGATGACAGATGGATTGGTAACCCTCATGTCGAAAAATTAAGAAGCCAGATTTTGAAAAAGAATGTGTGGTGGTTTCATCGGTCTCGTCCCGCGAACATGGCCTATGTTTTTGGATTCCGAAAACGAGAGCAAGGGCAGAATGCGGTTGAAATTCCACAATACGACCCATTGATTGCTGAAGAAGAACAAGCCATTGCAATGCTGAGAAAACTGGAAGGCACTTCTGTGCAATCAAAGCCTGCCACAACTGCATCTCGCTACGCGACCTTCACGAAACAACCAACTCCACAGTTTACTGTTGGTAAAAATCTAGAGGTGAGTCTCTGGGCTGAAAATCCTCAGCTCAACAAACCGATTCAGATGAATTTTGATCCGGCAGGAAGGCTCTGGGTAGCGAGTAGCGAAGCCTATCCCATGATTGAAGTAGGGCAAACAGCTCCGGATAAAATCCTGGTCTTGGAAGATACTAATGCTGATGGGAAAGCAGATACGTCAACTGTTTTCGCTGACGGCTTGCTGATTCCCACAGGAGTTGAGCCTGGGGATGGGGGGTGCTATGTCGCGCAGAGCACAGATCTGCTGTTTCTGAAAGATACAGATGGCGATGGAAAAGCAGATCTGAAACGCCGAGTGCTTAGTGGTTTTGGAACAGAGGACACTCACCATAATCTTCACACACTTCGCTGGGGGCCTGACGGTCGGCTGTATATGAATCAATCGATCTATACACGAACTGATACAGAGACACCACGAGGCATTGTTCGCTTAAAAGCAGGCGGTGGCTTTCGATACAACACCAGCACAACGCGAATGGAAGTTGTATTCCGAGGCCTTGTGAATTCGTGGGGACATCAGTTTGATGACTTTGGGCAATCGTTCCTGACAGACGGCGCTGGCTTTAGTGGAATCGCCTATTCGTTTCCGGGCGCGGCATTTAATCCGACACCGGGTGCAAGACGGGTCTTGGGCCTGATTAGTCCGGGAAATTATCCCAAGTTTGCCTCGGCTGAGATCATTTCTGGAAGTTCGTTTCCGCCGGAGTGGCAGGGCTCTGTGATTACCTGCGACTTCCGTGCAAACCGAGTGACAAGGTTCAGCCTCGAGGAACAGGGCGCTGGCTTTGTCACAACCCAAGAAGATGATTTGCTACGAACCACGAGCAGTTCCTTTCGACCGATTGACGTGAAGCAAGGACCTGATGGTGCTCTTTATATTGCTGACTGGTCAAACCCGATCATTAATCATGGAGAAGTCGACTTTCGTGACGAGCGTCGAGATCGCTGGCATGGTCGTATCTGGCGAGTTACCTGGACAGGTAGCACACCAAAGAAAAAGGAAGACCTTACCAAGACTGCTTCGAAGGATCTATTGTATCGGCTCATTTCTGACGATCGATATACACGTGATCAAGCGAGACGTGTTCTCTTGGAGCGAAGCGATCTCTCAGAAGAAGATCTGCATACGTGGACCAAAGCATCTTCTGACGAATACCAGAAACTGCAGGGAGTCTGGCTTCAGCAGGGATTCGATGCTGTTGATCTTCAAGATGTTCAAACGCTGGCATTTGCAGACGACCCAAAAGTCAGATCGGCGGCAATGCGTGTTATCAGTGATCTGGTTGATCCAGCAACAGATAGTTCACAACCACTCCATTCCAAAACTGCACTCGAGATCTACCGTCAAGCAGTCGTAGACGAACATCCTCGTGTACGACTCGAGGCCATTCGGGGCCTTGGAAAAATAAAAACAGCTGAAGCTGCATCGATAGCATTGACATCACTCGAGCTACCACGCGACAGATTTCTTGACTTTGCACTTGCCACTACGATGGATGAACTGGCAGATGTGTTCATGGTTGCACTCAACCAAGGGCAATGGAAGCCAGACTCACCATCTCGTGAGAACCAATTAGAGTTCGTACTCACAAACATCGATTCAGGACGTGCTGCCTCCTATCTCTCAAAACGTCTTGCAAAAGAATCCATACCAGCAGATGGCTCTGGACCATGGATTGAGTTAATCGCTCAAGCCGGAGGAAAGACCGAACTGACAAAGCTGTTCGAGCAGATCATGAGCAATAGTTTTGTAGGGGATACTCAGGTTCGAGCCATTGATGCACTTGCAACTGCCCAGCGTGTGCGGAAGCTCAAACCGGCCGGTGATCTCAATCGCATACGTACTTTTCTTACCGAAAAAAATTTAAATATTCAGACCGCAGTAGTCAGGCTTATTGGGGCCTGGAAGCTCAATGCATGTGTCACCCAACTCGCAGACCTTGTAGAAAGTAGTGCAGATAGTGCCCTCTGGGACGCAGGGCTGCAATCATTGCAGGAAATTGGACCGCAAAGTACCGCGGCACTCACACGACTCACGCGGACGAATAACAAAGAGATTCAAAGACAAGCAACCGTTCAGCTGGCAGCATTAAATCCGCAAGGTGCTGCGAAGCCTTTTTATCAGTTACTTGCCGGTCTTCAGGAAGAAAAAGACTTAGTCAATTTTTGGCGAAAGGTTCTTGTAAAGAAAGACACTGGCAAGATTTTGGCAAAACACATACCGGCTACGGGCATCACTGAGGCAGCTGCACTCGCTGGTCTCATGGCGGCTCGTGATGCTGGTCGTAATGAGCCAGACTTAATTGCTGCAATTTCACCGTATGCCAAGGTTACACCTCAGACTCCGGAATTGACACCAGCACGAGTTGCCGAGCTTATTGATCTCGTTGAACACAATGGGCACCCTACACGCGGTGAAGCTGTATACAGCAGGGAGGACATGCAGTGCATTACCTGTCATGCAATTGGTGGCGTTGGTGGAAAAGTTGGTCCAGACATGACAAGCTTGGGCACAAGTGCGCCGATTGACTACCTGATCGAATCGATTTACAAGCCGAATGCAAAAATTAAAGAGAACTATCACTCTGTAAATATCCTGACTACTGACGGACTGATTCTCACCGGTATTATTGTGGGAAGTGATAACGAAGAATTAATTCTGCGAGATGCCCGTAACAAACTTGTTCGAATCGCAAAAGATGATATTGAATTTCAGAAGCCTGGAAAGTCATTGATGCCAGAAGGCCTTGTCGATCGCCTAAGTCAACAAGAGCAGGTCGATCTGATCAAGTTCCTGACACAACTTGGCAGGCCGGGTAACTACGATGCTAGTAAAGGAGGTGTCGCTCGAGTGTATGAAGTCGCTACAGGCACGCATCACGTGGAAGGCGGCAGCATTCAGGAACTCATGTCCGTTACGAAAGCCGATCAGTGGATGCCATTCCTCTCAAGAGTAAATGGCACAATCTCCGGCCCTCAGCTCGCCAAAAAAGTAAAAGTAGCTGAGAAGAAAGAGCCTGTTGACGTGTTCCTGAGGACACAAATAGAGGTGGCAACAGACAGAGCTGTTACGCTCAGTGCAAATGGTGCGGATACAGCCGGCCTCTGGGTTGATTCAAAGCCAGTGCAAGGGGATACGAACTTCACGACACACCTTACCGCTGGAAAACACACTGTTGTCATTCGGCTTGATGGAAAAAAACTTCCTGCAAGCTTTCGGTTTGTGTCACGCGATGTCACGTTTCTTACAGAGACAAAGGGCAGCATGCCCAGCACGTTGTAGTCAGCCTGTACGGAGCGTGGTATTTTTCACTGCTGCCGCAACGTCACCGAACGGTACTGACTCAACTCGGATGCAACACTCATCTACCACTGGAAATAGGTTTGGAACAGACCCCGTGAGAACAATCTGTCCTGCATGAAGCCGCTCACTACTCTGAAGCAGGTCGTGCCATAACCATCTTAGTGATAAGCGAATTGTCTCAAGCAAGAAATGACCCTCACACTGACCAAGCAATTGCTTGTTAAGGAAAATCTCAAGCCGGGCTCCGTCAAACATCGTTTCTGAAAAATGACTCGGTGTCAGGCCATCCTTTCCAGAAATAAAACCAGCGTGAATAGCATTATTCGCAATCAATTCACCTGCCGATGCCTGCTGCCCCCGCATCACATGGTTGTGCAACTCGATAACCGGGAAGATTCGAGAGATGCACGGCGGTAGCAAATGATCAGCGAAGTCTTCTTCTCTCGGCTCACGAGAGAGTTCTATTGCAAGTTCACCTTCAATTGCCAGATTGTCAAAACTCTGTCGTGCTAAGGCTACTCCCGACTCATACTGCTCCGTATCAAAAAGAAACCCTCGCACACGATGAGAAATCTTAAGTTGCTCCTGAATTGCTGAAGAAGTACAGCCGACTTTATATCCAATCAATCGCTCGCCGCGCTGGAACCGCAACTTTGCAACAGCGTTTTGCAGTTCGTACGCCTGCTGTACATTTAGCACACATCCTTCCGCAAAAAGCGTGCCTGGTTGATGGGTGTCATAGTCCTCAAGTTGACGGGCCGCCAACGCTCCTACCTCAACCATGTGTGAACCTGCAGTTCCATTCATGCATTGATTGATTTCACCAAAGCTACCTCAGTCAAACGTTCTTTGCGTCAGGAACTTCAAACCCTTTGTTGTTCGGATCCTTCAACAAAGCGTTGGCAGCATCGGCTTTCTCACCAGTGAATCGTTCAGTTTGAGGGTCGAAGGTAAGCCACGGCCCAACGGTGTAGCTGGCTTTGTCCTCAGGCACACCAGCACCACCGGAGGTAATCTCATGCAGTTCGAGGAAGTGTTTCGAAGCATCTTTATTATCACCAAACCTGCCGGCTTTTGCGTTGAAAGGCAATTGTGAGCCAAGGCGATATGAGTTGTTCATCAAGTGGCCGACTACACAACCTCGGTGCGCTTCTATCGCTGTTCCGTTCGCCATGTTCGGATCGTCAGCACGAACAGCCGCAATAAAGGCGCCCCAGTTTCCACCTGGTGTGACCGACCCTGCATCTAACTCCAACTTTTCCGGTGCCTTACCGGGCCGTTGAATGGTGTAGGTGCCTTCGCCAGTGATCTTGCTGCCGTCTTCCAAATAATATTCGTTATATACCTGACGTTCATAACCCTTGTGGTTGACGTTACGAACATTAAACATCACCGACTGACCATTCGGATATTCTGCAACCGCAAACATTGTGTTTGGGGTTTGACCTTGATCATCCCAATTGAACCGGCCACCGATAGCCATCGCACGAGTTGGATGCACTTGGTCGTCGTCGATTGCCCAGGCGGCAACATCCAACTGGTGCGTTCCTTGATTGTTTAAGTCGCCATTCCCACTTCCCCAGAACCAGTGCCAGTTATAGTGAACCAGGTTGTCATGATATTGATCAATCACAGCCGGGCCTTTCCACAGATCCCAGTCAAGATTCGATGGCGGATTACCGGGTGTCTTGAATCCAATACTGTCGCGTGGTTTGCAGCAGTAACCATAAGCAATTTTAAGCCGAGGTAGCTTGCCACTTTTAAGCGCTTCATGGAGCGCTGCAATTCCAGCATCGCTACGACGTTGGGTGCCATGTTGCACAACCACGCCATACTTCTTCTGCGCCTCAACAGCAACGCGACCTTCGGTAATGTCGTGACTCATTGGTTTTTCAACATACACATGCTTGCCAGCTTGAGCCCCCCAGATTGTCATCAACGAGTGCCAATGGTTAGGAGTAGCAATCGAGATAGCATCGATATTCTTATCTTCCAGAACAGTTCGAATGTCTTTGTGCCCCTGACAGTTCTTTCCATTTGCTTTGCTTTGCACTTTGCCTAAACATCGATTCAACACGTTTTCATCTGGGTCGACCACTGAGGCGATTTCAACATTTTTTAGTTTTCCAAAGCCTGCCAAATGCGACTTGCCCCGGCCGTTGAGGCCAATCACAGCAAGGCGGACTCGTTCGTTGGCACCAATCACGTCACCGGAGGCTTTTGTCCCTCCGATAAAAAATGCTCCACTTACAACTGCGCTTGTCTGAAAAAACTGTCGTCGTGTTGTTCTTGCCATGTCTGCAGTACCTCGTGATAAAAATATGTAATCAGTCCAATGTTCTCTTACTTTGCATACGCTTTCCATGCCTCAGCAATCTCGGCTGTCTTTTCGTCACCAGCATGAAAGATAATTCGGTGCCGGAGCGTGATTGACTGCCCCTTGGCAAGATCCACGTCGCCAGAATCTTTCTCACCCGCGACTTCTTTTAAGGCAAACGGGTTAGCCGTAAACAAACCATAGTTTCGTACATGCCACGGAGTTGGATAACGGAAGCTATCAGGGTGATTCAACATGGCCACCCCCATTGTTTTACCTTCAACGGGGCCATTGTAATCGACCCAAGATACCCGCTTGCCCCAAGCATCTCCGTTGGCGTCTCCAGTGCTATTAATAATGCGACCACCTTCACCTGCATCAACACACATACTGTGAGCGACACGAACCGAGAGGCCTGAATCTTTCATGTCATGAATCGTGATTTTGTCTTGAATACCTTTCAACACAATTTCTATATCCATAACACGGGAACCGTTATCAGCAACATGGAAATCCACAGTGCGGGTCTGCAGCATATAGACCTCACCTTTCGGCGTGACATTTTCACTTTCAACAACGAGTGTTGCTGTGTTTCCTGATGCCTCGGCTTTGCTGACCTTCGTGTGAACCTGATGCCCCAGATGCGCGGCCTTGTGAGGGTCGACCTTTCCTTTTTTTGTGAATGTTAAGACTTCGTGCCATGTATTGAACCCATTGGCACTATGAAGCCCAAAACAGACTGACCGATGATGCGGGTGATCTTGCTTCTCACCCTCGACGTTCTGCATGGGATAGGCACGTGTCATCTTGATACCGCCCGGACCAACGATTGGCCAGAAGTAACACTTATTAGAAACCTTGTCCGAAGTGACGTATCGAGTGAACAGTTGGTCATCGATATAAATGGCAACATCGCCAGCCGGCTCCTGCTTCATTGAAAACTCAGCTGCCACGGCAGTAACCTGCATACTGTTGATGACAGTAAAGCTGACGGCCAGAACGAGGCTGACGGACAACTTCAGTGTTATTTTCATTCTTTTACCCCCATCCTCTAAACAGACTTCGCGTCTTTTGAGGTTCACTTACCAAGCCTTTAGATTACACCAACTTACGTCCTCTTCTCCACGTTCCTTATTTTTGTTCGGCAAGACCTTATCGCCAATACAGCAAGCCGGAAATGAGCTTTTCACGATGAACCACGGTATCATTCTATGTAGAGCAACTTTCGTTGTTTCAATCACCTATCAACTGGTCAATCTGCCGCCGTCAATACTGCATGCTTGTAAAAAACGACGTCGATTGCGTGATATCATGAATTTCACTTGTTTAAACGTAAGATAACGGCTTATAAAATGAGCTTGTTGATGACCTTGCCGCCGAATTGGCTGAGCTGTTTAAAGCGTCCGGCGTGGTAGTAAGTTAACTTGTTGTCATCCAGTCCGAGGAGTCGTAGAAGCGTGACGTGAAAATCACGGATGTGATGAACGTCTTCCACAGCTGTCATCCCGGTTTCATCTGTTGCACCGATCGTGTGCCCCGCATTACTGCCACCACCAGCCAACCAGATCGTCATGGCATCAGGGTTATGATCCCGTCCGTATGCCACACCACCGCGAACACCATTGTCCGGCGACCGGCCAAACTCTCCGCACCAGACAACCAGAGTGCTTTCAAGAAGATTTCGTGCCTTCAAATCTTCAATAAGAGCAGCAATGGGCTGGTCAACGCCCTTCACCCGGTTGCTGTGGGCTCGCTCGATGTAATCGTGACTATCCCAGCCTCCGTTATACAGCTGTACAAAACGAACACCTTTTTCAACAAGCTTACGGGCCAAAAGACACTTTCTGCCAAATGCATCTGTTTCTTCTTGCCCCACGCCATACGCGTCGAGTGTCTTTTGCGATTCTTCCGACATATCAATTGCATTGGGTATTTCCGTCTGCATTCGAAAAGCGAGTTCATAGCTCTCGAGCCTTGCAGCAAGTTCGTCATGCTGTGGGTGCAGCGCCGCATGGCGTTCATTCATTGCCTTGAGCAGGTCAAGATTCTTCCGCTGCCGACTCGCGGTCACACCAGGGGGCGGTGACAAATTCAAAATCGGTGAGCCAGTCGGCCGCAAGGGTGTTCCCTGATAAAACGCCGGAAGATATCCATTCCCCCAATTCGGTGCACCACCTTGTGGATCAGACACTTCAGGGAGAACAACATATCCAGGCAGGTTCGAATTCTCACTACCAAGTCCATACGTCACCCATGCACCAATTGCAGGATCGCCCCCGAAACGATTCCCACAATTCATCTGATACATGGCCGTCGGATGATTCACACTATCGACCTGACACCCACGAAAGAAACACAGGTCATCTGCCACCCGAGCAAGATGCTGCCAGTTGTCAGCCATCGGTGCGCCACTCTCACCATGCCGGTGAAACGAAAAGGGGCTTTGAACGTAATACCGCTTGCCACTTTCCATCGCAGACTTGGTTTCACCACTGCGGGTAAACTCTTTCAGGTGCAGATCTTTAAGCTTTGGCTTAGGATCGAAGGTATCAATGTGAGACGGCCCACCTGTCATCGTTAAGAAGATGCAATTCTTTGCTTTTGCTGGCACATGCACCGGCTTAGGGGCTAACGGACCTGACGCCTCAGTAGCCTTCAATTCATCAGCAATCAGCGACGCAAACGCCACACTGCCAAGTGAGGTACCGATGCGGAACATGCTTTCTCTTCGATTCATATGTGGCATCAGTAAAAACCTTAGTAGACGTATACAAATTCATTCGTGTTCAGAAACACAAGACATATGTCACCAAGTGCCCGCACATGACGATTAACATCATTTGGTTGTAAATCAGATTCGAACTCCTGATTCGCATAAAGAACTTCGTCGTACATGAAGCGTTTTCCAGAAAACTCCTCGACCGCTTCCCGTGACGCTGTAAGCGGAACCTTTGAATCTGGCCGAGCTTCCACAGATAGACTCGCCTCTACAGAACGCCAACTTTGCAATGCCCTGTCAAGTTCTTCTTGCTGAGGCTCACGGCATAAAACCAATTCGTAAAGACGTCGCACCGCCTGCCTGTCACGATTTCCCATTTCACCAGAACTTTCATCCCATACACGTTGCGCCAGCGCAAGACTTCGATCGTACGAATTCTTACTATTGAAAAGACTCAACGCCTGTGGCGTGACTGTTGATGATTCACGTCGTTCACATGAAAAGTCCGGTGCGGGTGAATTAAATACCTCAAGCATCGGATGCTTCACTCCGCGCAATTTCAAAACATAGAGAGATCGTCGATGTCGCTGCTCGGGCTTTGGATTCGGAACCCATGCAGTTGCAAATGCACCCATTACCTGTCGTGGCTGAAGGGCGACCTCTTCATTGATTTCAGGACGACAGGGAACCCCACCCACATCACAATTTAGTTCCCCCGTAATTGCCAACATCGAGTCACGCATTTCTTCCGCCGAAAGCCGTCGTGGCTCAAACACAGCAAGCCATCGACTCTCCGGGTCTTTCTCAGCAAGCTCAACTGGATCTGGATGCGTGGATGATCTGCGATATGCCTCCGAGAGCATGATCTTCCGATGCATGTCTTTCACTGACCAGCTGTTTTCCATGAACGTCGTCGCGAGGTAGTCGAGCAGCTTAGGGTGTGTTGGCAAGCCGCCTGTTGAACCAAAGTTATTTGGGTTCCCGGCGATTGGCTTTCCAAAATGCCATTGCCAGATGCGATTGACCATAACCCGCGACACAAGTGGATTGCTCGGATCAGTTACCCATTCAGCAAATGCTTTCCTGCGACCTTCTGGTGTTTCTGGAATGGTAGCCGGAACCTGATCTTCGAGCACACTGAGCACTCCAGGACTGACAGGATCACCTTCGGCAAAGGGATCACCTCCCGTCCGGATATACATCTGCTCAAGCACACCCTTCGACGAAGACTTTGGCATACGAAGTGGTGCGAGAACTTTGTTATACGTCGGCGTGGATCCGCTGTAGACCGAAAGTGCAAAGGGTTTGTACCGGTCAAACTCCCACTTCAATCGCTGCAGTCCCTTGTTCGCAACACGTTGCATTCCATTCTGTCGAGGTGTAAGACCAACACGAAGGGGAGGCAGATCGTCTTGCGCAATCCCCTGCTGCATAAGCTGCGACCGCGCTTTCTGAAATGCACCACTCTTTGTATTCTTCGCTGCCTTGGCAACGGCTTGTTTCCACTTTGATTGAGTGTCGAGGACCTCCTGCTTTTGATTGGAGTCAGCCTCCTTGAGTTGTGACGCAAACCACTTCAGAGCGTTTTGCTGAACAACTTCATCCATCTCTTCCTGCAACTCAAGAAAACCCTTCTCCATTTTTCTGAGGAACCGCTCCTCATCAAAACCGCCTTGGTTTTCTCTCGGCAGAAACTCCGCCTTTCGCTCAACAAGTTGTGTGGTGTCGAAAACCGCCTGAATGCTGTAGTAATCACGTGTAGGAACAGGATCAAATTTATGATCATGGCACTTAGCGCACTGCAGAGAATGCGCAAGAAATGTTTCACCAACACTATTGGTGACATCATCAAGAAACCGCTGACGGGCGACCCGAGGAACTTCCATACTTGTCAGTTCCCACGGACCTTGCCGGAGGAAACCAACGGCAACAAGATGCTCTGGGTCGTCTGGTGAAATCTCATCACCAGCTATCTGCTCCCTGACAAATTGATCATACGGCTTGTCGTCCTGAAAAGCTCGAATGACATAATCACGATATCGCCATGCATTCCCACGTTCAAAATCATTTGCAAACCCAGAGGAATCGGCATAGCGAACGACATCCAGCCAGTGCTGCGCCATACGCTCACCGTAGTGTGGCGAAGCAAGCAACCGCTCAACGACATCACGAAACGCCTCTTTGTCCTCACGCGTATCATTGAGGAAGTCTTTCGCTTCTTCTGGTGTCGGCGGTAAACCGGTTAGATCAAAGGTTGCCCGACGGATGAGATCACGACGAGCAGCAGGCGGCGCAACTTGAAGACCTTTCGGAAGTGCCGCTTGAAGAAAACCATCAATCGGACTCTCATGGGTATCAGGAACAGCAACTTCCTGAAGTGGCTGATACGCCCAAAGACCTTCAGGATCATAGTTTCGATTCGTCCAACTATCTGAGAGTCCTCCCGACGTTCGGACACGAACTCCATCTTCTTGTGCCCATTCAGCTTCGTGTTTGGCACGAATTTCAGTCTGATCTTTTTCCGATGGCCATTTAGCACCGCTGGCAATCCAATCATGTAACCAGCCAATCTCTTCACTCGTGAGACTCTCTGACTCTTTCGGTGGCATTGCAGAAAACGCATCGTCGTTACGAGTGACTGCCAGGTAGACTGAACTGCGATTAGGATACATTGGAACAATGCCCGGTTCTTCACTGTCACCGCCCCTAGCAACCGTCTGCAACGAACGAAGATCAAGACCACCTTCTCTTGAATCCACATCATCACCGTGACAGGCAAGGCATTTCTTACGCAGAAGCGGTACGATGCGTCGCACAAATAACTGCTCAGACGTCTCGTTTCTTTCGATGAGAGCCATGGCTGGCTGTGCGAACAGACTTTTCGTGCCAACGACAAGGGAAAGCATGAAAGCCAGCAAGGCCGACAGAGTGATGCGGCACGCGTCATCGTTCCGGGCAAAATATGAATTCGTATTCATGGCTGAGTCTCACATCAACAATGTACTATCACTAGTGGACACTCACTGCGAGGGATGATGAAGGTCGATTAAGGGTAAGCGTCAGACGATTCTTAATCACCTTTAATTATAGTAGTACATGTCCTTTCCTGACGTTCCTTATTTTGGCTTGGCAACACGCGCCCCCGGCGCAGGATTGGACGTTGCAGTTTTAGGATAGGGCATCTTCGCATCGACGTCATCTCGCCACTGCTGAAGCATCCTTTTCAGCTTTTTGGTGACAGCGGGGTGTGACTCTGAAAGGTCATTCTGCTCACCGATATCATTTTCGAGATCGAAGAGTTGAACAGTCCCATTCTCGTAATACTCAATCAACTTATACCGACCAAAACGAATAGCACCATTAGGACTTTGAAAACCATGATTGCTGTAATGCGGAAAGTGCCAGTAGATGGCCCCTCGATCATAGTCTTCAGCCTTCAACGCAGGGACAAAACTTTTGCCATCCCGATGTTGATCAGGTAACGCCGGGATGTTCAACATGTCGAGCAGGGTTGGGTAGTAATCCGTTCCCGTAACGATCGCATGCGACGTGGAATCAGGCTGAGTCTTCCCGGGCCAATACACAATTAACGGCACGCGAATTCCACCTTCATAGTTCCAACCTTTCGCACCGCGAAGTGGCAGATTAGAACTTGCAAAGTATTTATCCAAAGCCTCGCGAGGCTGACTGATCCCGCGATATTGGTTTGAGGCTGCCATACCACCGTTGTCGGCTGTGAAGATAATGATAGTGTTCTTTTCAAGTCCGAGTTCTTTGAGCTTTGCCCGAATTCGACCAAGACTCTGGTCTGTCGCCTCGACCATTCCAGCAAACTCGATGTTGTCCTGCTTCTGTTTTACCCACCACACTCGCGCACTCTGGTGTGCTTCACTAGTGTCATCTTCTTCAAGATCATTTAACTCACCTTCTGTAATCGCAGGTCCATCTGGATTCGGTTCGAGGATAAAGTCCGGGCCTTCTTGATGCGGCATGGTGGTGAGTTTCTTTTGATACTTTTCAACCAAGTCCTTCCGGCCTTGAATCGGATCATGAACAGAAAAGTGTTCAAGGTGCACGAAAAACGGCTGGTCTTTGTTTCGCTCGATGAAATCGATGGCGGCATCTGTCAGCTTATCGGTGTAGTAATCGCCCTCGTTCGCCGGCAGTGATTTGTTGTACTCACCACCGAAGGGATGGTAATAGGATTTGACCCACCCAGTGATAGCTTCATCGAACCCATAGGTCTTCGGATCTTTACGCAGATGTGCTTTTCCGTAATTGGCGGTCGCGTATCCATGCTGCTTCAGTGTTTCTGCCAACGTGATCTCTTCGTCCGGTAGTGACGTCAGTTTTTCGGCGTGATGCAGTTTTTCGTACTCTCTCTCCGGACGTCCGGCTAGCCACTCGGTCAGGTTCGTACGCGCTGGATACTTCCCGGTCAGGATACTCGCGCGACTCGGGGAGCAGACATGGCATGTCGCGTAGGCGTTGTCAAAGAGCATGCCTTCTTTTGCCAACTGGTCAATTGCTGGCGTTTCATAGAACTCACTGCCATAGCACCCTAGGTCTCGCTGCCCAAGATCGTCAACAAGAAAAAAGACCACATTGGGTTTTTGCGCCGCATGCAATTGGACGCAGGCTATCAGCGATAACGCGGTACAAATCGCAAGCATACGGACCGATTGTTGGATTTTCATCGTTTGTTTCAGACTCCCAGTTCCCTGCCCCTCATCGAGACTTGTGAATAAAAATGTCAGAAGAATTTCACTAGCTTTGATCAAATGTTACGAATGCGGCAAGCAAAAAAGTAGCGACACGAACAATATGGCCTGCCCCCTTGTCCTCTGCACAGAACGTTCGTTGAAACTCAAAACAACGGCTCAGCCATTTCGCTATTCATCTTCTCCCACAGCTCCACTAATTCGGTGAGGCGCTCGGGTTTTGATTGAGCGAGATTCATTTCTTCAGAGAGATCTTTCGAGAGGTCATAGAGTTCCCACTTCGATTTACCAGGTGATTTCCGGCCACCCATCCGTACAATCTTCCAATCACCGTGCCGTAATCCGCACTTCCCACCCTGACGCCAAAAGAGTGTTTCATGAGGGATACCTTTTTTCTTTCCAGTGACAAAGGGAACCAAGTCAACGCCCTCAACCAACTCGGGCGCGATGACGCCTTCGCTATTCGCCGCGGCGGTCGCATAGATATCAAATGAACTGACCGGTTTCTCGTAGGTCTGCCCCGCGGGAATTGTTCCTTTCCACTGCATCATGAACGGCACCCGCAACCCGCCTTCATACATCTGTCCTTTCGATCCTCGCAGTGGCAGATTACTGGAAGTCAGTTCACGCGTCGGGCCACCATTATCGCTCAGAAAAAACACGATCGTATTCTCTTCAAGGCCTGACGTTCGTAGCTGCGCCATGACGGCTCCAACACTATCGTCCATGTTCGAGAGCATGGCAGCAAAGATGCGGCGGTGAACATCTTCAATGTGCACGAACTTTTTCATGTAGGCATCCGCACCCTGAAGAGGGCTATGCACTGCGTTGTAGGCGAGATACAAGAAGAATGGTTTGTCGTCGTGACGGTCAATGAAGTCGACGGCTTCACGGGTCAGCGCATCGGTCAGGTATTTGCTTTCGACAACGGGCTGACCACCGCGAGTGATTGGATTATCGGCATCGTAATCGGGTTCGTTGCCACCCATATGATCGGTATAAATGAGTCCCTTTTTTCCAACCCAGCGGCCCGTGTATCCATGTGGCAAACTCTTGCGGCGCAGCATCGTTGTCACACCTTTATACGGTGGCGGCACGAAGTAATGGCCCTCGTGCAGAAACCCAAAGAACTCATCAAAGCCGTGCCGAAAAGGGTGATAGTCCGCCGTGCCACCCTGATGCCATTTCCCGATGAGCCCAGTCGTATACCCAGCGTTCTGTAACGACTCGGCAATCGTAACTTCCGCAGCAGGCAGACCAATGCCAGGGTGTTCATTGACTGCACCGATAGGATTGAACTCATAACCGAAGCGAGTCGGAATTCGCCCACTTAATAATCCTGCCCGCGAGGGGCTGCAATTAGGACCGGCTACATAGCCGTCGGTGAAACGCACGCCATTGTTCGCGATCGAGTCAATGTGCGGTGTGGGAATTTCTGAATTGCCTTGACAGCCAAGCTCACCGTAGCCGAGGTCATCAGCAAACAGAACAATGATATTGGGTTGCTGGTCAGCAGCAAAAAGAACGGTCGTGGACACGGCGAACAACAACGCTTTCATCAATGTAAACCGAATGCTCTTCATAAGTGTCTTCTCTCTTTAAATCGTTGGAAAAAGATCAGTCGTCTTCGTGTCCTTCGGCATCGACGTGCGACCCCGGTACCTCCAAGGTCATTGCCACTACCAAGGGAGCCGTGTGATGATCAGGTTTGACGAGTTCAATCGTCTCAATAACTTCATCGCGTTTGGGACGGATCGAAAGGTAACGCACCTGCCCACCATCGGCTGCCTCAAATGCCAGTTGCGATTTGGGTACATCAAACATTCCGATGTAGTCAGCAAAGTGCTGTCCGTCGACCAGGGAATGCTCTTCAGTTTTCCCATCGGCATACTTGAGCCGCACAATCAGACACGCTCTTCCTTGCATTGGCCTCTGCGAAGCCCATCCGGCAACACCACTAAGCATGTGAATGCCCTTCACTGACGTCCGACTTCTTATACTAATACTTTTGGGCATCTGCGGAGCGAACGGTCCATTAGGGCCGTTGAGCATCACAACATTATTAACGGTCGTCCCCTGTGGATCGATCAAACTGAAAGGAATGCCATTGAAGCTGATCGTGCCCCACTTCGGTAAGATCAATCGCTCATGTTTGTTGTCGCGACGCGAAAACATGCCGTGCGTCGACACCGTGTTGGCAACCTTTTCCAATCCGAGTGGAATGAACTGTTCGTGTTCGGTCAGATACTCAAGCAGATTTACAAAGCCTTCATCGTTGATTGACTGCTCGAATCCTTCCGGCATCGCCGACTTCCTCGATGCCATCAACTCCTCGATATCTTCTCGCAGAATTGCGTGCCTTTTTCCTTGAGCATCAATAACTTCGATGGTGGTCAACGATTCCGCAGCCAACAGGCCACTGATCACGACGCCATCCACTGTAAGAACGGTGTACTGCCGATAGTTGGCTTCGACACTGCGGTTCGGGTCAAGAATATGGGTGAGCAATTCAGCTTTTGGGTGCACGGACATACCATTCAAGTTCGGCCCAACATTTTTGCCCTCACCTTTAAAAATATGACATGTCGCACAGTTCTTTGTGAAAACCGCTTTGCCTATTCCTGAGTCTCCAGTCTTTTCCGTGAGAGGCATTTTCGCAGCTAGCAGCTTATTGCGATCGTTGCTGATGATAACACCACTGGACTGCATCACATCTCGCATGCCTTGGCGAACCTCAGCCGACGGGTACCTCGAAAGGACGCCGACCTGCTGCGCCGAAAGATCAGAAATGTGCAGATCACCTGCTTTGATCAAGGACAGGAGTTGCGTTGTCAGTTCTGGTCGCGACAACATGACGCGAAGGAGTTCCGCTCGAAGTGCAGGTGTGGCGGTCGTGTTGATACGAGCAAACCGCTCGGCAAGTCCTTCCGCCTTTGACCGGCTGATCGTTTGGATCAGACCGACCGATAGACTGAAGGGTGAGTGCGGGCCAATTAAACCCTCGATCGCCTCTGCTGAACCCACGCGACTAGAATCAAGTTGCATCAGTTCATTGGCCGCGGCAAGTCGATCTTTGATGGATAAATTTTCATCTTCAATCCGACGGATGAATCCAGCAACAATGGGAGCAATCTCCTTTTGTAGCGACTGGTTCGACCACGATGCAGCCAACCGTGCCAACGATGCTTTTACGGGAACAGACGCTAACCCAAAGACCGATTGAAGATCAGCATCAACAGATGCATCCAACTTGATGATGTGATCTTTCGGCCAGCCAGCAGCCAAGCCCCTGATGATCGCATCCCTTGTTTCGTTGGAACTCTTCGCCATTGCTGTCAGTATTTCTGACACGGGCTCTTTCGTCGGACGCGTGCGAGCGAAATGCTCGGCAACCCGTACGATTAAATCATTCGAGTGCGGATCGACCGGTTGCTGATGCTTGAGCACGGCAGCCAGGAAACTATCGGCATGCATCGCAGCGGCACTCGTCAAAGCATCTTTCAACCATCGATCCGATAGAACCTTCGAATCGTTGATTAATTCGCTAAGGTTTATTCCTGCTTTGCCGCCAGGTGAATCAGACATTTTCAGGAGGGTCGCCAGTACCACCTGGTCATCGGTATCTGCGATCACATTCGCCTCTTGTAACGCGGCAAGCGTCGCCGGGATTTCCGGAAGAACTCGTACCGCATTCAGTCGTACTCCGGCGGACGGATGGGCCAGAGCCTTCGTGACCGCATTGAATGCAGGATTGCTGTCGTCCCGCAACACGCCAAGTCCATGCAGCGTGTTCAACGCATGAATCGCGCCAACGTTCAGGCCAATGCCATCAACGGTTTGGTCTTCAATCAGCGAGATGAGTTCAGGAACAACCTCGGTATCGCCCTGTTCGACGAGCAACCTCTGTGCGTGCAGGCGGACCTGCATGGTTGGGTGAGTGAGCTGGTCCGTACGACATAATTTCAGTTTATCGTTGTTCTTTACGACAGGCTGCAAGTCTCCCCCACGTGGTTTGTCCGGTACGATGCGATAAATGCGGCCATACTTCTTGTCTCGCAACTTGGTTTCGTAGGCTGCTCCCTTACCCGTTTCAAAACCTTGCGGCGTTGGGTTGTGCTGCACAATAAAGTTGTACCAATCGAGTACCCAGACATTCCCATCGGGACCAACTTCCGCCATGATTGGAGCTGTCCATTCATCATTGCTGGCGAACAGATTGATCGGGCTGCTGGATTTCATACCAGCACCATCACGCTTGATAACAAAGGTCCCGACAAGCTTGCCCGTTGGCCCACACACAAATGCGGTACGGTTCCACCAGGGTTGCGGATAATTTCGAGCCGTATACAAAGCGTGGCCAGCGGCTGCGGTATAGCCGCCATGATGATCAACCTGCCGAACTTTTTTCGTAATGGGTTGGAATAGATGTGTGTCGGCGATCGTGCCTAGGCGAAGTGATGCTGTCCAGCCGCGCACTCGTTCGTAGTAACGGTTGGCGATCGGCATAAACACACTGGGGTTCCGGTTCGCCGTCGAACCAAAGATCAACCCTTCTTCGGAGATACCCAGCCCCCACGTATTGTTGTTTGTCGATCGTATGAATTCGAGCTTTTCCACCACCGGGTCGTCGTCTTGTGAGAGCCTGAATCGGAAAAATCCCATGCGGAATGCCGGTTGCTCCACACCGTTGATGACTGGCGACGACGTGTTGTATCCCTGCATCGCCCATATCCAGTTATCCAGCCCATTACGAAAGTTGCCCACGCCACCGTGAGTGTCTCCGAGTGTCCAATTGGACATCAATACTTTACGAACATCAGCCGTACCGTCGCCCGTCGTGTCTTTCAGGTACAGCGTTTCGGTACCGTTTTGTACGACTAGTCCACCACGGTGAAAGGCGATCGCAGTGGGAATGCTCAAGCCTTCGGCAAACACCGATGACCTATCAGCGCGGTTATCGCCATCGGTATCCTCAAGCACACGAATACGATCATGGCCACTCCCTGACTCGCTGAGTTCATTGGGATAGTCGACCGTCTCGCAAACCCATAAGCGACCTTTTTCATCCCAGTTCATCGCGATCGGTTTACCGGCTAGATAGGCTTCCGGTCTACCTTGGTCTTCTATTCCATGGATATCATTCTCATCCGCGAATAGCTCGACGTGAAAACCTTCTGGAGTCACGATGTGCTTGATGGACTCTTCTGCCGGAGACGGCCGTTGCATGAGTTTGATTGGTTTGCCCAATCGACCCTTGGAACGATCAGCGTTGTAGTTGGGTATCTCCGGCCCCACGTCTACATACTCAAACGCCTTGAGGCCATTCGGAAGTTTCCGCATATGCGGTAGGGCCGTCGCGACCGACGGGGCAGTTCCTATCCCTGCCTCACCTGCACCGCATGCCCAACGAATACCTCGCTCAAGCAGATTATGGAAATGCGGTTGGTTCCACGTGTGACTATCATGTCCCCATGCGGTGTAGAACACACGGCCCATGCCGTGAGTACGAATCCATGTCCACGGTTCACGCGTGTTGCCATTTGCCTGCAATCCGCCGGCGCGGTATTCCAGCACCAAGCGATTCTGCTCATTGTGCTTGTGATGGACATAGGTTTCATCAAAACTCGTAAAGGTCTTGTAACCCTCTAAGATTGGATGTTCCACTCCGGCTGACTGAGTGGTCATCTCGCCTTGGCCGTGGCTTTTGAATTGACCTCCCATTAACGCGACAACTTCGGGCGAATTGCGAAAGCAAAACGTCGCACAATGAATCGGCACAAAACCTTTCCCCGAGGCAACATACTCGAGTAGTGCCTTAGCTTGCGATGGCTTAATGGTGTCGATGTTGGCGTAGAGAACGAGACCATCGAACTTACTGAGAGACTGGGCATTGAGTTTGTCCACGTCTTCGGTATAGCTGAGCTTGATGCCCCGCTCTGCCATGACTGGTTCGATGATTCGGAACCGCAATGAAGGCTTGTGGCCTTTTTGATCACCAAGAAAAAGAAGTTCAACGTCCGTATCAGAAGCAAAAGCCGCCACGTGGCCAACAAGAAACACAGAAAGAAAGCACGCCAATCGAAAATGCCAATTGCTCGTTAACAGCTTCCGGTTGTTCGCCAAAAAACCTAAACACAACATGTTTATCACCACACGTTTCATCACATGACAATTGAAGAGCAACTGTTTCTTAATACTGAAAGCTTTGATTCGTCGGGTTCTCGTCCATTGTTTCTCTCTGAGAAATGCATCTGCACTGTTTTGATTGTCGATTTGCCGGGCAGTGCTTGGCGTTCTATTAAGGCTTTCCATCAACGCTCCATCCCTTCGTACTAATCTTCCCATAGTACGGATAGTAATCCCAGTCTACGGTGCCACCGACAACGCGAGGATCACCGGTTTTCTTCAGGTGATCAAAAAGCCGCCGACGAAGTGACGCCTGCGCCTCTATCATCGCGGTCGATCCTGCCAGGTTCACCATTTGGTGCGGGTCGCTCTTCAGATCATAGAGTTCCTCAGCCGGCCGCATTCCAAATGCAAGTTCTGCCAATTGCGCGACTCCGTGTTCGTTTCGATGTTCCATCATGTATGTCTTAGTGGGTGATGTGTCGATCTCACCAAAGGGTATTGAACGCGCGCAAACAGTAGAATCAGGAGACCCTGAAGGCCAACGAGTGGGTTCAAAGTTGTGAATGTAGAGATAGTCTTCTGTCCTGATCCCACGGCAGGGATATCCTTTACCACCTTTCCGACATCCGTCATGTCGTTCCATGGCGATGAATGCCGCGGAACGTCCTACAGGGTCATCACCTGAAAAGAAGATTTCCATCAAGCTTTGTGCGGTCATCATGTCTGGTGGAGTGAGGCCAGCAGCTTCTAAAAAAGTTGGAGCGAGATCGCTGAGGTTTACAAAAGCGTTCACATCGCGACCTGGGTTACAAATTCCACGAGGCCAGCGAATGGCAAGGGGCACTCTCGAGCCTGCATCGTAGAGACTCGCCTTTGCTCGAGGAAAAGGCATGCCGTGATCACTTGTGATGACCACGATGGTGTTATCCAGTTGACCTTTGGATTCCAGTATCGCAATGGCACGAGCGACGTGCTGGTCAAAGGTTTCGATCTCAACCAGATAATCAAGAATGTCATTTCGGACAATGTCGTTGTCCGGAAATATGGGTGGCACTATGACCTGACCGGGATCTTTCCCTGTCCTCTTTCCGGCTCCCAATTCATAGGCCCGATGTGGTTCGGAGGTCCCCAGCCAGAAACAAAACGGCTGATCATCCGACACCTGCTCCAAGAAATCCTGGAAATTTCCAGCGTAATCCGTGTTCGACATCGACTTGAATGGTGGTTTGGCTTTCCGTTTCTGAAACGCAACGCCAGCAGGATTCATCGTACGACCACCGGGCTCCAGTCGGCCGGGACTCCATCCCTTACCCGTGAAGCCAACTGCGTACCCTGCTTCTGCCAACAGTTCCGTATAGGTTGTGAACTTTGCTGGCAGTGTGCTGTGGATATTCCCGGCTTCTTCTAAACGCCAGATATGCTGGCCGGTGAGAATCGCTGATCGAGATGGCCCACAGGTTGGTGCATCACAAAATGCATGTGTAAACCGAAGCCCTTCTCGTGCGACACGATCAAACGCTGGGGTCTGGACGACCGGGTCACCATTCGCACCAGTATGGGCATAACTCTGATCATCAGAAATACAGAACAGTATGTTAGGCCTGTCTGCGGTATCGCCAGAGACATTTGCATAATCAGAAACTTGTGCGGTGACCACGCTAAGAATGGCGGTGTACGTACAAGCAAACAGATGAAAACAAATCACTCGTATCACTCTCATGTAAGGCCTCCGCAGTCAGGCGTGCCGTTGTTGCTCGAGCAATCCACGCTTGTTTCTGGAAGTGCTCCGGAATGAGCACACGTCGCCGCGGCGACCTCGCAGGACTTCCGCAGGTTCTTGTCGTGAGGATCGCCTCGCAGTTCGCCAACGAGGAAGGCTGCGGTCAATGAATCCCCTGCACCAACTGTATCGATCACGTTCGTAGAAATTCCATTCTGGGTGACAGTGTCATCAGGCGTGACCAGCACGGCTCCGTCTTTTCCAAAAGTCAAAATAACCATGTCAAGATTCCCAAACTCGAGCAGGACTCTGAGATCTCCTTCGGGCTGGTCGGTCTTGCTGATGCTACAGGCAGAGCAAACCTCAACCAGTTCGTCGTCACTCAGTTTCAGAATGCTGGCGAGCTGAACCGAGTTACGAATCATCTCAGCATCAAAGAATGGTGCCCTGAGATTGACGTCCAGAATACGGGGAATTCCTGCAAGGGCAGCCGTCTCAACAGCTTCACGAATTGTGGCTCGTGAGACAGGATCGCGCTGTCCCAACGTTCCGAAGTAGATCGCATCAACTGCAGCTATTCGCGACGCTATCGCATCGTTCCAAGTGAGGTTATCCCATGCCGAACCCGGATGAATCATAAACGTTGGTTTGCCAGCATCATCAACTTCAACACCTACCGTACCAGTCGGTGTTTCAGAAATTACCTGCATAAGACTTACATCAATGCCATACGCACTGAGTATGTTGATACCATCGCGTCCGTGTTGGTCATCGCCGACTGCGCTGAGCATTGTTACGTCAGCACCTTGAATCGCCGCGTGACATGCAAAGTTTGCTGGAGCACCACCAAAGCGTTCACCGTCCGGGAACAAATCCCACAGCACTTCACCAAGTGAGAGAATCGCAGGATGTTTCATTCGGCCATCTGCCATTCAAATTTTTGTGTGGAGATCAGGCAAGAATATCACTGACGACGTTACCGTAGACGTCAGTCAAGCGAAAATCACGACCGGCATAACGATATGTCAGTTTTTCGTGATCAATTCCTAGAATATGCAGGATTGTTGCATGAAGGTCATGCATATGTACTTTGTTGTCTTGTGCAAAATAACCAAATTCATCAGTTGAACCATGACTGAAACCAGCCTTTACTCCAGCACCACTCAGCCAGATAGTGAATCCAGCAGGATTGTGATCACGTCCGTTTTTACCCTGTACAACTGGCGTACGACCAAATTCAGTTCCCCAGACAACAAGCGTATCATCGAACATACCTCGTTGTTTCAGGTCTTCCAGAAGTCCTGATATTGGCTTATCAACACTTAGCGCATTCCTCGTATGGCCTTTTACGAGATTATTATGCTGATCCCAGACATATGGCGTACTCACTTGAATATATCGAACTCCAGCTTCACAGAAACGACGAGCCAGGAGGCACCGGTGACCGAAATTTGATGTTTCTTTCCGGTCCATGCCGTACAAATTTCGTGTTCTTTCAGATTCGTTACTGAGATCAATTAATTCAGGCGCAACACCTTGCATACGCGCAGCCAATTCGTAACTACGAATCACACCATCTAGCTGCGGATCCTGGCTCTTTTCAAAATGCCTTTTATTCATTTCATGAAGCATCTGGAGCTGGCGATGCTGATGCACCGAGTGGTCACCATCCGACTGGAGATAGTCGATCGTTGCATCTTCTGCTTTACTCGCTGAGTGACCGAGTGCTGTGGCCTGATGATGGGCAGGAAGGAAGGCTGAACCATAGTTACGGGTTCCACCATGTCCTGCTGGCGGCGTAATACTGATGAACGCTGGAAGATTTTCATTCTCTGCACCAAGGCCGTAACTCACCCACGCACCAACCGACGGTCGCAAGAGATTATCGTTACCCGTATGGATCATCGAAACAGCTTGACCATGCGACGTCCCTTTTGTGTGCATAGACTTGATGAAGCAGAGATCATCGGCATGCTTCGCGAGATGAGGCCAAAGCTCGCTTACCCATGCACCACTTTCTCCGTACTGCTGAAACTTCCACGGCGTCTCTAGTAGTTTGCCATACCCCGCCTTGTCTTTCAGTGACACATCGAGATTTTCAATCCCTTTGAAGGGTAGTTTTTTTCCGTTGTACTGAGTGAGTGCGGGCTTCGGGTCAAACGAATCCACCTGAGAAACACCGCCGTGCATGAAAAGAAATATCACGCGATTGGCTCGCGGCTTATGATCCAAGCCGGAACCCGCAGCACGTGCAATACGTTGCGCGAAAGCCTGAAATGCGAGAGCCCCAAAACCGCAGGCTGTTGACTGCAACCAGTGGCGGCGATTGTAAGGCGTTGTGAATTGATGACACTGATTCATACCACGTTCCTGATGCCACTACTCAATAAACCGAAATTCTGCTGAGCAGAATATAACCTGGACAAACGAAGCAAACGCCTGCTCAAGTGCCTGCCCCCCCTCCATCAACTCAGCAACATATGCCTTACCACGTTGCACTTCATTGTGTCCCGCCTGCCGAATCAGAACACGTTTATAGAGTTGCTGAATGCTCTTCTCAATTGTCACATTGTTCTGCAGCAACAGCAAACTCAGAGCATGTGACATTTCATGAACAAATGGTGAATTCATCATAAACAAGGCCTGCGCGGGCACCGTTGTCATGGCTCGCTTCCCCGTGACAAGATCGGGATTGGGAAAGTCAAACACAGCTAATGATGGTGGAATAGCACCCCTTACAACAGGCATATACACACTTCGCTGTCGCAATTTTCCAGTTTGCCTCAACGACACATGCCGCTTTCCGTTTGTTTGCACAGCATATATGCCGAAATCACTTACTACAGAATCACGAGGCTCACTATCAAGCTTCCCTGCAAGTGCCAATATCGAATCACGAATTGTCTCAGCCGGAGCAGGCCGCCGGTACTGTTTCTGCACGTGTGAATTTTCACCAGTTTCCTCAGAAAAGTCTGCGACAGCCTGCTGATATGTCTTTGACATAACAATCTTTCGGATCACACTTTTGATTGACCAGTTGCCTTCCACAAACTCTTCGGCAAGAAAATCAAGAAGCTCAGGGTTCGACGGAACCGTTCCCCGCACACCAAAGTTGTCACTCGTTTCCACGATGCCTCGGCCAAACAGATGCTGCCAGATCCGATTCACCATAACTCGAGCAGTCAGTGGATTCTCCTTTGCGGTGATCCACTCAGCCAGTTGCACCCGCCCTGACTCATGAGTTGGGATAGAAAACTGTGTCGCACCATTCCAGTTCACTACCTGGAGAACACCCCGCGAGACTCTTTCTCCCAGATTTTTTGGTTCTCCTCGAACGCGTACATGTAAGTCATCTATGCCTTGTGGCCCATTGTCTCCAGCAGCCATAGCCTTCGGCATTTCAGGACTATCTTTTTTCATACCGGTGAGTGTTTTTTCTAGATTTGAAAGTTCCTCATCCAAGGATGACGTGTCAGTGGGCATGTCTTTCTCAAGATCTTCTACATGCACAAGTCGAACGGCATCAGCAAGAACAGGC
>JALCBP010000004.1:0-69729 GCA_028066355.1 Pirellulales bacterium
CAAAGGTGTTCTGGCAACAGATGTGGACTTTGGGTTTGATGGGAGCATGTACATTAGCGACTGGATAAGCGGTTGGAATGGTACAGGGAAAGGCAGGATTGTTCGAGTCTCCTCAACAAATAAAAAACAAACCTCCGGGATTGCTGAGTTGGTTCAAAAGGGGTTTGATGGACGTTCTGTCAGTGAACTTGTCGATCTGCTTGAGCACGCCGATCGACGTGTTCGTCAACGAGCACAGTTTGCCCTCGTTGAGCGCGTGGCTGTCGAGCCTTTGTGTGAGACAAGTTTATCGAGTGATTGCGATGTTTTAGCAAGAATTCATGCGGTTTGGGGGCTGGGTCAACTACTTCGAAAAAAAATGGTAGATGCTGAAGTTATTCTGCCATTACTTGCAGATCCTTGTGCTGAGTTGAGACGAAATGCGATTGTAATGTTAGGCGACGGACATGCTGTGCAGGCTACACCGAATTTGATTGATGTTTTAAACGAAAAAGATGCGAACAAATGCTCACCGGCCGAGAAGGCTGCGGCCGCAATTGCTTTGGGAAGAATTGCCCGGCACGTGGGGGAAACAATATCGCAAGCCGTTCCTGTACTGAAGGAGACTCTGGCTAACAATAATAATGTCGATCCTGTTCTGCGTAGTGCGGCATGCTTTTCATTGTCTGAGTGTGCTACAGAAGGTCAGTTGGCCGAATGTGCATCCGATGCGTGTCAATCAGTACGGCTTGGGGCAGTTGTCGCGTTAGCGAGAATGCGTTCGTCTCGCCTTGGGGCATTTGTTGATGATACAGACACTCATGTTGTGACAGAGGCTGCGCGAGGGCTGTACGGAAATGGAGATGAAGAATCTACTCGGATTCTTTCTATGCTAGGACGCAAACCTAATATTTCAGACATTACTCGACGATATGCAGTAGCCGCATCTTTTCGCCGCGGTGGGCTTATTGAGGCAAAAACGGTGCTTGGAATTGCTGCTGACCGGGAGGCGAGTGAGGAGGTTCGGGTCGAAGCAATGAATGCATTAATTGCCTGGCAGAACCCATCAAATATTGATCGTCTTACAGGTGAATATCGTCCGATCAGGAAAAGGCCATCGATCGATTTCACGGAGAGTCTTTCACGAACGCTTGATGAAATCTTTCTTGGTTCTGAGCAAGTAAAAATCAAGGCAGCAGAACTGATTGCATTTTGTGGTATTAAAAGTGCTGCCGTTTTCCTGAGATCAAGATTGATTGACGAGGATGAAGAGTCAAAAGTTCGTGCAGCTGCTCTTCAAGCTTTATCTGATCTTCATGATCCAGAATTGATGAACTCCATTGGTTCCCTTGTTCATGATGACGACACGGAAGTTCGTAAAATTGCAAGAAGTATTCTTGCAACAGTTGATCCGCTTGCAGCCATCGAGGAGGCCGAGTATGTGCTTCAGGGTGAATCGACTGAGGAAAAGCAACAAGTCATTCAGATGCTTTGCCGTATAAGTGAACAAAAAGCTGGTGATGTTCTTGTTAGAGCTCTCCAGCGTCAACTGACATCAGAGGCAGAGATGTCTATACGACTTGATCTTCTTGAGGCAGCACAAGAGAGAGGTGAAAAGGGTCTTATTGATGTCGCTCGTAAAATAGAAAGCCAACGGGACGAAAAAGATCCTTTGGGTTACTACCGAGAGTGCCTCTCGGGGGGCAATATAGAAAGTGGAGAAAAAGTCTTCTTCAATAACAAGAAGGTTACTTGTGTTCGGTGTCACATGGTTAACGAGCGAGGGGGGAGTGTTGGCCCAAACCTGTCCAAAGTCGGTCGAGAGAAGACACCGGAGTATCTTCTTGAATCTATTGTCCTGCCAAGCGCAAAAATCTCACCCGGGTATTCGACAGTCCAATTCCTGATGGCAACGGGTCAGGTCTATTCTGGTATTGTGAAGAAAGAAAATTCTGATCAAGTTGTTATTCAAAACGCAGACGGTGACTTGCTGACGCTTCAGAAGGAAGATATTGATGAAATGCAGGCTGGGCTTTCTGGCATGCCTGCCGGACTGGCTCAACAGTTGTCGAAAAGACAGTTGCGAGATCTTGTTGCATATCTAGGCACGCTTGTAGAGGAAAAGAAACGTAGCGCACATGTTGAGTGAAAACTGGTGTTGAGTGCAAACTGAGCAATAAGCACAGCGTTTTATGTCATGGACAAGCGGACGTGTGTGGTTCTACGTAGGTTCTTATGAGCACGTAGGTTCTTATGAGATAGATACTTCTAATGGTCCTACTAGCCAGGACGACAGCACTATGAAGGACCAGAACGCATCGCTGTGTACGTTGTGACTTAATTACAGAGCTGGAAAACAAAAGAATGTCGGGTCGCTCTAGTTTGTGTTGGGAAGATCACAATCAGCGAGACATGAATTCAACAACCTTGTTTATATCGACAGGTAGGCTGACATCTGACTTATCTGGTCGTCTGTCAACGGTAAATCTCAAGCGTTCGTTGTCCGAAGTGATCCAGTCACATGGTTCACCGGTCTGCGTAGCAATCGCCTGTTGGTATAAATCGACAAGCTTTCCTTTTCTGCGAACATCGACGATGTCACCAGGCTTGACCTGATAGGAAGGCTTATCAACCGGAATGCCATTCACCGTGAAATGGCCATGAACGATACCTTGACGAGCTTGTGGCCTCGTTTTTGTAAACCCGCTTCTTCTGACGACATTGTCGAGTCGCAGTTCACACTCGATGAGGAAAATATCACCAGTATTACCAGTTTTGCGAGCTGCTTTGGCAAAAAAGCGTCGAAGTTGTTTCTCACCAAAACCGTAGTAATACTTGATTTTTTGCTTTTCGATCAGACCTTCGCCGTATGTGGAAGGTTTGTTACGTCTTTTCTGCCGAACACCGGGTGGTTCCGACCGTCGCTCGGATGCTCGAATTGCTCCAGCACTTTCGAAGATCATAGATCCAAGACGACGATTGATACGAGCTTTTGCCCCAGTGTAGTGACCCATCTGTTTTACTTGCCCTTAAATACCTTGATAATGATTGAATGTGCGTCCTCTTCACCCAAAGCTATTGGATGGAAGGTGTTGAAATCTGTCGAGTCGCTCGCAAGACATTAGAGGCAAACATATCGCCGATTTCAGTGCTTAAGAGTCTACATCGGTTTTTGAAATATGCGAGTAGTCTGCCTGAAAATGAGGAGAAATGGGCTGTCGTTCCGGAGAAAGTGAATCTTGGAGCCTTTTCTAGGCAGCACCTCCTGCAGGCCGGGTTGAAGAAGGTCGCTTTGGTGCGGTTAGTCGCCATTTTTTTCGCCGCGGCGGTAATCCTTTGTTTAAAACTCAAAAAAGACAGGAGTGCTCATTCAATCGTGCTGTAATAACGGGCCCAGAAAAGGGCTCGCCCTCCGGTACTGGCTAGGAGAGAAGGTTTGAAAAACGTTCAGTTGAGACAATTGCGAGTGGGAGCATATTCAGTGCTTTCGCTGAGCATTGCTGCAATCGGATACGGCATGAGGGCCTTCGCTGTAGACAAGGCTCATCCGATCGTGCTGTGGCTGCTTGCTGCGTTATCGCTAATTTTTGTACTTCTGGTGCTTGCTGATTCTGTATACCACACAATTACAAAGACAGATGTTTCTTGCATTCATTGCGGTGAGCATCGAAGGATGCGGTCGTTTCGGGTTGCCAAAGAATGTCCACATTGCGGTAAGTGAGTAACTTTGAATTGGTAGCCTGCTAGGAGCACGGTGTAGCCATTCTCGCTGATGTTTATAATATTAAAACATTATCACACCGTTTTGATCTAGCTCGTAGTGGCGATGCTTCTATAACAGTCATCACATTGAGGAAGTTGAAAGCCACTCTGTCTGCACGCAACATGCCTGTCTTTGTGTATTGAAAGGATTGAGCGATAATGCCCGCAAGAGAAACATATGCTCGAAAAAGTTATGAGCGAGCAGCTCTTGACGAGCATGAAATTGACCGTGATCCATTTCAGCAGTTTACAATATGGTATGACGAAGCCGTAGCGGCAGATTTGCCAGAGCCTGAGTCGATGACTCTTTCAACTGCAACCCGGGATGGCCGACCCTCTGCCAGGATTGTTTTACTTCGCGGCTATGATGAAACCGGTTTTTGTTTCTTCACCAACTATTCCAGCCAGAAAGGGCAGGAGTTAGCTGCCAACCCATATGCAGCTCTTACGTTTCACTGGGTTGAGTTGGAGCGTCAGGTCAGGATTGCGGGTCGGGTTGAAAAACTAACTGCCGAGGAAAGCGATGCTTATTTTCAAAGTCGTCCGAGTCAATCGCGGATCGGTGCTTGGAGTTCGCCACAGAGCAATGTAATTCCGAGTCGTGAAATACTTGAGCAGTTCTTTAATGAATACCAGAAACAGTATTCCGATGAGACGGCAATCCCTCGGCCTGAGCATTGGGGGGGCTACAGGGTAATCCCTGAGCGGATTGAGTTCTGGCAGGGTCGGCCAAATAGACTTCACGATAGGTTGCAGTTTAGCCGCACCGATCAGGGGCCGTGGACACTGCAGCGGCTAGCACCCTGAATGTTGTGTCAGTCGGATTTCGAGTTGAGTCTTTTTCCTGTTCTGTGGACACACACTGTCAAGCTTTTGCGCTGTTGGAAGTTGATTGAAAGGTTCGGTGCAACTAAGAAACAAGTAGATTAGCGAGCACCGAATCGTTGCATTTCAAATCAGAGTTCACCGATACCGCCTACAAGCTGATCTGCTCGACAGCCTAGTCGATTGTAGACTGTGTGATCTGCAGTCTCGGAAAGTGTGTGGACCGAGCCGTCTGCCATCATTACAGTAATGACTCCAGGATGCTGGCTTTTAAAGCCACGCTCCGTCTTCCAATTACAGCTCGCATCGCATCCTGTTTTGCCCATGTCCGCCACCTTCTGCTTCGTTGCTGCATTCGTGGCGGCGTATACGCACGAGTCATAATTGATTGGTACAAGCGTGTTCGTCCTGTCAAAAGCGTTACCATGTGCCCAACTCAAACGGGCCTGGTTCGAACACTCCCAGCGACTTTCACCATAAAGAATTGTCGAAGACAACCCGTCAGGGATATCTTTGAGTTTTATCGGTGCAAGTTTGACGAGTCCACCACTGGCGGTGTAGTACTGACCGTTGCGATGCCAGCAGCCACCCGGGCTAGCCCTTCTTAGCCCCTGAGATCCACTGCCACCTAGGCTAGCAGGCAACCCCTCATAGAAAGTCTTACCCCAGTTGGCGTTTCCGATACCTGATCGAGGACGAAATGAGTTGTAGTTCGTTCCACATGGGCCGCAAGCGTTATTGCTTCCACCACCCATAATAATCGGACCACCATTATGTCGGTAGTTAGAGAATGCATGGTTCGCATTCTGGACGCCGGTCGGCACAACCCCCGTTGAAGAGTCAGACGGACAAACAAGGCCAGCTATTACTGTATTCCGAACACGCGGTGTTCCCGGACCATTAGGCCGTTGGTTATGAACATGATCCGTGGTGCTCTGTAGGTCGATACCGTCTTGAAGTGCGAGTTGCTCCATAAAGGCAAGCATGGCTACGAATGGACTTCCAAGATCTTTCTTGCCCGCGGCGGTTCTTCCGAGGTACCAGGTAGTCATTGGGAACTCTTCACTATTGGAAGTTAGATAGTTGTGTACTGCCAGGCCAAGCTGCTTCATGTTATTACCACATGAATTTCGTCTAGCAGCCTCTCGAGCTTGTTGTACCGCTGGAAGTAATAACCCAACGAGCACGCCAATGATCGCGATAACGACAAGTAGCTCAATTAGTGTAAAACCCTGTAGTCTAAAACCTTGATGTCTCGTAGGTTTCATCGCCTTATCCTCAATTAAAGTTTTTATTAATTTTTGCCTTTTGAAAAGTTGAGTAACGCAGCCCTCGATTACTAATTTTTACTTGCATTAGCACAAACGTTATGGGTACGTAATCACGCCAAGCTACACGTGTTAACATGATATGGGCCTTTGTTAAGTTCTCCTGAACAACAGCCATTTCAAGTTTTTTGAGATAGAGTCTTTGGAGTAAGGGTGCAAATGGGATGCCACTTTTTCCAAATGCAATAAAAAATTAATTATTTGCTTGGCAAATCATTTGTTCACCCGCTGAGTCAGTTCTGAGTGGTTATCCGTTATCTTTTAGGCGACTATCTCTTGTGCAGGCATTGGATAGTTTTTCAGCAGCCACAGTTTTCGCACTATCGTTCGCACTATCGATGGATGATCTTTGAGTGCGTGTTTTTGGAGGAACCCCGAGGGCTAGCGGCTATCGTCGTCCGCATTGATAAAGGTTCGGGGCGAAATGTGAATGGTAACTTATCCTTCACACCGTCAGTTTTTGGTAGCGATTGCTTACCGTAGGTGGCCTTGTAGTGCTGTAATTATGCGTTGCGAATCAGGGGTCCCAGCCAGATTTCGATACTCTCTAGGGTCAATCCCTACGTCGTAAAGTTCTTCACTGCCAACGCCGTAGTGAATGTATCGATATTTTCTACTACTCAGAACGAAGTCTTCTGAGTTGATATACGTTTTCACGGTGCGCTCTGTTGTGTGCGTTGGGTCTTTCAGTAAATGAGCAAGTGAAACACCATCAAGGCCTCTTGTTGGAAAACCAGTTACTTCAGCCAAGGTTGGAAATAAATCCAAGAGGCTGACAGTTTCTTCACATAAAGTGCCAGCTTGTACTGTTGGTCCACAAATGATGAGTGGAACCTGAGTTGAGTGAATCCATCCGGTCTGTTTACCCCACGCCTGTTTTTCACCAAGGTGCCAACCGTGATCACTGAACAAGACAATAATTGTGTTATCTGCATACGACGTACGATCCAGACAATCAACTAATCGTCCTATTTGATGGTCGACAAAAGAGATACTGGCCAAGTAGGCCTGAACGGCCTTTGCCCACTGTCCGTTTCTTGTGACATGTGCATGTGTTCCGGCGGTAACCGCACTCAAAGCTCGTTGTTTGCCAGCGATTGGAATATCAGCCAAGTCATTGGGTGTTGTCATGGGCAACTGGATCGACTCAAGAGGATATAAATCAAAGTACTTCGCAGGTGCATACAGCGGAATATGTGGACGATAAAAACCAACAGCTATGAAAAACGGTTGCTGAGAGTCATGGGTTTCTATTTGTTTGGTAGCCCAATCGACTATTTTGCTGTCCCCAAAAGTATTGTCAGGCAGGTCAAAAGCAGACCAATCAAATGACTCCCCCTTTTTGTCATCTGGGCTTCGCTCGCTAGGCATGCGATTGAATGGCATGACGTAACGTCTTCCAGCAGGACCACTTGGTATGACGTGTTCTGGGTTTTGAGATCCTTTACTTGGAAGTTCTTTTTTTGTGTAGTCAACATCTTTACCTTCGAATGGACTCCACCGTTGTTCGGTGAGGTAACTCTTTTGGAAAATTGCCGAAGTAACATGTTTTTTATGATGAATCTTTCCTGTGCCATAGGTTTTGTATCCATGCCTGGCAAAATACTGTGGCAGCATGGTGTAGGCCGTATGGTCAAACTTGCTTCCGTTTTCATAAACATTTGTTTTGACTGGTGAGAGTCCGGTAAGCACTGCAGTCCGAGAAGGCTGGCAAAGAGGAGTTGTGCAGTGAGCGTTAGTGAAGGCACAACCAGCACCAGCAAGCCGATCCATGTTCGGTGTTTTTATCTGTGGATGTCCTTTTAGATAACCGACCCAGTTGTTCAGATCATCAATGCTTATAAATAAAATATTTGGGGGAGTGTTGATGATTTTTTCACTGACATTGGTCTCAGATGATTGGGCCAATAAAGGAAGTGTTAATCCAACACCTAGCAGTATCCATGTTCGCCAATTCATTTCGATATCCATTTGTTCCGCGATGTTTCATCACGTGCTGCTATTATCTAGCAACGTGATTGAGATGCTATCTATAGAACGAATTTACTGGAAGATAAAGTAAGCAGCGTAGCGTAACTTTTTTGGAGGTCCAACTGCTTTTGTAATTTCACAACGAAAATGACAACTGCTTTTTATTGTTTCAACAACTATCGTCCCTTGTTCTGTGAATTCAAACACTTCTGAAATCGAGGGTTCCCAATATTCTTGAAAGAAGGGAATGGGTGCAGAAGAATTAGAGCACCGAACCAATTCCACTATCTATGCAAGAGGTTTCCGGTGCTCATTTTCAGAACTCAAATAAAGTTCAGTTGATAGTCTTTGGAATGATTGCTTGGTAGAACAATGTGTTCTAGTATCTCATTCATCTTGCTTTTCGCACAACCAGCACACTGTTTGGGTTGAATATTTTCAATTAATTTCTTGTGCAGATCAGAACCCCAAAGTCTAGGGAGTTCCCGCCAGTTGTCGCGAGTGTAGTCATCCGTGAGGACGTGGACACTTCGGGCATCACAGCACAGATGAAAGTTGTGAGAAGCGTCAAAAACTCCTCCCATTGGTGTGACATGACACTGAGAAAACTTATACGTCTCAGCAAAATTTTCAGGATATGCATCTCGTATAATTGCTCGGCAGCCAAGATTTTTTGCAAAGTCTTCCATCTCTTCTGCCTCAACGTAATTATCTACTTCGGCGACATCGGTCTCACTGATAATTGACAAGTGCTCTGAAAACTGATGTTTATTGAGGCTTTTTTTGGCATCAAACCGAACAAACTTAATGCAAAGATCAAGACTAGGATGATCATTACGGATTCGTTTGATGTTGCTAATAATTGTGTCAAATCCTCTAGGGCTTGTGTTCTTAACTTGACTCCAGGTCGAGGCGGTTGTTGCATCAAGACTTACACCAAGGTACGTCAGTTTTGAAAACGCACTAACGCGCTCAAGGAATACACCATTTGTTATCAGGCCGATATCAATACCTGAGTCATAGCCGCTGTGGATTAAGGTGTCGATATTTTGATTGAGGAGTGGTTCAGAATCACCACTAATCCGCCAAGACTTTACACCCCAATCCCCACAAAAAACTCCAAGTTGTTTCATCGTGTTGGGTGTCATAAATTTGGCTGGCCGGGCTGACCGACTTTTGGCTTGACAGCACCAGTTGCAATCCAGGTTGCAAACACCATCAACAGGATCGATATCTACCATGATGGGAGGCAAGAAACTGCCAGTTGAGATAGCGTGAACATGCGCTGTGTGATGGAGTAATTTTGCTTCTGAACTTATTCGTGGAACATGGGGTGGTGCAGGTGATGGCTCGTAGATGCGCGGGATTGTGGTGTTCGTAGAGGGAATTTGCGGTGCGTTGGAGGTTGACTGAATCATCGGTTCCACCACATTTTTTTTCTTGGGAACGCTCATAGGATGACCACGCCGTGGAGTTCTTAGGTTGTTTGAGAAACCCGTGGTTTTTGGAAGAATTCTGGGATAAAGTCAAGAGTGCTTTAGTGTGGGAATTTCCTGAGAATACAGTTCATTAATCGGTCTGGAGAAGAGGCTTAGATGCAGGTTGACTCACCTGCCTGATTAGCTTTACCAAGTTATATCGAGCGATGGCCGTCTCTATTTGCTCGTAAAAAAATTTTGCAGGACTGTAATCTAAATGAGCAAAAGTTATACGAAATAAATTTAATAGGCTTCACAGAAAATCATTCATTCAATCGATGCTCAATTAAGTCCAGGCAATTAAGCGATAAGCAGTAGGGGTTTCATAAGACACGTAAGAGATTGCATGCAGTTTTAACCATGAACTCAATAAATAATTCTCTTGTTTACGATGGGCACGCATATGACGCGTTTGTTGTTATCCATAATCCTGACTTTAATGCTGGTTTTAGTGTTCTGATGACCTATGCGTTGAACGGTGTTCGGCAAGCTTTGGCGAGGAACTGGTTGCCGGTGATCAACTTTGATAATTCGTGCAACACTTTTTTCTATGATCCAGAACGAGGAGAAAATATTTGGGAGTATTTTTGGGAGCCCGTCATGGGTGTCTCATACGATGACCTCCTGCTAAAAAAGGCAAACGGAGATATTGGTTCGGATCAAATCAAGCGGTTTAAAGACCAGCAGATCTTTGATTGGCATAATTCGGATCCGGACAGAATTGCAACGTTCTGGCTCCATGAAGAGCCAGGTGATCCAATAGAGTGGATGCGCAAGCACCGAGAAATTGGCCGTTACTATGTTGCCAATTTCATCAACGTGCGGCCGGAAATCATTAGTAAAGCTGATGCGTTTGCCAGAGAACGCTTTGATGGATCGTTTTTATTCACTGTTCATATTCGTGGAACAGACTGGTCGTACGCAGAGCCCACCAATCACCAGCGATATTTTGATCGGATCAGGCAGATAATTGCAGACCGAAACCTTGATAAATTTCAGGTGTTTCTTGCAACTGATCAAACTCAATTTGTGGATATTTTTCAGGAAGAATTTGCGGATCGATTGGTTTCGTATGACAGTGCGAGGGGAGAAAGTTTCATTGCTCCATTTAAGTTACGTGATGTGCCTCCCTACAAAAAAGGTGAAGATGTGCTAATAGATATTCTTCTTCTGGCAAAGGGAAATCACCTGTTGAAATGCGCTGCGTCAGTTGGTGAATATGGTGCCTGGTTCAATCCAGATATTGAAATGACTGACTTTGGGGTTGAAAGCAAATTCATCAAGAAGAATCATTTCTTGATCTCAACAGGTTTTGAAAAACTTGGCTTGCTCGAGTCACCTCTCCAAAAATTTTTCGTGGCGATTTCTCGTCGCTTAACAAACTACCTTGAGTCTGTGGTGTTCAAATTCGATCAACGGGCCTGGGCTCACCCAAGGATTGCCCTTGCATACGGTCTTCGATACCTCTTCTCCTATCTTCCACGGCTCTTGGTGAAGCGTTTTTTGAAATTACTGCGTGTACTACTAATAAAATTTCCTTCACGAATCCTAAGGGTGTGCTTTCAGGTAAAACATGATTAACAAATTCCAATCGATCTCATTAATCACAGCAATACCTCGTTGACAGAATTTGCACGCCATAGACGCAAACGCTTTAAACGAATGACACCAGAAACGGTGAGGCGGGATTCATTCAGTTCGCCGCTCAATAAGCGTTTTAGAAGAAGGGAGTGGGCGAAGAGGGATTCGAACCCCCGACCCCCTCGGTGTAAACGAGGTGCTCTAACCAGCTGAGCTATTCGCCCTAACTCTCTTAAGTGTAACGCACAGTTTCGTGTCCGGCAGTCCCCTCCCGTAAGACCATGATTTTTCGCTCACTTCGGCTGTGTTGGGGCATCTGCTGCGGCAGGTTTTGGCGGGATAACTGTCCGGATTCCTAGTTCCGTAAGTTGTTTGGTGTCAACGGGCCCAGGTGCTCCTGTCATTAAGTCACTTGCCCGCTGTGTTTTCGGGAAGGCAATCACGTCACGAATTGAATTGAGCTTGCCAAATAGCATGACCCAGCGATCGATACCAAGGGCAATTCCACCATGCGGAGGAGCACCACTTGCAAGTGCATCAAGGAGGAAACCAAAGCGTTCCTGAGCAATCTCTGGGGAAATTCCAAGGAGATCGAAAACCTTTTGTTGGGTCGACCGATCGTGAATTCGAATCGTTCCACCCCCTGCCTCAGAACCATTGATCACAAGGTCATAGGCAATTGCACGGCACGCTTCTGGGTTCGACGTAAGTTTTTCGATGTCTTCGGGATGAGGCGCAGTAAAAGGGTGATGCATTGCAGCCCAGTTTCCAGTTTCTTCATCACGGGCGAACATCGGGAAATCAATAACCCACGATACATGCATCGTATTATCGTCATACAGTTCGAGCTCTTTACCAAGATGTTTTCTCAGCGCGTGCAGAGTCTTGCATGTGATTTCAAAACTGTCTGCTGATATGAGCGCGAGATCACCGGGTTTTGCTGAAAGTGATTTGCAAATATTTTCAGCTACATCAGAGCCCAGATTTTTGGCGACCGGCCCGGTCCATGCTCCAGAAGAATCAAGCTTGAGCCAGACGAGACCTTTTGCGCCGGCTTCGACCGCCATCGCTGTAAGGCCATCGAGGTCTTTTCTAGAAAACTTATCTGCAGCATCAGAGACTAAAATTCCTCTGACTCTCCCGCCTGACTCCACTGCACCCTTAAATACACGGAAGTCACTGTCCTTCGCGATCTCCGTGAGATCAACGATCTCAAGGCCGAAACGCATATCCGGAGCGTCATGTCCATACCGTTCCATGCATTCTTTCCATGTGAACTGCGGTAACGGAAGCGTGATATCCAAGTCGAGAATGTCTTTTGCGGTCTTGACCACAAGGCTTTCAATGACGTTTGTCACGTCATGTGCCTCGACAAATGACATCTCAACGTCGAGTTGCGTGAACTCGGGCTGTCTGTCGGCTCGTAAATCTTCATCTCGAAAACATTTGGCGACCTGCACATAGCGGTCAAATCCAGCAATCATCAAAAGCTGTTTGTACAGTTGAGGTGATTGCGGTAACGCAAAGAAAGCACCGTGTTCGAGTCGGCTGGGTACGAGATAGTCTCGGGCTCCTTCCGGAGTGCTTCTGCCAAGCATCGGGGTTTCGACATCAACAAATCCGAGTTCATCAAAGTGATCTCGCATTATTTTTACAATGCGGCTGCGTAATAATAAATTGTTCTGCATATCAGTGCGACGAAGGTCGAGCCACCGATTTTTGAGACGCACCTCTTCGCCAGGCAGTTCCATCGCTCCTGGTTGAAAGACTGGTGTTTCTGCTTCATTGAGAATTTCTAATGCACTGGAGACAACTTCGACTTCACCAGTGTCAAGCTTTGGGTTTGTTGTTCCCTCTGGTCGTCTTCCAACACGGCCGGTTGTAGACATAACCCATTCTGGCCGTGCTGCCCGAGCACGTTCCATGACGCTTGCTGGTGCGTCAGGCCCTATCACAACTTGCGTCTTACCCCAGCGATCTCTCAAGTCGATGAAGATGACACCTTTGTGGTCACGAACACGGTCTACCCAACCACACAGTGTTACAGTTTCGGTGAGATGGCTTGGGCGTAGTTCACCGCAGGTATGAGTGCGTAACACGGTGCAATAAGCCTTTCAAAAGGGGTCAAAATTTTGAACACAATGGTGGAGGGGATGGGTCTTCACTGAAAAAGGCATTGTCCGCGATCGAGACCGTTTCTCAAGGTCACGCACTAAATTTACATTCAGGGGACTTGATTGCACATCAAAAAAGCTACTAGTCCGCAGACTTTTGGAAGAATCCGGTGTAAATGGCAAGGCCGATAGTGAGTAAGATTGAAAGTCCTAGAAAGAGTGCTGCTATCAGCATAAGGACTCTGTTGTCCGTGAAAAGTGAGACAAGTCCGAGGATGACAAAGAGCAGTGACACACCAACGGCTGAAAGGCAGAGTCCCGCCTCTAGTTTGTCATTGAATTTGAGTAGCGACATTTTTCAACCGCCGAGAATAAAGATAAGGGAAAGTTGTGTATCAATCTCCAAAAAATGACTGATTCTAGCAATTCTGTATCAAAGCATTTATTAGTCATCGGGGAGGCTGCACAGCATTTCGCCCAACAGAAAAAGCAAGCTCCAGTTGTTCGTCACTTGTGTCCCCGCCCATTTCTCGGAACATCATGCTGGGTTGGATGTCACGATTGTGTTGATACTTATCACTCGAATACTCAGTGATTGCACCTGTGATCTGATGGAAGAATATCTGACAGATGGGAACACCGGGGTAGATCTTGACCGGTTGGACTGCAAACATTTCCAGTGTCCAGTATCCAGCAAAACCAACATCACCAAATCCAGCAGTAACATGTACAAATAAACCAAGCCGGCCAATTGAACTACGGCCCTCAATCATTGGAACAAGATTATGCGTTTCTGTTCGCTCAACAGTTCGCCCAAGATAAAGCTGGTTGGGAGTCAGAACCAGACCGTCTTCTGGGATTTGCACTCGATCAACTCGATTACTCTTTCGCATATCGAGAACAATTTCTTCATAGACAAGCAGTTCGTCGTGAAGTGAAAGATTGTAGCTATTCGGATTTAACCTTTCTTCATCAAACGGATCGATATGAATGTTGTCGCCAAGTTGTTTCCGGATCTCGTGGCCTGAGAGAATCATTCGGGTTTTCCTTGCGAAGTGCGGTGGCTGGTGCCGCGACGTAGAGTGAGGTAAAGATTTCCCACAAACGATTTTGATTGTAAGGATTTGATGAGAAAATGTCTGGAAAAAAATGTGTCACTGTAAATTTTTCAGATGCCTCGGGAGTCCCACTCGTGGGCAAAGGTCTTCAAGTCCGCATCCATTGCAGCGAGGTTTGCGAGCAAGGCACGTGCCCCTGCCATGCTGAATCAATCGGTGGCTTATGGCAACCCAGTGATTTCTAGGGATTTCCCGTATCAGGTCTCGTTCTGCCCGAATGGCATCTTTTGCTTTTGTCAGCGCGAGTCGACGAGAAATACGACCTACGTGTGTATCAACAACAACACCTTCAGCCAAACCAAAAGCACTCCCAAGGACGACGTTTGCTGTTTTTCGGCCGACTCCTGGTAGAGATATCAGTTCCTCAACCGTTTGAGGAACTTTCCCGTCAAACTGATCAACGAGTTTATCGCAGCAACCATGAATGTTTTTGGCCTTTGCTCGATAGAATCCTGTTGTTTTCACTGCATTTTCAAGTTCTCGAATGCTCGCTGCTGCCATTTTATGAGGGTTTGGCCAACGTTTGAATAAAGAGGGGGTCACCATATTCACCCGTTTATCTGTACATTGGGCCGACAAAATTGTCGAAATGAGTAGTTCGAAGGGATTTTTAAACCTGAGGGAGCAGTCTGCGTCGGGATAGAGTTCCTCAAGGCGCTCCACAATCTTGAGCGCACGCTCTCTGCGTTGCAGTCGACTCTCCCTGCTTGGCACGATATGGCTACGCGAGTTCTTTGAAGACGCCTCTGATGTCGATTTCGGTCTCATTTCGTGCTCCAGAGTACCATGAGGCTTCGCTCTCGCCATGTCGATGCTAGGATTTAGATAGTTTTCCGGTTTTGGCGTCGTGGTTGCTCAATGGGAGGTCTAATGGTCTCTGAATTAGTTGATCCTTCAGAATATGATCCGCTTTACCTGGCGGGTGTACTAAAATTTAATGAGTGCGACTATTACGAGTGTCACGAGGTCTGGGAAGAGTTATGGACGGAGTACCGTGGTCCGGCAAGAAAATTCTATCAAGGTCTCATTCAGGCGGCTGTTGCCTTGTACCACTTTGGCAATGGCAATATACGAGGTGCACGAAAGCTTCATGGCAGCGTGCATGGGTATCTTGAACCGTATGGCGCGTATTACCTCGGACTGCACCTCGATGCATTTCTCGAAGCATTTGATGAATGCCTGAAGGAAGTTGCTGCAAGCACCGAGGACTTTCCAAAGATCGAACTCGATCCAGAAACATTGCCAGAAATTCATCTTGATCCACCACCACTGGTTGATGGAGGTGATGCCAATGGATGATGATTCCCTCGCATTCTCTCCTGATAATTTTTCCGGATTTGCACGACTCTTTCCGCTCCCAAATCTCATCATGTTTCCACACGTGATGCAGGCCATGCATATTTTTGAGCCTCGATATCGTTCGTTGTTTGAAGAGGCAGTCGCCGATGACAAACTCATTGCGCTGAGCGTCTTGGCGCAGGGGTGGGAGGTTGATTACGAGGGTCGTCCTGCTCTTGAATCAACGGCATGTCTTTGTCGAATAGCAACGTATCAGCGAACTCCGGAGGGGACCTATAATGTGTTGCTTCTGGGAGTGCGTCGAATCCAACTGCAGGAAGAATTGCCACCAACCAAGCCTTTCCGCGTTGCAGAAGCGAAGATTATCGAGGACTACGTGGCATCGCATCACTCGGCTGAAGAGATCAAAGGCTTGCAGCAGCAATTGCTGGTAGCGTTCAAAAGTTCTATGCCAAAAATCCCGGCTTCGTATGAGCAGATCGACGAACTGCTTGGTAGCCAAATTACCTTGGGAATGCTTGCTGATATTGTCGCCTATACAGTCGATCTTAAATCTAAGACAAAACTTGCACTCCTGAAAACAAGCAATGTCCTTGATCGTGTGCAAGTTCTTCTACGTGCACTTGGTAGAGGTGGTGATTCAAGCAAGACCAGGCGAACGTTTCCTCCGGCCTTTAGCGCGAATTAAATTGTTCGTAGTTTGCTGGGGCTCAGCTACTTGCCTGTTGATCAAATGAGTAGCAATAAAGATTAGTTGCAGAGGGTTTCCCTCACTGAGAAAAACGTATCAAAATAAAAATTGATTATGTTGCGTGGATAGTTCCCTCCGTTTCGCTCCATAAAGAGGGTAGACTGATTTGCTGGATGACTTACAGACTTTTAGGGGTTAGGTGGTAAACTTCACAGATGAATAAAAGGCACGCAACATCTGAGGTTCTCAGTGCAGACACTGTTCAGCAGGCAGCAGAAGCCCCATTCGTTGACCATGAACGAATAGAAGCGGCTGTTCGAGAAATTCTCACTGCAGTAGGTGAAGATCCAGATCGGGAAGGATTGCTTGAAACGCCAGCTCGGGTTGCTCGTATGTATGCAGAAATGTTTAGTGGGTTGAATGATGATCCACGGCGTCATCTCGGAAAGGCGTTTACTGAAAAATATGATGAGCTTGTCCTAGTTCGTGACATTGCCTTCAATAGTATGTGTGAGCACCATCTGTTGCCTTTTATGGGGCATGCGCATATTGGTTACATACCAGATGGTCGAGTGTTGGGTCTGAGTAAGTTGGCGCGAGTGGTGGAGTCAGTGTCACATAGGCCGCAGGTTCAGGAGCGTATGACGGAACAGATTGCAGATTTACTAGAACATGATCTTGGAGCAAAAGGAGTTGCTGTTGTCCTCGAGGCTTCACACACATGTATGACGATTCGTGGTGTACGGAAACCTGGGAGTCTTTGCGTCACTTCAGCAATAAAAGGAATTTTCAGAGATAACGTCTCCAGTCGAGCCGAGGTTCTTTCGCTTATCAATGGAAAGAATTAAGAGCGCTTTTGTTGGTGTGCGACTATTGTTGTAGGACGGAGTTGTGTTGCTAGATAGCTCCATGAGTTGTCCTTTTCTGTCTGCTTTTCGAACATGGTGGATCAACGGTCATGACCCTGCTTGTAGATTTTCTTTGTCGCTTCAGTTTCGGTCTTGCCGTTGCGTTATGCATAACTCCAACCACCCTTGTTCCAAGTGGCTTCTTTCGAGTGAATACTCTCGTATTGCTTGGGCTGACTACCTTTGCCGCATTACTGTCATTTACGCTTGGTTTGTCAGCAAATACATGGGTCCTATCGATCGCAGCGTTTGTTGCTTGGGTTGGCAGTGTGTTGTGGTACGCCGATCGACGTTGGCCAGGTCTTGTTTGTTGTGTAGCGGTGTCCACTCTATGCGCTGTAGCGATAGCTCGCACTGGTGGATTATCTGTTGCCGAAGTCGGAGTACGGGTTCTTTCAGGCTGTTTGATTGGCTTTACTGTCAACGCGATGCTTCTTGGGCATTGGTATCTCAATGCGCCCGGTATGCGGGTGGACATCTTACGGCGATCAATAGACCAGACGCTTTTCGTATGGAGTCTTCTAATGGTTCTGGTTCTGGCGATGATCATCTGGCAGTTTGTGAGCATGGGAGACCCTGGTGCTTCAGTTTTTACCAATATTCTGCGAGCGGTCACTGTGGCTACCGCTGGCGTGGATGGTACTCTGGACTCGACAGGCTTGGCATTGTTTTGGCTTCGATGGTTGGCGGGGCTAATTGGGCTTCCAGTCCTTTTGCTTATGAGTCGTATGACATTGGATATCCCAAATACACAAAGCGCAACAGGTATTCTCTACGTGGCGTGTTTGGCGGTCATTTTGGGTGAATTAACTGCGCAACTTCTTGGTATGACAGTGCGAATTGAAAATCCTGTTGCTCAGTCAGTTCAACAGAAAATATGGAGCGAGATCACAGCATGAATATCGCATGTGCATGTCCTGCCTGTCATGCAGGGATCTACCAGACCTCTATTGAAGAATCTTCATCGGTTACATGCCCGGTATGCGACCAAAGTATTGGCATCCCACAAGGAGCGATTCAGGTTGCTGAACAAAATGCCGGCCCGCGACTTAATCGATGCTTGGTTTGTCCAAGCACGGAGTTGTTTGTAAGAAAAAACTTTCCGCAGCGACTTGGTGTAGCGATTGTGGTTGTTGGACTGGCAATGAGCTGTGTTGCTTGGGCCTATCGAGACTTGTTTTTGACGTTTGCGATTCTCTTTAGTACTGCCTTGCTCGATGTGGTCCTATTCTTCGTTGTCCCCGATTGCCTGACCTGCTACCGCTGCGGCGCACGGTACACCGGCACCGATGAAATGAGTCGCTTTGGGAATTTTAATCTCGAGACTCATGAGAAATATCGGCAGCAGGCCGCGAGGGAGCGACAAACCACTTCTCAGTCCTGATTGAGAGAGCAGGTTGTTTACGGCTAGAAAGTCTTATGGCTTGGCGTAGATTGGGTGTATGTAGTGGATTGTCGACGGTAAGCGGTTGGGAACGATGCTGGTCTTGGTGATGCAAGAAGAATGGAAGTTAACAAGTGTTTGTCTGGTTGTGCTCTTAGCTATAGCATCTGGATTTGTTTCAATGGGATGTGCTGCCGTAAAAATCATTGAAAAAATTGATTTGAAGTGGTGTGAGGGGGAGGTTTGTTCAAAATATGTCAGATAGGCATGGTCAACTCGGGTCAGTAGATATGGAAAATCAGGTTTACGTGAAACTTTTTGCTGGGTTTGCTGAGTCCGCGGGGGTGAAAGAAGTCCGTGTTGCTGTCAAGCAATTTACGGTGGCAGAGGTTCGTTGTGCTTTGGAGCGTAAGTTGCCGCATCTGGCTTCGTTGTTGTCCCGGAGTGCTATTGCCATCGACGGTCGCTATGCAGTGGAGAATGACCTGATTTGTACGAGCTCAGAAATTGCCGTTATTCCTCCTGTCAGTGGAGGTTAGGCATGCTGCAAGTTGAACTCACCGATGATCGGATTGATGTCTCGCGGGTGCTCGCACATGTGGCAAGCGATCGTGCAGGAGCAAGCGTGGTATTCACTGGCACGACGCGGCAAGACACAAATGGCCTCACTACAGACTGGCTTGAGTATGAAGCCTATGAACCGTTGGCGAAGAGGGAACTTGCTCGATTGCAAGAACACGCAGTTCTTCAGTTTCAAATAGTAAAATGTTCGATCGTGCATAGACTCGGCAAGGTTTTAGTCGGTGAAGTGAGTGTTGCTGTTGCTGTTTCTGCAGTCCACCGAGCCGAGGCATTTGCTTCAGCGTCATGGCTCATGGATAGGATCAAGATAGAAGTGCCGATATGGAAGCGACAGGTCAATGCTTCCGAAGCCTTTTGGGTCCACCCGGAAGGTAGTGACATGTCAGCTAGGAATACTGGTTGGCGTTCACAGGAGCTTTCCGATGAGTTGCTCTAATCAAGTTTTCGACGCATCCGTCAAAAAAAATCTTGTTGATCAGTTCGGTAGGTCCCATACGGATCTGCGGATCAGTGTGACAGACAGATGCAACCTTCGGTGCGGGTATTGCATGCCACTCGACGCGTCTTTTCTCAGCCAGCAAAAACTTTTGACGTATGGTGAGATAGTAAGGTGCGCTCGTGTGGTATCTGAGATGGGTGTTCAAACTATCCGTATAACAGGTGGCGAACCGCTCATGCGGCCCAGGTTATTTGAGCTTGTTGGGGAGTTGGATAGGTTGCCAAATATTCAAGAAGTTGCTCTCACCACTAATGGCTTACTTTTAGGAAGTCAGGCTGCAGATTTAGCCAAGTCAGGTTTGTCCCGGCTAAACGTGAGTCTCGACAGTCTTGATGAAGGGCGATTTGAAAAAATCGCTCGTCGTTCTGGGCTACAGCAAGTTCTTGAAGGTCTCGAAGAGGCAAGTCAGCATGGGTTTCAGTCAATTCGATTGAATGCAGTGTCCATTCGTGGATTAACGGAGAAAGATATCGTTCCTTTAGCCACATTTTGTCGCGAGCACGCTTTTCACCTGAGATTTATTGAATTCATGCCAGTCGATGCAGAAGGCACATGGTCTCACGAGGACGTTCTTACGGGTGAAGAGGTACGTCAAATACTTGGGAAGTCTTTTGGTGAACTAATACGAAACGAGAGAAGCGACCCAGGGCAGCCATCGATTGACTATACTTATGGGGATGGCAGCGGTGTTGTTGGATTTATCAATCCTGTTTCCCAACCCTTCTGTGATCGCTGCGATAGGTTGCGGCTTACCGCGGATGGACAATTTCGTAACTGCCTTTTTTCAGCCACTGATTGGGATGCTCGGGCCTTGCTCAGAACGGGTGGAACAGACGAAGAACTGCAAGTACTTTTAGCTGCATGTGTGAACGCGAAGCACTTTTCGCATGGGATAGGCACCGAATCTTTCCAAAGGCCATCAAGGGCTATGTATCAAATCGGCGGGTGATAGCGGGTGGAATGACATCGTGGCAACAAACTAGTGAATAAAGACGACAACTATCCACAAAGACGGTATCTTGATAATGCAGCGACTACGTGGCCTAAGCCGGAAGTGGTTTGGGAAGCGTGGCAGCAGGCAGCTAGAGAAAATGGCGTAGCGGTCGGAAGAGGCGCCTATCAAGAGGCGTTAGCAGCAGCAGACCTTGTCCACCAGTTACGCCAGGAAGTTTCATCATTGCTCGGCGTTTTACCGGAAAGAATCTGCCTGCCGGCATCAGCCACCCTTGGTTTGAATCAGTCCATTCATGGCATCGTCAAGCCCGGCGATCACGTAATTGCCACGGCGGCTGATCATAATGCAACGCTTCGACCACTTCATTATTTGAGGGAAAAGGGTTGCATATCTTTAACAATTGTGCCGTGTGATGAACGAGGCGTGGTGGATCCAGATGAACTTGTCCGAGCATGGCAAGCGAATACAAGGCTGGTAACCGTGTCGCATGCATCAAATGTTACAGGGGTGACCCAGGAAGTTCAGGCAATTGTCAACGTCGCCCGAGAACGAGACACAATTTCAATACTCGATGCTTCTCAGTCCATGGGTCAGGTTGTAATGTCACAATACGATTCAATTGCCGACATCATTGTTTCACCTGGCCATAAATGGTTGATGGGAATGCACGGCATAGGAGTGCTCTATGCAAGGCAAGGAATTCATCTTGATCCACTAATCCAGGGAGGTACGGGTACAACGAGTGAATCGCTTGAAATGCCAGTCAAGATACAGGATCAAGTTGAGGTGGGAACATCAGACTTCCCAGCCGTCGTGGCACTACTCGCGGGGTGTAGATGGCTAAAAGAGGAAGGATTGAAATCGGTTATCGCTTCTTGCAGAGGGTTTGCTCAAGCGTGCTATGATGAATTAAGTGATATCCCTGGAGTTCGTGTAATTAGTCCCGATCCAGCTTCAGGTGCTTTAGGTCCGCCGATTATTAGTATGGTTTGCAAGGGATATTCACCAGCGGAGGTCGCTGCCTTGTTTGAACAGATTTCGGGTGTTCAAGTGCGTTCCGGGTACCACTGTGCCGCTCGTATCCATGAATTCCTAGGGACCAGTCAGGGCGGGACTGTTCGCATTTCGTTTGGTCCTTTCAGTGGCATAGAAGATGTAGAGGCGATTATCTCAGCAACAAAAGAAATAATGTTGTAGAGTGCAGCTCGATGAAAGGAGGTGTTGAATGGCAGGTAAGAAGAATGACGTCTGGTATTCAGAGGGTCTGCGCTTTGAGTGCTCGCAATGCGGAGATTGCTGCACTGGTGCTGAGGGGTATGTCTGGGTTAATCAAGCCGAGATCGATGCAATGTCTGCACGGATGCACATGACTCCAGAGGTTTTTGAGAAACAATTTGTTAGACGGATAGGCGTTCGGAGGTCGCTCACGGAAAGGCCTGGAGGAGACTGCGTGCTACTCGATGCCAAAACACGTCGTTGCACGATCTATGAGGATCGTCCTCGGCAATGTCGAACATGGCCTTTCTGGGATTCTAATCTCAAATCCGCGTCGTCGTGGGGTGAGGCCGCTGCAAGCTGCCCTGGCTGTGACAAGGGTGATCTTGTGCCACTGGAGAAAATACAAGAACAGGCAGCAAAGATCCGCATCTAGTGAGCAGGCTGGCTGCTTTAAGGGCCCAAGGTCGCATCTTTAGAGCAACTGGCTCGCAGGTTAACTCAGGCTGGTTTACAGAGAAACTGAACGACTATGAGGCGCGAAGCAGTTGTAGGGCTTCTCTCACAGCACGCCGCCATGGGTTCGGTATGGAGTCATGTGAGATGGCTGGTCAAGGAACCAAATGCGTTCCCATTCATCAGTAATCGCTCGAAGATCTTCTGATGTGTAGATTAATTCCTGTGCTCTCCGAATGGGGTCGCCAGAATACATAGGAATAAGACATCCCGTATTTGTCGCTACGAGAAGTCCCATGACTACGAGTATGATAAATTTGAGGCCGATATCCCACGTACCGCTACGGGTATTGTTGGTATTCATCGCGCCGCGCTCCCTGTATCAGTTATGTCGTTCGTCTCAGTCGAAAAGGTAATGTTCTCGTTTTCTATTGCGGACAGAGCAGGAACATCCCAGCTGCCGCCTCTTGGGTATAAACTGGCCTTTTCGAGTATCTCGCTCTGAGTTCTATGTACCGTGCAGGCCTTTTCAGTGCGATGGTAAAATTTTTCAAACATAGTTGTGTATTGTTGAAATAGGCATGCATATGCTCTGGGAACTGCCACCAACACCGTTTCTCGGTAGGCTGGGAGTTTTAAGGAGACTGTGGCTTGTCGAGGTTCCTTACCCTGGCTTCCATTTCTTTGCCTGGCTTGAAACTCACGAAATACCTGGGTGGGACGTTGACAACGTCTCCCGTTCGAGGATTTCTGGCAACCCGACCGTCTCTTCGCTTGATTTGAAATATTCCAAAATTCCGAAGTTCGACCCTGCCCTCTTTGACCAGTGCATTTATGAGTGCGTCGAATGTGGTCTGAACCGCTTCCTGCGCCTTCGCCTTGGGGAGATCTAAACGCTCGGAAATGGTCCGGACGATGTCTTGTTTGGTCATGACTTTGACACTCCAGTCGTGGAGTTGGGGCCGAAATCGGCTCTTTAGACCCCATGTGGACAGGCCTAGCAGTATGATTGTGTAGGTTTCGTGTCTGTCCGGTAGGAACCATAATGACGCTTTAGTCGTGATGTCAACGAGGATCGAGACTGTGTGCAAAAAGTGGTATTCACCTTTTCCATATGCTCTATCGGCCTAAAAATCAGCAGTCTTGAATTAGTCTGCACATTCGGAAGAAATATGAGAACCTGCCTGTTTTTCCTGTTTTGCGTGTCCGTTGGTACTTTGCCCCTGCGGTACACTGTTTTGATGGTGTGGACTGATCAGTTTCAGTTTTTCAGCCAGTATCAAGCGTTCCTTTGCATGTAGAAAACACGATGACTGCATCTGTTCCTCCGGTGCTTCCTGATTTGACTGTTCAACTTGGGCGGCTTTCAATACCAAATCCAATCATGGTTGCGTCAGGAACATTTGGCTATGCCAATGAAATGCAGGAATTTGTTCCCCTCCATCGACTTGGTGGGATTGTCCCCAAAACAATCACGGTTGCACCACGAGCGGGAAACCATCCCTGGCGTACCATAGAGACCGCCTCCGGGTTACTGAATTCGATCGGGCTTGATAACGACGGTCTTGAAAAGTTTATTCAAGATAAACTTCCTTTTCTTCGTTCATGCGGGGCACCTGTCGTTGTCTCGATTGCAGGCGGAACAGTTGCTGAGTTTGTGTTGCTTGCCGAGCAACTCGATAAGGAAAATGGAATCGCTGCGCTTGAGTTAAATATCTCATGCCCTAACGTCAGTCATGGTGTTGATTTTGCAACGGACCCAGATCTCTGTCGACAAGTAGTCGCCGGTGTACATCAGGCTACTCAATTGCCAGTCATAGCAAAGTTAACACCAAATGTGACGGATATAACTTCGATTGCCCAAGCGGCTGCTGATGGAGGAGCGGACGCTGTGACTCTCATCAACACATGTCAGGGCATGGCAGTCAACTGGAGGAAGCAACAGACGCTTCTGGGAAATGGTATTGGTGGTTTAAGCGGTCCTGCGATTAAACCAATCGCTTTGCGCTGTGTGCATCAGGTTCACACTCGCGTTGGCATACCCATAATTGGCGTGGGTGGAATTATGACAACGGATGACTGCATGGAGTTCTTTGTTGCTGGAGCCTCAGCCGTACAGATTGGGACAGCGAGTTTTGCGGAGCCTGTCATCACGAAGCGTATTCTCGACGAACTTCCTGCGGCTATAAATGTGCTCGGAGCATCAGAACTACAACAAATCGTTGGTAGTCTAGTGATTGGTGATGGTGTCAAAACATCGGGAAAGAACAAAAAATAACTCAGAACTGATTGTGGACGTGTTCAAGTTTCGTTAAGGACGCGTGACGAACGTATTGGAGATGGATATCGGCATGCAATCTAATTCAACTTCGGCAGCTAGGATGCGAGTGCTTTCAGGCATTCAGCCAACAGGACGGTTTCATTGGGGTAATTACTTTGGTGCGATACGCCAATACATCGACCTGCAAGACGCCGGTGAAGGTTTTTATTTTATTGCCGACCTGCATGCACTCACCACAGTTCGCGACCCTGAAAGGCTTCGTGGATTTGTGCGCGATGCAGCACTTGATTTGGTTGCCTTAGGTCTTGATCCTGAGCGAGCGACTTTATTCGTTCAGTCAGATGTGCCTGAGGTCGCCGAGCTTACATGGTTGTTAATGACAGTAACGCCAATGGGGCTTTTGGAGCGGTGTCATGCCTACAAAGACAAAAAAGCGAGAGGGATAACCGCAGATGCTGGGCTTTTTACTTATCCCGTCCTTATGGCTGCGGATATCTTGGCCTACGATGCGGATGTCGTGCCGGTCGGTGAAGATCAGGTGCAACATATTGAGGTATGCCGAGATCTAGCAGGTACTTTCAATCATCTCTACGGTGGCAATGTTTTCCGTCTTCCGAAACCAAGGCTTGTTGACGGAGCTGCAAAAGTGCCGGGAACTGATGGGCAGAAGATGTCAAAAAGTTATCAGAATACGATCGAGGTGTTTGAAGACTTGCCGGCACAGAAAAAGAAAATCATGCGAATTACAACGGACTCCCGGTCGATGGAGGAGCCGAAGGATCCGCAAAAAGACCATCTTTACCAACTGTTTTCCCTTCTTGGGTCCGAAAGAGAAGTTTTTGAAATGGGAGAACTCTATCGACGTGGTGGGTTTGGCTACGGCGAAGTGAAAAAAGCAATTTTTGCCGCAGCCAAAGAGACTTTTGCTGCTGCTCGAGAACGACGGTATGAACTGGAATCTATTCCAAGCAGAATAGACGAAATCCTTGCCAATGGTGCCCTACGAGCAAGAGCAGTTGCCGGTACTGTTCTCGAGCGCGCACGCGAAGCTTGTGGGCTTCGTGGTTCATCCGTGCGGGGACATAAAAAATGAATGTGCTTGGTATTGGCACGGACATTACAGAGTGCCTTCGGATCGGCAAAATGATTGAGCGACACGGCGAGCTCTTTGTGCAGCGAGTCTATACCCCTAAGGAAATTGAATACTGCAGGGGCCGCCGGATGGCTATGCAGCACTTTGCTGGCCGATGGGCCGCAAAAGAAGCAATACTGAAGGCTCTTGGTACGGGGTGGCGACAGGGCATCAGTTGGCGTGATGTTGAGGTACTTAATGGATCTTCAGGAAGACCAGCTGTGACTCTCATGGGAGGCACACAGGATCTCGCCGAAAAAATGGGGATAGGTGGTGTGCTTGTGAGTATTTCACATTGTCGTACTCACGCAACTGCTCACGCAATTGCGGTGAGCCAGATGCCACCAACCTTTGAACATGATATGCCTTGGGAGTAGGTGGATTACGCCTCAATAAACTTTTCCAGTTCAGCAACTCCGCCCTCTATGGTCAGGTCGCTTAATGGGGTTCCGTCTTCCACTGGTGTGTGTCCGTCTCGTCGTGTTAGTTCGAGTGTCTGCTGGCTCTTCATGTGGTCAGCGAGTTCTTTGCGAAGATTTTTCTGTTCTTTTTCAGAGAGTTTTGAAAAAGCTCCTCGTCCCCGACATTTTGGAAACTTGCTGCACCCGAGCCAGGGGCCACGTTTGCCATCACGAAGATTGAGAAAGCCGCCACACTTTTCACATTCAATATCAGTTGCGATGGGAGGCGGGGCAGGAAATTTCAGGTCTCCTTTTTTGTCAATATTTAGAATAAACGGTGTAGGTGCATCAGAATCAGACTTCTTTCCTGCCTTTTTCTTTGGTGGAGGTGGAACATCTTCGACAAGAAAATCACCAAACCGTCCAGTTCGTTTGACCATCGGCTTCCCACTTGGTGAGAGAAGGTCTATCTGCTCCGGAAGTTGAGGGCGACCGTCTCTGTCACACGGCATTGCAAAAGTACAAGAAGGTATTTCTTTTGGTTTTCGTGCTCGGGGTTTCTTGCCTTTTGCTGTTCTTTTAGGTGGCGGCGGATCTTCAAGAACTTTTTCATTGTAACCCGTGCAAGATAGAAATTTCCCACCATTTTTAGCTAGAAGGTAATCTAGCCGACGACCACATTCAGGGCATTTGTATGGAGATGGTTTTGAGCGGACAAACTCAAGGTCTTTCAAGATGTTTAGATAGGGAATCAGTTTCTCATAAAACCGAAGTAGCATCTCCTGCCGTGTTATTTTTCCTGCCGCCACGTCGTCAAGGTCATTTTCAATCTCTCGAGTGTAAGCAACTTCAATAAACTGCTGTTCGATGTCGCTGTTGTCAGTGCCATCTTTAAGGAACTCAGTAACCAGTTCACCTCGAAAAGTAGCGTAGAAACGCTTGGCGATTTGTTCAGCGTAAGCTCGATCTTGAATGACTCTTATGATGCTCGCGTATGTCGAGGGTCTTCCAATGCCTTCCTGTTCTAGTTTTTTTACGAGCGATGCTTCGGTGTAACGTGGTGGAGGAGACTGAAATTTCTGCTTTGGCTCGATACTAAACGGAGACAACGTTGTTCCTTTGTCAAACTCTGGAAGCACCTGGTCTCCGTCACCTTTTGGGATACCAATGATTCGCAGGCACCCATCGAATCGCAGTACACGGCCATTTGTCTTGAAGACAGCCCCAGTGTCTTTATCAGTTCGCCTCATCTGAACTGTCGTGCTGTCCCACTCTGCATCGATCGCTTGGCAGCCAACAAAGGATTGCCAAATGAGTTGGTAGAGACGAAACTGCTCGTCACTAAGAGCAGAAGCAATAGTGTTTGGGTCACGGAATGGATCGGTTGGTCGAATTGCTTCATGAGCTTCTTGGGCGGACTGATCTCTACTTGCGTAAAAACGTGGTTTCTCAGGAAGATATTCTTTGCCTACCTTTTCTTCAAGATAGCGGCGTGCCAGATTAATGGCCTCACCAGACAAATTTGTCGAATCGGTTCGCATATATGTAATCAAACCGACACTTCCTTCTCCGGGAAGGGTGATGCCCTCATATAGTTGTTGGGCAATACGCATCGTACGGTCAGCTGCCATGCCGAGCTTGCTGCTTGCGGCTTGCTGCAATGTGCTTGTTATAAAAGGTGGATAAGGTTTTGATTTCGTACGTTTTACTTCAATAGAATCAATAGTGTAGATCGCTTTAGGGTCTGGTTTGCCACTAATGCGAATAAGATTTTTCGCCCGCCCTCTCCCATTTTGGTTTTCCTCTCGCTCGATATTTATATCGAGCAAGCCGGCGGCCTCAGCGGCTGATACAGCCTCGTCAATCAGCTCTTCGGTAGAGTTGTTACTGGCAGTGATCTTTAATGATTTGCCACCAACTTCAATAAGATCTGCAGACAGGCTGCGATGATCAGAAAGCCAAGCGGTGCGTTGCTTTATTGTTGGTGGCTTGTTCCGAGTATCTGTCTGGGAGATAAAGTCATTCCACTCAGTATGCAATGCGTCTGACGCATCTATATCAAAGCAAAGAGCTCCCGAAATTTCCCAAGATTCATCAGGAGTAAAGGACCGGATTTCTTCTTCGCGTTCAGCAACGAGCCGTGAAGCAACACTTTGTACACGTCCAGCACTTTTACCGGCGCCTTTTGGCCAAAGAATCGGTGAAGTTAGAAATCCAACGAGGCGATCAAGAATTCGTCGTGCGCGCTGCGCATCGACGCGGTGCATGTCTATGCCTCGAGGATTCTCGAAAGCTTTTTGAACGTCTGATTTTGTAATTGCATCAAAAGTGACTCGTTTTGCATCCGGTGGATTGACCTTTAGTACTTCTGCAAGATGCCAGGCAATTGCTTCACCTTCACGGTCAAGGTCTGTGGCAAACCAGATATCACGGGCTCCTTTTGCAAGTTTCTTTAGTTCCGTAATTACCTTTTTCTTCCCCGGAGAAATCTCGTAGTCGTCTTCCATTGTCTCAAGGTCGACACCGGCAATCTCTGTTTTGGCATCTTTTGCCTTTGAGTCTTTTGCTAATTTGGCCTTGAGATCGCGGATATGCCCAACCGAAGCTCTTACAGTAAATTGGTTCCCAAGATACTTTTCGATGGTCTTTGCTTTCGCAGGACTTTCTACAATTACGAGCTCGTAGTCCCCGGAAGGGGCCGCTCGGGAAGATGTTTTGCTGCTTGTAGGAGCCCTGCGGGAGGTCTTTTTGGCCATGAATCTTGGGTGCAAATGGAGAAAAAGTGAATAATTTCTACGGATATCGGGATTGGCATCAAACTATCTGGCGATACAATTTCCGACCTAGTTCTTGTTAAACAGCGTTACCTTCCCCTAACTCTACTTGTCAAGCCTCAGTGGTTTTTCAGCCCGTGGCGCTTCAGAAAAAGGCGGTTTTATGGCCGGATCATTCAACTTCTTCCGGAAATATCAGAAATCGATGCTCGTGGCTGTAGCCGTCTTGGCGATGCTGGCTTTTTTTGTATTACCTCCGTTTCTCCAGATGGGAGCGGGCTCGTCTTCGGCTGACCCAATTGTTGTGTCATGGAAGGGAGGAGGTGTTCGGGAAAACCAGCTCGAACGAGCAGTGGCTATGAGAACACTTGCAAACCGTTTCCTCATGCAGGCTGCTGCGGCAGCTGGTAGGGACCCGTCTCGACTACCCGCATTCCCCGAGGGAGAGGAATTGGTTGTCCGCGAGATGCTGCTTGCAAAAGAGGCTGAAAAAATTGGATTGACAGTCAGCAATACTGCGATCAACGAGTTTATAGCTGCTTGGACCAATAATATGGTCCGACAAGATCAGCTCGATGGAATTATCGCTGGGCTCCGTTATGGTCGTACACCGGTCTTGGCAGGTGACCTCTTTGAATCATTACGTACGGCCCTGGTTGCAAGGAATACCCTGCTGCTATTCCAAACAGGCTTTTCTGGTGATCCTCCAGGTTGGCGGTGGGACTTTTATAAACGACTTGAACAGTCAGTGACGATAAAGGCTTTTCCAGTTGAGGTTGAGAACTTCGCGATGTCAGTTGAGGCACCAAGTGAATCGGAACTAAAGGCTTATTTTGAAAAATTCAAGGATAACCTGCCGTCAGCAAGAAGTCCCGACCCTGGGTTCAAAGAGCCTCATCGAATTCGGTACGCATCACTGATGGCAGATCAAAAGAAGTTTGAAGATGAGGCAGGAAAGACGATAACAGAAAAAGATGTCGAAGATTTTTATGAGGAGAATAAGGAAGTTCGATTTCGTCAGTCACCCCCGGATCCTCCACCGTCCCAAGAGCCGCCTACAGATTCAAGTGATCAAAAAAGTGAATTGAAAGAGGAAAAAAGTAGTAACGGTAAAAATTTACCAGCTGAGAATCCTGACTCTCCAATTCAAGCAAAGCAAGACACAAAAGAAGAGATGTCGGAGGAAAATTCTGAGCAGAAGGATAAAGCAGGTAAGCCATCGGAATCAGATAGCAGTTCAGCAAAAGGTAAAACACGAGTGTTGCCAGTTGCTTTTCAGGCGAACGAAGACACGAGCGAGACAGATCCAACTCCCAAAGACAAAGATCAGCCACCTGATGAAAAACCTATCACCGGAAATGCAATTCCGGATTCCGTTGAAGGACAGCCAGCGGGAAGCGACATGGCTGATAAAGAAAAAAATGAGTCAGCAGAGTCCTCTGAGCCAAAGATGACATTTCAGCCACTCGAAGATGTTGCTGAACAAATTCGGCAGGACATTGCCCGACAACGCGCTACCGAAACAATCGATACAATTTTTTCAGCAATTGCTGCAGATTTGAATGCGTACGCTGAGGATAGAGCTCTCTGGATTGCACGTGGAAAAGAGGGTGACAAAGAGCCAACTCCACCCGACGTAAATAAAATTGCTGAAAAGCAATCACTCGTTGCGGTGGAGTCAGATTGGGTGACTGTGAATGAAGCTAATGAGGGTGGGGGTATAGGAACGAGTTTTGACTTTGTGCCAGATCCAACAAGTCGGTTCGGCATTCGCCAGCAGCGATGGCTTGAAACGATGTTTGCCGATGGGACGATAACCCTACGCCCTGTAACGTCGCGGGATGCTGAAGGAAACCGTTATTTCTCTTGGAAGCAAGATGATCAGGAAGAGCGAGTCCCCACCTTTACCGAGGCTCGTAGCAATGTTGAAAAGGCATGGAGAATTGTTGAGGCTCGTCCCCTTGCCTTAACGCAGGCGAAGAATCTTGCTGCAAAGGTTGATGAAAAAGGGTTTGCCGAAGCCGTGTCTAAGGATGAGTTAGAGGCAGTTCGGGAGATTGGCCCATTTACCTGGCTTACACAAGGTTCGGCAGGCGTGAATGCAGCTCCGGTACTATCATCACCAAAGGGCCTTGTACTGTCTGGTAACGCCATGATGCAAAAGGTGTTCTCAACTGCTGAAGGGAAGAGTGCTGCTGTTTTTAATGAGCCAAGGACGATTTGTTACGTCATTCGTGTTCAGGCGTTTAATCCAAAAGATGAGGAGTTGCAGTCTAGGTTCGAAAGCGTTCTCGGGGACCAGAGACGTTTGTCAATGGTTGCCCAATCAGCATTTGCTGAGATATTTATGGATTGGATCGCTGGTCTGGAAAAAGACCTGGAACTTACCTGGAATCGTGAACCGCGGTTGCCTTAGTGGGCGGTCAAGAACGTTCGTTATCGATGTTGGTTAGTTCTAAGGGATGCTGTTTGCGACTCAAGTGCCTACAGTAAATCGTTTTCTATGAATTTCTGGCACCGAAGGGTTTCAGAGCGATCGCTGCGAGTGGAGGAACTGTAAGAGTGACAGAGTGGTCACTCCCATGGTGGGTAATCGTTTCACACGTTAACTTGCCGTCGTTGAGGACATTACTACCTCCGAACTGACCAGCATCGCTGTTGAAAATTTCTATGTAATGATCAGCAGCAGGTACACCGATTCGATAGTTCTCACGGGGAACTGGTGTGAAATTGCAAACAATAACCAGTACGTCTTTTGGGGAGACACCCTTTCTTAAGAAAGTGATAATACTTTCTTGCCAATTCTGGCAGTCGATCCATTCGAATCCTTGTCCATCAAAATCAATTTGATGTAGTGGCGTCTCTTCTCGTAGTAATCTGTTGAGTTCTATAAGGGTCTGCGAGAGTCCTCGATGGCCGTCCTCTCGAAGCAGATGCCACGGGAGGCTTTCGTCGAAATTCCATTCTTGTGGTTGGCCGAATTCACTTCCCATAAACAGGAGTTTTTTTCCGGGGTGGAACCACATGAAAGAATAGAGCAACCGTAGATTAGCAAATTGTTGCCACTTGTCGCCAGGCATTTGGCTAAGCAAGGATCCTTTTCCGTGAACAACTTCGTCATGTGAAAGTGGAAGGACAAAGTTTTCATGAAATGCATAAATCAAGCTGAAGGTCAGTTCATCATGGTGAAACTTTCTGTGAACTGGGTCCTGCTTCATGAATCGCAGTATGTCGTTCATCCAGCCCATATTCCATTTGAGGCTAAATCCAAGTCCACCAGTGTGAGTCGGTCGTGAGACACCTGGCCAGGCTGTGGATTCCTCAGCGATTGTCAGTGTTCCTGGGAAATGGTGATGAATCTGTACATTTAATTCCTTTAAGAATTTGATTGCTTCAAGATTTTCACGGCCACCAAAGCAGTTTGGCAACCATTCTCCTTCGCGGCGGCTATAGTCGAGATAAAGCATTGAGGCGACTGCATCAACCCGCAGTCCGTCAACATGGTAGTGGTCTAGCCAGAACAGAGCCGACGAGATGAGGTAATTAGCTACTTCGTTGCGACCATAGTTAAAAATCAGTGTTCCCCAGTCTGGATGTTCCCCCTTACGTGGATCTTCATGTTCATAGAGAGCCGTTCCATCGAAGCGGCGGAGGCCGTGGTCATCTTTTGGAAAATGCGCAGGGACCCAATCGATAATAACTCCGATGCCAGCTTGATGGCAGCTGTCTATGAGTGACATGAAATCTTGCGGCGTTCCGAAGCGACTGGTTGCAGCAAATAAGCCAATCGTTTGGTAGCCCCAGCTTGCAGAGAGTGGGTGTTCTGTGGGTGGTAGAAATTCCAGATGAGTAAATCCCATTTCAAGGCAGTAAGGAATAAGTTCTCTCTCGAGGTCACGGTACGTAAGCCAGCGATGAGAGTCATCTCCTGGCCGTTTCCAACTTCCAAGATGAACTTCATAAAAAGAGATCGGCTCACTAAACCAATCCCGCCGCAGCCTTTGCTCCATCCATTGTGAATCCTTCCATCTGTATTCACTTAAATCAGTGATGATAGAAGCATTTTTTGGTGGTACCTCGGCTGAGTATCCATAGGGATCGGCGCGGTCAATAGTTCCCTCGACTGTTTGAACACGGAACTTATATGCAGTATTGACCCTTATATCAGGAACAAAGAGTTGCCAGAAGCCAGACGGCACTGATTTGTTCATCATATGATTTTGGCCAGTCCAGTTGTTGAAGTCACCAACAACACTAACCATCTCGGCATTAGGTGCCCACAGAGCAAAGTGAACACCCTGCTGTCCATCACGCGAACAAACTTGGGCCCCCAGTTTGTCATAGCTCTTCCAGTGTCTGCCTTCGCCCAGGAGGTGTAAATCGTAATCAGTTAGCATTTGTTTACGCAGTGAAGTGGAGTTTCGTGGAGATGTTGAGCAACTCGCATATAGACAACAATAATTCGGATCGTCACAAGTGCTGGTGTTTAATCAAAGGTCACATGTAATCGTACCGCTGAATGACCCGGCATGCCGTCAGTGGCAATAGTTTCGGGGCAGGTTGTTCCGCCTGGAGCGACAGTTCCACTTAAAATGAGACACTTGAAGTATATTTTGTGCCCCCTGGTAAATATAAAAGGCCCGCCGACTCAAGGTCTGTCGGCGGGCTGTATGAATTTAATAGTAATCTTGGTGTTGGGTGCGTACTCTAGGATTAGGCGACAAGACGCATTGCCGGTACTTCACCGGTAATACCAACAACAAACTCCTCGAAGATCTTTGCATCGAGAGCCGATGCCGAGTCTGCTTCCGGGTGAAACTGGGTGCCAATGGCAAGCCATCCCTCAACTTCGCTTTCGATGGCCTCAATCACTCCGTCTGGAGATCTCGCTGTGACACGGAATCCCGAAGCAAGATCGTCGATGGCCATATGGTGCATGCTGTTGACACGTATTTCACCATCCCCGTAGACACGCTCCATTGCGGAATCAGATTCTACGAGAAGTCCATGACGGTGACCGGTATCAATTGGATCTTTGTGTGGGATGGCTTGCGGTAGATCTTCAGGAAGATGCAGATACAGGGTGCCACCTTCAGTAACATTAAGAAGTTGCATTCCACAGCCGATGGCCAGTACAGGCAAGTGTCGGGCACAGACGTGCTTCGCTAACATTCGGTCAAAATCTTCTCGCCTTTGATCCATGGGACGTACTGCTGGGTGTGGCATGTAGCCATCTCGTTGGGGGTCAAGATCGGCCCCTCCTATAAGAACGACGCCGTCAAGCGTGTCGAGTAATCTTACGAGGTCGTCCTCTTCGTCGAGTGGCGGCAAGATGAGAGGTATGCCTCCAGACTGAATAATATTTTCGTAATAGCCTGCCGCTATGAATGAGAGTGAAGCATGCTCCTTGCAGCTGGAGCGAAAATCCATATTAATTCCGATTACCGGTTTGGCTGCCATGAAAGTTCCTTCTTCGAGCAACACTGTGGCAAGTTCGTGCCACTCATCCTTGAGCAGCAATTTCAAACATTGCGGACGTGAAGATAGCGCTCAAAAAAAACAAGACAAGCATTTTTTCGATTTTGTGGTTGGCAGTGGACCCAACCACAAGATGATGTGCTATCACTTTATCTGCTAGCACATTGTCTCGTCCGGCACGGGATTTGCGCAACGAGCACAAAAACGGTTATTAACCATGTAGCTCAAGCAGATAACCACACCGCATCAGGAAAACTCCTGAACCACGTTCGCTGACGCTTGGCTAGTTGACGCGTACGCTGTTGCGTTTTCAGGACCGCTTCCTTTTTTGTCATTTCACCGCGGATATACGCAAGAGATTCTTTATAGCCGGCCGCTTGTGCGGCTACTTTACCGATACCGGTTTTCTGTTCGGCAGCTTCGGTTTCCTCAAGAATGCCAGACTCAAACATCAATTCAACTCTCTCATTGATTCGGCTGTTGATGATTTTTCGTGGATGATCGATGACGAGTATCGGGCATGGGAAAAGTTGCTTCTCTAGATTAACTGCAGAGGTCCATGAACGCTTGTGATTGACACCTGACAACTTAATAATTTCGAGGGCCCTTATGATCCGTTTCGTGTCATTCGGGTGAATGGAAGCGGCTATGTCAGGACGGAGTGATTTGAGTTTCTCGTAAACAATTTTGGACCCGTTGCATTTTATCTGGTTCGCCAGACTATTTCGTAGTTCAACGTCAATTGGGGGGGATTCATCGAGGCCATCTCGAAGACATCGGAGGTAGAGTGGAGTGCCACCAACGAAGAGAATGCGGCGACCACGATCGCGGCAGTCCTCCATCACGCGAGCCGCTGCCAGAAGCCAATCTGATACGGTAAACGGAGTTGAAGGATCTACGAGATCAAGTAAATGGTGCATCACTTGGGTTTGCTCTTTCATCGTTGGTTTAGCTGCACCGATGTCAAAGCCTTTATAGACGGCGACTGAATCAGTACTAATAATCTCAGCATTCAGTCGCTGCGCGATACGAATGCCCAATGCAGTCTTGCCGGATGCGGTTGGGCCTGTGAGGATTATGCAATCACTTGCTAATTCAGGCATTGATGCTGCCATTTGATCTTTGGTGTCGTAAGTCGTTGTCGCGTGGTAGAGTTACTTCATTAGTATGAGGTAAAAATCTCTTTTGGAGAAGCAGGAGCAATGAAATCAAAAAGCCTGAAGCGAGCATCAGAAGAATCTGTTGGAACGGTTCTCGGGCAACTTGAGGATATCATTGCCAGCCGAAAAACAGCAGATACAGATCGATCGTATACCAGTAAACTTTTTGCTGGGGGTGTAGCAAAAATCGGTTCAAAGATTACTGAAGAAGCCGGTGAGTTGGTGGAAGCTGCAGCCAATGAGTCGGATGAAAGAGTTGTTTCAGAAGCAGCAGACTTGTTCTACCACGCTATTGTACTGTTGGCTCATCGGGATCTAACACTCAGTCAAGTAGAAACCACACTTGCCGGCCGTTTCGGTGTGTCGGGTCTGGAAGAGAAAGCGTCTAGAAAACAGTCATTGTAAAGTTACGGATTTAATCAAGGTAAACGCTAGTAGAGACAATGAAAAAATTGCAAATAGAGGTAGAGGAACGGATGTTGCGTATAGGGATTCCGAGTAAGGGACGGTTGTCAGAAGTAGTCGCCAACTTGCTTCATGATGCAGGCCTTTCGTTTCGACGAATTTCTCGTTCGTTGTTTGCACGATGCCGTGATGTGCCAGTTGAGATTGTTTTCCTGCGAACCGATGATATTCCAATCCTTACAGCAGAGGGTGCAATCGATCTCGGTATCACTGGTGCCGATCTTGTTGCTGAGGGACGGGTTGATCTTATTGAGAGGTTATCACTTGGTGTTGGTGGCTGTAGGTTGGCGTTATGTGTACCCGATGATGCAGAGATTACCTCACCAGAGAGCTTGCAGGGGCGAAGAGTTGCCACGAGTTTCCCAAAAATAACTCAGGATTGGTTAGCTCAGCATGGCGTTGAAGTTCATTTGGTTGAGCTTTCAGGTAGTGTTGAGATAATGGTGTCTTTGGGTGTAGCCGATGCAGTTGTTGATCTCGTTGAGACGGGGAGTACCCTTGCGGCAAATCGCCTTAGAGTACTTGAAGAGATAGGTTGTTACGAAACGGTACTTGTTCAAAACAAAAGTATTACCGATACCAATATGGCTGACCGTATTGTTCGCCGTCTGCAAGGGGTTGTCATAGCCCGAACATGGACATTATTGGAATATAATGTTCCACGCAATCGGCTGGCTGAGGCTGAGAATATTACTCCGGGATTCAATTCACCTACTGTAAGCGCACTCGAAGACGATAGTTGGTGCTCTGTTCGAGCGATGGTGCGGCGAAATGAGACCCACAAAATTATGGAACGTCTTGAATCGATAGGTGCTTCCGCCATTATTGAAACGGATATATCAAACTGCAGGCTTTAATTAGCTATCAATCGGTGTTTTTATCTTATTGGTTGACCACCTCGGAACGTAGAGACCACTTCTGTTGTTGATTCAAATATCGCAGCGGCTGCTTTAACCAAAGTCTTTGGTGTGCCAGTTGGTTTAAGGATTACGAAGTCAGCAGGTCGTCCGCTGGCAATAAGTCCTGTGCGGTCTTCGAAACCGAGTGCCCACGCTCCATTGGCCGTAATCATGGCCAGTGCTTCTTGAGGTGTTGCCAGACCAGCGTCGATTAGGCACGCTGCTTCTGCACGAATAGAGAGATCAGGGTTTGAACCGCGTCCATCAGTGCCAAGACAAATTCGGACCCCAGACTTTTTTAATTCTTGGAGAGGGGGAAGGCTGCCAGATAATGCACGTGTCGTGCGAGGGCAAATAACGAGGGCAAGAGTGTGTCGATGGCATTTGAGTCGGGCCATTGCTTGCGGGTTGTCGGCCAGATACGTTCCGTGAATGATGAGGCCGCGACCACTCTTCGCTAATAAAGATATCCAGTCCGCAGTTGTAGCTAACTTTGGGGTAGCTTCAGGCCAAATGTCGAGTTCATTGAAAAGCTCCCGGAAAGGTCCTGTTTGTTTAATGAGGAACTCTTCCTCAAACTTCGATTCGGCTAAATGCATGGCGAGAGGCGTTACGCATGTGTTGTGTCTCGCTCTTCTTCGGAAGCAATCGAGATTACATTTTGCTGCCGCTAATGCTGCCCGACCAATATGCCATTGGGTAGAGTAAGGTGCATGAGGTGATAGCCCGACAGCAACATTAGCACGTGATAATCTTTGAAGACTACGTAAGTTGGACACTACCCGTGATGGAAGTGAGTTTGCGGTCGACTGATTCAGTCCAAGAACTTCTTGAAAGACACGGAGGCGAAGCCGGCCTGATATTTCGTTGTAAGCGATATCGCTAGTTGCAATTTCACCAAGAGCCACCACTCCGCATGCAGCGGATTCATTAATTCCGGACACGATGGCGTCAGTAATTTTTTTATGGGCAGTCGTTGAGGGCGTGTATTGACTACGCTTCCAAGAAACGACCTCACGTATCCATTCGTGAAGTCCGCCCGTGGTATCAAACGGTTTTTGGCATGAAGAAAACTCAAGGTGGGAATGAGCATTAATAAAACCAGGCGTAATAATGGTATTGCCTTGATCGATTACCTCGATGCCTGTGTCTTTACGTGGAGGCCAAACTCCGAAGCCTGTCACAGCGCCTCTTTCAACACGAATCCATGCATTTTCCAAAGGACGGCAGGAAACAGGAAATAGCCATTTCGATCGAACTAAAAACGACCGATGCTTCTGACCGGTATTCAGCATGCAAGTTGACCTTGAGTTACGTTGCTGAAGTCAGGAGAGGCAGTTCGACGTTCGCTGGTGACTGAGACCGTGTTTCCAATAATTGGTCGTGTGTGCCATCTACAATTTCATAGAAGACATTGCGGCGTCTCGGTTCCCAGCCAAGCTCTGATATTGCAGAACGCATCTGGTCTAGGGTGAGGTGGTGTACTGTTCCCGCAGCGCTGACTACATTTTCTTCCAACATCAGGCTGCCCATATCGTTCGCACCAAACAAAAGTGCAAGTTGACCAATGTCTCTTCCCTGGGTGACCCAACTCGATTGGATGTTGGGAATGTTGTCCAAGTAGAGCCGAGCAACCGCTTGAGTTTTCAAGTATTCGAAAGCACCCGAGGGAGGAATATGAGACATCTCGGTGTTGTCCGGTTGGAATGACCAGCAAATAAAAGCAGTAAATCCACCTGTCTCATCTTGTAGTTCTCGCAATCGCTCTAGATGCTCTATTCTTTCGGCTAATGTTTCAATGTGTCCAAACATCATTGTTGCGGTGCTTCGCCCACCAAGACTGTGCCATTGCCGATGAACATCCAGCCAGTCATCCGTCATAACTTTGCCACGAGTCATGGCTGCTCTCACTCGGTCTACGAGTATTTCACCGCCTCCACCCGGAAGCGATCCAAGTCCCGCTGCAGCCAGTCTTTCAAGAATTTCTAGGAGGGGTAGTTTAGTTACTTTTGTAAGATGAAAGATTTCTGGAGGAGAAAATCCATGGACATTCACCTGAGGAAACTGAAGCTTAATATCTCGAAGGAGTTCCTCGTACCATTCAAGCTGGAGCGTGGGGTGCATGCCTCCTTGTAGCAGTATCTGATCCCCTCCGATAGCAACAGTCTCCTCAATTTTCTTGAGCAGGATCTTTCTGTCGAGTACATATCCTTCCGGATCTTTCGGGCCACGGTAAAAAGCACAGAAATCACATACGGCGGTACAAATATTTGTGTAGTTAATATTCCGGTCGATGTTGTACGTTCGGTATGCCTCTGGATGAAGCTTTGTGGTCACAGCATTTGCTGCTTGGCCAATTGAAGCCAAAGCGTTGGACTCAAGAAGTTTAATCGCATCACCGCTGTTCAACCGCTGGCCTTCGGTAACCGAATCAAGTATTTTCTGAATTTCTTTTTCAATCACTGGGCACCGGTTGGAGAATGTTTTGAGTATTGAAATGCAGCATCAAAAATACCATCAGATGGAGCAAGGCCAAGTTCAATGGCGTATTCGTGGAAGAGTCGTAATCCCTCTCGTTCGTATTGTCCGAGATTGTAATGAAGATTATCTCCTAGGTAGTCAAGACACTGCGGAACAGAAAGTCCGTGAGGCGCAGCTTCAATGGCTGCTATAGTTGCAAGATTGGCAAGGCCGGCATCGCGAGCAGCATTGAGTCGACTGCCCAGTCGCTCGAAATTAACGGTCGGACGTGCGGCCCAGACAGCAAAGACGAATGGTAGGCCCGTCCACTTGTGCCACTCGTCACCCAGATCCCAAACAGTCTGAAAGCCACCACTCGTTGGGCCTATTGCACGGTCACCTATCAGAAGCACGGCATCAGCAGTAGTTGATTCTATACTCTCCCCAATGGGGAGCACTTCAAGTTCCGGGTAATTATCAAATAATTTAGCTAATAAAATCTGACAGAGTGCTACGCTTGTCCTCGAACCTTCATCTACAGCGATTCTTGAAGTTTTCTCTGGACGTGTACGAAAGAAAAGTCGGACACTCATAACCGGTCCAAGGCAGGCAATGCACGCGTTAGAAACAACGTGGTAAGAACCTGCATTCTTAGCTGGCCAGTGATGTTCACGTCTAGAAGATTTAGCAAGAGGTGTATCAAGGCGTTGAAACAGTTCAATCGAAGGAATAAGAGCAGCGTCTAGATCATTACTCGCGAGACGATCTGCCAGTCTGCTCGGGAGATCGAAGTCCAAGGAGTCGCCGAGACCGTATATCAGCGGTCGACTATTCAGGTATTGAACCGCACCGATTCGTTCACCGCCGAGTCCAGCAGAGCTTCGGTTGGTTCGCTGTTTCATTGGAGTTCGTAGTGGACGGATCATTTTCGTAATGGCTGTTCTCGGAATCCAACTATCTAAATGAATTTAACTATTTAAACAATAGACCAATCAACTAGTAAGGCCAGAAACCAGGTGTAATAACGCGAGAAAACAATAATTCGAGGGGAAAGTCCTAACAACTTCGAATTCAGTAATTAGGGCAGCATAGCTCAGGGTTCCAGTTGTCTGAATGCACGGATTCCAAGTATCAAGGGTAAGAAAGTGGCTAGCAGGCCACCCGCGATAATTATGCAGAGGCTGACAACTTGTCCACCAGAACTTCCAAGGAGTTGGCTTGCTGTGTCCAAAGGGACTTGGCCTAGAGTTTGCTGTAAGAGATTGAAGTGGTGCGTGAAACCAACGGTCACAACCAGAAGAATAATGAACATGGCACTGAGGACGAGGCTCAGAGTTCCCCCAAATCCAGCTGCAATTTTTGCGGGTGATGATTCACGAAAATTAGGAATGCTTGCCCCCATTCCAACAGCAATACCTGAGAGGCCAGAACACAGAGCAAGGCTGCACATTAGGTGAATAAAGATGGTGCTCCACGGCAATCCAAGCATGGAGTCACTTAAGAGAATTAACCCAAGGCAGGGTATGAGGCCCCCTGCAAATGAGAAGAAAAACTTAGACAATACAATTTGATCTCGATCAATAGGAAGAAGACCAAGGATCCAAAAACGGCGACCTTCAAGGCTAATTGATGGAAAAACAAATCGGGTTGTGAAAGTTGAAAAGATGAGACCTACGACAGCTAAGTTGAGATGCCCAATAAGGGATGCGTAGACATGCGAGTAGTTAAATGAGCGGAGGTTATAGAAATAAAGGCCCAAAAGACCAAAAAAGATTATGAATTGAGACCATTGAGTGACGTCGCGTCGGAAAATTTGGAGGTCTTTCACAAGCAGCAGGCGAATAGGATTTCCAACGTTTGATCCGCCACGTGTGAGTAGTTCATCAAGCCAGAAGAGTTGTCTGCGCTTCCTGATTGGTACTTCTGCCTGCAGGTTGCTGTAGCCTTTACGGTAGGTCCAGCGTGCAACCCAACTGGCTATAAGACTGAGAAGAAGTGCATTGGCGAGAATCAGCCCCAAGAACTTCAATGCTTCACGAGTGCTTTGATTAGTCAAGTCGGGAGATTCTCCGCGTAGTGCCGCATCGAGAAGACCGGAGGCAAGCCACCAACTCGGTAGAAATACCTGCTCGGTCATGGCAAGGCGAGACAGCGTTTCCTCAAACCAAGCAGTTGTGAGCAACTGGCTTTTTGTGGAACTAAAAGTTGACCATGAGATCCAAAAGATTCCTACGGCGACTAAAGCAAATGATATTGATAAAGCGTGAAGTCGTAGTCGAGGTAGTCCGGCAACGACCAGCATGCACAATATGCTGCCGATAGACGCTGGAATAACAACAAAAGTAACGATAAACGGTACAATCATTACGAAAAAGCTCCAAGGTGCGTCCCGCACTATGCCGTACGCAATGAGCATCGGGCTACCAAGAAGAATGAAGCCCCAACTCGAGAACCAGAGTGCCTCTGTAAATTTGTGTGCATGGATTGTCTCAGCACGTAGAGGGCATGTTAGGAGAAAAGACGACTCACCTGACCGATACAAGCCGCCATACATTAAGATGCCCGTGGAAAAAGTCATCATTACCATCAGGGCAGAAAAAAAAGTATTGAACAGTAACGACATAACTTCGGCATGCATGGAGTCGATAAAGCTGAATGCATCGTAGAACAAGCAGAATACAGCAGCCCAGAAAATAATACTGAGCACGAGGACCAATCCGAATCGGAAACGTGACTGGTGGACGGTTGAGGTGACAATGTTCCACGCTAGCGTTCTTCGGAGTTTCCTGGAGAGCTGGTTTTCCTGTGGAATATCAAGCAATTGCTTCTGCATGTTCACCGATTGTTTCATGGCATTTTTTTAAACAATGCTTCTTAAGTCACCCGTGTCGCGCTTGATGTGATTTCGAGATATAAGTTTTCAAGATTTCTTGTTTCCATGTCTACCTGTTCTCGCAGTTCGGAGACAGTTCCAAGAAATTTAAGATTACCATGCACCATGATTCCCATACGACTTGCCATCTCTTCGGCCATCCCAAGCGTATGAGTTGACATGAACACTGTCATGCCATCAGCAGTTTTTTTCTTCAACAAATCTTTAACAATACGAACACTTCGTGGATCAAGACCAACCATTGGCTCGTCGAGTACGAGAACATCAGGGTCGTGCAAAAATGCGGCCGCAAAGACAAGGCGCTGCCTCATGCCGAGCGAATAGTTTTCAGCGAGTTCGTTAGCGAATTCATGAAGCTCGAATCTGTCAATCTCTCTTGCGATGTATTCATCGGAAAGATCCCGTGGTATCCCATACATGTCGGCAATGAATCGTAAGAATTCATGACCTGTAAGCTTGTCGTAAAGGTACGGCTCATCTGGTACGTAACCTACATGACGGTGGGCAGAGCGAGTTTCCTTTACAAGGTCATGACCGCAAACCCGAACAACTCCACTTGAAGGGCGAAGCAAACCTACCAGCATCTTGATAGTTGTTGTCTTGCCCGCTCCATTTGGTCCTAAAAGGGCGAATAATTCACCTCGTGGTATTGTCAGGCTGAGTTCTGATACAGCGACTTTACTGCCGTACGTTCTCGTAGTGCGATCAAATTCAATCATGGTTTTATTCGTGAAGCAGCGTTGTGACGTGTAGAGCACGTTTAGTCATTGTTTCACCTGAGAAGATGTTACGCTGAAGCCATCAGCCTTTTCGAAGAGAGACTTTATATGACTCAGTTTGTTATCTGATGATAGTGTGTCGTTAACGGGGCGTCGCAGGAAAAGCAGCTGTGAGCCAAGTATGGTCGTTTCATGTTGCAAAACCTCACCACGAGGGCCAATCCACATTCTACTTCGTGGCGGTTGGTGGTCATTAGGCGCCGTTCGGTAACTGACAATGTGGGTGTTCACGAGTTGGTTGTTGAAGTACAGCACCTCATGGCCGGCCACGCTTGCGTAAAGGATTTCTATTGGCTTGCGAGTTGGTCGGAGTGGGCTGTAAATTGGAACAGTCCAGCGTTGCCCCTGGGAGATGCCCGCCATGGTTGCCTGAGGTGAAAGTTCATCTCTAATTGAAAAATTATTTGGCAACTGACGACTTGTTTCATACTCAAAATCACCAGAACGAAGAGATGCCGTCACTTTGTTGTCCGGCGTGATTGTGCCAGATAAGTGCACAGCTTGCCGGACGCCAGGGACTTTGACAATCGATTGAAATTCTTGTAATTCTCCATTCCTGTTGATCGTCATGTAACCAAACGCATCAAGTTTTATTGATGAACGAAGCTTCCTCGCATCAGTTCCCAGCATCGTACTTGCCCACGGTGGCAACAGTTCGTTCAAGGGAAGGTCATCGAGTTGAAGATTTGACCATACGCTGATTGTGCCAAAAGGGCCTGGTTCTACAACACTCAATGCAGAGCCTACTGGATCATCATTAAGCATGATTGTCCATGCTACTGATGAAGTATTCTTGGCAGGAGTGTAAATCGATTGATAGCCCGGTGGGGCTCTAGACGTGATGGTCGGCAAAACCTTGCTGAGGAATAGCCAGCTATTTGCAACAGCTGCAAATACGAGGATGAGTGCTGTGACGCTTGGGCGATACATGAGAATGATTCGGAGTCTTTGTTTTGACGGGACAATAAAGTTTGTCGGTCCATGGCTTGGGGCCACAGGTTGCGCTAGCCAATTTATGGGTATGTGCTTAGCACTAGGGATGTATTTTTGAAAAAATCTCTTGGGTGATTTTTTGCTATCGTAACTCAAGTAGTTTTTCATGCAGTTTTTTGCATGAAATCATCAAATTGTACCCGGCGCACGTTTTGGAGTTGCCAAAATCCAGTAGCAAATTTTATACTTCTAAAATTCTGGGGATTGGGTTTTCAATTTTTTGCTGCAAAGGCTTTCTTTGGCATTTATGTAGATTCGTTGAAGAGCTATTGCAGTCACTGGGCTGCATAAAGAATCCGCCCCGTAAGGATAGCAATGTTCGGTCAACTGGAAAGAACCCCAGGAGGTTGAGCGATGAGCGATTCTGTTTATTACCATCAAGGATGTCCTGTATGTGGCAGGATGTTGCGGATAGGTGTTCGTTTGCTTGGTCAACGTGTTTATTGCCAGCATTGTGGTGGAGGGTTTCGAGCAACTGATGAGACTCTTGAAGAAGATGAGGGGGCCTTGCGGGCGGTAGGAAAGATCCAGCAAGATCGAATTGAAATGTTACTCGAACGTGCTAATAAAGCCGTTGGCAACTCGCTGAAGGGTGACCAGTCTCAGGAAGAAGATGTTACCCAAGAGGCGGTATGATGTGCTCTGCTATCAGGTTGGTCGGCAGAGGCTTTACTGTTTACTTTTTTCCACCAAATCTTCCAATGTGTTCCAGTAGTTTGGGAACGTCTTGCGAACACATGCTGGGTCGGTAATGCATACACCTTTCGACCGTAGGCCAACAAGTGAAAGACTCATAGCCATGCGGTGATCATCGTACGTTTGTATCCTGGCCGGGCGGAGAGGAGCCGGATGTATCGTCAGGCCATCAGGACGCTCATCAACAATAGCCCCAAGTCGCTGCAACTCGCGTGTGAGGTCGCTAATACGATCAGTTTCCTTATCTCGTATGTGAGCAACGTTTCGAATAACAGTAGGTCCTTTGGCAAAAAGAGCAACTGCAGCGAGTGTCATGACAGTATCGCTGATTGCGTTCATGTCGATATCAATACCTGTTAAATCATTGCCTTGTATAGTGACAGACGGACAAGACCCATTACTGCTTGACCATCTAACGGTGCACCCCATCTCTTCAAGTGCTGCACAAAATTCAATATCACCTTGCATGCTCTCGCGATTGAGTCCCTCTAGAGTGACTGTGCCATGTGTAATCGCTGCTGCCGCTGCAAAGTAGCTGGCTGCAGATGCATCAGGCTCAATTTCATAATTTTGTGATACGTAACCCGAAGGGGGAATATGCCACCGGCGATCGTCGAGAAGATCACATGTGCCACCGAAGGATTCAATGATAGTGCGAGTCATATCAAGATATGGAGTTGAGACAAGTGTGCCCGTAAGCTCAAGGGAAAGACCCTTCGGCATACACGGCGCAGCCAAGGCAAGCCCGCTTGCAAATTGACTGCTCGTTGTGCTCTGGATACTCACATGATTGTTATGCACTCCCGTACTACGGATAGTCACAGGTGGGTAATTTCCTTCACTTTCTGCATTTGCCTCGACACCAAGTGTTCGAAGAGATGATAAAAGATCACCAATCGGCCGTTGCCGCATGCGAGGGGTCCCGTCAAGAACATAGTGCCCTTTTCCAAGGCAAGCTAGAGACGTAAGGAAACGCATTGTTGTTCCGCTTGCCTGGCAATCAATTGAAGCTCGAGATTCTGGAATCACGCCTCCTGAACCGTTAATAGACAGTGTCTGGTTGCCCCAATCTGTATCAATACAAAAACCTAGGTGTTTCAGGCCATTAACCATGGTACGTGTGTCGTCACTGTCGAGTACACCAGTTAGCTGACTTGTTCCGCGAGCCAGTGCGGCGCAGATCACGGCCCGATTTGTAATGCTCTTTGATCCAGGCACGCGGACGCGGCCTTGGATCGGTCTGACCACCGGTGTTATGGTGATTTCATCGGGGAGGGAGTTTCGTGACATCTTTAGTGCATTGATTGAAAAGTATCTGGAGACTGCCAGAAGAAATATTTCTTAGGTAGAGTATGCCATGTTGGATCAACGAGCACTATCAATAATTAAACAACACTATTATTCGCAAGGTATTATCTGATGAAATCACCAGGTCAAGGTTCTGGCATTGGTTGTGCTAAATATGATCTGACTGTCCCGCCAGTTGTGTGCTTCGGGCATGGGCGGATTGCAGAAGTAGGCCGAGTTGCAGCTGTTCTAGGCAAACGGATATGGCTCGTTGTTGGAAATCATAGTTTTGATGCATGCGGTGGAAGAGAAGTTTTATTAGACGGGTTTCGTCAAAATGGATTGGGTTTTGACGAAATAGCGAAGTCTTGCGGTGAGCCAACGGTGCAGCAGATCGCGAAAGCAATGTGCAATATACCAGTCAATCAACAGAACGTAGTTGTTGTTGCAGTTGGTGGTGGTGCAACAATCGATTTTGGCAAAGCATTGTCGGCTCTTGCAACAAACATGAAACCGGACTCCGAAGAAAGTGCCGAGGAGATGATTCTCGATCGGCTGGAGGGCGTAGGTCGCGGCATTCCAATTGTCAATCCACCACTACCTTTCTTAGCCGTACCAACAACTGCAGGCACTGGTGCAGAGGCGACACGAAACGCAGTTCTTTCATGTCCAAAGCGAAGATTTAAAAAAAGTCTTCGGAGCACTCTGATGGTTCCGCGAGCAGTGGTCCTTGATCCAGAGCTGATTGGGTCGTGTAGTCGTGACACAATCGCTGCGTCTGGAATAGACTGCATTACCCAGTTGATCGAATCATTTATTTGCCGGTTTCAGTGGGCTGTTCCACAAGCATTGGTGCTTGATGCATTTCCGCAGGCGATGAGTGCTTTGCCTCGTCTCCTTGAAAATCCATGTGATTCCAATGCACAATCGGCAATGTCGCACGCAGCATTCATCTCCGGTGTTTCGCTTGGGAATTCAGGCCTAGGAATGGCTCATGGTGTTGCAGCCGCGATCGGAGTCGAATGCGGTGCTCCTCATGGTTTGGCGTGTGCAGCAATGCTGCCAGTTGCACTGCGTGTCAATCAGAAGATTGCAAAACGAGATCTAGCCGGACTTGATCAGGCTTTGGGGGGTAAAAGGCTGCCTGCCGAGGAAAGTGCACAGCGACTCAACGATCGAATTGTAGAACTGTGTCGGTTAGCTGGTACACCGACTCGCCTCTCTGAATTTGGCCTCAGAAGAGAAAGGATTTCTTGGTTAGCTAAACATTCAGGCGGCAACAGCATGAAGGGAAATCCCGCGCAGCTCACGTCAGTTGAGTTAGAAAGTGTTCTCGAATCAGTGTATTAAATGCATTTGATTGAGCAGCTTTCTCAAAACAGAAAAACAATTCCTCCGAGTGCACATACAATCAAGAAAAGCACCAGAAGAATAGATAGCAGGAGTTTTAAATCAGATCGTTTTCTGCCTGTTTCGATTGTTTTTATGATGATTTTAGGTTGGGCTGGCTGATCTTGAGCTTCTGTTGTAATTGAAAAAACTGGTTCATTGGACTGCGCTTGAATCGAGCGAGGGACGGGTGGCATGGCAAAGTTTTGGCCCGTACTCTCTGGTACAGGCGGGATTGGCTGACCTGCAGTCGGGGAGTGTGAATGATGCATACCATTTGATGATAAGGGGGCTGCGAATCTGTTGAAAAGATTTCATTGCAAAGGAAATCTGAAGCGTAGTCTAAAATTCTGGGTGCTACTATTCAATTCGATTCCAGGCCGTTAGTTCAGCTATTGTGTGTTGGTGTTTGCGGCCAGTTTCACGAATGACAAATGGAATGTTTTCACGATATCCCAGTTTGAATTGTGGATGTAATGCTCTTGATAATCCAGTGAATGTGTCAACAGGATTCCCAGCGTCATCAATATAGCCGCCTAACCAATAATTCCGAGGTGTGTAATCCTCTAGCCAAGTGTAGGGAGATGTGATGACTAGCCATCCACCTACGCGTATTCGTTGAGACATTGAGTTTAGAAAGAGTTGAGGCTGATAGAGCCGGTCGATTAAGTTGCCCGCGAAGACCAGATCGTAGCTGTGCATTTCACTGGGAAGATTGCATGCATCGCCAGTTTGAAATCTGACTCGGCTGGCGATGTCGCTACTCAGCAGACTTTCGAGCAGAATTTGACAGTCAGTCGATAGTCGACCCTCTGTTGGAATGCTGTACTCAATCCTGCCGCTTTGCTGTATTTTTATCGCTGCATCAATAAAACCAGATGAATAGTCGATGGCGTCAACGTGCTCGAAGTATTTTGCTAGTTCAAAGGAAGACCTGCCTACCGCACAACCAACATCAAGGCAGCGTTCGCGGTATTCGAATTCGATAGAATCCATCAGAAAACTAATGCACGCAGCAGGAAAATTTGGGATTTCTAGTACGGGTGGACCGTAATGAAAGCCTAAATACTGAGATACAAGGCCAGAGGTTTCATAGAGTGCCGAGCCCGGTGTTTGTGGGGAAGTGTTTTTCATTTTGTTTCGTTTCATCAACGTCTAGTTGCCATAAATACGTGGTGTAGCGACAAGGCCATCAACGAGACTTTGGGGTAAAGGTGATGTTGCCGCCAGTAGCGAGCCGACGACACTTCCGCGATGGCATGAGTCGCCACCACATTGTGCATTAGAGCAAATTCCGTTTGCTGGCTTGCCAGCATGTCTATATGCAAGAAAAAGTGCGGCAGGAAATGCATCAGGAATGTAGCAAGCTGACGAGAGTATTCCGCCAACAACAACGCGGTCAGGGTGGTCTTTCCAGCGGGCGATCTTTGCCTTCGACACCCACTGAGAAGCTTCTTCCAGAATAGACTCCCTCAAGTCTGCTCCGCGGCTGACGCTAGCTAGTATTCGCACCAGAACATCAGCAGCACTAAGCACCTCATGATCTTTATGGGTAAGAGAAACGTGAGTCTGAACTATCTCACGAATATCAGGATGTCGTGGACCGATCGCGGCGATAATTGCTGGCACGGCGACAAGGCCACCAATGTGAATATCACGTACGCCACAATTGATTGGCTTTCGACCAGAGGCGTAGTTGGTGAAAAAGTGCCGGTGGTACTCTTCCACATAGGTGTCATTGTGCTTTTTAGGAGTAAGCATAAAGCTGACATAATGATCGAGCCAGCGGGTGGCGTCGTAGTGCCCGGATCGACGAATCAATTCAAATAGTTCGATCGCTAGAAGTGAATTGAGTGTGTTTTCACCAGCTTTCAGGAATTGGTGGTAGTGGACACCTCGTCTCCCCCAGTACTGTGCTTGCTCGCGTAGAATGTCGCCATTTGCATTAAGCGGCTTGTATTCGGATCTCCAAAGAATACTGTCAGGATGAAGTTTTTTTGGCTGGTGATAGGAATCAAGTTTCCCAAAATCTCGCTCGATTGCAGATTGGTTGTAGTACCAATGAACAGGCATAGCGATGCTGTCAGCTACCATTGCACCAAGTAATATCTGTTTGCCAAAAGAAGAAGCCGAATGATCTTCGGTCTCAACAGTGCATTTTTCTTCTTGATTTGATTGACTGTTCATCGTAGGACTTGCTTAAAAAAAGATGCTACCCGGGTATTATCGGTGTTTTCAAATACACTTTCAGCTGGTCCGTGTGACAGGACTTTACCATCACCTATAAAGGCAATTTCATCAGCGACTCTCCGGGCAAAGTTCATTGCGTGAGTGACAAGGACAAAATCAGTTCCAGAATCTTTCAGGACCTCAATCATATCAAGTACTTCAGCGGTCATCTCGGGGTCGAGGGCAGAAGTCGGTTCGTCAAGAAAGAGCCGCTTTGGTCTTACGACCATCGCACGAAGTATTGCTATTCTTTGGTTTTGCCCACCAGAAAGTTCTGCAGGGCGCTTGTCCGCGTGTTCATGAAGATGGAATCGCTTCAAAGGTTCTTCAACTCTGGCTAATGATTCATCACGGCTTAATCCGTGGACATGCACGAGGGGAAGGATTAAATTTTCACGAGCAGATAGGTGCGAGAAAAGGTTATAGGATTGGAAAACCGTGCCAATCGTACGTCGATAGAGTCGAAGGCTTGCTTCGTCTCGGCCTAGGGTGGTCTCATCAAATGTGACTGTTCCACTGATTGGAGTATCAAGGCCTGCGAGGATTCGGAGGAGTGTAGACTTTCCCCCGCCAGATGGTCCAACCAGAACCAGGGAGTTCACTGTCCCTGTTTCGACTGATAGTTTGTCGAGAACACGTGTGGAACCAAAGGCTTGTGTGAGTTCTTTTATGATGAGTTGCATAGTGTCACTTGGGGTGCTGGTTATCTCTCGTAACTGAATGCTTTTTCGAGCCATCGAGAAGCAGCTGATAGTGGTAAGGTGAGCATGAGGTAGCCAATCGCAAGAGGTGCGTAACTCTCAAGTGTTGAGTATGTAAAAGAATTCACTTCACGAGCATTCAGCGTGAACTCGGAGATGGCAATAACAGAGAGAAGCGAAGAATCCTTGATAAGAGATACAAGTTGACCTGCTATAGCAGGTAAGACAAGCCGAACGGCTTGAGGTAGAATCACGAGTCGAAATGATTGCCATCGTGTAAGTCCGATAGCGCGAGCAGAGTCTCGCTGCGTCTTGGGGATGGCATTTAGTCCTCCTCGAAATATTTCAGCCATATACGCTCCGCTGAAAGCAGCCAGTACCAAGGTGCCTACCACGAAACGGTTTTCGAGACCAACGGCACTTGCTATCACATAAAAACCAAGAAGCAGTTGAACAAGTAGCGGTGTTCCTCGAATAAGCTCCACATAGATTCTTCCAGTTGCTTCAAGAAGTGGATTTCGAGCACCCAAAAACAACGCGACAACAAGGCCTATTGCCACACTGAGTATCAGGGCTGCAACACTTAATCCAAGAGTAACGATCCAGCCGAAAAAAAATTTCTGTCGATACTCCCAGACACCAGACCAGTTCCAGTCGCCAGGCACTTGCCAGCAAGCAAGAATAAGTAGAAGGGTAACTGCCGTAGCAACAGTAAGATGGGCAACAGAACGGGACATAACTATATCATTGGGTCTTTGCGTGAAATAAACGGGCGGGAATCGTTGGGAAGTCTACCGGTCGCCTTATGATTAAGTGTAGGGTCGACTCGCACTTTTCTATGGCTGGTTGTCCGTCCTATGGCAGCACGAAGAATATGGGAGTTTGTGCTCAAAAGTAGAATGGGATGTTGTGTGCCTTAAAATAGGCTTTTTCATCCGGTAGAAATTTTTTTCCAAGTTTCTCGAAGCCGCCTGTATCTTTAAATTTCTGAAGAAATTTATTGATTTCTTCAAGCAGTGTGATGTCTTGTTTTCGAAGCCCAATTGCCCAGGTTTCCTGATGAAATGGATTGAGGATTGCTCTGGTTGTCTTTGGGTGGCGGCGATGATGGCGATATACGGAAAGTGAGTCATAAATGAAAGCATCTACTTTGCCTTGCATGACTTCAAGCACGGCAGCGGACTCCATATCCAAGACAAATACGTGAGCATTTTTGAGTTTTTGAGTCGCGTATTTGTGAGCAGACGTTCCTAGTTTGACAGCTATACGAACACCCGGTTTTGTGATGTCGTCAGCTGACAAGATCGGTGAATTTTTTCCGACAAGGAGAGTTAGCCCAGTTTTCAGATATGGGTTTGAGAAAGCGATTGCCTTGGCCCGCTCTGGCGTTGATGTCATAGATGAAATGATGCAGTCAATTGTCCCGGTTCGCAGGGCTGGAATCAGTCCATCGAACGCAATATTTTCAATAAGAATCTTGCGACCAAGGTGTTTTCCAAGTGAGTGTGCTAATTCCACACTAATGCCGTCTGGCTGACCTGCTGTATTAGTCATCTCAAATGGCGGATAGGAAAGTTCCATGCCAACCCGAAGAGCGGGTTGGGCTGCTTTTGCTTTAGAAAACGAAATTTCTTCAGTGCATGCGATGAGTGTGATGAGGATTCCAATGACGTAATACAAAGTGGGTTCTCGGTTCCGCATGTGGCTGTCCAGTACTCCTCACTCAAAAGTTTTTATTAGTATATGAAATCCGAGAGTTCTGCAGGAATACACACGGTGATTCGAGTGACGGTACATTTCTTTGGAGCTGTAAACACTTAATGTTAAACTTAATCGTACGGTTTGGCACAGGTTGCCTAGCACGGGGTGCCTATACTGCTTTGATAAACAAGTTCGTTATGACAAAAATTTATGCAGCGTTGTTCTGTTGCTTGCCTCTTTCAATTGCTTTTGCAAATGGGCGCGATCAAGATCCGACCAAGGTAGAGTTCTTCGAGCGTCTGTACAAAATGGATATTCAAGGAGTGAAGCCTTACGAGGAATATCAAGGTCCGGACACCTTCTATTCAGAGATCGCAAGGCATTCCACAGGTTGCGCACACTGCCGTTGAAAAAAAATTGGATGGAAGCAGAACGACAAGAGATTTTCTTATGCGACCATGATTAAGGGTGGTGAGATATCACGTGATTGGGGTGTGATGGTAACAAGAGTTCCCGTGGCTCTGCAAAAAGCTCAGTCGGTAGAAGAAAGAAAAGCAATCTGCCAATTAATTGAGACGAAGTTTGTAGTAATTTCATACGATGGTGATATTTCTTTTCCGGAGGTTGGAACATCCGGTCGTAAAAAGACCAAGCCTGTGCAGCCGAATCTCTAATACGAGACATTGGCGTTATAGAAGGCCCTCAATGCCAGTGATCCTGGTTTGATTAGGTGCTATCCACGTGCAATTTTATCTTTTGGTGGCTTGAGTGAATCCAGCGTCGATAAGATCAAGATAGCCAGGTTTCAAGGCACGCGCGTCATAGCCACGAGATGATAATATTCGCGCCGCCTCGAGGCAGCGGCTGCCGGATAGACAGTGACAGTAGATTATTTTATTGCCGGGAAGACAGTCGTCTAAATTGTGCTCGGTAGTGGTTCGAAGTTCGCTGAGAGGGAGAGACTGCGCAAGAGATAGATGACCACGTGACCATTCCGTTGCCTCACGAACATCTATGAGAATAGCATCTTGAGCCATTACGTCGTGCTTTACCTTGGCAAGCGTGTCCTCCGTGTGGGTTTCGGCAAGGACATGCGTACCTGTTCCAATAACAATTGCTATCAGAAGCCCTGTTGTTTTGCATGTGTTTCCAGAAGACGGCGACTGATTCCATGGCATTTTTGCAATGACCATTCCCATTCCGCATGTGTCTGTGGTTCCAGCAAAAACAAGACCTGCTCCGATGAATCCGGCAAGACATAGGCCAAAACATTTGACCTCGGTGGTTCCGCCAAATGATGCGAGGAGGACACCACTAAACACAAGTAATCCCGCTGCGATACGGACCTGTCTCTCAAGAGATATCGTTTTGCGTCCTCGAACAACCGGGAGGCCTGCGGCCTCACAGGCGACGGTTCCTCCATCAACATTAATAGCCTTTTCAAACCCAGCAGCGAGCATCGCATCACAGGCCTTTTTGCTGCGACCTCCAGACTGACAAACAAAGTACAGGAGACCATCTTTACCAGGACTCGATGCCAGTGACGTAGCGTCAAGGCGATCAAGCGGTATGTTCTCTGCATTCTGGATATGGAGGTCGCTGAACTCCCTTGGTGTACGGACGTCGATAACCCTGATGGAGTTATTTTCGAGGCGGTCGAGAAGTTCTTGAGGAGAAATGTTTTCAGCCATTTGTTTTTCCTTTTGGAAACGCTACTTGCTTGTGACATTCTTAACGATCGGGTGGATACGGAAACTAGTAGTTATTTAAAGATATAGGCTTCTTTTGGCTGTTTCGTACATTGGTCTATGAAGTCACTGTTATTTTGTCAAACTGCTGGAAGAAGTAGAAGCGACCGTAATGTATTTTTTGATGACACGGTAGTTTGTTGGCTCTTGGGGGAGTGATACCGATAAGTTTATTCACCGCATTTACACTGCCATCTCACGTTCTACGAGAGTATTTCCAATTCTGTTTTGAGTAAGAACAAGGAATTCTTAGATGAGTTCAGAAAAAAAAACACATGATCGTCTTGCTTCGGAAAGATCACAACTTGAAGAAGCTCAAGCTGCTGGTTTTCGTCGTACTCTGGCAACGTATACGCGACTGTCGGGCCCTGGCTGGCTGCAATCAGCTATAACGCTTGGTGGCGGATCTCTGGCTGGATCACTTTATTTAGGTGTTATTGGTGGGTATGAATTTCTTTGGTTGCAGCCTCTCATGATGATGCTCGGGATCGTAATGCTTTCAGCGATCGCTTACGTTACCCTGTCGACAGGAAAACGACCGTTTCAGGCCATGAATGAGCATGTAAGTCCGGTGCTCGGTTGGGGCTGGCTTGTTGCTGCAATGATGGCAAATCTGGTCTGGGCGATGCCGCAGTTCTCGTTAGGGACAGCAGCACTCCAGCAGAATTTATTTCCACAATATCTTGCTGGTGATTCTGCAAAACTAATTTGTGTTCTTTGTTTATTTCTACTCGCTGCAATGGTGGTCTGGTTTTATGACTCGCCTGGATGGGGAGTTCGGATCTTTGAGTGGTCCCTAAAGGCAATGGTCGGGCTTGTTGTACTCAGTTTTTTTGGTGTTGTAGTAGCGATGTCCTGGAAAGGCGAGTTGGAGTGGGTGAGCATCGGGAAAGGTTTTGTGCCAGACTTTAGCCTTCTTTGGCGTCCGGTCACCGGATTGCAGAGTTTCATTGATGAATCAAGTGCTCCTGATTTTTGGACCGCAACTATTCTTCGCGCCCAACGTGAACGGATGATAGCCGCAGCTGCTACTGCGGTTGGGATCAATATGACTTTTCTCTTGCCATACTCGATGCTGCGCAAGGGCTGGGATCGATCTTTCCGGGGCCTAGCCGCTTTTGATCTATCGACAGGTCTTTTCGTTCCGTTTCTTATTGCAACGAGTTGTGTTGTAATTGCTGCTGCCAGCCAGTTTCATGCTCGATTTGATGAAAAACTTATCAGTCAACCTGCAGCTGATATTAACGGTTCCTATAGAGACAATCTTGAAAAAAGGGTGAAAGCAGACGCGGGTTCAGCGGATGGTTCCATTCTTAGTCGATCAGAGCTGGATGCAAAAATCGATGCTCTGCCAAGAGTAGATAGAAAACTCGCATATATGTTGATTAAGCGGGATTCTCTCGACCTTGCATCTGCCTTAGAAAACTTATTTGGGAAAGGTGGTCTTACTCAAAAAGTTTTTGGTATTGGCGTTCTAGGGATGGCTATTTCGACAATTGTAATTTTAATGGTGATTAACGGTTTTTGTGTTACTGAGATGACACAGCGAGATGGTGATCGGGTTGTGCAACGCCTTGGAGCGATACTACCCGGCATCGTTGGTGGTCTTGGATTCCTTGCCTTATGGGGAGATGATCAGGCACGTTTTTGGCTTGCGGTACCAACAAGTAATTTTGGTATGGTGCTATTGCCGATTGCTTACATCGCCTTCTTTTTCATGATGAACAGTCCATCTTTACTCGGCGATGCGATGCCCAGAGGTGTCTTGCGAATTATTGCCAACGTCGTAATGCTTGCGGCGATCAGTGCTGCGAGTATTGGTGCAGGCCTGAGCGTGTGGGAAAACGTTGGCTGGATTGGTGTCGCCTTTGCTGCTGGATTTGTTGTGATAAGTGTGGTGAATGCCGGGTCAAGGCAAACAGCATTGCTGAAACGTCAATAGGCTTCTAATTCCCAATGCCTTATGAAGATAGTCTTCCACTGGTCGCTTCGCTCTTCTTGCTTGCATCTATTCTTTTTTGGATCTGGCGATCAAGTGGACAGAATCAATGGGTGATTGCAGCATTGCTGACTTTTGCAGTGAGTTGCGGGGTGGCGGCAATTGATTTCTTTAGCCAGACTGATCGAGAGCAGGTAGAACTTTTACTGCCTGATCTCGCTAAGGCTGTCGAGGAAAAGGATCTTGAGACGCTGCTCAGTGCGATTGCTCCTGAAATACGTCCGGTTCAAGAGCAGGCGGAGAAAGCGGTTCGAGAGGTTAGGCCGAGTCAGGTTCTCATAACTCGTCTTGATGTGGATGTTTCGTACGACAAGGAACTTCCAGTGGCTGTAGCCGAACTACTTGTTCGTGTCAGAGGCAAAATTATCGGAAGAGAAGAGGGAGTCGGAATCGTCAGTGCCACTGTGACACTGGAAAAACGTAACCGGTGGGTTGTAACAGAATGTATTGTGAAACCGGCTGATCTCGGGTATGAGAGAAAAACAACACGGGCCGGACAGGTCAAACGTTGACCGCCGGCCCGTGCCGCTACCAGTTATTTCTTGAGCTAAGAGTTTGATCGCAGCACATTCTCTAAACTAAATGCGGCATCAAAATCTTTTCCTTGTTCCTCAATAACGGTTTTATAATTACCAATCTGATTGTTAATTTCCTCAATCAGTCCAGGTTTAGTAGTGAGGCTGGGGGTTTTCATGATGCTGGCCTGTATTGCCGTGAGGCCTTCCTCGTAAGCAGATTGTGCTGCTTCAAAGTCACCAGCCTCGGCCGCACGACTTGCTCTTTGCAGGGATTCTCGTGCCTTCATGCCGTCTGGCGTTGAGCCGATTGCTGAGATAGCCATCCAGTAGTCGTAGTTGAGCACGTCACGGCACGAGCTGATGCCACGATAGTTTTCTTTGGCATCTTGAAGAACAGCACACAAATTTTCTGCTATCTCGCGTTGAGGTTCGGCGAGAGTACTCGCTGCCATTTCCCATGAGACTGAAGAGGCGTTCTTCGCTTGTACGGCGAGGGACGCCTGCTCCTCTGTTCTATTTTCAGGAGCTATCTGCAAAGCAGCCTGTTGCTCCGGTGGGAGTGATTGCACGCGAAGGGAATGGACCGTTTTACGAGCTTCACCAAGCATATCGGTCAGTTTTTCTTCAAGACGCTCAATCCGCATTCTTTCTGCGCTATGAATCCAGAGAGGTAGCGATTTACCTCGAATCAGTACAAAGCGGGTGGCCAATGCCTTCCCTTCTTTGTGTACTGCTTCCCACGCTTCTTGTGTACTAGGACTAAAGTCTCGATTGTTTTCGAGTGCGTTAACTTTTCGCAATGCTGTCAGCATTGGCTGTGCTGCATCGATCAATGCCATGCCCTGTGTGTCAGAATCCAAATTAGTCGCTGGTGCAAAACCAGCTATAGATCGCTTCATTAAGGACTTACTTGCCGAAGCAGTAGAGAGTACAGTGCCGGGCATTTGTGCAAAAGCAAAGAGCAGCCCTGTAATTACCATGCAGATACCAAGAATTACTTCCTCGGTGAATAGCACACGGCTTGGATGTACGAGCTCATCTGTAACATCTTTCAGACTGTGTTCTTGTTGAGGTGCTGGATTTTTTCGATTACCCAATCGAGATGTTGCAAAAAACATGTCAGGGTCCCTTTCTGCTGGTATGAAGCTCGGTAAGTGGGGATGGAGTGTTCCATTTGGAAACGTGGTTAGCCCAACTCACCGCTCTTCGTTTTAACTTGATGGCATGCCCCTGACTGCCGCCAACAAGTTCGTTTGATGAAAGATATGCAACTCGCGAAAACTCAAATCAACACCGAATGAAAAACGTTTCACAAGTTTCCGTGAAATCCGAGTGAAATGGGTATTACACAGGAAAATTTAGGCTTTTTTCAAATGAGACACTTGGGAGAACAGAGCCATCCTGGTTGATGAAGGCCTTAGTACAAGAAGTATTTGTCGTTATGTCGTGTATTTAATTTTCACGTTTGTGCGGGTTCATGTTTTTTGCGTCCGAATAAGATCGTCACAAAGATCTCTATTTGGAGTTATGGATTTCTTTTCGAGTTCTGAATGGTACCCACGAACCGCTTCTTCCGGGGACAACGCATCATCGATAACGGCTCGAAGAAATCGGATGAACAAGCGTTGGTCCTCAGCAGAATTTATTTTTCTGCCAAAAATAGCAGCACGAGCACCATGTTTTTTGGCATTCGCAGCCAGCGTGAATGCATCGCATGTTGTTCCTGAGCTGCCTCCCAAAACTCCAACAATAAGACTTTTGTCATAGTTTACCAATTGTTCCATGACAGCAGGTCGCAGGTAAGGAATCTTGAGAAAGAGGGGTCTGTTTTTTTGTGGGATGCCTGCGAGACAGCGGACAGCTTGGTCCGCAATGAAACGATCGAGATCTGGGATCTGCCTACGACTCTCCTCACAGTTTGGATAAAAAATTTCAAGAAAGTGCTTGAAGTTATTCAGTTCGGCATCGAGTCGAAAATTTTTATATGCATCAAGCATCGGCCGGTCGATGTTGGCTCGATCATTAAGCGTCAGGGAGAACAGACCAAGATTTGAACCGGGAACCGCATCCGAACTGGTGGCATCTGTTATGTTCTCAGTAGGGTTCTGGCCGTACTGAGCTTCTTTTATCGTGCAGGTCGAAAAAGGTAGTGGGGGTTGTGTTGAATAACTACCGGTACCGGCAGATAGCCAGATGTCCGTTGTGTCATTCATTCGGACTGCTGGAGTGACGGAAGACGACTTGAATATCTTCCAATCAATTGTCAATTGTGCATTGGTGCTTGCACTCATCAGCATGATGTCAATGTTGCCATCTCCAACAATACCAAGAATCTGCTCTCGGTAGAATTCCATGGTTCGGAATGTTTGGTCTTCAGCGAATGGTTCTGACAAAATGCCAGGTGCAGCTAATCCAAAGGCCATGTCTGCATCTTTGGCATCGACCAGAATAAAATCGGGACATGACGGATTGGTAAGTATGTTGGTTAGTTTAGTTTCGAGAGATTTCTGAGGAGTATTCATAGCGTATGCGTGTGAATGATCAAATCGGATGAGTAGTTGCCATATCACTCAATCGTGCTGGTGAGAACATTTCTTCTAGTTATTTTGTATGCCAGAAAGTGAGCTTGAATTGTTCGTAGCTTCTCTTAACGTAACGTATTTATTGAAAAAAGTTTTTTTGGGGTATCTTTTGGTTCCTGTTAGGGAGGCGTTTCTTGTTCTTATTGCGAGAAGTAATAAAAGAACTCGTCTTTGATCAAGCTAGTGGGGAAAAATGATGGAAAAAAAGTTCGATTGCCTCGTCTGCGGCACTACAGTTGTGGATGCAATTGTAAAACCAGTTCCTCTTGAGGACCCCATTGGCAAGGGCGGTTTGCTCCATGTTGGCCCGCTTACTGTCACAACAGGAGGTCTTGTCTGTAATACAGGAATAGCTATGCAAAGGTTAGGTTTGAAGGTGTCGGCAGCAGGTCTTGTTGGGCAGGATATCTGGGGAGAACTAATCTCGAGTACGCTATCACAGGAGGGTGTTGATATATCTGGAGTATCGAGACTGAAGGCTACTGCAACGAGCAGTACAGCAGTTCTTATTGATGCTTCAGGTGAACGGACCTTTGCTCATCATGTTGGCAGTTGTGCCGAATTAAAATCAGGTTTTATATATGACAATCTCAGTCTTTTTGCAGACAGTCGATATGCTCTGTTTGGTTATATTGGCCTTTTGCCGGGTATCGAGTTGGAACTTTGTGACGTACTGCGGGAAATTCGTAATACGGGTTGTCGCGTAGCAATTGAAACAGCAGGTGATGGCGGGAGCCTTGAGAATATTGCGTCTGCTTTACCGTACATTGACTGTTTTGTTCCAAGTATTACTGAGGCAACAAGTCAAACGGGTATTGAAGATCCAAAAAACATCATTGAGTACTATCGGTCCTTGGGGGCTCAAGGTCTCGTTGGTGTAAAGATGGGCTCTTCGGGCACTTTACTGAGCCCTATGCACGGCGAATACATTCAGGTTCCGTGTGTTATCCCGCCTGGCCCAGTTGTTGATACGACAGGTGCTGGAGACTCGTGGCTAGCTGGTTGTTTAACGGGCATTATCCGTGGGGAAAATGAATACCGTTCAGCTTTGCTTGGGGCTGCTACAGCAGCTTGCTGTGTCACTGGTCTTGGTGCGACGGATGGCTTGCGAGACTTCGATCAGACACAAAAATTAATCAACGATGGTACTAGCTAACACCACTCGAGTGACAGGTGCTCTAATTATCGAATTCTTCCAACGGCGCTGAGCTTATCCGATAGAGGTCGGATTTCGTGCGAATGAGTAGATCATCACCAAGCACGCCTGGTGACGCCATGCATCCATCATCAAGTTTGTTTTCAGATATGATTTCAAAACCTTGTGGATTGGCTTTGAATACAATACATGTGCCGTCCTCATCACATGCATAGAGTCTTCCGCCCGACTCAATAAGTGAGGCAGAATGTCGTCCGCTTTTTCGTTCAGTCCATCGAACTTTACCAGTTTCGATGTCGATGCAACTAAAAATGCCCGTATCGCTTACCATGTACAGCTGATCAGCTACAACAGATTGGCTCGGTCGAGTTGGCGCTGATTTACCAAACTTCCAAACTACATTTTCATTTGTAATGTCTCCCGCTCCATCAGGTCGTACTGCGAGTAGTCGATCGCCTTGAGCTGTGCAAAGAATCACAAGTCCGTGGCTATAGAGAGGGCGGGCTGCTGCATTGAATCCCCCGTGGTAAACGGTCCAGAGTTCTTCGCCGTTGCTGGGGTCATAAGCTACAGTAGCGACTGCTGCAGGGCTCACAAGCTGTGTTTGATTGTTGTGGGTTATGACAGTAGGAGTGCAGTACGCTTTTTTGAAATCACCATCATCAGATCCATATTGAATAGAACGATCGGTCTGCCATATTGTTTGGCCCGTTTTTGCGTCTAGTCCGACTACGTATTGCTGGTCGTATCCATCAAAATTCAGAAATATCTTGTTTGCAAAAAAAATCGGAGAAGAGCCAGGGCCTCTATGGTGATCGCACGGAAGATCTTGGCGAACCCACAGAATTTCCTCGGTCTCTGTGTCGATACAGGCGGTTCCGGCACTTCCGTAATGGACAAAAATAGAGCCGTTTGCGACAACTGGCGTTGGACTCGCGTAGCTGTTAAATGGATGACAAAACATCGGTTCTTCGATTTCGAAGATCGTGATGTCTTTGCGTATAGCTCCATTTTTTGAATTTACTGCCAGGAGGGAAAGTCGTCGTCCATCTTCTGTGGCATTCGAAAGCCAAATGGTGTCACCAGAAACAACCGGGCTCGACCATGCTTTACCTGGGATGGGTGTCTTCCATCTGATATTCCTGGTCTCATTCCATTCTGTTGGTAAGTTTTCGGAGGGTGATTTACCATCAGCTGTTGGTCCACGGAATTGATTCCATGAGTATTTTGTGAGTTCATTTGCAAAAGCCTTACTGATAATAAATTCCTCAATAAACGAAGTACTTAAAACGACGCTTGTGACAAAGAGAATAAAACGGTTTTGATACATGTGTGAAGTTGCCGCAGCTTAAAGACTATGGTGATTCAGCGAGATGGCTTTGGGCTTGGTATCGAATCGGTTGAGATTTTATGGTTTTCGCCGGCGAATTGATTCTCGAGAAAAAGCATTATTCGGTTGTCGAGTTCGCTCACTTGAGGACGACCGTGACCGCCATCCTTAATTGGGATAAGTCGCGCGAGTACTCCAGCCTTTTGAAGCGAATCAGTAAGTTCAACAGACTGTTCAAAAGGAACGAGAGCATCATTCGTCCCATGGATAGTCAGGAAAGGTGGGTCGTCTTTCGTGACATAAGTAATCGGTGATGCAGCTTTTGCAATGTCCTTATTTTCTGGCACAGGTCCACCAAGGAGGAGTGATTCTGGCGAGTCGGGGTTGTTGTGCCAACCACCCATTGAGATTAGGTTGCTTGGCCCAAAGAAATTAATAACACCGTCGACTCTGCTGCTTTTTTTGCCCCAGTGTCCAAGGTCACCTTCAAGCTCTGGAACATCTCCAGATGTTCCGAGCATGGCGACAAGATGTCCTCCAGCAGATGATCCAGCTACCATTATCTTATTCGAATCACCGCCATATCTTTCGGCATTTGCTCGAAGCCAGCGTATGGCGGCTTTACAATCATGTATTTGAGCTGGCCAGATGGCTTCGTCTGTTAGCCGATAGCCGATTGATGCACCAATGTATTTCCCTGTCTGAACCATTGGCCCGATAAAATTAAGGCCACTGCGACGACTGCCTTTTCTCCAGCCACCTCCGTGGATGAATGCAACAATCGGCAGAGGTTTGTCATCTAGTTGTTGGGGTGGAAGAAAAAGATCGATCTGTTGCCGAGGGTTGTCGGTGTCTGCATACGGAATGTTTGCAATGATCTCTAACGGTCTATTTTTTCGTTGTGAGTTGGGTCGCGCGGTCGATGGGGCTCGATTTATCAACCCATCCGCAGATTGGCCCAGATTGGCCTCAAAAAAAACGAATTGAAAAACACAGATTGTAGAAAGGAGTGAAATGTTTCTCATTTGCATAAATTGCATGCTTATGTCGACTAGAAATTTGGCGAATGCATTTGTTTGAGCTACTAGTTCATTCGTTTAACTTTGAAACTTCGGAATTCAACCGGGTCATTATGTCCAGCAAAACCAATGAATCCTTCTTTCCGAGTAAGTCCTCCTGGGACGTGATCCATTTTGCTTCGATCGAGTGTATCGAGTTGAACATCGAGAATGCATGTGCCATTGAGCGTAACTGTAAGCTGCTGGTCAGAGATAATGATTTCTTCAAAATTCCATTCACCAGCGGGCCTTAAGTAGCCTTGCTCAGCACCAACGCAGAAATAAAGGCTGCCGTGATGCTGGTAATCTTTAAGGCCTGGTTTGCCCGCCGACGCCAGTCGCGCGTTATAGCCATCATCATCAATTATCTGAATTTCCATGCCGTCATGGGCACTGTGACCACCTTCTGGAACTCGTAGCGCAATTCCATTGTTGCCTGCTGTCGGAAGTTTGAACTCGACCCTAATAGTCGCGTCGCCGAAGGACTCCTTGGTGAGTAGGTCTCCACCCTTGCCGGCCTTGCACACAATGTTTCCTTCACGGACCTCGTAACTGTCTACGGCACCCTGCCAATCGGATAGGTCTTTCCCGTTGATTAATTCAACAAAGCCACTGTCGTTTTGTGCTCGCAATACATCATCTGCTTCACCTGCAGGAATGTCACGGATGTAAATATTCCGCCATCGGATTTCGCTGCCGTGTGTTTGTAGCTGGATAGGACCGCGTGGTGGCACCGGGCTTACAAGGAGGCCAACTGGTTTGCTCGTGGCATCAGTGTTTTTCTTTGTCCTGTGTGCAAAGAAATTGTCCATAACGGCATTTTGAACAACGATCTCCCCATTTAGTTCAACAGTCACACGTTCACCAATCATTTTGATGCGGAAATGATTCCATTCACCAAACGGACGGTCCATTCGTGCTAAAGGGTATTTACCTTCATTGCGTTTGTTGTTCCAGAGTCCACCAGATCCCTTGTCTGCTCCGAGTTTAAATTTCTTTTCTTCGGTTGGATCCCATATCTGAACTTGGGGTATGCCACGGAGATAAATTCCACTGTCACCGAGGGGCTGCATTTTAAAGTCCACAAGCAGTTCAAAATCACCAAATTCATTATCTGTTGTCAGGTAAAGCCCTTTGCCATCATTAACAAGTTCACCGTCTTCAACCCACCAATGCGCGTTGATATGATCACCCGCGTCTATGCCTTTCTTGTTAAGAAGGCCTCCGTGAATCGATTTCTTCTTGTACTCGAGTTGTGCTTCGTGTGACATGTTTCGGAAATCGTCGGGGTCCTGTGTGCCCCATCCGTACCAACCGCTTAAATCCGTGCCATTAAATAAAGCAACAAATCCCGGTGGCGGGTTGTTTTTGGCTGACATTTCAGTGGGGTCTCTCGCTTCCCTCGTGGTGGCGATGCAGTCTGGGCAAGTATTTCTAGGGTGTGATCGTTCTGCTCTTTGGTGTCTGCGGCTTCGTATTCTTGATAACGGCCCAGCGATCAAATCGTGAGTTCCATCGAAGATGAGTGTCGCGAATAGAAGGGATAGAAAAAGTCGTGTCATCGGTGGCCTTGCTAGTGAATAAATAATGTAAAGACGTGTTCTGGGTATGTCACACTGATTTTTGATTTTTTGGCTTGAGTTTGATAGCCGTCAGACCCCGCCTGCTTCCATCTCAAAATACTGAACAGCATTACCGTAGCTAATGCCGCGGACCATGTTTTTTATTGTTCCAATGTCGTTTGGGAGTAATCCTTGCTCAACATCATTCCCAATAATGTTGCATAGAAGTCGACGGAAGTATTCGTGCCGAGGGTAAGAAAGAAAACTCCTTGAATCTGTAAGCATGCCGACAAAGGTTGATAAAAGACCAATTTGAGAAAGTGTATTAATCTGCCATCTCATTCCGTCAAGTTGATCGAGGAACCACCAGCCGCTGCCGTACTGTATCTTGCCGGGAATCCCATCACCCTGGAAGTTGCCACAAGCGGCGGCGACGGCATAGTTGTCTGCGGGGTTGAGGTTGTAAAGAACCATCTTTGGCAGTGAATTCCGCTTGTCTAATTCATCTAGATATTCCACAAGTGGTCCTACTTGTGGAAAGTCACCGATGGAATCGTAGCCCGCGTCAGCACCAAGCTGAAGACGGCCACGACTGTTGGTATTTCGTAGTGCGCCAAGGTGAAGTTGCTTGGTCCATTTTCTTGAAGCGTCAAGCTCACCAAAGTAGACCATCATGTAGCCACGATAGGCGTGAAGTGCGTCGTTAGAAATTGCGTCTCCCCGAAGTGCAGCATTGTAAACTTCTGCTGCTTCGCCTTTCGTGCCACCTCTGCCAAAACACTGTTCAATCCCGTGGTCTGAGAGTCGGCTGTCCAAGTTGTGAAAAAAAGTGTGGCGATTGGCGATCGCTTCAAGAAATGTGTCGAAGTTGTTGCATGAAATACCAGAGGATTGCTCGAGCCGCTGAACCCATGATTGGAAAAGTTCTGCGTCATCGGCGGCGAGTGCCTTGTCAGGACGAAAGGCAGGGTAAACCCGCGTTTTTAGTTCACTTTTCGAGATTTCAATATGATGAGACAAGCTGTCACACGGGTCGTCTGTTGTGCCAATTGCTGCCACACGAAAATGTGCAAGCAATGTCTGAGCAGAGATTTTTCCAAGTTGTGCATTTGCTTCATCCCAAATACGTTGGGCAGTGGATTGATTCAGGACCTCTTTGATTCCAAAGACTCGAGAGAGTTCAAGGTGGCTCCAGTGCCACAAAGGATTACGTAAGAGTTTTGGCATGGTTTCGGCAAATGCACAAAATTTTTCATAGTCTGAGGCATCTCCCGTGATGTATTTTTCTGATACTCCGGCGGCGCGTAGAGCCCGCCATTTGTAGTGATCTCCAGCAAGCCAGACTTCAGTGAGATTGTCCCACTGCCTGTCCTGAGCAATCTCTTCAGGAGCAAGATGACAATGGTAATCGTAAATAGGCTCCTCTGCAGCGACTGCATACAGCTCTTTCGCAGCATCATTCAGGAGAAGAAAGTCAGGGTTCGTTACAGGATTTTTTTGTCGCACAGTTCACGTTGGAAAAGATATCAGAATATTAGGTTCGATCGTTGCGCCCCACTGGGCGGTTCTCAGTGCCTTTCATGTTTTGAAGGCTATCGCCAAGAGTCTTACGATATTGATTAGCTAGCTCAGTAAGTTTCTTCACTACCTCAGGGTGTTCTGAGGCAACGTTGTTCGACTCACTCATGTCCTTGCTCAAGTCGTAAAGTGATAGCGGTAGTTCGCGAACGACATACCCGTGGCGGCTGGCAATTCCTTCAATTCCACTGTTGCTTATGGACTGAGGGGCAAGTCTGCCATAGCCAGCCGGCTTTCCATCCGTTCGCGTCTCACCGTTTACTACAAGGTATTTATGAGGAAAATGAATTTTCCATTTTCCATCCCGAACAGCCTGAAGCTCACTGCCGGCATAAAATACGAGGCCTTCTCTATCCTCAACGGTATCGGTTTTGCCTTCAAGGATATCCGTAATATTCAAACCATCGATTTTTTTCTGAGGCAGAGGGGCGTGTGCCACGTGACAGAACGTTGGTAGCAAGTCGATTGAAATAATCGGTGTGTTGCAGGTTTTTCCTGCTGGTATCTGCCCTGGCCAGCGAGCGACCATTGGTACCCGGACGCCACCCTCGAACGTGGTTAGTTTTCCCCCACGCAAAACACCCGACTGACCAGCATGCGTTCCATAGCTCAGGAAGGGACCATTGTCATTTGTAAAAATCACGAGTGTGTTTTCTGAGAGATTGAGCCGATCAATTGTGTTTACAATCTCGCCCACTGACCAGTCAATTTCTTCGATGACGTCCCCATACAGGCCCCTTGCAGATTTTCCTCGGAAACGGTCTGACGCAAATATTGGTACATGCGGCATGATATGAGGAACATAAAGAAAGAAGGGGCCGTTCTTATTATCTTCGATGAACTGGACTGCTCGATTCGTAAGCCTCTTGGTAAAAAGTCGTTGGTCAGGGTCAGTTTCAATGACGGAGTCGCCATCATACAGGGGGAGTGGTGGCATCGAGTCTGATAAAACTGGGTGGTATTTGGTGTTGTCGTTTGAATATGGAATACCGAGCCATTCCTGAAAGCCGTTTTTTGAAGGGGCGAAATATGGAGGGAGACCAAGATGCCACTTCCCAAACATTCCAGTTGCGTATCCTTCTTTTGCGAGTAGTTCTGGAAGAAGTTCTTCTTCGGGTGAAATGCCAGTTGGGCTCGTGTGATTGAGTGCGCCCTCTAGCCCGACACGGTTGGCGTAGCATCCTGTCATAAGTGCCGCCCGCGAGGCTGTACAAACTGCTTGTACGACATAGAAATCATCAAACTTGGTTCCCTCAGCTACAAGCCGTGAAATGTTTGGTGTTCTGATCTTTGACTGAGGTGTGAAATTGGGAAGGTCGCCCCAGCCCATGTCATCAGTAAAGATGAGCACAATGTTTGGATGATTCGTTTCTGCAGCAGAAATAAAATTAGGGGTAGCGATAGCAACAATAAGCACTGCCATGCTGAGTAAAAATGGCATCATTTTCATGCGGTAAATCGTCTGGTTTCGAAAAAGAAAATAAAGTTGGTGGAAAAGCATGGTTGCCTCTCAATTGCTTGCTTTTTAAGTCAAAAATCCCGTGCACCCACATATGTTCTAACGAATCTGCTCCATTGCTTCGAGAGGTGGCAAGAAAAGAGGCCAATGAGCTCCGGTTTTCAGAGCGGATGTTTGGTTGCCCGTTACTCAGGCAGTTCGTTCAGGCCGATCGAGTCACACCGTTTTTTAGACAGTTTCTGAAGTTGCGTCTCAGCTAAGTTCTCTGGCGTGTGTTCGCGTGAATCGTTTGAGTTACCTTGTCAACTTCATTATGGGATTCACTGACGTATCTGTTATATCGCCTGGGGGCACAATTCAGAAGCAAAATGGAGCAAGCGTAGCCCGTCTACTTGCCTAATTGTTTCCACTCTTGCTGAGAGACAGTGCCGTTTCCATTGCTGTCGATATTGCTGTGTTGCTTCTTGAAAATCTTCTCGTATTCATCTTTAGTCAAAGTGCCATCTTTGTTTGTATCACCAAAACGCATCGCTGTTTTATGCACGAACTCATCTTGATCTAGAAAGGAGTCTTGATTCGTATCGAGGCTAGGGAAAAGTTTTTTGTAGAACAGGACGTATTCTTCTCGTGAGAGGAGTTCATCTTTGTTCATGTCAATCCGGCTGAATAGTGGGTGTCTTTCTTTCGTGTTGTTTTTATTTGGTGGTGACACCGTTGGTTGAGATGTTTTTGATGGGGTAACTTGTTGAAAGTCCGTGCTCGCAATAAGGTCGCCGCTTTTGAAGTTGAGAAACCATCCGGTCGTTCCAGGTGGCAGTGGTGCCGTTGCTGTCCAAGTTTCATTATTGTTGACCAGAGAAGCCTGTGTTTTAGTCCAAGCTCTTGACCCCGTAATTCCTGTATCCGTTGTCGATACAAGTACGGCACTTTCAAAAGGCTTTGAGGACGAAAAAGCGGCCTTCACAATACCCTTGTTTTTGGAAACTTCTTTTTGGGCACACCAGGGCTTGCTTGTTTTCACAACCGATTTCGCGAAGGCGTAAGAGTCAGCGTGAGTCCACGGCGGACCATGCCCGTGTCCCATTCCGGGTCTCAGTGAGACAAGTCGCGGACCTGATGACCTTTTGTATGACGAAGATTGGCTGTCCAGCGGGAAGTGCTTGTCTTCGGGCCATGACTGCCACAAGAGCGGCATAGTTGCACGTGGCAGATAATGCACCGGGTCCCAGGTTTGGCGATAGACGGTGTTGTCACCAAGTGCTTTCCCATACTGATTTGCCGCATCTGCCAAATTGCCGCAACCGTAGGTCGGTATACCAAACGAAAATCGGGTGTCTATGCCAACAACAGTCGATACGATAACACCGCCCCAAGAGATACCCATGACACCAACGTTTTCAGAATCGACACGAGGGTGTGAACGTAAAAGGGAATGAGCCAAAATAGTGTCTGCTACGGCATGATACATCCACTGATCTTTGAGCGGTTTGTCTGAATCACCGTAAATTCCTGTGCGGTATGGGCCTGAGTTAGCGTGCTGCCTCCATCCGGTTGGAATGTATCCCTCCTTCGCTCCTGAATCTTTCTCATCTGTTTGTCCTTCGACTGCGATACTTATCGCAGCAAAGCCATGATTGTTCCAGCGTTCGACCCATTCCTTAAAGGCAGTACCACCACCACCGTGCACAAGAACAATGCCAGGTACTTTTTCTTGCCCGACTTTCTTTTCTGGGATGCCCAGCCACGCGAAAGTCTTTGTAGCCTTTCCTTCATAGGGAAGTGAATTAAAAAAAAGGGAGTGGATATTGCTCGATTCTGAATGAGTTTTACGATTCACTGTCGATGGTGATGCTATAAGTTGCCCTAACTCGAGAATGGTCTGACGATCAATGCTCACTTCATCAGCGAATACATTATGGACAGCAAGAAGGACTAGTAAGGCACGCAGGATTAACTTCATTGTGTCACTATGAGTTTTGCGGCTGTGAAGAAAAGAAAAATTACCAGACGGAAGGAAGCAAACGGCTCAAGGCATGGACTAGGTGCATTCATGCTGTTAGCAGTTGGTGTAAAATATGGCTATGTATTCAGCGGAGTATAGGTGACTTCAAAAATAATTGATGAGGCAACGGTGTTTCCAAAGTTTGGTTGGTCTGCGGCGATGCCACCAAACATGTATCCAACTACAGTTTCTGTGGTTAGAGAATCGAGGTCGATGATGTTGTCAGTGAGTAAGGGCACATCATGAGCAGGGAAGAATTTCGCATTCGCGCCGAAGTAGAGAAGCTTGCCATTACCATCATAAATATCTGGGAACTCAGTTATGTATTGTTGCTGATATGAGCCAGATGCATCACGCAACACTGCGGTTATTTGCCTGTGAAAGCCATTGTTCTCGTCGTACGTGAGTTGCTCCGTAGCTGGATCGAATGTATTCGCTGAAATACCTCCGAGAAGGACTTGGGTCATCTCTCCAGAGTTTCCGGAGTAAAGCCCAATCTTGCCAGATTCATACTGATTCATGGCCTGCCTGAAAACGCCTGGCTCATTCGTCGGGTTTTCGGTTGTTGGGATGCCGTCAGCTCCAATTTCAGATGGCACAGTCCACACACCAACGCCGTTGTAAAAGACACCAGCTAACGCAACGGTGCTCTTGGTGGAGCCACCCTGACCGTCGGGTGAAAGAATTGGAAACACATTCAAATCACGGCGACGAAACCGGCTTGGGTCGCCACCGGCAGGAGCAACATCAATATCACTATACGAAAGGGTTCCAGTAGCGAAGTCATAATCGATATTAAAACTTCGAACCTGTGAAGTGTAGACTTGAAAAGTTGTTGATCCGTGTGCGTACGGGCCTTCAAACTTCTGGCCAA
>JALCBP010000004.1:69829-79843 GCA_028066355.1 Pirellulales bacterium
TAGACTTGAAAAGTTGTTGATCCGTGTGCGTACGGGCCTTCAAACTTCTGGCCAAAAACAAGTTGATAGCGGTCTCCTGTTTTTTCCAAGCCTCCGCCAGTCACCTGAAAAAATCCGCCATCATACGAACTGTCAGAAGACTCTTCTCCAGCAACTTGCAAGATGGTATTCGTCTGGAGCGTTTCATCTGTCCCTTTGACCCAGTCTACAAGTGTTGGAAGATTGATAGCTGAAAGTGCATTGTAGGTTGTGAAGTTATTAATCGCACGAGAGTAAACGTATCCACCAACGATAAATAGCGTGTTTCCATCTTGGTAAGACTCGGTGTTTGTTGATGACAAACTGTCGATTTCATTCGAAGTGAGACCGCTGCTGGTATCGTTTAGTGAGCGACTCCATGTCTCCTTCGATGCTGGGTCAATAACCCACACGTCGGTGTTTTGATACCTCGGTGGAAAATTGGCTAACCCATCATCAGAGAAACCATGGAGTCCATTGGTGCGACCAGCAATGAGCACCCACTGGCCGTTGTAAATGCCACTGGCAAACGATTGAAGCGTTGGGACAGATGCTGATCCCATGTCATATTCAGCAAAAGTCAGGTCGTAGTCACCAGACCAATTTGTTACCTGACTAAAAGTAGGTGTTTGGTCCTTGGAGGGGGCTGCTGAGATGCTTGATGTTGGTCCTGTTGCCGGCTGTAGTGCATTTGGATCCGTATTGGTCGCCCAGACCCAGAATGTGTATGGAACGCCGGTGTCGAGATTTGAAAAGTTTTTGCTTGTGGATGTTGTAATAAAGGTCGTGCTAGATGATCCGTTGTCAATCGTCACGGTGTAATGTAACGAGCCTACGAACGATGCCGGCGGGTCCCAGCTAACCGTCAATGAATTCGCGTCTTCTGACTGGCCAAATCGTAAATTTTGAACTTTGGAGGGTGCTTCGCTCGATGGTGGAACGAATGGGTTTCCATCGTCCCAGCCAACAACATCAAACGCCTTTTTGAAGCCCGCTGGGCTTGTTGATTGAGCAGGTGTCCATTGGATGCGGTCACCTTGCTGGATCAGGCGGAGTTGGAGCAAATTGAGGAGTTCAGTCGGATTTGATGATGTTGGAACCGCTGAGACATTCACCCAGCTTTGTGCAGCTGGCAGCCATTTTTCTACGACACCGTTTGCAACTGAGGTGATAACAAAGCTATTGGTTTCGTCTCCAATAACCTCAGACGTGTTCATTATTATCGGTGGTGGACCGATGAGTGAATTATCCAAATAGACGGAATCTGTTTGTTCTAATGGTGGGCGGGAGAGAACGTCTGCATCTGCAGCAAGTGCGAGACGATTTTCGAGTTTTTCAATGCTCTTTAAACCCTGTTGATTCAGGGTGCGATACGCCTTCTGTAAACCACGAAAAAAAAACGTTCTCATAATCAGAGATTTTTCTAGACGAGAGCCCCACCTGCTGTAATGACCCCACAACCGCGTTAACCACTAGGCTAATTGCAAGTGCGGATCAAAGCAAAGAAACGGTCTGGGATTTCTGGGAAAGTTTCAAAAACTCGTTCACCCGAAACAAGCCAGTCAACAGAGTTCAGTGAAGGAGTTTTATCTTTAGCCGAACTGTCTGGTTTTTAGCTGAAAGCAAGTAGCGGCGGCCGGACTTGAACCGGCGACCCCAGGCTTATGAAGCCTGTGCTCTAACCAACTGAGCTACACCGCCCTCTTGAAGGTCCGCGTGCAGCAAACCTCCTGAATAGAAAATCCACTATACCCCATCTTTTCAGTAGTGCATCTATGGATTGAAAAGCTGGAGGTAGAAGAGAATTCCGGCACAAAAAATAGGCTCGGGCTTCCTTTTGTAAGCCCGAGCCATTGTTTGTGTTTACCACCACATAAACCAGTTATGGAAATCACCATTACGGTTATTCAACCAGACCACATGCAGCTTCAACAATTTCGCTGATCTTTCCGTCGTCCAACTCACCCTTCTTAAGTGCATGACTTGAGACAACTTTACTACTCTTGTAACAGACGACCGTCAGGTCGGCTTCTGGAGCAATTTTGAGATTATCTGGTCCATTCTGAGAATCTTCTGGCACAACGAATGCAACATTTTGAATGCCATTGTCCTTTACGAACTTTGCTGCAGTGTCTTTCAGGCTATCACTATCTCCACCGATCATGTTGACGAAACTACATAATTTTGCATCAGCGTGTTCTTCGATTTCGCCTTCTAGTTCGCTCACAAGTTTTGCTAGTGGCTGATCAGCCGTTCGGGCAAAGATCATTACTACGGGCCGACTACCCATTCTGCAGCGATAGCAAAGCCGTTTCCCATCTTCGACTCCATCACTTGGATTGCCGGCTGCTTTCGTAACGGTGAAGGCGCCAACAGTTTCTTCTGGTTGAGGGCCACTAACAAGATCTGCCATGCAATAACTTGCGGTGCATACTACGGCGATGGCCGCTGTTCCGGCTGTGAGTCGTTGAAATGTTTTCAGGAACTCCATCGAAAACTCCTACGTGTGGATGAGGTGCTGTTTTCACTATGAGCAGGATAAACCCGTTTTTCTCATAATTTTCTAAACAATTTAGGGACCCATGCCACAGTGGCAAGAAGCAATCCCTTTTGATGATTCTATCATAGCGCGGTTAGGATGCATTCGGCAACCGTTTCAGGCCAAGTACAATGCCTCAACGCCGTGACAGCTCCTACAAAACGAGGATTGAGATGCCAAATTCAATGCCCACTCCGACCATACGGCAGACACAACTTTTTATTGATGGTCAGTGGATTTCAGCCCAGTCGGGAAAGACCTTCGACACGGTTAACCCTGCAAATGAAGAGGTGATCACGCAGGTTGCAGAAGGTGATGCAACTGATATTGAGCATGCTGTTCAAGCAGCACGTCGGGCTTTTGATGAAGGACCCTGGCCCCGACTGAATGCTCGGGAGCGGGGCAAAGTCATGCACCGGCTTTGTGACCTTATTGAAGCAGAAATTGATGAACTTGCGGCCATCGAGTCTCTTGACAATGGAAAGCCGCTGAAAGATTCTCGGAATGTTGATATTCCTTTAGCGATTGAGTGCCTTCGGTACTACGCTGGGTGGGCAGATAAAATCCACGGCTCAACAATCCCTGTGAACGGTGATTTCCTCTGCTATACACGGCGTGAACCGGTAGGTGTTGCTGGGCAAATCATCCCATGGAATTTTCCAATTCTCATGGTGGCATGGAAATGGGGGCCGGCGCTTGCAGCGGGCTGTACGATTGTCATGAAGCCGGCTGAACAGACACCGTTGACTTGTCTTCGTTTAGCTCGTCTCGCGCAGAAAGCGGGGATCCCTGACGGAGTCATTAATGTTGTGCCCGGATTTGGTCCAACAGCTGGTGCTGCAATCGTCAAGCATCCCGGAGTAGACAAAATTGCATTTACGGGGTCTGGTGAAACAGCGAAGGTGATCATGCGTCAGGCCGCAGATACGATGAAAAGGATAACGCTTGAGCTCGGTGGTAAAAGTCCAAACATTGTGCTTGCAGACGCCGACTTGGACGCTGCAGCAGAAGGTGCTCATCTTGGTATACACCTGAATCAGGGCCAATGCTGTTGCGCTGGTTCTCGGCTGTTTGTTGAAGACTCAATCCATGATTCTTTTGTGGAAAAGGTTATCGAATTATCGAGGAAACGTCGGGTTGGAAATCCTTTTGATCCGGCCACCGAACAGGGCCCACAGGTTGATCGTGATCAATTTGAAAAGATCATGGGTTATATCAAACAGGGCCAAAAGGAAGGAGCCGTTTGTGCAACAGGGGGACAACGCATTGGCGATCGCGGGTTTTTTGTTGAACCAACTGTTTTTACAGAGGTGCAGGATGAGATGGCTATCGCTCGAGATGAGATATTTGGTCCCGTATTATCTGTTCTACGATTTTCAGATATTGATGAATTAGTTCATCGCGCAAATGCTACGACATTTGGTCTGGCTGCTGCAGTATGGACATCTGATGTGAATAAAGCGCACATGTTGGCACACCGATTACGCGCTGGAACAGTGTGGGTCAACTGCTACGACATTTTTGATGCGGCCGCACCATTTGGTGGGTTTAAGCAGTCTGGCTTTGGTCGAGAGCTTGGACAGCGTGGTCTCGATGCGTATTTAGAGGATAAGACAGTTACTGTCCGCTTGGGATAAGTGTGATTCAAAAACCAAGAAGACTGAAAGTGTGAATGCATGGCGAAAGTGCGAACTGGTGGTGGTTGGAGAGCAATACGATATACCTTGAAAAAGGCATACGATGCTGGTGGTTTCTGGTCTCTATGGAAAGCAATGCGGAGTAAAAATACGTGTAAAACGTGTGCTCTTGGTATGGGTGGGCAGGCAGGCGGCATGGTTAATGAATCAGGCCATTTTCCAGAAGTGTGCAAGAAATCATTTCAAGCCATGGTGGGGGACATGCAGAGTGGAATCCCAGATGATTTTTTTCAAAAATACTCGATTGCCCAGCTTAGTAAATTTACGCCGTATCAGTTGGAACATGCTGGAAGGCTTGTAAAGCCACTCCTGTTAAAAAAAGGGAGTCAGCATTATCAGCCAATAACGTGGAGTGAGGCGATGGAACGTATCGTCACAAAACTCCGTAACACAGAACCAAGAAAAAGTTTTTGGTATTTCTCAGGACGTTCGAGTAACGAGGCGGGATTCCTTTTGCAGTTGTTTGCAAGGCTCTACGGCACGAATCATGTGAATAACTGTAGTTACTACTGTCATCAAGCAAGTGGTGTTGGGCTAACAAGTGTTATTGGTACCGGAGCAGGCACAATTAAGCTGGATGATCTTGAGAGAAGCGACTTTGTCATGCTGATAGGAGGTAATCCAGCTAGTAATCACCCTCGAATAATGAGGTCGTTAATGATGGTTCGACGACGCGGTGGCAAGATCGTTGTCGTGAATCCCATGATTGAAACAGGCCTTGTGAATTTTTCAGTTCCCAGTGATCCCCTTAGCCTGCTATTTGGAACAAAAATAGCGAGTACCTACATTCAGCCATGTCTAGGCGGTGATCTTGCGCTCCTCTACGGAATCATGAAGCGGTTGAAAGAGATGCATGCTATTTGTAAAGAGGGAGACGCCGAACCTATTATTGATGAAGAATTTCTTGCTGGTCATACGCAGGGTTGGGATGCATTATCGCAACGTCTTGATGAGTTGTCATGGAATGAGATTGTTGAAAAGTCGGGAGTTGCTCAAGAAGAGATCAACCACGTTACGGAACAGTACGCGTCTTCAAAGCGGGCTGTCTTTGCCTGGACGATGGGAGTGACCCATCATCTTCATGGTTCAGCTACCGTACAGGCCATTGCGCAACTTGCCCTCATGCGACGCATGATTGGTCGCCCGGGTGCTGGCCTTCAGCCAATTCGTGGCCACTCAAATGTTCAGGGAATGGGTACGGTTGGCGTTACACCAAAACTGAAAGAGAAAATATTTGAACGGCTCGAGTCTGAACTTGGTGTGAAGTTGCCATCGTTTCGAGGGTTTGACACGCTCGAGTGCCTTGAGGCGGCAGAGCGAGGTGATATGGAATTCTCCTTTTGCCTTGGAGGAAATTTGTATGGGGCAAGCCCAGATGCCAGTTTTTCGAAGCGAGCACTCGGTCGCACTGATATGACCGTGTATATGAATACATCATTGAATACGGGGCATGCCTGTGGGCTCGCTCGAGGCGAAACAATTATTCTTCCTGTTCTTGCCCGCGACGAAGAGCCGGAGCCCTCAACTCAAGAGAGTATGTTTAGTTATGTGCGGCTTTCTGATGGGGGAACGCCAAGGCACGAGCAGACTGTTGACTATGGTCCACGAAGTGAAGTTGAAATCATCTCTGAGTTGGGATGTCGAATACTCGGAACCAGTGGGCCGATAAACTGGCTCGAAATGGCGCATACCAGCACAATCCGCAAGGCAATTGGTCGTGTGATCCCAGGTCTTGAGAAAATTTCTGCAATGGATCAAACCAAAGAAGAGTTCTCGATTCCTGGCCGTGCTCTTGATACTCCTATATTCCCCACCCCTGATGGTAAAGCAACGCTTCATGTTCATGACTTGCCAGATGCACCAGATGGCCTCCAGTTAATGACAATTCGGAGCGAAGGCCAATTCAATACGGTTGTTTATGAAGAGGAAGATCTCTATCGGAATCAGAGCAGGCGAGACATTGTCTTAATGCATCCTGACGACATTCGTAGTTTTGGTCTCATGGAAGGAGGTCTCTGTCGCGTGACAAGTGCTTCCGGTGAAATGCGCGGGGTGACTATCTCAGCCTATCCTGACATTCGCAAAGGATGTGTCGCCATGTATTATCCGGAAAGTAATGTTCTTGTTCCAACAGAAGTCGATCCGCTTTCACGGACACCGTCCTATAAACGAGTGGCTGTTCAAATTATGAGTGACGATAGTTTTCGGTCGTCTGATATCAGTTCTAAGAATATTCCTGCCGTTGCAGCTGGTTCTCCTCGTGAGAAAATGAATCAATGCTAATTTGTTCTTCTTTTTGTTCGTGAAGGCTAGCATAGAAATTTTGTTTGCGTATTCTTTCGTAACAACCCAATCGAGTTTCCGATTTTGTAACACAATCTGCAGGATGGGCACGCCTATTCGGGTGGCATTTATAAAGTTGGTGGTTGCGCGATTTAAAAGAAAAAATATTTGTTGGGCCACCTTCTTTTCTATTGGTCACAAGACTCGGCAGCCCATGTTACTGTTTTTCTTTTTTTGAGCTTGTCGCAGTGTGGCCAGAGCAATTCTTTCGAAAGAATCGTTTCTGTAAGTATGGCTTGGTGTTGCTTTTGATATACCTGCGGCATCAAGGTCTTGAGTGGTGGCTGTGTAAATAGTTTTAAGCTTTTTCGAAATCATATACTGAATGATCATGGCGTGGATAATGAACGGGGTAGTTCCTCAAATATTTAAATTTGTGGAAAATTTCTCAGGTTCTCTTTTTGATGATCCCGCGCTGAATTACACAAGAGCGTGAACCGAGCAAAATAATTCGCTGAATACAAGAAGTTACTGCTTGGCTGGGCGAGCATCGCTCGCAAATACGAAATGCAGAGAATTGGTGTCTGATCATTGTTTGGCGTGAGTGTTGAATCAGCGTAATAGCGTGTATCAACCCGCTTTGAGTACTTTCATGTTGCGGGCTACTGTCTATAGGAACATTTGTATCGGCGTCACCAAAAAGTGTGTCTTTGCCAGGCATTCCGGAAAGTAGGTATTCACCTAACAATCAACTCCGTGTTTGGGGTATCCGCTCATTCAGGTGATGCTTACGCGGACCTCATGTAGGCGCGACGAATGGAATAGTTCGCTTATGACGGATGAAATAGTTTGCTTGTTGTGAGTGTCGTTGGCACGTAGCCGCCTCTGTTTTGGGGTAGTGTCCAGTGCCGGTTTGGATTGTGATCGGTAAGGGTCTCACGCAGTGATGGGAAGAAGAAGTTCGTCTGGCGAGCTGTCAGCAGCATTTCTTGCGTGGTGGAAAATTTTCAGAGTGGATAGCAGTAAACTGCGAAATGATTTGACGCAGAATGGAAGTGGAAGTGGTTTGGACAATGGAGAATCGTCAATCTGCTTTTATTAAACGCTAAATACGCGGCTGGACCTTTGAAAACGAGGTCCAGCAAGCACTGGACACCTGGTCAATGAGAAATCGGGGCCCTGCGCAATTTCTAGGCAGAGAGGCCGGTGCCCGTCGCCTAGGCATGCGAGCACACTCTCTAGGCACGCGTCCGTTTGTTGTGCTAAGTCATTGATAGCAAATGACTTGCATTGACTGCTTGACTTCTCGCCCATAGTTACATGCGTTTCGCAAGAGAGTTCTAGCCGAGTGAATGATGAAGCCTCTACCTCTTTGGCTTGAGTCGACATCATGGAAGGAGTCATGAATGCCAGCATTTATTCATAAAGATTCTGATAAATCCGCCGACAGCGTGGCCGGGCATGATGCACAGGCAATTCTTGAGGTGGCAGAACGACTTTTTGCCGCTGAACCGGACTGGATCGTTTTTTTTCGTGAAGTAATGGGGCTTGATGGTATCGTGCGGCGGACCTTCCAAACACCAGACTCTCTCATGCGTTTTGAGTGCTCTGCTGAATATGCACGAATCCGGGAAATGCTGGATGCCCTTAGGCAAAGACAGCAGGAGAAAACACCAGTTCGGGAGGCTCAGCGAGTAGTCACTGTAAGGATGCCCATGTCGCTTCACGAAACACTCAAAGCGGAGGCTCAGGAGATGAACGTGAGTATTAACAAACTTTGCATCTCTAAATTGCTCAAATTATTAGATGAAAGCGCATGTCGGGATCTCGTGCCCGAAGATCATATTGAATGAGATTCACCCGAAATACTTAAGCTGTAAAAAATCTGAGTGGGCCTGTAAGCCGGGTTTTGTTCTTTTGGGCAAAGCCCAAAAGCAGCAATCATTTCTCTACGATGACAGTTACCTGCCACCTGAAGCAGCCCACCCGAAAAGAAACCGAGGCGGATCGCCTCAGGCCGCTGTTTCAAGCGGACTCTTTTCTGTTTGGCCTTGCTCCCGATGGGGTTTACCAAGCCAGGCCGGTCACCCGGCCTGCTGGTGAGCTCTTACCTCACCTTTTCACCCTTACCAGTAGCCAGAGCATGCTGGCGGTTTGCTTTCTGTGGCACTTTCCCTAGCCTCACGGCTGGTGGGCGTTACCCACCATCGCATCCTACGGAGCCCGGACTTTCCTCTCGCCAGAATATTTTTGGTACAAAAATTGCCACAACATCTCGAAAGATGAAAATGCCAATTTCGATACCGAAAAATATGTTCGGCCAGCGACTGCCCGGCCCACTCAGATTCTTTCAGAATCGTCGCACGGCACACGACGAAGGGCAAGCGGTATGTGCTGGTTTGGGCTGCGAGTGCGTAATCAGACGCAGGCCGCAAGAAAATGGTGCAAAACATGGCGAGGGAATATGCAGGACAGTCTTTTTCATCGTATAGTTTAGTTAGCATGCTAAGAAATAAGTTTGATATGAATCGTAACGCCGGAGAGTCCAACTGATGTTCGGCGAATTACAACCCATTGGAGGAGGGGACTCGATCCCCTTGCTGAAGAAGACCCTCGTAGTTGGTCGCCGAGAGTCTGCCGATGTTGTCCTGAGATTCCCCACTATTTCAGGGAGTCATTGTGAGCTTGCTGTTGAAGAAGGCATCTGGGTTGTTCGAGATCTTAACAGCAGCAATGGAACGAAAGTGAACGGCGTGCGCGTGAGCGAACAGCATGTTAAACCAGGTGATACGCTGTCGTTTGCCAAATATGCTTTCGAAGTTTTCTATGATCCTGCAGAGTTGGGTGCGACCGATGATGCCAAGAGTAAACTTGCCGAGACAGATGTTTTTAGTCGCAGCCTCCTTCAGGCATCTGGCTTAGAGTCCCGTCGCAGACGATAGTTTTCATTGGAATGAGAGTATGTGTGGGCGGTGCTATCACTGGAGGAGTATCAATGAAAGCTGTCCGCTGTGTATGCTTAAGATATGAAAAATTCGCGAACATCCCGTGTCGCCTTTCGCAAAAACCGTCACGCACGTCGACGGCAAACTGACGTTACTCGGCAATTCGCTAATGACGGGGATGTAAGTGAAAATTTAGCGTCAACAGAGAGGCTCTCTGGAAAGGGAGAACTTACTCGGAAACGAACAGTCAAATTGCCGACCGTTGAAGGTGGTGTCGATGACTCTGGGGTGCGTAATGATACGTGGCGAGGACAAGTACTCCATGCTCATGGTTTAGATAGCTTTGTGCGTGATGAGTTTGGGCAGATAACACGGTGTGCAATCCGGCAGGTCTTACATGATGTAGCGACAGATCAACGCCATCCAGTTTCAGCTGGCGATTGGGTGCAGGTGCAAGGGCGAGGTGAAGAGGCTGCGATCTGTTTCATTGAACCACGTCGCAGTGCTTTAAGTCGGTCGAGTCGTGGCCGCC
>JALCBP010000135.1:0-4553 GCA_028066355.1 Pirellulales bacterium
TCCGGAATCATGGTCGAGTTGTTCACCTGGGTCAGCAATGTTGAGTGCTGTCTCGTCGGAAAGTTGCTCTCGCCCATGACCAAGCTGCAATGGGATAAAGGTGACATCAGGATGAGCTAATCCATCTAACACACGAAAGGGCAGGGAGCGTTGCCAATCTGCAGGATGGTCAGGGTTTCCTTGCCAAACGAGACCGACCTTCAGACGACCTGGTTGCTGTGAAAGCCAGTTTTTCCAGTGCTCAATAAGTTTGGGGTCGGGTGTGATGTATGGTGTGTCACGAGGAATGGTTTCCAATCGTGTTTGAAAAATATGCGGTGCACTCATAAGTGGCAAATAGAAGTCACATTCTGGCGTCTTTGATGACACCGGAATGATCTGATCAATAAATGAGAGATGACCAAAGAGCTTGCATAATGCAGGTGGACAGTGAAAGAAAACGCGAGCACCAGCATGCTTTGCAAGTTGTGCATAGCGAATAAAGTGAATGGAGTCCCCGAGTCCTTGCTCGGCGTGGAGTAAAAGAGACTTTCCGCAAAGTGAGCCGCCTGCATACCTTGGGTAGGGATATTCTGGGAGATTAAAATCCTTGCATTGAATCCGCCATTCGTATTCTTCCCAGCCCTGTTCAAAATCTTCGTGGAGTAGCATGAGCGTGGCATGATTCCGATGAGCCTCGGCAGAATGAGGATTTATTTGAATGGCTTGTGCGGTATGCCTCAGGGCATCTTGAAAACACCCTTGATAGGTCAGGGCAGCACCAAGGTTGCGATGGGCAGGCTCGTTATCGGCAGGTAAGAAAGAAAGTGATTTTTCAAAACATTCTATTGCTGCATCGAGTTGACCACAGTTGGTTCGAATGGTTCCTAGATTGGTCCACGCTGATGCGTAGCCTGGTTTGAGCTGAAGAGCAGCTTCACAACTGGCTACCGCTTCGTCAATTCTATTTAGAGCACTGAGCGTATTTGCACGATTGCTAAGTGCGACTGGAAAGGACGGGTGAAGTTGAATGGCTGCGTTATAGGCAGTCAGAGACTGAGAATACTTGCCAAGGTCGTAGTAGAGGATTCCCAGATAACACCATGCTAAGGCTTTTCTCTGGGGTAGTGCTGTTGGATCGTTCAACTCCCGCTGATACGCCTGCTCTGCTTTGCTGTGTAAACCCTGTTGATGTATTTTCCAACCGTGTGCCAAATTGTCCATGTATAAATCCCTGCACAGTTTTATACTATCGCGAGGCTCATCTCAAATTTTTGAAGTTAGATCGTTGATGCAAAGAACCTCGAACAATTTGATGACAGTTATAGCGATTTCTCTTCTGCTTAGTCTCTCAGCAGTAGCTGAGCCTCTCATCGATGAATTTACGAAGCAGAAAATTCCAGTATCAGGAAAAGGTATTCCTGAAGTCGTGCTTGAAGGAAGGCAGGTAGAGAATCTGCAATATGCAGAAGTTAATGGAAAGCCACTTTTGCTTGATCTGTACCTGCCAGAAAAACCAGAGGGCTCACCACTCGTTGTCTGGGTGCATGGTGGTGGGTGGAAGGGTGGCTCAAAGCAACGATGCTTTTTGAAGTGGCTTGCTAATTTTGGATATACGGTTGCAAGTATCAATTATCGATTGGTCGATGTCGCAAAATGGCCGGCACAATTACATGACTGTAAAGCCGCTATCCGCTGGCTTCGTGCCAATGCAAAGACATATGGATATAACCCAGACTGTGTCATTGCAGCTGGTTCAAGTGCGGGTGGCCACCTTGTAGCACTCCTCGGGACGACAGGTGACAACGACGAACTCGAGGGCACTGTTGGAGGCAACGGTGAACAATCATCACGTGTGCAGGCTGTTGTGGACTACTACGGGGCAACAGACTTTTTACTCAGAAGCAAAACCCAATCATGGAAGGTAAATAAGCCGGGTTCCGTTGTCTATAACCTGCTGGGTGGCCCAGCTAATCAGCTTGTGGAAAAGGCGCAACAGGCCTCTGCGAAGTTTCATGTAACACCGGATGATCCACCACTGCTTGTATTTCATGGGGTAAAAGATACGACAGTACTAATGAATCAGACTGATGCAATTGAAGAAGCGTATAAAAAAGCTGGCCTACCTGTAACGGTGTATAGGCTGGAAAATTCCGGGCACGGTGGGATTGAATTTTATACAGGGAAAAATGCAGAACATCTCTGTGCGTTTTTAGAGACAGTCTGCTCCGAGCGGTAAGTGTGTATGCTTCAGATGGCGGTGAAAAAACAGAATAATAAGGAAGACATATGAATCTTTTTGTGTCAGGTCGTCGTCAAGGTCTTGGCGTGTTTGGTTTGGTGCTGGTCACGTATTTAGTTGCGTTATGTACTGCTTTCGGTCAAGAAACAGCCACTGAGTCTGGGTTTGAAGTTTTTCAGTATGGAGATGTTGAGCGACAGTATGTGTTGCACCTGCCAGATGATCTTCCAGAGAATGCACCACTTGTATTTTTTCTTCATGGGTATCATGGCAACGCCCGTAACTATGCCAAGATGGGCATGAGTCGAGTGGCAGATGCCAATGGGTTTGCTGTGGTTTATCCACAAGGAACACGAGACAGAAGAGATGTTCCTCATTGGAATGCCCGGCTGACATTAAGTGAAACGGATGACATCGGATTTTTAACCGCGCTTGCCAAGAATCTTCAGCGTACGCATAACCTCGATCCGGAAAGAACATTTGCGAGCGGTGTTTCGAATGGTGGATTCATGAGCTATACACTCGTGGCTGAGCGACCGGATGTGTTCAAAGCAGTCGCTTCTATCATCGGTACAATGAGTGGCTATACATGGGAGCACCGCGAAGACATTCAGCCTGTGCCTGTCTTACAAATATCAGGGCTCGATGACCGAATTGTTCCCGTTGATGGCAGCATGAGACCCTTTGGTGGATGGGGTGGGGCACCGGACCAAAAGACAATTATCGAATTCTGGAAAGACCTCGATCAGACGACAACAGAAGAAGTCATTGAAGTAACAGAAGATACGACCGCATACCAATATGGTGATGGTGTAGATGGGTGTGAGGTGTGGTTGTACGAGGTGAAGGGTTGGGGGCACCGGGTTCCTGGTCCTGGGAAACTTGGTGTTCATTCAGTCGAGCTCGTCTGGGAATTTTTTAGTCGCTTTTAGTTAATGTCTGTGCGGACCACTATTTTTAATGTCCAGATGTATACAAAATGAATCAGATCTCTGACATAAAAGTTGCCTGTAGCGATGAAGATCGTCAGCGAATCTTTCAATTTCGTTATGACGTGTATGTCACAGAAATGGGGAAAAGCCCTGCCGAAGCTGATCATGAGAAAAAGATCATCCGTGATGAACTCGATGATGATGCTCATCTTCTCTATGCCGAGGACGAAGGACACATTATCGGTACGGTGCGGCTGAATTATAGAACGAAAGAGAAGTTTCCGGCTGTATGGGAACAGAGGTACGAGATTGAAACGTTCGCACCATCGTTTGGTGATCACATCTCTATGACATCACGGATGATGGTCGCCAAAGATTATCGAGGGTCGAGTGTTCCTGCTGCGTTGGTTGCCGCGGTGTACAGTGCTGGTCGAGAGATGGGAAGCAAGTTTGATTTCTGTAATTGTGCGCCTTCACTGCTTGAGTTTTATGAGCAGATTGGCTTTCGTCGATTCACTGACGGTTTCATGGATGAGGATAATGGGTATCGTGTGCCTCTTGTCATGCTCGTTCGTGACACGCAGTATTTAAAGCTGGTTCGGAGTCCTTTGTATCGGGTAGCACGAAACTTTGAACATGAGGCTGAAACGGGTGAGTGGTTTCAGAAAACCTTTCCCACACATACTGGCATAGCAAACAGCCGTTCTCGAAACACCGAAGAATTTTGGAAGCAACTGTCTGATCAACTTGCGGCTCCACCGACTGCATGTATTCCACTTTTTGATTCACTTTGTGATGAAGAAGTCAGTAGCTTCTTGAGATCTGGAACAGTTCTTAGTTTGCAAGCTGGCGACAGGATTATCCGTCAGGGAGATGTTGGCGATGAAATGTACATTATTCTTTCTGGTGTGGCAGAAGCCGTCAGCAGAAAGGAAGAACAGGAACACTCGCTCGCAATTATGTCAAAGGGGCAGATTTTTGGTGAAGTCGCCTTTGTTTCAAAAACAGTTCGTAGCGCAGATGTAAACGCTCTTACTGAGATGCAGGTACTGATTATCAGCAAGGGTTTTCTAAACCGGGCCATGCGAAAACAACCAGAAATTTCCGCAAAAGTTTTATTGAATCTTTCTTTGATACTGGCCCAACGGTTACGCGATCGAACAGACTCGTGGGTTGAGGCGATGGCTGGTTAGACATGCTCTTAAGGGTGCGGCCGAGACGTATAAATAAAATTTTCGATGATTTTAATAGAGGACTGTAGATGAGTGACAACTCGGCTGGTTCGTATGCGTTCGGAACATTTGATGAAAATCAGGATGAACTTGCTCGACTGAAACAACAGGCTGCGATTGTCAGTGAGATGGAGGGGCATGTCCTTCGTGAAGTTGGGTTGAAGCCTG
>JALCBP010000136.1:0-4448 GCA_028066355.1 Pirellulales bacterium
AATCCAAACACGCTGCAAACCGATGTGTCCACGCCGGTGCCAGAAGAACCAATTCTTGGTTTTTTAGAGAGTGATGCAAATATCGGGCGAGGAGCTGTTCTCCATCGAAATCGTAAGGCTGAGCGAAGCGAGTTGGATGGTTGGCTAGCCTTGCCGACAGAATCAACACTTGGTCCTTACGAGGAGATTCAGGTGCCGCCTGGGATGAATCCTGTTCTTGATGTAGGTGGCGTTACGGTTCGTATGAGACCTCGAACACATGCTATTTTTAAGTTCGATAGCCTTCAGAAGCCCAGAATCGAACTTTTGTCGGGAAGTGTTGTGGTTCGATCTGCAGATGAAACAGCTCAGATGGGCGTTGCTGCCGGGGGACTCAATGGAATCATTCTGTCTGGTCTCACGGGTAGTGTTGCGATTGAAGTCTCCAAATCACCACATGATATCCTAGCGGCAAGGCAAACTCGGCAGAGTCAAATTGCAAGAGTATGTGCCTTAGAGAAGCCAGTTGTGTGGAAGCAAACACAACGAGGAGGACTTCCTGTAGCAAGACCGCTCCGTGGAATTTCAGAAACATGCGAATTGTCGCCACAAGATATTCTTGAATGGTCTGAAATTAGTCCGCTCGAGGCAGGCCTTCGTGCATCGGATTCTCTCCCGCCTTGGGCGGTGTCATCGAGATCATTTTCGAGATTGGAGAAGTCAGCAAGTGAGTCACTTGCTGAAGCAATAACGCGCTCCGAACCATTACTGAAGTCACTTATCGAACTATCGGATGATTCTCGAATTGAAAACCGTATGATTGCTGTGGAAACACTCGCGCTTCTGGGTTGGTACGATCAACTTGTGGAGTTGTTAGCTTCGGCGCCACGACCAGGTCCTGGGCCATCTGCTGAGATGTGGGAGCAGCTCGAGGAGCAGTCTGTTCCTCCCGCCCTTGCAGATGCTACCCAAGCGCTAGCATTAAAAAAATCTTTTCGAGATCATGTTTATCCACAGCAGGGAAAGATTCTTGTAGGTCTTGCTGCACGGTCACTTCTCTCGGACAATAAGGAAGCACGAACACAAGAACTAATAAGGTTGCTCAAGGATGAAAATATTATATTCCGACGGTACGCAATTCAGTGGTTGCGAGAACTCTATGTAGAGTCGCCATCAGATATGGCAAAATATCGTGCAGATTGGAGTGGGAAACAATTGTTGGATGCCGCCGACTGGTGGCAAACAAGGTACGAGCAAGGACTTCTTAGCCCGCGGACACCTTGATGTCTTATGGGCTGTTGTAGGCGAGATACCTCTTTTAAACCGGAGAAACGGCATGCGTTTGTTCCCTTTCCGTACCTTGTTTATGATCGAAGGAGTATTACGAAAAGAATTTCGGTGAAATCAGAATGTGTCGAAGTCGCCATGTCCTGTTTTCGTTGAATGATAAGCGGGAAGTCGCTGCTTGTCGGAGTGTTCGTTCGCCTGCATCGGCCTTGGTTATCTTGCGTGTAGATGGGTCATCATCTTCACTGGGCCTTCACGCGTTGTTCGTAAGAAGATAGATACTGGTCAGAAAGGATCGATTCGTGCAGATTAATGTTTCCGCTCGACACGGGCATCTTAGTGCTGCTTCGCAGTCAAAAATTTCTGCAAAAGTATCACGGCTTAAGAGGTATTTTGATCGTATCACCGCGTTGGATGTGACTGTCGATCTCGCTAATACATCCCTTCCAGCGGTTGAAATCATTGCGTCAGCGGAGCATTTTCATGATCTTGTTAGTCATGAGACCGCAGCCAATCTCTGGCGTAGTGTTGATGGGGCGGTGCAAAAGCTTGAGCAGCAATTGCGGAAGCATAAAGAAAAAGTACGTGATCATAAAAATGTTGAAACAGTCCGAAGAAGCTAATCTCATCGGAGCAGATACAAAACACCATGAAATTTTCAGATTTTGTTTCGGTTGATGCCATTCGCCCAAGTGTGGTTGCAAACTCAAAAGAGGGCGTTATTCGTGAGATGACGCAGTCACTTGTTGATGCGGAGAAGATTGCTGTAAGTGAAATGGACAGCATCGTGAAAGCCATCATGAAGCGGGAAGACCTCGGGAGTACAGGTATTGGGCGTGGAGTTGCTGTTCCCCACACGAAACATCCAAGTGTTAGCCGGCTTGTTGGCACGGTCGCGATTAGCGAGCAGGGAGTTGATTTTGAAAGCCTAGATGGGGAGCCGGTTCAACTATTTTTCCTACTTGTTTCACCCCCAGATCGACCTGGGGATCACTTGCGAGCTTTGGAAAATATTTCGAGACAGTTACGAGATGATATGTTTTGTAAAACACTTAAAGAGGCTGGTGGTCCTCAAGAAGTCTGGCGACTTCTTGAGGACGCTGATGCTCAGAGTATCGCTTCTTAGCCGAGGAGTTTTAAGAGGAGATCACTTGGTGGCAAAAACAAATAAACGATGGAACAAACTGGGAATTCGATGAACGAGACCTATTCACGCGAAGTTGTTGTAGCCAATGAGGAGGGATTGCATGCCCGGCCTGCTGATTTGGTTGCAAGAGAAGCGCAACGATGGGAATCACGCATTGAGTTTGTCGGAAAAGCTCAGCGGGTCGACGGAAAAAGTATTCTTGATTTATTGACTCTTGCTGCTGAGGAGGGCACACACCTGGTAGTTGAGGCGACTGGCCCAGATGCTTCTGAGGCACTTGATGCCATAGGGAACCTTTTCGAGCAAAAATTTGCTTTGAACAAAGAAAATACAAAAACTCATTCAGATAAAACAGAACAGGAAAAATATATTTCTGGCGATTCGGCCGGAATGAATTCGGTGATCCGTGAGAGTGTTGCCGGAAGGAATACAAACAGTTGACAAGATGTCGGCACATGCAGGCTTCTTGTCTTATGAAGGTTTATTTACCAGCCGGTAAATAAACACGACAAAAATAAACAACAAAAGGAGACGCGCGACGCGAGGCGCCCGGAAAGTAGGATGTTGATCTTTGGCCGAAGCGAACGTAGTCGCTGGCTGATCTCCCTGCAAAACGGATGTCGCCTTGATCGCCGGCGTTCATGCTAAAATTACAAGGAATTGCGGTCTCGTCGGGGGTGACTATTGGCGAGGCTCTTGTTCTCGACAGTGAAGGTTTTCGGATTCCAAGGCGGTTCGTAGCACGAAGTGCCGTTGATACCGAACTTCAGCGGCTGTCGAACGCGATCGCCGAATCGACGGCCGAGATAAAGAAAAACCGTGATGCTGTTCGTGGGGAACTTGGAGAGCAGTATGCGGCCATTTTTGATGCCCATCTGGCAATGCTCCATGATCAAAGGCTGCAGGAAGAGCTCACAAATGCAGTCCGGGAAAGAAATTGGTGGCCAGAATATGCGGTGAGCCGAACGCTTCGGCGATATGCGAAGGTGTTTCAGAAACTTGATAATCATATCGCGCAGCGTGCACACGATATCTATGATATTGAAAAGAGTCTTCTGCGAAATCTTTTAGGTCAACGCAGAGAGACACTTGCGTCGATTTCTGAACCGGTCGTGATACTGGCCCACAATCTGACACCAAGTGAAACAGCCAATTTGGATCGACGTTTTGTAAAAGGTTTTGCTACGGAACTTGGTGGACCTGGGAGTCATACAGCGATTGTTGCAGAGGGGCTTGAGATACCAGCAGTTGTTGGGATTGGTCCATTCTTAGCAGATGTTTCTGGTGGTGAGCCGGTCATCCTTGATGGCAATCAAGGCGTAGTCATTCTTCAGCCGGATGAAGAGACGATAGCCAGATACAGGCTTGAAGCTGAAGTAGCTGAAACTGTTGCCGCCTCTCTTGGGCAACTTCGGGACTTGCCAGCTGAGACGGTCGACGGGATGAGAATACAAATCCGAGGCAACATCGAGTTTCCCGAAGAAGTTGAACAGTGCACACGACGGGGTAGCGATGGAATTGGGCTTTACCGCACCGAATTTCTATATCTCACGAGTCAGCACGAGCCAAGCGAAGAAGATCATTATCGGGCGTACTGCAAAGTTATTAATGCGCTCGATGAGAAGCCGATGGTCGTTCGAACGTTGGATCTAGGCTCCGATAAAATGCTAACTGAGAAAAGTCCAGAGGAGGAACGAAACCCATGTCTTGGCCTGCGAAGCATTCGCCTTTCTCTACGCCAATTGCCAATGTTTCGGACCCAGTTGCGTGCGATTCTACGAGCGAGTGTGCACGGTGACGTTCGAGTGATGTTTCCGTTGGTCTCAACAATTCTTGAGTTACGACAGGCACGATTAGTGTTGTCTGATGTGATGGAGGATCTCGCTGAGCATGATATTGATTTTAATCCAAAGCTAAAGATTGGAATAATGGTTGAGACGCCCGCAGCCGCAATGATGCTTGATGCATTCATTGAGGAAGTGGACTTTGTCTCTGTTGGAACAAATGATCTCATTCAGTACACGCTGGCTGTTGA
>JALCBP010000137.1:0-4412 GCA_028066355.1 Pirellulales bacterium
ATGATTCCATTTGCTTTGTCATTAAGTGAAACATCGGCTTCGATTGTTTTTGATGTGTTTTTTACATTCAAGAACGTGTTCTCAAGAATCCCTTCCATACCATGGGCCAAGGTCAATGACTTTCGGTCTCCCATAAGATCGGGACGGCCTGCAATTCTTGCATTGAAGCGTTCGTACAGTCGGTCATCAATTGGAAAGACGTTGTTGGCTAATGCTTCAAGTACGAATAGTTGCCTCAAATCCTTCATCTTCTCCGGATTCTTTTGAGCCAGATCATTTGTCAGACTGAAGTCTTCGTCGACGTTGTAGAGTTCCCAAATGTCTTCTTCGAGTGGACGCAGTGGTTTCCCTTGCCACGGGACTTGGTGCACGGTGCGAGCCAACCATCCTTCATGGTAGATGCCTCGGTTGCCAAACATTTCGAAATATTGCGTTGTGTGGCGACCAGCTGCATCTTTATCCTTTGCAGCGTAAAGCATGCTGACGCCGTCTAGTGGTTTTTGTGGAACGCCATTGATCACCTTCGACTGCGGAATTTTTGCCGCTTCCAAAACGGTTGCCGCCACGTCGTTCACGTGATGCCATTGTTCACGGATTTCACCTTTTGCATCAAATCCGGCAGGCCAATGCATAACCATACCGTTTCGGGTTCCACCAAAATCGGCAGCCATTTGCTTTGTCCACTTAAAGGGAGCATCGGTAGCAACTGCCCAGGCAGCCGAAAAATGCGGGAAGGAATCGGGCCCACCCCAATCATCGGAACGAGCTAACATGCTATCGATTGTCTCTGCATCAAAAATACCGTTCAGGTGAACAAGTTCATTGAACGTACCTTCCAAACCACCTTCACCGCTGGCTCCATTATCTCCCATCACATAAATGAACAGGGTGTTATCAAGTTCACCGATTTGATCGATGGCATCGACCAGTCGGCCAATTTCGACATCGGTATGCTCAGTAAATCCAGCAAACGTCTCCATCTGTAGGGCAAACAGATCTTTTTCTTTCTGGCTAAGTGATTCCCAATCTTTGATGTCCTCAGGCATATCCGCTAACTGAGTATCTTCGGGAACGATTCCTGCCGCCTTTTGTCTCGCGAGAGTTTCCTCTCGTAGAGCCAACCAGCCCTTATCAAATTTACCCTTGTATTTTTCAATCCATTCTTTGGGTGCATGGTGTGGTGCATGTGTTGCGCCGGTTGCAAAGTAAACAAAGAATGGTTTGTCAGGCGTCATTGCCTGTTGAAATTGAACCCAGCGAATAGCTTCGTTGGTCATATCTGTTGTGAAGTGATAGTTTTCTTGAGTCTCCTTTGGCACACGCGTAACACCATCGAAGATCACAGGTTCCCATTGATTGGTCTCACCACCAATAAAACCGTAGAATTTGTCAAAGCCTGACTGAGTAGGCCATCGGTAGAATGGACCAGATACTGAAACTTCCCATGTTGGTGTTTCATGCCATTTTCCAAACGCTGCGGTGCTGTATCCGTTGTACCGTAATGTTTCTGCGAAATACTTTGCATCATTAGGCCGCATGCCAAGATTGCCAGGAAAGCCGGTCGCGATTTCCATCACTGAGCCTACATTGACATTGTGGTGATTCCGTCCTGACAACAAAGCAGCTCGAGTTGGTGAACAAAGCGCGGTGGTGTGAAAACGATTGAATCGCAGTCCATTTTGGGCAAGCCGACTAAAGGTCGGCGTCTCAATTGCACCGCCAAAGGGTGCAGTCGCCCCAAAGCCGATGTCGTCGATCAGTACCACGACCACATTAGGAGCCCCTTCCGGAGCCTTCACCTCGAAGGGTTCAGGCTTCGTTGCTTTACGAGCATCCATTTCACGTACTGGTGGTGTCCGTGGGTTTGGAATCGGCAGTAAAGAACGGTCATATTCTTGAGCTGTTATTGACTGCGTTGTGCATAACACTGCAAGTACGATCGCACCTAAAACACGAGCCGTTGATCCTGAAATACTCATTGGCAATTTCTTAATCCCTATCACTTAGAACTCAAAAAAGAATACAGACCGGCACAAAGTCTGCTGCAACAATTACTTATCACTATACCAGCATTTGAAACGGTTTTGTTCAGCAAGTGAAAAAGTCTGCAAAGTAAAAATGCACTCGGGAAATTGGGAGTGAAATCATCATATGTGCCAAAAAATAGCCAAACGAGGGGGAGATTAGTTCCGCAAGTAAGAGTGGAAGCTATTGGTTCTTCTCTCCGGTGAACGCACATTCTTGTAAACGTGGTTGGGTTGGGAACGTATTTTTGGTTCTGGATCAGGCGATGAATTTTTCACTCTGTAGTTTTCAGTCGCTTGAACCCAAGCATCCAATCTACCAATTCAGCCGTACCAAATACTGCCTTGCCACCCGCACGGTGATCCGCTCCTTCAAACTCCGTATGTTTGACGTTTTCATTTCCTGCCGCCTTCAGTCGCTCGACCATGTTGCGAATTCCAGCGGGATTCTTTCCATCATCGCCGCCCGCCATTGCCCAAATCGGCAACTTGGCAAGCTTCTTTGCGTCATCCTGAGCACTGCCACCCGTAAAACCACAAGGTGCAGCCGCGGCAAAACGATCCGGTGATTGATTGATCCACCTCCAAGTCGCTCCTCCCCCCGCGCTGTAGCCCATCACGTACACGCGATCTTTATCAATCTCAGGGAAGGTTTCCAACACATAATCAAGCATCGTATCAAGCCAATCCGCATCCCAACGTTCCGTTGTATTAGGATCGAGCACAATCAGCCCCTTCCCTGCGAGTTCCGCCAAATCAAACCCTCGCTTCATCCCCACCTGTTGCGCAACCACAAGCTGCTGTTGAAAACTCATGTTAAACCAACGCGGCCCTCCACCATGCAGATTAATAAGCAATGGCAACTTCCCCTCAACTTTCTCTACCGGCCGCGTCACCAAAGCATGTTTTGTCATTTTGCCAAGATTCTTATGAAGCTCATCAGGCCACGCAAGAAGCTCAACCTCAACATTCGTGAAGCGTGCATTCATTTCTGCGAGTGTCTCACGAAGTTTTGTATCTCCACCTTGCATCGGTTCTGTTGCCACGGCTGGACGCCTACTCCGCTTCTTGGATTGAAGGAACTGCTGGCGAAAGGCCTCGAACTCCTCCGTAGACAGTGTGCCGTTTTTATCCTTGTCCACTTCAGGAAAACGTTTGAGTATTCGCGTCAACTGCTCTTCGGTGGGCTGTTGTACTTCTGCATGCGAGAAGGGTGCCGTTGCCAAAAGCGTGAAGATCACAAAGAACAGGTGAGAAAAATTGTTATTCATGGTTGTGTGACTCCATTTAGTGCTTTGCTCAAATGTCAGACGTTGGGGCACCCCGCCATGAAACGTTCGGTGCACTTTATAAATGTGATGTGTTATCCAAAAGAATTTGAACAAGGCCTCATAATGTCGTCAGATCACCTTGGTCATAGTGTGTGCTGAACATGCAGCATTCTTTCAACGAGTGAAAACGATGAAAGTTCTTGTCTGTATGACCTCGGCAGGTCAGAACCGGGCCAGCAGTCGGATCTGTAATCCACTAATGAAATTTGAGAGAAGAAACGAATGAGAACAAGGAAACTTCCCGAGTGGAAGTACAAGCCCTCTCCTGTAACTATCTTCTATGATTGTTTTTGATGTGGTTGCCTCTGGTCACTCATAGTCGTCGAGGCTCATACTTTACGTTCTCTGAAACGTTCGCCACTACTTCTAACCATGAATTCATGGCTTTTTTTTGTCGGGAAATTCTACGACGATCAGTTTGTGGCTGGTCGGATCGTAGGCATATTCTTGGTAGTACGGCAGCATCGGCAGTTGCAAGCCATCAGGCTTGCCGGGGCTAATGATGTCGGCCATAAAGCTTTCATAGTCTTTGGGTAGTTCGCCAAATTGAGCCTGATGCATCTGCATCCTTTGCTCAACTGCCAGCACGGCCATCGTTCCAACGCTGGTGCGGTAGGCATCAGCAGCCACACCAATTGCCGAACTGCTGACAGCCATTGAAGCGGGGATGCCCCCTGCCTCGGTAGCTGCTTTGAGTTCCAATACGTTTTGAGTTGTTTTGCCAATGGTCTTGCGGGTCTGAACCTTTGGCTCGGTTGTTTCAGAACCAGTTGGCTTGAAACATCCGATTGAGGTAACAACCAAGCTAAGCCCCAGACTACCCCAGCAGATACGTTGAAAGAATTTCATAACCAACACCCAGAACTTTTTGAAGGTGGTTGTGCGCTCGAGACCAGCTTCCAGCCCAGAAGATTGGAACGGAATACTCGTATACCCCTCTTAATCAAAGTAGAAACGAGAAGAGAATACCGCCTCGAGTAGAAGTACAAGCTAATGCTTGTCATTGTTTTTGATGGAGTCGTAGTCGGTCAAGTATGGTCGTTTATAGCCGTCAAGG
>JALCBP010000033.1:0-26825 GCA_028066355.1 Pirellulales bacterium
TCCATTGTGTGAGCAGCGCTTTCTGGTGTGCCGAAAGTGTTTTCTTGATCTCAGGCGGAGGCATGAACTCTTCGGGGTCTTCAGAATAAATGCGGTCGAGAAGAACTGTTGAGTCAGGGTCACCAGCAACGATGGCACCGTACTCAATGGCATCATCTCGACGATCGAGGCGAAGGTCAGCCTTTCGACTCGCCGAGTCTGCTCCGTGACAGGAGAAACAGTTTTCAACCAAAATTGGTCGAATATGTTCGTTATACGAAAGCGGCTCTGCGGCTTTGATGATCCTCGCCGTTAGGCCGATGGCACACAGAACAAGCACCAAAACATAAAGAGACAAAGGTACTCGAATTCTTTGCATAAAAAACCGCATCACTGAGGGTTCCATTGATGTAACTCCAGAGAGTCTTTTGGGAACACCCACGTCGCCGTTTGACGGCTAAAAACCATTAAACGCGGATCCCAAGAGGGATCGATCAGCGGGGCAAGAATATATGTCGTCTTTACTCCTTCTATTATTAGCACGTTTTTTTCGTAACGGCAAGAAACCTTTTGCGTTAATGAAGGGTAAAAGCACAAAAAACAAGCGTTTCATACTAAAACACAATGCTGTCATTTCTGAGGCGTCTGGGGCGTTGCTTTCACATTCAGTAATGGCGTTTGCGGGTCATGAGTGTCACGGGGCCAGTGTGGTTTTAATTGTTGAGACAAAAGCACGTAAAATGCCATCACGTCTTTTGGGCGTGGCACAAATGCATATTCAAAAAATAAGTTCTCTTGTTCACTTGTAGGACATCAAAACATGAATCGATACATTCTTTCCGCACTCTGCTTGTTAGTGTGTTTGGTTCCTAGGCTTTCCGAAGCCGAGCCGTTGGTATCCCATCAAGATGAGTGGCAATTAATTACGAAGGCGATACGTGAAGGAAAGCCAAAGACTGGAAGAGATCTGCTCGTAGGCATTGAACAAGCTGCTATCGAAACCAAACAGTGGGATGAAGTTGCTCGTGCGATTGCGACACGCGCCTTACTTGAGAATTCTGATCGCCCTGGTGACGATCCGCAGCGATTAATTGATCTGGATGCTGCAATACAAGGTGCGCCAGCACAAACTCGTGGTGTCCTCCAAGCCATTCAGGCCAACTGGACATGGAACTTTTTCCAGATGAATCGTTGGCGATTTGCTCAGCGAACAACTCAAGCACAGAGTGAAACAGAGCGAAATTTATCAGAAATAAGTTCGTGGGATCTCCGACAGATTGTTCTTGAAATTCATGCTCGATTTGAGACGGCACTCTCTGATGATAGAGGGCTGAAAGGTTTGCCTGTTGAAGACTGGGCCATGCTGATCGAAGCGGGTTCAATGGGTGATGCCTATCGGCCGACTCTCTGGGATGTTGTGGTACGCGATGCTATCGCGTTTCATCAGACAGGTGAACGGGGGCTGGTTGATCCGGAAGATGCATTTGAGCTTGAGGCATCGAGCCCAGCTCTCGAGAACGTCAATGTCTTTCTGAAATGGCAGCCAGGAAAAGGTGAAGCAGGAAAGGAATCTATAACGGATGAGGGCTCACCAATACTTCGCGTCATTCGGCTTTATCAACAGATCTTGGATTTCCATGCAGATGATGAAGATCAGACAGCCTTTCTCTCGGCAGATCTTGACCGTCTTATCTGGGCACATGGTGCGGCAGTTGCTGATGGTGAAACTGAACCAGACGATGCGATTCAAAAGGCTCTATCAGAATTTATTGACCGAACTGGTGATCATGAAATAAGTGCGTTAGCACGCGTTGCGCTGGCAGAGATCCTTCGTCCAAAAAACCCAGCAGAGGCCAGAGCAGTTGCACTCGAAGCTGTTGAGCATCATCCACAAAGCGTTGGTGCAAAACAATGCCACAATCTCATAGCGCAGATTGAGTCCAAGGAGTTAGCCGTTGCAACAGAACGCACCTGGGCCAAGCCCTGGCCGGCACTCCATGTCACCTATCGCAACATCAATCGCATACATCTGCGACTCGTGAAGGCGGATTGGGAACAGCGACTGCTTGAAGGAAAGCCGTATGGTTACGGCATTGATCAAAAAGATCGCGAGCGGATTTTTTCACTCCCAAGTATTCAAGAGGCTACTCTTGTTCTTCCACCAACCGATGATTATCGGTCTGCTCTGAAAGAATTTCCTGTCGAGACAGTATTTACAACAGAAACGATTGGTCCGGGTGCGTATTGGGTCGTATGCAGTCATCGTGAAGATTTTAGTGAACGTGATAATGTCGTGTCGGCAACGCTTGTTTGGGTAAGTCAGATATCGGCTGTGAATACAACGGACTATCAATCAAGAATTTCACAACACACGGGCTATGTTGTAGACGTGGAAAGTGGGAAGCCGATTCAGGGAGCAGAAGTGACCGCATGGCGTCGCGACCAGAAATCTCGTCCACGCACGATGGTGAAGCAAGAAACAACAGAAACGAATCAGGATGGCCAATACACATTGAAGGCAGATTCAGGACAGGAAACTGTCTTTGTCGTGTCTGCTGTTATCGATGGGCAGAATCATCAGGTGTTGACTGAGCCAGAGCGATTGTGGCGTCGCGACAATACACAACGTTCCAAACGATCCATCGTGCTGATGACAGATCGAGGAATTTATCGACCAAGTCAACAGCTTCATTTCAAAGGTATTCTGATTGAGCAGGCGGCTGATCGTCGAGGTGCGATCGCCATTCCAAAAGCCCCGGTGGAAGCGTTTCTTCAAGATGCGAATGGGAGACAAGTTTCAAAACTCACGCTGAAAACAAATGGGTTTGGATCTTTTCATGGTACCTTTCCAATTCCGACAGGCTCACTTCCTGGTAGATGGTCGGTGCGTGCACAGGGAAGCGGTGCAACAGGTGTGACGGGTGTTCGAGTTGAAGAATATAAGCGACCGAAATTTCAGGTTAAGTTGGCCTCACCGACAGAGTCTGTTCAACTTGAAAAAAATGTAACGCTTTCGGGGACCGCTTCAACATATACGGGCTTGGCCGTTGGAGGTGCAAAGGTTGTCTGGAGTGTGAAGCGAGAGGTTCGGTTCCCCATATGGTGTCGGTGGTATTTCCCGTGGCTACCGTTTGACAGTGGAACACGACGCATAGCCCGTGGGAATTCAATAACAGATGCCGACGGAACATTTACTATTTCGTTTCCAGCTGTACCCGATCGGATGTCACCGCCAGAGTCGCTTCCGACATTCACATATCACGTGACTGCTGATGTGACTGATTCAGGTGGTGAAACGCGATCAGCCGATACGCGAGTATCAGCTGGATATGTTGATGTGGAAGCAACACTCGATGTTGGTGATTGGCAGGTCACTAATGATGAGAATACAGCCTCAGTCACAATCAATGTTTCGACTCTATCGCTTGATGCTGCGCCCCGGGGGGTGTCTGGGAAGCTGCGAATCAATCAATTAGTCCAGCCAAAGCGTGTTGCGAGGCCTGATCTCACAGCCCGTGAGGTTCCATATGACGTGTTGCGAAGACAAAAAAGCAGAGGAGCAACTGTTCTCCCCGAGCCACAAGATGATGATCCAAAAACATGGGCCGATGGAAAACAGATAGTAGCGAATGAAATTGTGACGGATGCCTCCACTGGTAAAGGCAAAGTTACAGTTAATCTCCATCCCGGTATCTACCGAGCGACATTTACAATTCCGGGAACCAAAGATCGTCCAGAGGTCAGGGCAACACAACTCGTTGAAGTGATAGACCTCGAGGCAAAAAAATATGAAATTAAAAAGCCATTTGTAGTACGAGTAGAAAAGCCGACAGTTGAAGTTGCAGATGAATTACGTGCGATTGTAGGAACTGGATACGAGCAAGGCAGTTTTTTGGTCGAGATTGTCCAGTCAGGACGCGTGCTGAAGCGTTATTGGACTAAAGATGAACGCACACAGCATCTTATTTCATTCAAGATAAAAGATGCTCACCGAGGTGGTGTCACGCTTCGTGCATGGATGGTTCGTGAGGGTCGCCTCTATCAAGAATCACAAAAAGTTGATGTGCCATGGACGGATAAAAAGTTATCTATCGAATGGGAACAGTTCACGAGGCGATTGGAGCCTGCAACGGAGCAAGTCTGGCAGGCGACCATTCGCACAGAGGCCGATCCACTTGCTGGTCCAGCACGAGCCGCTCTTGCAGAGATGACGGCAACGCTCTACGACCATTCACTCGATGCACTTGCATCACACCAATGGCCAAACCTTGCGCTCTTTGCAAGAGAGTCAAGTCAGTGGCAGCTGAAGTTCACCAATGCGGTGAGATCGATGCAGCAGATTCGTGGAGCGTGGGCACGAGATCATCAACGTGTTCGTATCTCGTATCATCGGTTCCGTCGCCCCTTTGGATCACCAGTCGACGGTGGCTTCGGAGGCATGTTGGGGGGTGGAGGTTTTGCAAGAATGCGAAGTATGCCGGCGGCAGCAATGGATTTGCCGGAAGGGGCTATGGCGAAAGAGGGACAGGCGTTTTTTACCTCTGAGGAAATGATGAAAGAGGACGAGAGTGCAGATGTAGCAGCGTCGTTTGGTTCCGTTGCCATAAAAAGAACAGAAAGTAGTGGAGACGAAAATACTCAGAGTGGAAATAGTGCAGTTGTACCTCCACCGCGCAGTAACATGGCGGAAACTGCCTTTTTCATGCCAACACTTACTTCGAATGAGGCTGGGAGTGTCACGCTTGAGTTTGTTCTGCCCGACACGCTGACAACCTGGCAATTCAAAGCACTTGCACACGACAAACAGATTCGCAGTGGAACACTCTTTGATACCTGTGTGACATCAAAGGACTTGATGGTGGAGCCAATGCCACCTCGGTTTTTACGTGAAGGTGATCGTATTCAGGTTCCAGTGAAAGTAAGTAATAAATCGAGTGGACGTCTCTCGGGAACAGTGCAGTTTTCTCTATTTGATGCCCGCACGAATGATAGCCTTGATGCAATGATCCAAGATCAGAATGAACAATCTTTTGATTTGTCAGCAGGGGCATCCGAGGCAGTTTTTTTTACGGTACATATCGCGGACGGAACAGATGCACTTCGGTATCGTGCGATAGGAACCACTGCTGGATCAGCTCGTCGTCTTTCCGATGGAGAGGAAGCGACACTACCCGTGCTACCTCGAAAAGTGCTCGTTACCGAGACGATTCCAGTTACGGTGCGTGGTGGTGAAAAACGCACAGTCGTCTTAGAAAAATTGTTGGGTAGCAAGCAAAAGGGTCCGTCTGCAATTCAGAATGAGTCGCTGACTATTCAGGCAGTATCAAACCCAGCATGGTATGCCGTGATGGCTCTTCCTTACTTGATGGAACGAAGTGATGAAAGCATTGATGCACTTTTCTATCGATTGTATGCGAATGCGTATGCCAGGCATCTTGTTACAGGTGACCCACGAATTGAAAAGATTTTTGAGCAGTGGCGTCGTTCAAAAGCGTTGGATAGTCCACTCGAGAAAAATGAAGTTCTTGTGAAGACTCTTCTTGCAGAAACGCCATGGGTGCGTGATGCCACCAGTGAAACTGAGGCCCGGGCTCGGGTTGCAAATCTTTTTGATACCAACCGTGTCCGGTCTGAGATTTCTTTAGCAATCGAACGCCTCAATAGCCTGCGGAATCCTGATGGAGGGTGGCCGTGGTTTCCAGGAGGTCGTTCCAGCGACACAATTACGCTATCGATTGTTTCAGGCTTTGGTCGACTTCGGGCGAATGGAGTAGATGTTGATATTGCTTCGGCAAAGGCTGCACTACCATGGATTGATGCTCGTCTCATTGAAGAAAAGCGGATAGCCGAACAACGTCAGGAGCGTGCTCGTCAAGCCGGGAATGCCACGCCGGCTTCAGAGCCAGTGCTCACCAAGCTAGGTGTGTTCGCTCTCTATGCGAGAAGTTTTTTCCTCGCCGATGCGTCACCTGCTGGGGAGGCGGCTGAAGCCCATGCATGGTGCATCCGGGTAGGACAGAAGAGTTGGATGAAGCTCTCAAATAATCGTAGTCAGGGGCAGTTGGCCATTGCACTTTTTCGTAGTGGAGAGCGTGAAACAGCAGAGTCGATAATCGACAGCCTTAAGCAACGAGCGGTCGGTGGTCCACGCGGTGAGCAGGCCGCTGATCGTGGCGAAGCCAATTGGCAAGGCATGTGGTGGCGCAACCGACATCCGATGTGGTGGAGTTGGGCACAAGCACCTATTGAAACGCAGTCACTCATGATTGAAGCGTTTGATGAAATTGTTGGTGATGCTGAATCAGTTGAAGCAATGAAGGCCTGGCTTATTCAACAGAAGAGAACGAGCCATTGGCGAGGAAGTCCGGCTACTGCAAATGCTGTTGGTGCACTTTTGGGACGAGGGAGTGATCTTCTTGGTGATTTATCATTAGTTGAGGTCACTGTTGGTGGGGAGTTGTTAAAGCCAGGTGAAAATGGAGCAAGCAAGGTAGAGGCAGGTACCGGGTTTTTTGAAAATAGATTTGTCCGCAAAGAAGTGATGCCTTCGATGGCAGAAATAAGCTTTCAGAAAGCCAATGGTGGTGGATTGGCGTTTGGCGGTGTTCATTGGCAGTATCTCGATCAAATTGAGAATGTTGAAGCATCGGGCCGAGATGAACTTGCAGTGACAAAAGAACTTTTTATTAAAACAATGACAAAATCAGGTCCGGTGCTTGAGCCAGTGGTGGCAATAGACAAAGTGAGTGTTGGAGAAGAACTTGTTGTGCGATTAAAAATCACAAGTGATCGAACTTACGAGTTTCTTGAGCTCACAGATCACCGGCCGAGTGTAACCGAACCAATTGATGTTCTTTCAGGCTGGCGATGGGCAGATGGCGTTGGTTGGTATCAGGTAACGAGAGACGCAAGCACACAGTTCTTCTTTGAACGATTACCGCAAGGGACTCACGTTCTTGAGTATTCACTACGTGTCGCACACCGAGGGCAGGCATCAAGTGGTTTTGCAACCATTCGCAGCCGTTATGCACCAGAATTCTCTGCACGTTCGCAGAGCCTTGGGCTGAGTACTCAATGACATGAAGTCATTTGGTAAAGTGAGGCGGTAAAGGAAACTGTCTGCAATACAGAGCGATTCCTGTATTGTTGTCTGCGAGAGATGGATGTCTGAACATCTCGAGTAAAAGAAATTTTCACCAAAGAGGAAGAATAGTGATGAGAATAGCCTCAATCAGAATGGTGCTTGTAATCCTGAATTTGATTTCTCTGATGCCGGCCTGTTTGGCAGCAGATTGGGGCACACTGCAACCAGTTATGGTGATTCCAGAGAAGAGTGTGTTGCAGGAAACATTTTCAAAAAGTGGACCAGTCAACAAAACGAGCTGGCAGAGCCGTCAGGGTACTCGTTGGTCAATAGAGCAAGGTGTTTTACGAGGGCGACCTTCTTCAAAAGAATATCAGGCAAGTCGCACGCATCACTATGGATATGAGCCTCGTGTGAGCGTGCCGGTTACTCCGGCTGAGTTTCTTGCAGGCTTTTCCTTTCGCTTTGTCGGTGGTGAGGAATCTGACATCGTTCCCTTTGTTGAATTTGGTCACCATGTCTGTCGAGTAAAATTCAGTAGTGAAGGTACGTTTATACTGGTGGACCACGAGACACTCAAAGTAGCCGAGTCAGCCGATTTTAAATATGTGCCCGGCAAATGGTATCACGCTTTGGCAGAACTTAAGGGCGATGAGTTTGTTATTCAGTTCGTTGATGGGCCAGCCTTGTACGTCAAGCATGAATGTTTGGCAAAAGCGAACTCCAGCGGTGGCAACGGGCTTGGCCTTGCCGGGCCAAAGGATGGAACGGTTGAGTTAGACAATGTGTCGATCTGGAAGATTCGATCACAGTTCAAGCGATCGTGGAACGATCTCAGGAACCGGTTGTATGTGATGAATCCCGAGCCGACCGGTAAAGAAAAGAAAAAGTAGATCAGGCTTTGTCAGCACTTTTTCTGTTAGTGCGAGAATCAAGTAACTCATAAATGTGAGGATCAGCAAGAGATGTGGCAATAATCTCCGCACCAGGAAAAGCATGCCTTAGGCTGTGGCCTGATGGAACGGCTACGGTGATAGCACCCGAGGCCACAGCAGCCTTGCACCCATTTTCGGAATCTTCAAAGACAATCATGTGTTTGGCCTGAGTACCAACTTTCTTTGCAGCTAAAAGATAGATTTCAGGATCGGGTTTTCCCGCACTGATATCAGCTGATGTCAGGATAAAAGTAAAGTTGTGAATGAGGCCAACGCGGGTGAGAACATCGTGGGCGAACTCTGGCCCGCTGCTTGTTGCAACACCGAGAGTGATATCCAGTAGTCGAATGTGTTCAATCAACTCTTTTGCACCCGGCATGAGTGCGAGTCGTGTGGAAAGAAGATTCTGGAAAATATCTTTTGTTTCACTCGCAAGAGTTTCAACAGTATCAGCCAGCCCATGCCATTCAATCATAATGGAGAGTGCCTTCTGCTGAGGACGTCCCATCATTGCATCGAGAAGATCAGCATCAAAGGTTTTCCCACGGCGTCTTAATAATTCAGACCCTACATCTTGGTAAAGTTCTTCTGTATTCACGAGTAGACCATCCAGGTCAAAAACAGCTGCATGTATGTCAGGTGGTGAGCCCTCAAGATCTTTGGCCATATTTGTTCCTTGAGTTGATGGTGTTTTCTAACCTCGCATCATGAGACGCGAGGCCACTTGTCCAGCCAATAACATGGTCTTCCGGTGTTGACGGCTCCACGTTTTTCGTCAGTACTGGTGACGATGAGACACTATTTGGTATGAAAACAGCAAGAAATGGCTCGTTCTGCTCCTTGCAGCCTTAGGCGTAGGGTCGTACAACGTAATCTTCAAGAGCGTGTTGTTGATTCATTGGACGTAGGGGCGTTCAGATTTATGACCAGATTTATGACTAGGGTTGATAGCAGTGGTGGCAGGCGGGATCAAGAGACGCAATGAATACAGCAAGGCAAAGTGATTGGAGATCAACACAAGGTGAGGGTCGAGTCGAAACGTATGTTTTGGTGGTACCGACGCATATTCCCGTCGGCCGGATGGTGGCTGATGAATTGTTTAGCTCTGCAGAAGCCGCTGCAGCTGTTTGTGCATTTTAAAATTTTAGATCATGGATTATTTGGAAGCACTTTTGCTCGATTGGTCCAGATGTCCACAAAATTGATTCATGAATGAAAGGAAAAACTTAGATGTCTCACGCGAGTCCAAAACTCCATAATGCGATGTGGCCAGGTCTTGTTGGGAAGGGATCTGACGAGGGTCAGGAGCCACCGATATCGTTGGACCGCATGTTAGAACTGACCGCAGCAGCAGAAGTCGATGGTCAGAAATTTGATGGAATTGACTATTTTCTTTTCTTGCCACATACCAACCCCGAGGCGACCGATGATGAACTCTTCAAGATTGCTGACAAAATTGCAAGTCATGGTTTTGCAGTAGGCTCACTCGTTGCACCAGTGTGGCCAGGTACAATTGGCGATTCTGCGATGGGTGATGATGAGTCGCGAGAAAAATTTTTGTCAGCAGTGAAAATGGCATGTCGTATTGCCAGAGTATTCGAACAGCATGGAGTTCGGAAATATGGTGTCATACGCATAGACTCAGCTGAGTTCGGTGTTTCCAAGTGGCGAGAAGATGCCAAAGCCGGTACTGCAAGAATAATTGAGACCTTTAAAGAGGCTGCTCAGATTGCTTCGGATAATGGACAGAGACTCGCAGCAGAAGGAGAAATCTGTTGGGCAGGCATGCATTCTTGGCGGGACATGCTCGATGTGCTTGAGGGAGTTGGAATGCCAGAAACACTCGGTTTTCAAGCAGACCTGGCACATACCTATCTCTATCTGCTTGGTTGTAATGCTCCGGAACATGCTCTCGTTACCGCAGACTGTTCGACAGAAGAGTTTTATGCAGCATACAAGCAGATGACTGACAAACTGCGACCATGGACTATTGATTTCCATGTTGCTCAGAATGATGGTGAAATTCATGGAGCGGGTTCTCATGATAAAACGGGCAAACACTGCCCGGCAGATGACCCAAACGGAAAACTGGACATCGTGAAATGTTCCGGGTACTGGCTTGAAGACGCTTCCTCTCGGTGTATTGAACACATCTGCTGGGATGGCTGTATGTTCCCGAACGAAACACTCGAAAATCCAGCAACATGGAACACAATTTTGAAGACAATGATTGCCGTGCGCGATGCACATGGTTGGAACTAAAAAATAGATTGCGAAAGGACAATAGTAATGGCGAAACCACTTCGTATTGGAATGATTGGCTACGGCTTTATGGGTCGCGCACACTCCAATGGCTACAACCGTGTGAAGAATTTCTTTGACCTCGAGTATGAACCCGTTCTTCAGGCTGTTGCCGCGCGTGACACAGAGAAAGCTCAAGCCTTTGCCACGAAGTGGGGGTATCAGCGTGTCGAAAATGATTGGCGAAAACTCGTGGCTGCTGATGATATTGATGTGATAGATATCTGTACGCCAAACAACCTTCATGCCGACATCGCAATAGAAGCGGCCAAGCATGGTAAAGCGATTTTGTGTGAAAAGCCTCTGTCGATGAATACTGCAGAAGGTGAGACAATGTGTGAGGCTGTCGAGAAGGCAGGTGTACCCAACACAGTGTGGTACAACTATCGCAGAATTCCAGCTGTAACATTTGCAAAACAATTAATCGATGACGGTAGGCTTGGCCGGGTTTTCCATTACCGAGCTGAATTCCTTCAGGACTGGACAATCAACTCGGACCTGCCTCAAGGTGGTGAAGCGTTATGGCGGCTCGATGCAAAAGCTGCAGGAAGTGGCGTTACTGGTGATTTACTTGCTCATTGCATAGATACAGCTCTATGGCTGAATGGATCAGTGTCGGATGTGACGGCTATGACCGAAACATTTGTCAAGGAACGAACACATCAGTTGACTGGTAAGAAAGAGCCAGTTGAAATTGATGATGCCTGCTCATTCCTTTGTCACTTCAATAACGGCTCTCTTGGTCTCTTTGAAAGCACGCGATATGCCCGCGGTCATAAAGCGCTCTATACGTTTGAGATCAACGGTGAAAACATGAGTATCAAGTGGGATCTTCATGATCTTCATCGATTAGAAATTTTTGACTATAGCGACGAGGGGCCAGAACGTGGCTGGAAGAGTGTCCACGTCACAGACGGAGAACATCCATATATGGGTAACTGGTGGGTACCAGGTTTGGCCATTGGCTACGAGCATTCATTTGTCCATCAGGTAGCTGATTTTCTTTCGTGCTATGCAAAAGGTGAACCTTGTCATCCAACATTTCGTGACGCACTTGAAACGCAACGGGTTTGTGATGCGGTGCTTGCGAGTGCAAAAAGTCGCGCATGGTCAAAAGTAAGTAGCTAGCTGTCTTTTGCGGGTGAGTTGCTTTGCTTTGGGTGTCGCGATAGGCTGAAGAAAAATATTTAGAGCGACTTGTTGGGGAGCCGTGACTAGGGTGATTTTGATTCCGAGTCGTGCTGTTTATGCGAGTGATTTCTGCAGTACGTCGTAATTTTGTGAGAATTATTCAATGTACTTCACAATGTCCTGTCCAGACTGTGACAAAAGCCTCAAAGTTCGGGATGAGCTTATTGGCAAAACTGCACGATGTCCGCATTGTCGCAGTTCGATAACTGTCAAAGCACCAGAAAAAACAGCAGCGGGTACAAAAGCGGGGCAGTCACCAAAAGATGGTGGAACCGAACGATCGGCAGAGTCAGTTGCGCGGGCTAGTGTGTTGTCGGTCACAGCAAATACGAATGTAAACGTAGCACTCTATGCCTTGTTCGGTCTGGCAGGTACGGTTGTCTTTTATCTCGTGCTTTTACCTTTCGCTGGACCCAAAGATGACCGCTCGTACCTCGGGCGTTTATTTATGGGCGGAGAAGGCTCCACTATGGCGACCGGCCAGTGGGTTCCATACACGGAAGTATTTCTATTCTTCTGGGCAGCGACCATGCTTGTTGGCAAGCTACGCAAGATTCGTCGCCAGCAGAGAGCATTGTTATTTGATGTGCTGCCAAGTGATATTGGGGAGAAGATTACAGAAAAAAATCTTGATAAGTTTCTTGAGTATATAAGTGAGCTCCCCAAAAATGCAGTTGGTAGTTTTCTCGTAACTCGTTGCGTGCGAGGTCTTGAGCATTTTCGTGTTCGAAAGAGTGCTGCTGATACAGCTACGATGCTTTCCAGCCAGTCAGATCTTGACGCCGGCAGTGTCGACTCGAGTTACACAATGTTCCATGTTTTCATCTGGGCAATCCCGATTCTAGGGTTTCTTGGAACTGTTATTGGGGTGAGTTCAGCAGTTGGTGGGTTTACCGATACCCTGAGTAGCTCGAGTGATATGGAGTCACTGAAGGTTGGTCTAAAAAGTATTACAGGTGGTCTCGGTACATCATTTGATACCACGCTTGTTGCCCTGGCGATGGCGATGATTCTTACGTTTCCTGTAAGTGCTCTTCAAAAACTTGAAGGTGATGTAATTGGTGACGTAGATGAATACACAAATGAATATCTTTTGCGTCGACTCGAAGATGGCAGGAATACTGAGGAACATCGCATGCCCTCCGCGAGCCGAAATGACATGCAGGATGTCGTTCAAGCAGCGTTGAAGGTTCATAGGGCGGAGCTTGAGGGTTGGATCGGGCAACTCAAGACTCTCGGGAAGGGCGTCGCTGCGGATCTCTTTGATTCATGGAAGAAAATTGATGAGAAGCAAACCGAGCGAATTACCCAGACCGAACAGTCTCTAGCAAATTTTGTTGGAAGACTCGATGGAATGGGAGAAAAACTTGCAGCAAAAGTAGAAGAAGGGTGGAGCAATGCCCACGATCGCCTGTTCGAAAAAAATGCAGGGCAGGTTGAGCAATTAGGGAAAATGGTCGAGTCAACACGGGATGAAATTGCAGCTATGGCGTCCACAGCACAGGATGCGAGGGGGCGTTCCACAGATCTTATGTCGGAGGCTGCCAGTAGCGTGTCTGAGTACACCCACTCGTTACAGAAAAGTCTTTCAGAGCTAGCTGAAACAATGGAACGTCTGAATGGCCAAACGATCAATGTTGAAATGAAGCATCGAGGTTGGTTTGGGTTCGGCGGCGGAAAGAAAAAGAAGCCTGAAGAAAACAGTAACATTAAGTACCGAAACTGAAGTACTAGCCAATTGTGTCTGTTCATGTGTTCGTGCAAGGTGGCAGGCTGCGTAACCGCATGGAATAAATGTCATGGCCCGTAGGCAGAAAAAGAAACAGGAAATATCACTTTTTCCATTTCTTGATATTTTGGCATGCGTGATCGGAAACTTGATTCTGATTATTACGGCTGTTGTTCTTGAATCTGTCGACACTGATAAGCTCGCTGATTTATTTCAAAATGAAGCTATTCAGAAACAAACAGAAGAAAATCTTGCAACTATTCGTGGGCTTGAGGAGCGGCTGGCAAAGCTCAAGCAAGAAAGTATTTCGAATGATAGTCGTGTTCAGGAAGCTCAGCAGCAGTTGGTAGAGGCAGAACGTTTACAACGTGAAGCTCAGGGACGCTTATTGAATGTGCCCCCTCCGCCACCTCCTCCAGATGATGAAGATAAAGCTGAACTCAAGAAGCGTGAACTTGAGATTCAGGAAATCCTTGCTGAGATGAAAAGGATTGAATCAAAGATTGCAGACAAGAAGAAGAAGCCCGACCAATCTATTTCGATTCTTTACTCAAAAGTAGGTGGTGGCGGTGCACGGCGTCCATTCTTTGTTGAAGTTACAAAAAATGGAATCACGCTACTACCGAATGACTTGGATTTTAAAAATCTCTTTAAGAATGAAAAGCCGATTAAAATACCAGCGGCAAAAATTGCAAGTGATAAATCGTTTGAAAAACTACTTAATTACGTAAAGGACCAAAAAGCCAAAAGCGGCCCTCTCAGAAGACGGCGAGATACAATAATCACATTTTTAATTAGGCCAGATGGAGTAAGTACATACAACACGGCAAAAAATGTCGTTAATCAGTTTGAAAGTAAGTATGAAAGAGAGTTGGCCATTATTCCACTAAATAATGGTGATTTTATCGTAGAAGCTCTTAGCGGTAAGGCACCACTTCCGGGCGAAGGGGAAATTCTTGTTGAATGATATCGTATAATTTGGATTGAGAATAAAGCAGACTGAGAAAGGAACAATCTTATGGCCCGACGAAAAAGCAACACGTCAGCAACTGGTGCCAACATGGATTCTTTGCTCGATGCCCTCACTAACGTTGTTGGCATTCTCGTGATTGTTCTTGTTGCAGTTCAGCTTTCCAGCCAAGAGGCAGCGCGACGCATGGAAGAGATGATTGCTCAGATTGATCCAGCTGAGCAGGAGCGAATAAAGCAGGAGGCTAAAGAAGCAGAAGCAAAGCTCGAAGAAATGAAGTTAGCCATTCAGGCAGAGTCCGAAAAGGACAAAATTGATCCTGAAAAATTGCTTGCGATGCTCCAAGAAGATATAGCAGCGGCGGAGTTGAAAGCAAAAAAGGATCTACTTGCTGCCGAAGCGGCTGAGAAAGAAGCAGAGGAAAAAAAACTGGCAGCTGAAAAGCTTAGGAGAAGCCTCATGGCTCAACTTGCCGAGCTCGAAGCGAAAGAGAAGAAGTTTACAGTCGAAAAAGAAGACTTATTAATAAAACTGGAAAATATGCCAACGTTAAATGCACCGCCACCGAGAGAAGTTCGACCACCGACACCGAAAGATGTTCCGAGGAAGACTGATGGTAGGCCTCTGCTTTCAAAAAAAGAAATTCTTATAAGCGGTGGCAAAGTAATTCCCAAGGTCATTCCAGAAGCATTTAAAAACCAAGTAAAGAATTACGTTAATACCATCGTCAGCCAAAGTAAAATTGAGGCTGAAGAGGGCAGGTACATTACCGATGAGAAAAAAGCAATCAAGTTGATTGATGATTTCAATAAAGATCCTCTTCAAAATGAATTCTTTGAACTGAAACTTGTCCGTAATGGCGCTGGTATTAACGTTGAAATGATTCCTAAGGAGAACTGTGGCGAAGATCCAGAGCAAGCGGTCAAAGGTATTTTCAGCAAAATCTTCGGTGATAAACTACTGACGCGGCAATGGTACCTTTCTTATCTTGTAGAGCCAGATTCGTTTGAGACGTATATGGCAATGCGAAAGGTTACAGATAGATATGGTTATTTCGCTGGCTGGACAATAATTCAGCCGGGCGCCAGTAGAACTCAGCAGTTCAATGTTGGGTATAACATTGGAGCAAAGCCACCGCCTAGAACCCCAGGTCCTCCAAGTGCCCGGAAACCAAAAGCCGTAAAAGGTGTCTTGGACTGAAAAAGTTCAAGCAGTGCAATAATTGATTGGCTGTTAACGATTTCTGTGTGCTAAAGATTGTTTTGGAATAAAGCATTGTCGTGACTATCTGCTTTGTTATCACGATTTGTTTTTGTATATCTCTGGTAGGTTGTAATAACTCTCACTCGGTTCCCCTTTCAGGAAAAATTGAAGGGCTATCAATGGCTCCTGGACTACGGGATGGTGAGGTTGTTTCGTGGGTACCCGTTCAGTCGGATGCGTATCAAAGATATGTACCAGTAGTATGTGAATTGAATAACAAACTGGTCACCAAGCGAATCGTAGGGCTACCTGGAGAAATTATTGAAATCATAGATGGTGAACTTGTTGTAGATGGTGAGATGCTTAGGAAGGATCCACCTTTGTTGCAGCAGTTTGGCCTCATAGTCGATTGCCAAACTGATTCATGGCGTGATTTAAATCGCTCATGGAAGCAATCAAACAATGTCTGGATATGTGAAAATGTTTCTTCAGATCAGTTTTCATGGTTAGATTTTCAACCACAAGTATCACGGGGTGTTGTGCCAGACATCGGTAGCCTGTGTTTTTATGATGATGTGTCATGGCTGCCGATGGAAACCCGGCGATTAGAGATTGTTCGAGATGTTGGAATCGCAGCTGTGCTTGATATTGATCTTCAGGAAGGGTGTGGTCTTGAAATACGTTTGAAGAAGGATGGGCTTGTTGCACGACTTGTTGTAAAAAATGATGGGGCACTTGCGGTGATTGCTGGAAGGCTTGACGGTCAATACGTTGTGGCGGCGTGGCCAGTCATTCGAGAAGAGCAAAAAAAATTTCATGAACGTGGAAACGGTAAGGGATCGGGATTTTCTGACGAGTTGCCAGAAGAGTGGTCTGCTCAGTGGGACATATCAAATGCCCGAGAAAAGTCACGGAATGAGTCTTCGCTTGCTCTAGGAATCAAGCTACTGTCAGAGAATGAGAACGCATCAGGTACTGTGATTGCTGAAGAGCTATTCATTTGGCGGGACGTCCACTGGCTGTCAGTACCGAATAAAAGGAAGTGGCCTGTTCCGGCAGAGCATGTGTTTGTCCTGGGTGATTGTCCCGCTGCGAGCAGAGATAGCAGGCATTGGGGGCCAATTGCCATCGGCACTATTCAAGGCAAGGTGGTCCAGCCGTTATCCAGTGAACCACTCCCTTTTTGGTTGCATCAAAACTGAAAAGTTATGGAAAGAAGTAGAAGATTACCGTTGAAACAAAAAAGATCAGATTTTCTGTGGGCACATCCGGTTCGCCTCGTGGATCACGCAGACTGATTCAGCCTGCTGAATCAGGCGATTCACTGCATCCGGAGTTTCAGCGTAACCAATATCAAGGTCTTCAACTAAGTCCTGATTCAGTTGAGATAAAAGCACAAGACGGCGATCCCCTAGAGCTTGAGCAAAAAGTAATGTCTGAAGAGCATCCATGTGCAAGCTAATGTCATCAGAATTCAAGGCTTCGCGTAAGAGCATCCTTAAATTGATCCCTTGTCGCCAGCGTGTAAAAATCGGACCAGGCTCTTCGTCCATACTACACACGATACAGACTGTTCCGTCATGGTCTGTGACACGAGCCGCCGCCGCTAGGGCCTGAGTGAGCTCAGCAAAGCCACATGGTTTGTCTGCTACGCCAGCAATTGTGAGGGCTGAACGAGATTGAGGAGAGGGTCGCCATGGTTTTGCAAGTAATCTAGCCTGTGTCACTGAAGAAGCAGGAAAACCGAAGGTCACACCTGCTAATGTTTGATTATCTCCAGCCACAAGATGTAATGAAGCAAGGACTCCAAGTTGCGCCACGATTTGCTCTGCTTCATCCCGCCATTGACGGAGTGCCTGTCGACGGCTCTTGGAAAGTGAAGTGATTAGTGCCTCGCGACGATTTTGCCGAGCAAAACTTGGCCATATTTCTCCTTCAGGTGATCGGCCATGCAAACTGGCATCATAGCCAAAGCACCCAAGCGTGACGACAACATCAGCATCAACCAGACTACGAGCGAGGTGAAGTGGTTCACCGCTCTCGTCGGCAAGGAGATAGGCTGTCCCGCTATCGTCGGATGGGTCAAATGCCGTTACGTGAAATGGCTGGTTGATTGTGTCGGACACCTCATTTGTGAGGGATTGATCAGTAAATTGAATGGCCGGTGGTGCTATGACAAGTTGAATATCATCACTAGTCACCCCACCAGCCTCCAGGCTTTCAAGTATGGCAAGATATATTGCATCTGAAAGTTGATTGTCACCCGGCAGATTGCCAGCTTGAGCAATTACAACTTTATCACCGGGAACAATATGATCGGGCAAGGGAGGGCCAGCAACAGGCTGCAGCAGAGCATCTCGTACAAGGCCGAGTGACTCATCAATGCTAAATCCTTCCGGACCTCGCATTTCTGTAAGTTGCAGCGAGGGTTCATGGTCGAGGACAAGAGCCTTGTCTTCACCGTAGTTCAGTTGAACTTTCAAAATAATTCTCGAATTTGAGAGTCGATTCAGCGGATTAATATAAAAACTACGCCGATTTCAATTTTAATTCTAGATCGTTGGCCTTTTGTGGGAATAAAACCGGTTGTCGAGTCAATGCTCTGTGTCAATAAAAGTATCAGACTTAAATAAATAAGCGTCTCAAACAGTAAAATAAGTGGGTCGTTCGGCAATGAACTTTCGCATTGAGCGTGGATGATTCTACTCGTCGTGTTTCACTCGTCATTGTATTCGTTATAAGTGGCACGAAGTGACTTACTAGCAGCATCGCTCACCTTTCCCTTTCCTAACGTCGATACGTAATTTTTAGGGACAAGGATTCGTATCTGGTCGCACTGTTGTTATCTGTGTGCGAATTACTTGAGACTCAAAATTTGTTGATAACCATTTTTGTACGCTATTACGTTCGATATGGAGTTGGGCCGATGAGCATTTTGCACAATGTAAAATTAAAAAAAGTACAACTCTTGTCGATACCAGCAATCTGCTTCTTCCTGCTCATGGCAACTTACAGCATGCCTGTTGATGCAGGTGAAGTAATAATGAGCAGTGATGCGATCACCTTCAGCGAAGTAGGTATGCCAGATGCATCATGTAACTGTGAGGGGGATCGTCATCCTCCATGGCATGGGAGTGTAGGGGGTCGTTGCTGTAACCGTCCCTGTTGTCCACCACCAACACATTTTCATGCTGACGCATGTGGCCAACTGCGAGCGAAAGCTGAGGCAAGAAGCCAGTGCGTGGCACTTCCTCCAACGTTTCCAAGATTTCACAAATGGCGGCATACGGGTCGACTCCCATCGCCAGAGCCGATCGCTATGCCTCGATGTCACCATTGTGGGGCACATATACCTGTTGGCATGTAAGTCGAGGTCATCAATGACCCTCACTCGCGCTGTCACTAAACAGTAATTCGCGTGATATTCTTGTTATATTTTTGGCGAGATGCTCATTGCCATTTTGCTTGGCTTCGTGAAGCCAGGATCAGTAGTGAGTGTAATGGCTGTTGCGGTAAATGAATCACTCTTGCTAGTCAACGCTAAAGGGTTAGCTACATGGGTGTTCATGTTTGCTCTGGCCGTAGTGCGAGTAAACGTGCCAAGAAATAATTGCAACTGTGAAGAATCTCAACCTGCTGACAATTGTAAAATTGTTGTCCACTGCGGCGGCTTCCAAAGCCTGAAAAAATAAAAATCGGTAACGTCAAGATCTTGTCTGCCAGATAAAATCCTAGCAATCATGCTGACTCTCGCGTCCTATTCTCTCATGACAAGGAAAAGCGATTCTGTTGTGACTTGATGGTAAGCCAATAGGTGCCCCCGCAGATAATGACTGATACATACTGAAGGGCAACGGATCTCGGTAGCTTTGACACTCTCGAAGCAGTGGATAAATAAAATCAATTAATTGCGGGATGTAGTAGTATGGATGGACTAATCTCTGCGACATTCAAGATTATTGGTTGCGTTGTCAGGTCTGTTTTTATAGTTCCTTTTCTAAGTAAAAAATATCATGCATTTAAATACACAAAATTTTTCTTTGATGCTTCTACTCGTCAGCGCTTATGTTTTTCCCACTGAAACCCGTGCGGTAGAGACGCCAACAACGGAACGCCCCAACATTGTGTTTTTCTTTGCCGATGATCAAACCACCACGACGCTTGGTTGTTATGGGAATTCTGTTATACAAACGCCGAACATTGATGCATTGGCCAGAGGAGGCACAAGGTTTGATAACGCCTGTGTCAGTCATTCGATTTGCTGGGTCAGTCGTACAAGTATCCTCTGCGGTTTGACTGGTCGCAGTTTTGGCACCTCGAGCAATCCGGACGTTGCGACTCCTGCAGCCGTCAACACCCTTTACAGTGACCTTTTACGAGAAAATGGTTATCGCACCGGCTACTTCGGCAAGTGGCATGCCAAGATGCCTCGTCAATACAAAAGAGAAGAGCACTTTGATGAATTTGAGGCTATTGGACGTAATCCTTTTTATAAAAAGCAGCCAGATGGGAGCTTACGTCATGAGACCGAAGTGATTGTCGATCGTGGTATTCAATTCATTCAGTCTCAGCCAAAAAACAAGCCATTTGCATTGAACATGTGGTTCAATGCATGCCATGCAGAAGACAGCGATCGAAGACCTGGAATTGGGCACTTTCCTTGGCCGCGAGACGTTGATGGTATGTATGACGACATCGTGATCGCCCCTCCGCGGCTACAAGCACCAGAAATTTTTAATGCTCTTCCAGACTTTTTGCAGACCACAATTAATCGTGAGCGTTTCTTTTGGCGGTGGAACACTGAGGAAAAATACCAGACAAATGTTCATGCCTACTATCGCATGGTAAGCGGAATTGACAATGCGATTGGTCGCTTCATTCACGCTCTTGAAGCGGCGGGACTGGCAGAAAATACAATCATCGTTTATTCAGCCGACAACGGGTATTACATGGGGAACCGCGGTTTAGCAGGAAAGTGGTCTCATTTTGAAGAATCACTCCGTGTTCCTCTTATCATTTACGATCCACGAGTGAAAGCGTCACAGCGTGGGCAAGTGGCAAATGTGACGGCCCTGAATATTGATTTGCCAGCTACTTTTCTGGACTGGGCGGGTGTAGAAATCCCGGAACGCTATCAAGGTCATAGTTTGCGGCCAATAGTGAATGGTGAAGATCGTGAAAACTGGAGAAAGGAAACATTTCATGAGCACTTTGCTGTTCGTAGCCGAATCCCGGCTTTTGAAGGGCTACGAAATGAGAACTATAAGTACGTTCGCTATTTTGATCATGAGAATCATGAATTTCTTCATGATCTAAAGAATGATCCAGATGAATTAGTCAACTTGGCTGGTAACCCTGATCATGAGGATGTACTTGTGGCTATGCGACGGCGCACAACAGAAAAAGTCGACAAGTATGGTGGTCCTCTCGATCCCATCACAAGCTTTGGTCGATCGACGGATCCTATGCCGATCGCCTCAGCTAACAATGTGGGTCGTGTCGACTCCAAAGGATTTATGAAAGTGTTTGATGGAAAAACGCTTCGTCAATGGTCAGGTGACATGAAGTACTGGTCAGTCAAGGACGGTGCCATTACGGGAACTACAGATGGAAGTCTGAAAATGAATCGGTTCCTTACTTGGAAAGGATCAACCATTCGCAACTTTGACCTTCGAGTCAAAGTAAAAGTCACAGATGGTGGAAACAGTGGCATACAATATCGTGGTACCTCTCGCCCCGATCTTGGACTCGATGTTGTGACTGGGTATCAATGTGACGTTGTGGCAAACAATCCCCTGTACAACGGAATGCTTTATGAAGAGAAAGGGCGACGGATTCTTGCTCGTACAGGCAATCAAGTGATCATTGATCCAAAAGGACAGAGTTGGATTATTGAGACGTGGCAAGCACCAAAAGTAGCTCCCAATGAGTGGCACGAGTACCGTGTTTTGGTCGAGGGGAATCACCACCGCCACTGGATCGATGGAGCTAAAACAGTGGATGTTATCGACTTGGATGAAGGTGGGAGGGAAATAGAAGGAGTGCTAGCGGTCCAGGTGCATGTGGGCCCCGCGATGACCATCCAGTACAAAGATTTTGAGATAAAGCATCTTCCTGATGATCTTTCACTACAGGTGGCAGCGGACCATCCCATTCCGGATGATGCAATCGGAGTCCGTCCACAAGGCAAACTTCCTAAAGGATGGACTCCTCCAATTTATGGAGATCAAAAAGAGTAGTAGCAGACAAGAGTAGCAGCCGACTTGTTCCGTTGGACTTTTGGGTAGGAATGTGGTTCCTGGAAAAATCACTGAACTTCAATGGTTTGTAGCATGCCTAAAGGCCGCTCGCCCGAAGTTTGATGGCCTTCAAGAGACCATCACTCAGTTGTCACTGAAATATGAGTGGTGATAGCAGTGTCACAACAAGAGTTACCATAATGGCACCCGCGATATCGAGTCCTATACCAGCCCGCATCATCGATCGAAGTGGGACGCGTCCGGTTCCGTAGACAATTGCATTGCACGGGGTGCTGACCGGCATCATAAAACCAAGACTCGCAGCAAGCGTGGCAGCGATGGCAGTAGATAACGGGTCACCCCCAGAAGCAGACGCCAAGGCAATGGCAACCGGAACAACCATATTTGCACTCGCTGTATTGCTCGTAAACTCGCTTGTAAATACGGCGACAACTGAAGCAGCACCGATGAGAACCCATCCACTTGTATCACTCGGAAGCCATGCGGTAAGGCCCTTCCCGATGGCCTCGGCAAGGCCTGTCTGAAACGCTAAGGAGCCGAGAGCCATGCCACCGCCATAGAGAAGAATAATACCCCAGTCAATTCCTGCGGCCTGTTGCCACTGTAGAACGCGTGATGATTGCTTTGTTTGATCGTTACCAGGAAGAATAAAAAGAAGCATGGCCCCTAAGATTGCAGCAACACCTTCAGGAATATGATTGCGAAACCACAAACACAGTGGGTGCTGACTACCTATGGTGAGTGTCAATAATCCGGGTGTCACCCAAAGACACACTGTCACGCCAAAGGCTACGGCCGTAGACCGCTGAGCAGTTGTCCATGAACCAAGCTGTGCTCTTTCATTTGTCACCAGTTGACTCATGCCTTCAATATGACGTACCCCAGCTGGAAAGCTCAGAGCGAGCAAGAGTGTCGACAAAAGGATGAGGCAAATGGACACAGGTGCTCCGATAAGACACCACTCGAAAAAACTTATATGAACACCGAGTTGTTCGCGGATGAAAGCCAGCCCAATCACATTCGGTGGAGTACCGATCGGTGTTGCCAAACCACCGATTGATGCCGCGAATGCAACACAGAGAAATAATCCAGTTGCAAATTCTGGCTTGGGGCAGCAATTCGCTTTTGTCCCAGCTTCTTCAACGGCAGAAAGCATGCCAGCAACAATCGCAACCATCATTGCTGTCGTTGCAGTGTTGGAAATAAAAGCACTGACAACACCCGATACAACAGCTACCGCAAGCATGATTCGAATCGGACGTTCACCGACCATTGGCAGCGCAAGAACCGCAAACGCAAGCCGACGGTCGAGTCGATGAATGCGAATAGCTTCTGCCAGAATGAAAGACCCAATAAATAGAAATACAAGAGGCTGAGAAAATGGTCGGAATACTTCACTTGCGGGTGCAACGCCTGCCACAACGCAGGCCGCCGCTGCTAGAAGTGCAGACACAGGCAGCGGCAGTGCCTCCGTGACCCACAAAGTCACCACGCCAACCAGAATAAAGGCAAGCGCGGTGGCTTCGTAGGAAAGATCCATGCCAATACATTACTTACTTGGAGTGATACAGGTCGAATCACCCGAGGTTATTGAACAGCAGCTTGAGCAGCAGCTAATCGGGCAACTGGTACCCGGAATGGCGAGCAGCTCACATAATCCAGACCAAGTTCATGGCAGAAGTGGACCGAGTGTGGATCACCACCATGCTCACCACAGATGCCAAGTTTGATCTTTGGACGACTTTCACGGCCCTTTCCAACAGCGATCTTCATCAACTGGCCAACACCAGCAACATCAATCGATGCGAATGGATTTGCCTTGAAGATTCCTTCTTCGGTGTACTTGTTGAGAAATGAACCCATGTCATCTCGGCTCATGCCGAGAGTCGTTTGCGTGAGGTCATTCGTACCGAAGGAAAAGAATTCAGCAGTCTCAGCTATTTCGTCAGCGGTGAGTGCTCCACGTGGGATTTCAATCATTGTGCCAACGAGATACGAGATTTTTTGACCGGTTTCCTTCTGAACCGCTGCTGCAGCCTCGTGGATGACAGCAACTTGATTGTCCAACTCTTTCTTAAAGCCAACGAGTGGGACCATGATTTCTGGACGCACTTTAGTGCCAGCTTTCTGTACCTTTGATGCTGCTTCGAAGATCGCACGTGCCTGCATCGCCGAAATTTCGGGATAGCTTATTCCAAGACGACATCCACGATGACCAAGCATTGGGTTGAACTCATGCAATGAAGCAACTCGCTTGGCTACGACTGCCGGACTGATCTTCAACTTCTTGGCGAGATCTTCCTGAGACTTCTTGTCGTGGGGTACGAATTCATGAAGTGGTGGATCAAGCAAACGAATCGTTGCTGGACGGCCTTCGAGTGCCTTGAAGATTCCTTCAAAGTCTTCCCGTTGATACGGAAGCAGCTTTTTCAGGGCGGCTCGACGTACGTCTTCACTTTCGGCAAGGATCATTTCACGCATGGCGTCGATCCTATCGCCTTCGAAGAACATGTGTTCAGTTCGCGTAAGGCCAATACCTTCTGCACCAAAAGCAATTGCCTGACGAACCTGCTCAGGTGTATCCGCATTGGTTCGTAGTCCAAGTTTGCGGTGTTTGTCTGCCAACTTCATGATGAAGTCGTAGTATTGGAAAACTTTTGACTGCTTTGGCTTCATTGTCTTGCTGACAAGAACCTGCTTCAGCTCACTATCAGCAGTCTCAATGCTGCCGGCAAAGACTTCGCCATTACTTCCATTAATCGAAATGGCATCACCTTCTTTGAGCGTTTTTCCAGCGCATGTCAGTGTGCCCTTGCCGTAATCAATGACAATTTCACCAGCACCAGCAACACAGACTTTACCCATCTGACGAGCGACCAATGCGGCATGACTGGAGACACCACCGCGGCTGGTCAGAATACCCTCTGCTGCAATCATTCCGCGAAGGTCTTCAGGGCTTGTTTCGACGCGAGCGAGAACAACTCGTTCGCCAGCCTCGGCAAGTTCTTCTGCCTTGGCAGCAGTAAAGACAAGTTGACCAGCAGCAGCACCAGGGCCAGCTGGAAGTCCGGTAGTCAGGAGACGACCTTCTTTTTTGGCAGCGGCATAGGCTTTATGGTCAAAGATTGGTGCAAGAAGCTGGGATAACGCATCTGGATCTGCAGACTTCAATGCATGAGCTGGCTTCATCAGCTTTTGCTTTACCATATCATGTGCAATCTTCACGTAGGCGAGCGCTGTGCGCTTGCCGTTACGAGTCTGAAGCATGAAAAGCTTCTTCTTTTCAATAGTGAATTCAAAGTCCTGCACGTCACCAAATTTCTTTTCAAGACGTTCGCGAACTTTTACAAGCTGCTTGTAGGTGTCTTTGAAGACAGGGTCCTTTGCCATGGCTGTCATAGGAAGCGGTGTGCGAACACCAGCAACGACATCCTCACCCTGTGCATTTACAAGGTATTCACCGTAGAACGTGTTTTCACCTGTTGCTGGGTCACGAGTGAAGGCAACGCCAGTCGCGCAGTCATCACCCATATTTCCAAACACCATAGTCTGGACATTGACCGCAGTACCCCACTCGTCAGGAATTTTGTACTTCCGACGGTAAAGAATCGCTCGTTCATTCATCCAGCTTCCAAATACGGCGCCAACCGCACCGATTAACTGTTTGAATGGATCCTGTGGGAAATTTTTGCCGGTACGCTCTTTAATAAGACGGAAGTATCGTTTGATGAGTTCTCGGAGTGCTTCTTCGGTCAGGTCCGTATCGTCTTCAATACCCAGTTGATGCTTCAGCCCGTCCATGACTTCATCAAAAGGCTCATCTTCATTTTCGTGCCGCTTCTGGACGCCCATCACAACATCACCGTACATCTGAATAAATCGGCGATATGAGTCATAGGCAAAACGTGGATTGCCCGTTGCTTCAGCAAGACCAACAACAGTTTCGTCATTGAGCCCAAGGTTCAGAATGGTGTCCATCATTCCAGGCATACTGTCACGTGCGCCAGAACGAACACTCAGAAGCAACGCATTCTTGGGGTCACCGAACTTTTTCTTTGTTTCCTTTTCAATCGCTTTCAGGTTGCGGAGAATTTGATCTTCGAGACCAGCAGGAAATTTTTTGTTATTTGCGTAGTAGTCGATACATGTCTGTGTTGTGATGGTGAACCCGGAAGGAACAGGCAGACCAATTTTCACCATTTGGGCCAAGTTTGCACCCTTACCACCGAGGAGTTCCCGCATGGTTCCATCGCCGTCGCACTTGGTCTGGCCAAAGTAGTAAATCATCCGACCAGCTTTTTTCGCTTTTACAGCTTTACGGACAATTTTTTTCTTCGCATTTTTTTTCTTCGCAAGCTTCTTGGCCATCAGGGTGTAGAACCTTTCATGGTGAGGGATCGAGTGAGCTAAAAAGTTGTATCTCAGAACGCATGTTTTCAATCAACTGACAGAAAATCTACGGTCACGAGGAATGAGCGTCAACGAGCTACTTTCTAGTGACATGTATGGTCATCAGGCCCATGTTTTTAGCATTTTTTTAAAGGTGGAACTAGATGCTGAATAGGCTGATGGGGCATGGAGCAAAATTGGCCAGATTGGCTGGAGTATGAGCTTAATTTGCATGAATTAGAGTCCAAAAATGAAAAAGCTGTTTTTGGCACATTCTCTCCTGATGCTTGAAGAGCCTTTCTTGCTTACCCAGGAAAGAAGTGCTAGTAATTAAATAGTTTTGACCCCGCTGATCGATCCCTTTTCGGATCCGCGTTTGAAGTTTTTCTGGCAAGCGGCGATGTGGGTGTTCCCCAAAAGTCTTGGGAGTTTCACCAATGGAACGTTCACATGCTTCGCATTTAGAGTTGCACACTCACACGCTTTTCTACAGCGGAGGTGATGTAAGTGTTTTGCATCAAAGCGGTTGGAAAGAAGGTTCAATAAGATCTTTCTTGGCCGTTCTTTTACTTTTTGTTGCCAGCGTTTCTCAACGCACCATGCTTGCAGGGCAGCCTGATGAGCCGTCTTTCAACCACGATGTTCGGCCGATTCTTTCACGTTATTGTTTTGCCTGCCATGGGCCTGACAGTGAGGATCGACAGGCTGGCCTACGACTTGATGATCGTCAGAGTGCACTTCAAGAACTCGATAGCGGCATGCGGGCGATTGTTCCTGGTAAACC
>JALCBP010000138.1:0-4255 GCA_028066355.1 Pirellulales bacterium
CAGCACAAGGTTAGCCACGCAATCACCGAGGTGTTCGACGGGCGCCACACACACCCCAACTCACCCTTCTACCTGAAAACCATGTGACAAAATGAAGCAACTTATGTCGCAAAATTTATTAAAGACTCGCGACTGCTTCACTCGAGTGCTTTTGAAAATCGTTATCAGCAAATTCTAAGCTAAAGAAATTCTGAAGGTCGCCGTTACCGCTCCACGCATCGAAGCAGTCTTGGTGGATGATATCGAAGTCACCGAGGTAGCCTAAAACACCAAGAGTAAGACCATATTCGACCTTCACTGGTGAATAACAAACAGGACAGTGGCGACTAAACCTGTAGGTCGCCCCGTATGCAAAAAGTGAAAGAATAAAGCACAATACAACTATCCTCAGTCGTGCCGGATCTAAAAAAGACTTCATCTTTTATTCCTTCTCATTAATGCTTGGGACACATTCACGTTATAGCACCCTGAGTGTGTTTAGTTTATCGACGGTAGGACTAGGAGATTTGCCAAGAAGCCAGTTCCCCAGACAGACTGCAAAGTAATTACCAGAGCACAAAATCCGAAGAAAATAACATCGGTTCGGTCGCAGATCATTTCTTATCCCTTCTACTTTTCAAAACGTTTACCCAAATGCCTTCCGTTTAGCACTGCAATGGCAACCACTGCAGAAAAAACAACGATCGCACCAATTCCGATAACATAGCGACCATCTTCATTTATGTAGTTTGCATTTGTAGAGATTAGCCAAACGAAAAAAGTAAATAGCGAGAGTACAACCAGTGGTTCTAAGCCTTCGGCCTTAGTATGTTTATTCATTGCATCCTTACCCCTCCTCTTTATCCAATTCACGCTTACAAGCCTTTAAGGCGTTCTCGCATGCAAGGCAAATTGGAAAAGACATCGCACCTGTTTCATCGATGAATGAAAATTCACAACGACAGCCAACACACTCAGTGTCGATCAGTGCGTATTGCTTGTCATCGCCAAAGGTGAATAGGATTTCGTGTTTCATGCTGACAATACGGCCAGCAAGGCAAATAGTTCACACACCCCTCCGGCTAGCCAAAAGACGCAAAAGTCGAGTCCTTATTCGACGCCTGAGAGCAGCGTCTAGGCCGAAAATAATCCAGAAAGCGAAACAAAAAACGTCACCTGGCCTGCCCGTATGACTAGTGGCTGCGATTATTCACTCCCAACCCTATTTGTTGGCGACCCTCATCGACCCTCGATGGGTCGCTTGCCTTCAAGGGATGCGACACAATGTCTTAGATTGCCAATCTGAAACATTTGAATGAGCGACACGGCTACTCCAAAAAAGGCAAAAAAACCATACACAATTTCCAGCAAGGTCGTACGCATAATTTGCAATCAACTCATTTCTCCCCCATATGGATTTGGTAGCGTGAATTCGATGCCATGGCTGGTCATCCTCAGCTGAAGAAGCCACCCCCTGCGCATTCTCATTTATCCTCTGTTTTCAAAAGACGATCCAAGAGGCCTGGTAACTGTCTGCTTGACTCCCGAGTCCCTCCTGCAGCAGCAATACCTACATCGACAATTTTTCCGTTACCATCCAAAACGACCATACGATTCGGCCACGGCGCGTAGACATCTGCCACAGTATCATCGATTGTGTCAACAACTATTGGCATCTGCATCTGAATTCGATCATCAAAATCTTCAGCCAATTCGCAACGCTGGCTGAGTGTCGTTGGAGCATTCACCTGGAATTGATTATTCGGCACCTCCCTTCCACCAATAGGATGCGCTTCTCGGATATAGATCATGAGAAAATTCACGTCTTTACCATACTCATCGACAAGTGAATTGATCATCGACGTGCTACGGACAAATGGAGGACATGTACAACTACCAAAAACTAAAACAACAGGTTTCCCACGAAGCTTAGAAAGGGTAATTACCTGAGATCCATCGTACGTACGGAGGGAAAAATCTGGGGCGTCATCCCCATTGCGTAACATTCCTTGATTCCGAGCTGGTCGTCCAGCGCCTCCGGCCGCGCGAGGCTGAGCCTGAACGACCTGAATCATCAATCCTGAACAAAAGAACCAACAACAGATAACACCGATGAACCTGTTGCAATAAAGCCTTGTAAGAAACTGATTCACTCTGCGCGCGTCAAGCATCTTCTTTCTCTCCCCCTTATGGATTTGGTGTCGTGGTCGGTGCATCACGCAAAACCACGAAAATTATTCACCAGCAGAAGCTGCTTGGCTCATAACATTCGGTCTCTTAAGAAAAATGGTATCAAACCATAATCCTGTCAGTGGCCCTATATTACTCGACGACGGTAGTGGGGAAAAACAAATAGAGAAAACAAAGATCAGTAATTTGGACAGCCACCCACGGAAACATATACCTCGAACCAAATCTGTGTCCCCGTATGGATTTGGCGGCAAGGCAGGTGGTCTGTCCAGAATGCTGGACAGATCGTCACAATCTGGTTTGGGTGAATCATCTTGCATAGATGCAGTTTATCAGGCCGCCACTAATCACCTGTTAAAAATAAAAACCCCCTGCAAACTATAAGGGGATGCCGACAGGTGCGATGTGCCTTTACAGCACGCACTCCGGTTGAAAATATGTCTTGTTCGTTACATAGCTACATTTAAAACAATCCTCCGAACACGCTACGACGACCTTTATTTACTCAAAAATGTTCTAGACGCGGTAATACTATCCGTTTGTACAAACTGGTTGTCACCAATAGTCAATGATGAAGACGCCCACCTGACGATTCCTGGATGCATAGGTTTATCGTTCTCCTCACAGTAACGCACAACATGGGCTAACATTTTTAGTGATAGCGGCTGGGGTCGTAAACTGACAACAGTATTGCGGTTGCTCATGCCATGATTTGTTGGTGTAGCAAAGGCTAGTATGAGAAAAACCAGAAACCCAAAAGAAAAAGCAACAAGCATTATTTGCATTTTTGTTTTCATCTTTGCAATTCCTGTAATAGTAGAAAGCCCACCCGCAGGCGGGTCAGAAACCTACGGATGGGCCTTTACTGATCTATTTCAGACCAAAAACACTTGCAAGGAGTGGGCCTCTCAACTCATAAGCAAGGAGAGCAGACAAAAAGCATGCACTCAAAAGAAGCATTTGATTGAAGGCACTTGCTAGATCCGCATACGGAAGCAAGAGCAAGACTAATGGGCTTAAGGATTCCATTGTTCATTCCCTTCATAGCAGGAGGAAACCCGCCCGCAGGGGCAAGAACAAAAAACCTACGGACGGGCCACACTTATTTGGGAATACTACAACCACCAAAGTGACTTGTTCGTGACAGTACGGCATTGTCCGATATACGCACAAAAACGCTGCAGCATTTAAGGCTGAAAGCTATTGCCTGGCCATCAAAAAATCCGGAACGCGCACCTAAAAAATCACTTGCAGTACGTGAGCAGAATGCCCCACCCTGTTTTCTTAACAAAAAGACGATCAATGTGTACCGCTCTAAGAAAAGCGCACAAAAAAACACCATGACCAATGCAGGTCGATTTTTATTTCTGTTCTCTATCGGGTGCCACTACTGCTTTCGGCACGAAGAGGTCGTGTGTTCGAACACATCCCCAGAACTGTTTGATGCGGTTGTGAGAATAACCGCCAAATAACTACGGCTCTCTGCTAGTGAACCATCATGCATAGCTCCGGATCGGGCAAGAAGATCCAGACTTCACAGCACGAAATTTATTTCCCGAGAATACACCGGGCAATAACCGCTATGTTCAGCCACAGAAATACTGTTATAGCCAGAACGGCAACAAAGGCAGACATTCGAACTCCTCCGTATAAAGAGTATGCAACCAGTCGGTCTTTAGCCAGCTGAAAACTACTTCATCAACTTACTTAAACTGCCAACATGTTCAACTTTCTCTGGACAGTTATGGCATACATTGCGAGACGAGTCAGAGAAACTCTTTGCGCCAAGAACAAGGGCAGCTGAAATCATAAGCAGCCATGCGGCGTTCGTAATCTGTTCCACAGAGAGATATCGTATCATTGCTCACCCCTAAAAATATTGCCTCAATTGATATCGGCAATCAAAGCAGTATTTTTTAGCGATGGTCAATTTCACACGCGAATCGCAAGAAACCCTCACCACCAAGCAGATTCACACACGAATTAGCACGAACAAGCAATCTAATTCGACATTGCAGCAGCCCAAGTAATGCAACGCACTAGCACAGCATCAAGGGTGCAATCCGTTGCTGATCAATCTCACGAT
>JALCBP010000005.1:0-2677 GCA_028066355.1 Pirellulales bacterium
GGCGACTTGTTGGTATTGTTTTGGGGAAATTCCATTCCAATAAGTAAAGCTACGAATAAGAATAGAGAAAAATGATCGATGAACCGTTCACTCTGGCAGTACAGCTCGACCTTCAAGAAAAATAATAAAACGTACGTCTTATCACTTTGTATCTCACTATTCCTATGTGGCGGTGCATTCGCTGAAGTTCATCTCCCTCGTTTTTTTTCAGATAGTCTGATTCTTCAGCAGAATCAGACAAATGCAATCTGGGGCTGGGCAGAACCAGGTGAAGAAGTGGTTGTTGACTCGAGTTGGGAAGCCAGTGCTTCAACAGTCACGGACAGTGAGGGTCGCTGGAAAGTTTTTTTAGAAACACCATCGCATGGGACAGGGCATTCACTTCGCGTGGTCGGAACAAACACAATTGTCATAAAAAATGTTGCTATTGGTGAAGTCTGGCTTTGCTTAGGTCAATCTAATATGGGTTGGTCAGTTCAAAACAGTTTTGAAGCAGATGATGAATTGGCAGTTGACCTTCCTGACCTGAGGATTTTTAGATCTTCCCGCGAGCATTGGCACACACCTCTTGAAGAAAATCGTGACAGACTTTGCGTTTGGAAACCTTGCACCGCTGAGTCGGCAATGGAAACGTCCGCAGTTGCTTATTTCTTCGCTAAAAAGCTCCAGCAGGAACTCTGTATTCCTGTGGGCATCATTCAGCGTGCATATGCTGGAACACCCATAGAGGGGTGGCTTCCGTGGGATCAACAAAAGAATGATCCGCGGTCGAAAGTACAGAAAGAATTACTTGAAAACACAGCTGCTCGTTTGGCAGAAAACCGAGGGGAAACGGTCGAGAAAGCACTCGCGACCTTCAATGCCGAATTAGATGCCTACAACATCAAAATTGATGCTGGCGAAACTATGAAAAACAAGTTTCGACAACTTTCTCCACCAATTATTACACGACCAGCCACGCTCGGGCATCAATTCCCGGGGAATATATTTAATGCCATGGTCGCGCCAGTGATCCCCTTTGGCATTCGGGGAATCATCTGGTACCAGGGTGAAAGAAACTCAAAAAATGTTCCTCAGGCAATGCATTATCAACACCAGTTGGAAACACTCGTAAAGTTCTATCGCCAGGAATGGCACCAAAAGTCAAATGGCCACATACCTGAAGATTTCCCAGTTCAAATAACTCAACTCCCAAGCTGGCATGAGCCGCAGACTGCTCCTTCAGAAGGCGTTGAATCTCCTTGGGTTGCGAACCGCGAATCCATGCGTCTCGCGACAAAAAACCTTCCGAACACACACATGGCGGTTTCCATCGACACTGGGGATGCCATTGCATTACATCCCAAAAATAAAAAACCAATCGGCATTCGGCATGCGATCATTGCACTAAAAAACACGTACAAGAAGTGCCCGGTGGGTGAGGGCCCCCGATACCACGATCACAAAATAGAAAATGGAGAAATCCGTATCGAATTCGAGTCTATTGGTTCTGGTCTCCAGCCCGCCCATTCAGGACCACTTAACGGATTTGCCATCGCTGGCAGTGATCGCCTGTGGTATTGGGCAGATGCAAGAATTCTCGGTACCACTGTGATTGTTTCATCCTCAGATGTCCCTGAACCCGTTGCAGTTCGTTATGCATGGGCCATGAACCCCTCGCAACGCAACCTGCTTTATAACCAAGAGGGCTTACCGGCATCACCGTTTCGCACAGACAACTGGCAACTTTACGATCCAAACGCAGACATCACCGAAGTTTCAAAGCCACAAAAACCGAGTGACTACATTTCTCAAGATTGGGATCGGCCAGTAATGAGACCCTAGGGGAATGATAAACTTCTTACCTTACACAGAACCGTTGTATGTCGAACATTAGGATGTGATTTTTAATGAGAATCTTTTCAGCAATTCGATTTTTACCCTCTATTGCCTGTCTCATAACGATATCACTGGCATCTTTGATACAGGCTCAGGAATCATGGCGAGACTTATACCAACCACAAGTATTTGATGGCATGCCATGCCGGATCATGACACCCCTCACTGTCGATGCCAATAAGGACTATCCGGTAATTGTTTCTCTTCACGGAGCAGGAGGCAAAGGAAATAACAACAAAAAACAATTGAAAGACTGGAATCATCAACTTGCAGATGAACAGAGAAGAAAAGATTTCCCCTGCTATGTAGTTGCCCCACAAGCCGATGAACTATGGAACTCCGGCCACCTCCGAAAAATAAAAGGTGTTATCAATACATTGACCTCAGTTGACATGAGTCGCATCTACATCCTTGGACATTCAATGGGCGGCCATGGCACCTACATATTCACTCAAATTGACCCAGAATTCTTCGCTGCAGCAGCACCATCTGCAGGAAGTGGACTACGACGCTCAGAACCATTTATTAATCCAGAAAAAATTAAGGATCTACCTATCTGGGCTTTTCATGGAGACAAAGACGGCGTCTGCCCGATTGAAAAAGATCAGGCAGTATTTGACGAAATGAAACGCCTCGGTGGCAATATGAAACTCACAATCTGGCAAGGTGACAATCATGGTGTGTCAGGAAAATTTATTCCCGGTGCAAAAAACAGCATCACATACACGAGCAGCGAACGCTGTAATAGTGAGCCTGACTTCCTGACATGGCTTTTTGCACAATCAAAGTAAACTTCTTG
>JALCBP010000005.1:2777-60574 GCA_028066355.1 Pirellulales bacterium
ATAGTGAGCCTGACTTCCTGACATGGCTTTTTGCACAATCAAAGTAAACTTCTTGCAAAGTAAACTTCTTGGAAAGCTTGATCGGCTATGCTTACCCTCCATAGCCAACGAGGTTTTTAAGTATCTCTGTGGCTTGCTCAACCTCTCGCAAATCAATCCACTCATTGGCTGTGTGCGCCTGGGCAATTGAACCCGGGCCGAAGACAACACAAGGCAAATCAGCCGCTGCATAAACACACGCATTGGTCCCGTAACGGGCAACTTTTTCAGCAGCATGAACACCAGCTTTTTCTGCAGCATCTCGAAGGCTCTTAGCCGCCTTCGCTGCACCAACTCCTTCATTCGAAAGCCCTGCACTTGCAAGAAATGGATCTTCATGGTGGATCACAGTAGTTGGGCAGTGTTTAGAAACATAATCAATCACCTCTCGCATTGATTCAAGTGGGTCTTCTCCCGGCACCAATCGGCGATCAATTTCAAGAGCAACGCGATCTGGTACAAGATTCACACCCATTCCACCATGAATTGTCCCTACACTGAGTGTTGGGGCACCGCAGGGATGTGAAGAGTGACGAAGAGCAAGTTCTTGCGATAATGACTCCAACACCAGTGCAACTCTAGAAGCAGAATAAATTGCATTCAAGCCTTTCTCTGGATAAGAACTATGGCACGCCTGACCACAGACAGTCATCCGCCAACGAACTGCACCTTTGTGTTGAGTTACTAATTGAAGACCAGTTGGTTCAGCCACAACAACCATATCTGGTAGGCCAGATAAAACTGATTGAATCAATTCTTTTGCGACCCTGTCTCTTTCGTGATCAGATTTTGTCAATAGATTGGTAAATGCTTTTGCTCCTGAAAAACCAAACTCTTCATTTACGCTTGCAACAAAAATGACTGAAGCATGGCGTATTTTCAAAGGTGATAAATCTTCAAGTGCTGCCACCATCGACGCCATACCACCTTTGACATCACATGCCCCCCGTCCAAATAACTGACCATTCTTAATAGTTGGAGAGAATGGCGGTATGGTCATGCCTTCGACAGGCACTGTGTCTTGATGAGCATCCCACAGAAGTACAGGTGAATCTGACCTCGTAGCTGGTAAAACAGCCACCACATTCTCGCGTTTTGGGAAAACGTGCTGCCGAACAGCGGCTATTCCAGCTTCGCTGAACCGATTCAGAAGGTACTCGGTCACCCTCCCTTCAAGGTATTCGGGGCCGGTGAGACCGCGGCCCATCGGATTCACGCTGGGACGACGAATAAGATCTGCCAGAATTTCAGTGCAGTCAGCCATGGCCCCTACGGTAGCAGGTTTATTCATGGATTCCTGAAAAAACAATCCTGGAGGCCGCTCGCCGATTTGCCCCAGAGACTGTATAAAGGAGTGGTGGAAATCCGGTGTGCAGCACCGTTTTTTTGCCACATACTTTGTGACGTTTTTCACAAAGTCATTGTTTTCCGCGTTTTACCAAGTTTCAGACCTCGCTTCCTTTCACCCTTGGCAGCGAGATACCTAAGCCCATGGACACAATTCTTCCGGTTCTGCTTTTTGTTGTTATTGCAGCAGCGGTGTCTGTCAGCCTGATTATTCTTCCCCGTCTGGTTGCCCCAAGACGGAAGGGTGCCGTAAAAGAAATGCCATATGAAAGTGGAATGGACCCCATCCATGACACAAGGCGGCGGTTCGACGTACGGTTTCACCTCGTCGCTGTAACATTTCTGGTTTTTGATGTTGAATTATTGTTTTTGTATCCATGGGCTGTTGCCAGTCGCTCACCTGCGGGTATCGATGCTGCAGTAGCAGAAGGGATGCTCTCGAGTAGAGGTCTTGCTTTCGCTGGCGGTCTTGTCTTTGTTCTTCTCGTTGTTGTGGGCTTTGCTTACGACTGGCGAAAGGGGGTCTTTCGATGGCGGTAGCACAGTCGGGATCAAGTAATCTTGAACTCCCAGAAAACGTTGTTGTCAGTCGACTCGATGAACTAGCAAGTTGGTGTCGAAAAAACAGTTTGTGGCCAATGCCATTTGCCACAGCGTGCTGTGGCATTGAACTCATGGCAACCGGAGCCGCTAAGCATGACCTGGCTCGCTTCGGTGCAGAGGTCTTTCGTTTTAGCCCTCGCCAATGTGACTTAATGATCGTTGCAGGCCGCGTGGTAATGAAAATGCTTCCTGTGCTCCAAAGAATATGGCAGCAGATGCACGAACCAAAGTGGTGCATATCGATGGGTGCATGCGCGAGCACCGGTGGCGTTTTTGACACATATGCAGTTGTTCAGGGTATCGATCGCTTTATCCCTGTTGATATGTACGTGCCCGGTTGCCCTCCACGTCCCGAGCAACTCATACAAGCAATTATCGATTTACAAGACAAAATTCAAAGAGAGGGCACACTGAGTGGTCGAGAATTTAATACCCGCCAGCGTCAGGACCAAAAACGCGCTCTTGTTGCGTGCCCAGAAGTTCTTTCACTCGACGCGTCCCGAAATCCAAATTTGCAACGGGAACTTGCAAATTCTGCAACTGACACAAATTAATTCTATTTTTCCATAGTCTTCGATAGCCGTGATGACTGATTCAACACAAACAAACAAGACTCAACCCTCCGAGAATCCACATGTGGTTGCTCTTGAAGAAGCATGTGACGCTGTAGAGGTCTCAGTATTCCGTAATCAATATCGGGTTGTCGTCCCCGCTGAAAAGTCATTCGAAGCGTTGTCTCTTCTCAAAGACCGTGGCTTCGATCTACTCGTCGACGTCAGTTGTGTCGATTACCTCGAATATCGAGGCGCAAAACACCGATATGGTCTTGTGTACCTTGTAGCTTCCACGGTAGGCCAGCAACGGCTAACTGTTCGAGTTTTTGCTGATGACCCCGAGCCAACGGTTGCAAGCGTCGTTCCTTTATGGGAAGCGGCGAACTGGCTTGAGCGTGAAGTGTGGGACCTCTTTGGTATTCACTTCACCGGTCATCCCGACTTGAGAAGACTCGTCATGCCTGAAGAATTCACCGCGCATCCCCTTCGTAAAGATTATCCACTCCAAGGCCGTGGGGAACGTCATAACTTCCCAGTTATCACCCGCGACCACAGTTGAACTTTTTCAATAATTAACCATATGGCTATCGCCCCAACAGAAATTCAAACTCCACCAGAGGCTAGAAGTGAAGACTATCTTTGGACTCTGAACTTTGGCCCTCAGCACCCTGCAACACACACGACGTTGCGATTGGTTCTGAAGCTTGAAGGTGAACGAGTCGTCGATGCAATTCCTGAAATGGGATACCTCCATTCGGGCTTTGAAAAAATTGGTGAACATCTCACGTATAACCAATATGTCACTGTCACCGATCGAATGAATTACATCTCACCAATGGCCAACAATGTAGCGTGGCACCATTCGGTTGAGACGCTTCTTGGAATCGATCTCACGCCACGTTGCACCTATATCCGTACTATTGTCGCCGAACTGGCACGCATTAGTGACCACTTGTTGTCGAATGGTGCAGTTGGTCTTGATTCGGGGGCATTTACGTACTTCCTTTACGCCTTCTATCAGCGTGAAGTGATTTACGACATCTTCGAGACACTTTGTGGTGCTCGCTTCACAAACAGCTACACGCGTGTTGGAGGTGTGTCCCAAGATTTCACCCCACTGGTTGTTGAAAAAATTCGATCGTTTCTCAAAACGTTTCCGAAAACACTCGATGATATGGAGCGATTACTGAACCGTAATCGTATTTTTGTTGATCGAACCAAAGGTGTCGGCATTCTGACAAAAGAGGAAGCAATAAATCGAGGTGCCACGGGGCCTGTTGCTCGAGCGAGTGGCGTTCCAAGAGACCTTCGGCGCGATGAGCCCTACTTGGCATACTCTGATTTTGATTTCCAAGTCAGCTGTGCTTCATCTGGTGACTGCTATGCACGGTACCTTGTGCGAATGCAGGAGATGCGAGAAAGTCTCAAGATTGTCGAGCAGGCAATTGAGAATTTGCCAAGTGGGCCTGTGGACGTCGGCATTGATGAACGCATGGCACTTCCGACAAAAAAGCAGGTGTACTCAACAATCGAAGGAACTATCTCGCACTTCGAGTTAAGCATGAGTAATCGAGGGTTTGAAGTCCCATGCGAAGAGTCATATGCCGCCATCGAGGCGCCAAATGGTGAACTTGGTTTCTATCTTGTTGGTGATGGTGAAGATCAGGCATACCGGGCCAGGTGTCGACCACCCTCGGTTTTGCACTACGCCATGTTTCCACACCTTATTCGTGGCCATACCCTCTCAGACGTTGTAGCGGTACTCGGGAGCCTTAATATAATTGCAGCGGAGCTCGACCGATGATTGCGAATCGCAAGGTTCTTACTGATGACATGGTTACACGCATAGAAGCATTGGCTTCTCGTTACCCAACCAAGCAAGCGTTAACACTGCCAGCACTGCATGTTGTTCATGATGAGCTACGACATGTTCCGCTCGATGCTGTAGTTGAGATCGCCCAGTTACTGGATCTCGCTCCGGCGGAAGTTCAAGATACCCTGACTTTCTACCAATTTTTTCACCAAGAGAAGCCACACGGCAAAGTTAGGGCATTTGTTTGCCGCTCAATCTCATGCGCGCTTCGGGGCGGTGAGCAGGTACTTGACCACCTTTGCGAAAAGGCAGGAATAAATCCCGGTGAAACAACCAGTGACGGAAGTATCACCATTGAACCCGCGGAGTGCCTGGGCGCCTGCGACTTTGCTCCATGTATGCTTGCTGGAAATCATTTGCATAAAGATTTAACTCCAGAAAAAGCGGACGCGTTCCTAAACTCAATTGGGAGGCAAAACGGATGAATTCTCTGGATACTTTTGAGCCCGTGCTCCTCGAAGCTGCTGGCGTCGATGATGGCCACACACTTGAAAGCTACAGGAGCCGGGGCGGATACGCCCCGCTCGAAAAGTTGCTTTCCGAAAAGCAGCCGCCTGAGGTTGTAGAAATGGTGAAGTCATCTGGCCTCCGTGGCCGAGGTGGTGCGGGCTTTATGACTGGCTTAAAGTGGACGTTCCTCCCTAAGGATCATCCCGGCCCAATCTATCTGTGTGTAAACGCAGACGAAAGTGAACCCGGCACTTTCAACAACAGAATTCTTATGGAAGATGACCCTCATCAAATCCTTGAGGGCACGATCATCTCGGCATATGCCACGCGAGCTAGCACTGCATATATTTACCTTCGTTATGAGTACCCAAAAAGCTGGGATGTACTCCAAAAAGCGATAGATGAGGCATATGCAGCAGGGCTTCTTGGAGAAAACATTAAGGGCAGTGGCTTCTCTCTTGATATATATCTCCATCGTGGTGCTGCTGCATATATATGCGGTGAAGAAACCGGGCTCATTGAAAGTCTTGAAGGCAAGCGGGCATGGCCTCGGATTAAACCGCCTTTCCCTGCCATCGAAGGTGCGTTTCGTAAGCCCACAGTTGTAAATAATATTGAGACCATGGCCTGTGTCGCACAGATCGCGCGCCGAGGTGTTGATTGGTTCCGCTCCATTGGGATTCCCGCCGATCCTGATAACCCGAGGGATCCGGGTAGCTATGGGCCGAAGTTGTATTGTCTATCTGGCCATGTGGAAAAACCTGGCTGTTACGAAGCACCGCTTGGTATTACCGCGAGAGAATTGATTGATCACTTCGGCGGTGGTGTTTGGAAAGGCCGGCGGGCTAAAGCAGTCATCCCAGGGGGAATCTCCATGGGGATCATGACGGAAGAAGAACTCGACACCCCACTCGATTTTGCTGGACCAGGAACGGTTGGTTGCCTCGGACTCGGGACAGCGGCTGTTGTTGTCGTCGATGAGACCGTCAGCATTGTTGATTTTTTGCATAATTCATGCCGTTTTTTCGCACATGAATCCTGCGGCCAGTGTACGCCGTGCCGGGAGGGTACTAGTTGGTCACTTAGAATGCTTGAGCGTATTCGGGCCGGAAAGGGTAGATTACGAGACCTCGATCTCCTTGCAGAAATTGGTGACACAATGGGCATGATGCCTGGATCAACAATCTGTGGCCTCGCCGACGGGGCCGCCTGGCCAATCAAGAACTCCATTGCGAAATTTCGTGATGAATTTGAAGAATACATAAAACAGACGAATCCTACGGGCTACATGGAAACTGATCCTGTTCCTGCCTTACCAATTCTTACTTCTCACTAACTCTCTTACTGCTTACTACTCTCCATCATGCCCACAGTCATTGTTGACGGTCAGGAAATCGAAATCGGCGCCGACGAACGTCTAAACTGCATCGAAGTTGCCCGCCGCGCGGGTGTTGAAATTCCCCATTACTGCTGGCACCCGGGTCTTTCTGTTGTAGCCAGTTGCCGCATGTGTCTCATTCAGGCTGGCACCCGGAATAATGACACTGGTGAAATTTCAATGATTCCAAAACTTGTTCCGGGCTGCCAAACACCAGCCAAAGACGGCACTGTCATTGTCACCAACAGTGACGCTGTTCAGGAAAGTCGTGCTCGCGTTGAGGAAGCACTGCTTATTGATCACCCGATTGATTGTCCAATCTGTGATAAAGCTGGTGAATGCCTGCTGCAGGACTATCACTTCGAACATGGGCAAAGTGAGCGACGGGCTGATATTCATGCATTCAGTAGCCGCCGCCGAGACGTTGGTCCAACTGTTACGCTTTTTGTTGATCGCTGCATCATGTGCACACGATGTGTTCGTTTTACAAGAGAGGTTTCTGGTACAGCAGAACTCATGGTCTCTGCCCGTGGCGCGAAAGAAGAAATAGACACGTTCCCGGGCTTTCCACTAGATAATAAAATGGCCGGGAATGTCGTTGACTTATGTCCAGTTGGTGCTTTGGGTGATAAAGATTTTCTATATCAGCAAAGAGTCTGGTTTTTGAAAAAAACGGAAAATGTATGCGGGGGTTGTTCAGCAGGATGCTCAATCGTTACTGAGCACAATCAAGACACCGTCTATCGGCTCAAACCACGTGAAAATTTGCATGTAAACAAGTGGTGGATGTGTGACGAGGGCCGTTATGGATGGCACCATCTGCATGATGCGACAAGAATCATTGAAGTAAGTAAATGCGATACTGAAGACGTTCAGACCGTCGAATGGGCAGACGTTGTGCGTCAACTTCCTCAAGAACTCAGCAGCGCAGGACGATTGGGTGTTGCTGTTTCGCCAATGCTTACTGTCGAAGAAGCCTGGATGCTGTGTTCAGTTGCAAGGACGATTGATCCGGACGCATACCTTGCAGTTGGTCATGTACCATCAAATGGTGATGATGAAACCTTTCCGGGAGGATTCACCATTCGTGGTGAGAAAGCCCCAAACCGTGTTGGTGTTGAGATGGTTCTTGGCATGTTCGGTGCTGTTTCAGAAAATGGAACTGTTCCCGGTTGGAATGACTTCCTCGAAAAAGTGCAAGCACGAACGATCCAATCGGCGTGGGTTACGGCTGGTTACCCAACCCCCGAAGCATCGTGGTGCGACGAGAGTGTGGCGGCTACTTTTGATAACGTCAGCTGTCTTGTTGTTCAAGACTTATTTAAATCTCCACTTTTTAAGAGAGCTACGTGGAGATTGCCTGCGGTCGGCTTCGCTGAACGAAGTGGGACATGGGTTAACTGCGGTCATCGCGCACAAACATTCGAACAAGCAATTCGTCCACCAGCTGGTGTCTGGCCCGAAGGCCGATTCTTTTGGAACCTCCTGGGGCGAGAGGGGTTGTATGACCCAGAGAGCATTCGAAAGCACATTGCTGAAAGTTCTGCTAGCTTTGCTGTTTTATCAGGTGACATGCCCGCTGTCGGCCTCGATCTTAGGTTACAACAGGTGGCAGTCACCTAAACCAACAACAACCAGAATGGCTTGCACCACTTCCTCCTAATCAAATACTCAATGACCGGACTCCTTCCATCTCCTGAAACAATCGCTGCACTTGTAAAGATTGCTCTGCTTGTTGGTGGCCTCATGACAGCTGCTGCCTACCTGGTCCTTGTTGAACGATGGGTTGCGGCCTGGGTTCAGGACCGACGAGGGCCAAATCGTGTCGGCATTCCATTTACAAAAATTCGTCTGTTTGGGTTGGGGCAGCCTCTGGCAGACGGCCTGAAAATCATTTTCAAGGAAGACTTCACTCCCAGGCATGTCGACAAAGTGCTTTATAATGCTGCTCCCTTGGCATTACTCACTGCCTCGTTGGCTATCTTTGCTGCTATCCCTTTCGGGAGTGTTCTACCACCGCTCAATATTCCCGGACTTCCGGATCCTGTTCCGTTCCTTGTTGCGCCTGGATTGGATGTTGGTGTTCTTTGGGTTTTTGCACTCTCAAGTATCGCAGTCTACGGCGTACTCCTTGGAGGGTGGGCGAGTAATAACAAATATGGTTTCTTAGGTGGATTAAGAAGTAGTGCTCAACTAGTCGCGTATGAGATTCCGCTTGGGCTAGGTTTACTTGGGGTTGTTCTTGCAGCGGGCTCTTTGCAACTCGACATCATTATGAACAAACAGGCAGAAACTGGTATCTGGTATGCCTTTGCCCAGCCACTGGGATTTGTCGTCTTCCTCATTGCAAGTTTTGCTGAAGCTGCTCGCTTGCCCTTTGACCTTCCCGAAGCTGAACAGGAATTAGTAGGTGGCTACCACACAGAGTACGCCGGAATTAAACTTCTTCTTTTTTTGGTCTCTGAGTTTCTCCATATGGTCACAGCTGCTTTTCTCATTGTGATCATGTTTTTGGGAGGATGGCACTTTTGGGGAATCACTGGAAGCGCTCAAGAAGTCACTTGGATCGGTGCTTTTTTGAGATTTGGTGTGCTGTCTGCCAAAATTTTTGCTGTAATACTCTTTTTTATGGTTGTCCGCTGGAGTTGGCCCCGCTTCCGCTTTGATCAGCTGATGAATCTTGCATGGAAAGTCATGTTGCCCCTTGGGCTACTGAACCTTGTTGTTGTTGCAACGATTGAAGAATTCCGGCCCGTGCTCCAGTCGACACTTGGAAATAGTCTGACAAATGGTATCGCCGTAGCGGGCCCATGGATTTTCTTTATCGGAGGACTGGTCTGTGCTGGCTTACTCTCTCCTTCAGCTACCGACAATCGCCCGATTCGTACCAGTGATCCTTTTGACCAAGAGCGACATCTGAAACAAGGTCGACCCGTGCACAAATCATCTTCTGAAATTAGTAGAGGCCTAGCATGAAACCATCTGATCCGGGAATAACATGGATTGATGAAAAGCCACTCGGTCTTGCAGAGCGACTTTACATCCCACTTTTTGTTCAAGGTCTTGCTACAACAAGCCGTCACCTTGTGAGCAAAAAGAACACTGTAAACTATCCGGAACAACGTCCCGATATTGGAAATCCACTCATCTATCGAGGCGTTCATCGACTCAACCGTGATGAGAATGATCGCGTAAAGTGCGTCGCCTGCTTTCTCTGTGCCACGGCATGCCCTGCCCACTGCATCGATATCGTCGCGACAGAAAGTCCTTGGGAAGATCGAGAAAAATATCCTGAGAGTTTCCAGATTGATGAACTCCGCTGTATTTTTTGTGGCATGTGTGAAGAAGCATGTCCCGTTGATGCTATCGAGCTTACAAGTCTTTTCGACCTCACGGGAAAGAGTCGAGAAGAAATGATCTTTGATAAAGAAAAGCTTCTGAGCGTCTATGACATGACAAAAGATGCTGAACCAATGAAGTCAGCTGACTTGGGGGGAACATTGTGACCCTTTTTGTCAGGTTATTTGCCGGAACAGGAACCCTTGAATTTCTTACTCCAGGCATTCTGCTTGCTGCGGCTGTGACATGCCTTGCGGCGAGTCTGTACCTCCTCCTTCCTAAATCAGGTCGGTATGGCAAGACCTCGCGACGAGTAGGCTGGTGTATTGGACTCATTACGCTCGGACTATTTATTGCCACTGGGCAAAGGCTGGGAAACCTTGGGGAGGAAGCTGTCTTCTTAACAGTTTCACTTGTTGCGGTTGTCAGCGCAGCAGCAACAATAACCTGCCGCTCCCCTGTCTACGCAGCAATCTGGTTTGCTCTTTGTTTGGCTGGTGTATCGGGCGTACTGCTTGTTTTAGGCGCCCAGTTTCTTGGCGTTGCGACGATTGTTGTTTATGCAGGTGCTATCTTAGTTATGTTCCTCTTTGTTCTGATGTTAGCTCAGCCTTCTGGACTCACAACATCAGATCGTATAACCAACGAGCCGATGCTTTCCGCTGTGGCTGGAGCTGTTCTGCTTGGCCTTTTATCTCTTTCAATCGGTCGCCTATCTGCTGAAGAACCTCTTTGCTGCCGCCCTCCATCCAAGGCTGCTGCGCTTGGCACACAGACGACTGAGACAATACATAATGAAAATTTGGACCTTTTGGCATCCGATCAGGTAGCTCGGCTTGGTGGTGAACTTTTCGGCCATCACCTGGTCGCCGTTGAGGCTGTAGGCATTCTTTTACTCGTCGCACTCATTGGAGCAATTGCCATTGTTTCAAATGGCCTTGAAGGCAGCCAAGCAGAAACCTCCTCTCTTCAAGAAGGGAGTCGATCATGACGCCTCTGGTATTACTTGGAACCTCGCTCGGCCTCCTCCAAAATGGGTTAGTTGTTGGAGCAATTTTATTCAGCCTTGGCCTTGTCGGCATTCTTTCAAGGCGAAACCTGATCGTTATGTTTCTTTCTGCCGAGCTGATGCTCCAAGGTATTTCAGTTAGCCTTGTTGCGTGGAGCCGTTATCACGGCGACTTCGGCGGCCACGTTCTGGTCATCTTTGTACTCTCCGTAGCTGCATGTGAGGCGGCTATCGCTCTTGTCTTTGTCCTACAGGCATTTACTCGAACTGGCCGCCTTGATTCTTCAGCATGGCAAACCCTCCGAGAAGCCACACTTGCCCGTAGCATCGACCATGAAATCCCATCACTCGACACATCAATGCCCAGTTTCCCACGCCTCACCCCTGCAGGCAGATCACCAGAAACTGATGAACAAACTGGGACACAGCGTGAACATGTTTGAGATACATTCTTCCCTTACAAATTTGTCGATATGATTCCGTCTTTTCTTCTTGTACTCGTTCCATTACTACCCCTTCTTGCGGCTCTTGCCACCGTTATTGGTGGACGAAGACTCGGGCCCCGCGCACACCTACCGGCCGTCGTTGGCATAGCAGCAGCGGCGGTTGTTGCATTAACTCTTCTCGTTATTACAGCCCGCAGCCGAGGTAGTGCAGAAACGCCTCGCCCTGTTGATATGGTGACTACGCTCTGGCAATGGGCAACTATCGAAAATGCATATGCCCCTGCTGATGACTCGCATGCTGCAGTTCCGGGAACGGCTATTGGCGAAGACAAATACAGCGCTCGCCCATTTTCGATTTCTATCGCTATGCGACTCGACCCGCTCACTGCAACGCTGCTTGTGATCATCACGAGTGTTGGACTTCTTGTGGCCATCTACTCCATAGGGTACATGCATGACGATCCTGGTTATCCACGATTTTTCGCACTCGTTGCCATGTTTGTTTTCTCAATGTCGATGCTGGTGGCAGCAAGTAATTTTCTCTTAGTCTATGTGTTCTGGGAGGCCGTAGGCGCGTGTAGTTATCTACTCATTGGCTTCTGGTTTAAAAAACCAGAAGCCGCGAAAGCCGCTAAAAAAGCTTTTCTTGTTAATCGAATAGGAGACTTCGGCCTTGCAGTAGGTGTTTTTCTGCTTTGGCTGACTTACGGAACCCTCGATTTCCACGACACTCTTTCTCCTGATGGAACCATTTTACCTGGCATTCTTGGACAAACTCGGCTTGCCGATGTAAGTGGGTACGTTGGAGGTATCGTTGGCACGGCGATTTGCCTTTTGCTATTACTTGCAGCCTGTGGCAAAAGTGCCCAACTTCCCCTCCATGTATGGCTACCAGATGCTATGGAGGGTCCGACTCCCGCGAGTGCGCTCATTCATGCTGCAACAATGGTCACCGCAGGAGTTTATCTTGTTGCTCGCTGTGCACCCATTTTTATGGCGTGCCCCGGCGCTCTTGTGACAGTATCGATTATAGGTACCACTACTGCGCTTGTTGCTGCACTTATTGGAACTGTTCAGAACGATCTCAAACGAGTACTTGCTTACTCGACAATCAGCCAACTTGGCTACATGTTTGCGTGTCTGGGCACCGGCACACTGCTTGGATTTACTGCCGCAATTTTTCATCTTCTTACCCATGCATTTTTCAAAGCACTTTTGTTCCTTGGTGCTGGCTCTGTCATGCACTCAATGGGTGGGGTGATTGACATGCGTCGTTTTGGTGGACTTCGAAAACTCATGCCGATAACAGCCACCACCTTTCTTATTGGAAGCCTTGCACTTGCTGGAATCGCGCCTTTTGCCGGTTTCTTTAGCAAAGATGAAATACTTGCTTCATTGCACTCGAAGGGTTGGCCAGACGTCCACCATAGTGCTGAAACTAACCACCATGCCACGATTCCTGTTCTACCTTCAATTCCATCTGAGAGTGGTACAGTGCACGACGTTGGATATCGAGGGGTATCCGAAGGTAACAATCACTCCGACAGCCATCAGCTACCTGACTCGGTTGGACTCGATGCACTAAATCAACCTGCGGTCTGGAAAACTCTTTTCTGGATGGCACTTGTCACGGCGGGCCTTACAGCGTTTTATACTTTCCGAGCTGTTTTCATGACATTTACTGGCCCTCTTCGAGTACCTGATGAAGCCAGTGGACATGCACATGAATCACCTTCCGTCATGACAACACCGCTTTTGATTCTCGCAATCCCAGCCACACTAATTGGTTTCCTCCTATTTGCAACCGAGGGCCTTGCTCATTTTCTTGCTGCAACCCCATCCTTCACGGCACCTTCAATCGTCCAGACCGCCACTGCATCTGTTTTTCACTGGGATCTTGCAATCCAAGGCACACTCGCTGCCGCTCTTGGTATTGTCATAGCAGCTGTTGGCCATCTCGGGCGTCGCAGCGACGGACCTCAACTTGAACGTTGGCTTGGTCCCGTGCGACCCTTCTTAGAACATCGAATGTTTATTGATCAACTATACGCTGCAGTTATTGTGAGACCTACTGAAGCCATTGCTTTTTTAGCTGCTATTTTCGACAAATCAATTATCGACCGCTCTGTACGATTTTTCGCTCATCTTCCAGTGGTTCTCGGTGGCGTTGTTCGCCGGCTACAGTCGGGGCTTCTTCAACGATATGCGTTAGCCGGCGTCATTGGTGTCTTGGCTATTATTGTGCTTCTCGCCTGGAGACTTTGAATCTTGTTCATCCTTTCCAAGAATCATCTTTCTTCTCTTTTTTCGACAACTTCATGAACATTCTCTCCCCATCAACACACCTGCTACTGGTCATTCTCATGCCTCTTGTAGGTGCGGGGATCACCTGGATTCTTTCGAGCCGTGGTCTCCAGTCAGTTCGCCAAAGCGCAGCGACTACTGCAGTTTTGACGCTCATTGCTGCGGGATGGCTTATCCTCCGATACCTCGTGAGCACTGAGTCTATGAGCAATCAAGCCTTTGCAGTGCTATCAGTCCCCTGGCTTACCGGAGGAATGTTTGATATCCGTTTATCAATCGGGCTCGATGGCCTTTCAGTTTGGCTTTTTGGGTTGTCAGCACTTCTTTCTGTTACTGCGATTTTTGTAAGTTGGGAAGCTGTAACCGAGCGAGCTGTTGGCTTCTACATACTTCTCCTGCTTCTTGAGACAGCCATGCTCGGTGTTTTTGTAGCTCGCGACATTATTTTATTTTACGTATTCTTTGAATTCACTCTTGTGCCACTCTTCTTCCTTATTGGTATATGGGGGCATGATGAACGACGAAAAGCAGCACTCACATTTTTCATTTACACTCTTGCTGGTAGTGTGCTCGCATTTCTTGGTCTTATGACTATTGTGTTGTGGAATGCCTCACATACCGGAAGCGTCACGTTTGATATCGAAACATTGACCGCTGGACTAAGTGCGCATCCACTCCCCATGGATGCTGAGGGAGGCTACCTTCAATGGATTGTTTTTCTTGCTCTGCTTATTGGATTTGCTGTTAAGGTTCCAATTTTCCCTTTTCATACGTGGCTTCCGCTTGCTCACGTCGAAGCGCCAACTGGCGGAAGTGTGGATCTGGCAGGTGTTTTACTGAAAATTGGGATTTACGGGTTCCTCAGGTTCTCAATGCCAATGCTCCCCGAAGCAACTGCAATAGCAGCGCCGTGGCTATTTGCGCTTGGTGCTTTTGGAATTGTTTATGGAGCGTTGGTGGCTCTCGTTCAGCAGGATTTAAAACGACTCATAGCGTACTCTTCAGTAAGTCATATGGGATACGTCGTCATGGGACTGTTTGCTTTGGAACCAGTAGCAGTTGAAGGGGCGAATCTTCAACTCATAAATCATGGTCTCTCTTCCGCCGGCCTCTTCGCTTTAGTTGGAATGCTGTATGAACGCTTTCATACACGTTCTATTCAAAGCCTTGGCGGTATCGCCACAAAGGCACCGTGGCTCACTACAGTTTTCATGGTGTTCACCTTTTCGAGCATCGGCCTTCCCGGACTGAATGGCTTTGTTGGAGAATTCATGATTCTTGCTGGATCGTTTCAAAGAGCGTGGACCGGCGTGTCTCCGGAACTACAGCAGTGTTATCTAGTTTTTTCACTGATGGGAGTCGTTGGTGTAGTGCTTGGCGCTTGGTACATGCTCTGGGCGGTTGAACGTGTATTTTTCGGAAATTCTCGATTGCCTCCTTCGTCCATCGACAATGAAAAACACGAGTCTCTTGACTTACGTTGGCATGAGTTGGCGGCACTCATGCCACTAACTGTTTTTGTGCTCTGGATCGGCATAACACCAGCAACGTTCCTTCGTCCATCTTCGCAATCCGTTCGCGCAATGACGCTTGCATCGAGCAACGCCTTTAGCCGAAATATGCATTCGTCTACGGATCCGACGGGCGTGGACATGATTACACACAACACCATGAATGATTCTGAAAAAGATAAGCCCAAGACGAATCCAACTTTTCAAAAACTAATTCCTGTAAAGCAATGATGACAACGTCCCTCGAAACTTTCCTACTTTTATCACCAGAAATTACTTTATTTCTAGCAGCACTTATTGCATATCTTGCTGCTGCCTTTAGCGGCCTTCGGGCCGGGTGGCTCGTGGCTGTTATTGGTCTTGGTGTAGCCATTCTTGTATCAGGCAGTCAGCCAGACAGCGGTGTCACCGTTTCATCAGGTCCGATTACAGTTGATGGTTTTTCATTTTATATACGTATCCTTACTTACACTACGGGTCTGGTACTAGCGCTTATCCAGTCAGGAGATTACTGGAAAGCGGCGACTCAAGAAGACAACAGTCCGCTCAGGCGGCGCGGCACAGGTGAAGAAGCGGGTACGTTTTTAATTCTTTTAGCTGGACTCTCTCTCGTGGGGCTGGCGAATGATTTGGTGCTACTTTTCATTGGCCTCGAACTTGTTTCAATACCGACATACATCTTGCTGTCACTGAAACGAACGGATGCTGCAGGCCAAGAAGCCAGCTTGAAGTATTTTTTTCTATCACTCATTGCCTCTGCGTTTTTTTTATATTCTGTTGCCTGCCTCTACGGGCTGGGTGGATCAACGTCATTGCTTGCTATTGGGAATCAAATACAGTCACTGGGTAGTATCTCCCCACCGACAATTGAAGGATCCATCGTTGTAGGCACCATCACAACCAGTATGGCTGCAGTGCTTCTACCAGTGATGCTTGGGACGGCACTCGCTGGCGCAGCTTTTCGAATGGCTGCTGTTCCAATGCACTTTTACGCTCCCGATGTTTATCAAGGAACAAGCACCAGTAATGCTGCTGTACTCTCAACGCTGCCAAAGATAGCAGGCATTGTCATGCTTGCTCGCTTGATTGCATTAGCTATTCCCCCACTGGGAAGTGGACAAACTGTTGGCCCGGTCGCCGAAACACTGCTTTCTCAGACGTGGCATCTTATTGCTATTGTTGCCGCTGTTACCATGACCGCTGGAAACTGCATGGCACTGCTCCAAAAAAACTTACGAAGACTTTTTGCATGCTCTTCTATTGCCCATGCTGGATATCTACTTGTCGGTCTGGCGGCAGTAACTGCAGCAGCCGCACCCCAGCAAGGCCCACTTGGTGGAGAATCAATAAATGCAACTGCTTTGACACTAGACGGTCTTGGTTCAACGCTATTCTATTTAGCCACATATCTACTTGCGACAGTTGGGTTGTTTGGTGGGATCATCTATCTCGGACACCGTTGGCCTGAATGGTCCAGCTCGAGCAATAAAAGACCAAAACTTGAGGAGATTGAAACTGTTGATGACCTCAACGGATTATCAACAACAAACCCTGTCGCTGCGTTTTGCTTAGCTACTTTTCTATTAAGCCTTGCAGGAATTCCACCGCTACCAGGTTTTTGGGGAAAGCTATCACTTGTAACCTCGTCACTCAGCATAGACAGTGGCGATGCAGCCTTTGGTGACAGGAAGGCATGGTTTATCGGCTTAAGTATTGTCTTAGTACTTAATGCTGCTATCGCAGCTGCGTATTACCTCCGCTTAATTACAGCTATGTACTTCAAATCGACTGACAAGGGAGTTCAAGCAGATGGAGGCCTTTCTTCGGGATTGGCAATGGTCGTCTGCCTCATCGTGCTTCTTTCGATTTCTATTCGTCCACGTGGGCTTTTTACAGCAGCTCTGCATGCTGGCAACGCACTTTCTGGAAATATTGCGACAGAAACGTTGGTTCCACAGACAACACAAACTATTCATGCCGACACCATGCTCGCCGGTGAGATACAAAAAGGGTACTGAATGAACAATGCACTGACCTCAGAAAATGTTCGAGGCACACTTGCCGACATGACTGACCCTGAGTCGGGAAGGCTGCTTGCCGATTTAGGACAGATTGGTGACGTGACAGTAAATGAACAGAAGATTGCACTTGATGTTGAGCTCACAACACATTCTGCAATTCTCTGGCGACAAACCCGTGCACGGATTGAAGAACGGCTTAGAACGGCATTCCCAGACATTTCTGACGTAGAAATAACTGTGAAGCCTCACAAAAGGCCGCCCACTAAAATCGGACAGGTTGGCCTTGAGGCAAAAAGTGTTATTGCAGTTGGGTCAGGCAAGGGAGGTGTTGGTAAAAGCACAATTGCCGTATCACTGGCAATCGGCCTGGCACGAGCTGGAAGCAAAGTAGGCATTCTTGATGCAGATGTCTATGGACCAAGTGTACCTCACCTTGTCGGGCTGGAAGGTCGACCAGCTATACAGGAGGGACGCATTATTCCGCCGCAACTCAATCCTGGTGAACCTGCAAGTGCTTTGCCTAAAGGTCTGCAGATTCAAACAATTCCGGTTATGTCTATGGGTTTTCTTGTACCGCCTGGTGAAGCAGTCGTTTGGCGAGGCCCTATGCTTCACGGCGCAATACAGCAAATGCTCCGTGATACAAACTGGGGTCCACTCGATTATCTGATCATTGACATGCCACCGGGGACTGGCGATATTGCGCTAACCCTTTCTCAGGTCCTCCCGCTCTCGGGTGCCGTTGTCGTTTGTACCCCGCAAGATGTTGCGCTTCTTGACGCAACCAAGGCGATCGCAATGTTCCAGAAGGTCAACATCCCATTGCTTGGCATGGTAGAAAACATGAGTTTCTTTTTGTGTCCAGATAACAATAAACGATATGATATTTTTGGAACCGGTGGTGCAAAACGTACTGCGAAAGAACTTAATATTCCGTTACTTGGTGAGGTTCCCATTCAAATACCAATTCGTGAGCATGGCGACGCAGGAAAAACAGCTGCAAATTTCGATGATTCGCAAACAAGGCCTTATCTTGAATCAATCTGCGGGAACCTTGTGAGCGAACTTGCTCATCGGCACGCGTCAGCACCACCAATGCCTTCTCTGCCAACGCTGTAAAGGAATTCTTATCAAAGCATTCTTTTTTCATATTTTACTATTTACTCAGGCGCAGTGGCTCTCAGTAGTAGCGGGGATTTTGTTTTCTTATTTCCAGAATAAGTGCACTACTGAAAGGCCGTGGGTCATACCACTCTCTAGATCCGCACCCCTTCTTTTCATTCAAGCTTTTTGCTCCGTGCTACTGATCTCACAGATGATCTGTGGGCAGTTCATTAACACCATCATTCAAATGTTGGGCAGCATTTTCCTCTTCACAATTGGTTCTTTTTCATACTACTGGCTTCCTCAAAAAACTAGCCTGTCTCATATTACTTTGGGCATTCTTCTTGGCGTGCTTATTCTTTTTGGCTGGCAAAGAATCCTTCTCCATCGCTACTGGAGTGTTGAATGGTGCATGTTGTTTTTTATTCCATGCATTTGCCTGATCATACTAGCGACTATCCTTAAGGCTGTTTCCTGGTATTGGGGGAGCTCGAAAAACAGAACCCATCGAAAACAATACCAAGCACTCAATCTTATTAATGCCGGGCTGTGGTATATACTTTTCACGATAATTACATCATTTTTTTCTGCTATGGCATTTGATTGTGGAATTTGATGATTAATGCAACTTCAAATGTGTTGCATGCTTCTACTTTCGAATAATTCAATTTGTTAAAGACTCAAGCGAGATAGAACCATGAAGGATGACAAGCCATTGAACCCTGATGATACTTTTTGCCAAGCTCAAGTTGATGTCCAGAAGATGATTGATCAACTTGAAGAGCAGGTTGAGTTAGATCAAGAAGATGAATAAGCTTCATGGAATCTATACTTAACTTAATTGCTTTTTGTACGAACTTGATATTCATCCAACTGGACTCGAAGGCGATAAATTCTGTCACACCAGCCTCTGCTATTCCCCTTCATGCCTGAGCAATTATTTCTCCACAATTACCAGCTGTATCAAACAGCCCTCATCTCAAAACACGTAGAAAGTGGCTTTGAAATACAATGATTCGCAACTTGTCACTGTTAAAAATTGCTCTTTTGCTCTTCTCCATACTTCCATGTGTCAACTTAGAAAATGCACTGGCGAAGAAGCCAAACATTCTTTTCATCGCCGTTGATGACCTCAATCATTGGGTTGGCTATACAGGCAGAAACACACAGTGCAAAACACCGAATATCGATCGGTTAGCTGCTATGGGCGTATCGTTCACCAACGCGCACTGTGCTGCTCCTGCATGTGGCCCATCAAGGGCAGCCCTCTGGTCCGGAATCCGCCCACATTCTTCTGGTTGCTATCTCAATGCAGATGATTGGAAAAACCATATTGCAGAAGGCCTTAACCTAAATGCTCATTTAAAAAAGCATGGGTACTACACAGCGGCGATGGGGAAAACCTATCATTCAAGTTCGGGCGGCCTCAAAACTGTATACGCGTCCGAGTGGGACACCTATCCACCCACAAGACGTGGCAAAAACGCTGGGCGAATTCCAAGAAAATATGAGGGCTATCATGAACCTCTGGAACTCGATTTACAGGACGAAGATCTACCGGACTGGCACACAGTGGACTTTTGCATCGATCAAATGAAGCAAGAACGAAAAAAGCCCTTCTTTGTAGCCTGCGGCTTGATCAAACCACACCTTCCCTGGGCAGTCCCGAGAAAATACTACAAACGGTATCCACGTGACGACATTGAACTTCCTCCGCATAAAGAGGATGATCTCGACGACATTCCAACACCGGGCATAAAAATGGCTGGTCCAGAAAAAGATCATGCAAAGTTTCTAAAATCCGGAAGATGGAAAGATGCCATTCAGTCATACCTTGCGACCATTGCATACGTAGATATGAATATTGGCCGTCTTCTTGATGCATATGACGCCAGCCCGGAACGCGATAATACCATCATTGTTCTTTGGGGCGACCATGGTTGGCATCTCGGGGAAAAACAGCACTGGAGGAAGTTCTCTCTCTGGGAAGAGGCCACCCGGTCACCATTGATCTGGATTGTTCCTGGCTTCACACAACCCGGAAAAACCTGTCAACGACCAGTTGACTTCCTGAGCATCTATCCGACACTCTGTGAACTTATTGGTGTACCATTACCTAATCATCTTGAAGGCAAAAGTATCGCTACTCTTCTCAAGAGACCTGACTCTCATTGGGATGGAGTAGCGCTAACCACACATGGGTACCAAAATCATGCCATTCGTGATGGCCAGTTTCGCTACATCCGTTATGCAGATTTAAGCGAGGAACTCTATGATCACACGACTGATCCATATGAATTCACAAATCTTGCAAACGATGCAACGATGCTAGCAACGAAACGCCGTTTAGCAGCATTTCTACCAAAGCATGAAACTCTGCCAAAAAAAATGCTTAGGAAGAAAAGACAAAGGTAAAAGATAACTCTTTTAACTCACTGAATTTCTTTTACCGGGTGACCGATACTAAGTATGTACTTACGACGGGACTTGTTCTCGTTGAGGACGTTCTCACAGCAGGTCCAAGAATGCCTCCCCTTCCAAATATTCTGACGCTTCTCAAACTACACCGTTCAACAAACGGATTAACAGAAGAAGAAGTTGAGGCTATTGCTTCACGTGCGTCAGTGGTCACATTTGAAGCGGACTCACACCTCCACTCCTTGGAAAGTCCATTTGAAGATCTGCTGCTTATCATCAGTGGTGCAGCTCGTATCTGGATTCCGGGAGCAGACGAGCTTCCTCATACCGTGCAGATGATCGGTCGTAGTAATCAATTTGGATTGCTTGCACTCTTCCGTGATGATCCATTGCCAGTCAATGCTGATATCACTCAGAATGTAACTGGGCTGACTATCAAGCGGCAGGATGCTATTGATTTACTCAACCAAGTCCCACGGTGGCACCGAAATCTTTTAGGTGCACTGGGCATGAGAATTCACCAAGCATTTACACCAAAACGAATTGGTCATCGTCCTCGTGTCATCGCCATTCTTCATGCAAGTGAAGAATATCGCAGTCTCTCAAGTACGCTTATTCGTCGACTTCAATCGCTCGGTGAAGATGTCACTGTCATCTCTGACAACAAAACGACGCTAGCTACAGCGGATCGCACGATTAATCTTCTTGATAAACATGAACAGATACGTAATCCAAATGAAATTCGCTCAGAAGCATCTGCGTGGATCAGTGTTGAACGATGTATTCTTGATATTCATCTCAATACAAACACTGAATATCTAGCCGAAGTCCTTCAGGACGCTGACGCCATTTATTGTTGTTTTGATTCGAGTATTTCCCGAGAAACTGAGGGCCTTCTTTTCAAACTTTCTGAATGCTACCCTACTATTAGAAACAAGACCTCACTTGTTCGAATTCTTCGAAACACGCAACAAGTGGCTGACTCTTTAAGCAATCTTCGTTCAATCTGCAGAGGTGACTTCAAAGTTCACTGGGATGGATTTGGACAGTCGCCACACACTACACGAAAGAGTGGCATTGAACGAATTGTTCGCCACCTTCGTGGTTCGAGCATAGGCTTCGCACTTGGTGGTGGCGCAGCACGAGGCATGGCACATCTCGGTGTTCTGAGTGTTCTCGATGAAGAGGGTATCCCTGTCGATTTTCTTTCTGGTACGAGTGCCGGTGCACTTACCGGTATCCCATATGCTGCTGGGTACGATAGCGCATGGTTGATTGAAACATTTGCCCAGGATTTGAAACCAAATAAAAAGTACGGTTTTGTCCCCTACGGTGACGCCTGGTATATGATTGGAAAATTTCGTCGCGGTGGCTGGGAGGAGATGCTTCGTTCACATCTTTCAACCTGGACTCTTGAGCAACTGATTCTTCCGTTTACTTCAGTTACAGCCGACCTTGTGACTGCAGAACAAGTGCATCGCTCCCATGGAGATGCCGCCAATGCAATTCTCGAAAGTATTAATCTTCCTGGTGTTTCGCAACCTATCTGTCGGGATGGCATGGCGCTTGTCGATGGTGGAATACTTAATAATGTTCCAGCTGATGTACTGGTAAATCAGGGAGCAACTTTCATTGTTGCTGTCGATGTTTCTGCAAAAATCGGACATTCATTTGTAGGAAATACACCTGAAACACCTACTGAAGAAATGAACATACCGAACATGTTTCAGACTTTAGGACGAGTACGAGCTGCTCAAGATAGAAACATTCGAAAAATGGGTGCAGGAGATGCTGATCTTACTATCGAACCAGATGTCTCAGCCTTTCAACTGACTGATTTCCAAAATGCATCTGCTATTGCGCACCAAGGTGTTATTGCGACTCGCAAAATGTTACCTCAGCTAAGAACTCTTTTGAAACAGTTGGATTCTGATCTTTTTCCGTACGCTTAGGCCTGTCATTTTGTTGTCTTCAGAACATATCGCCTCAATCGATTAGTGGAGGAAATCTTCTTCCTTATATTCTTATGGAAAATATCTCAATAAACATCCCATGAAGAAATTACACGATCGAAGGGAGTTCTAAACCTATATCAATTCAGGATGATAATCGACTTGGTTCTCTTCGTGACTGTCATGAAACATGACCTCGTCGGTGCTCTAAAAGTTGCCGTGTTTCCCTTGCACTGTCTTCCGTAATCTCATACGTAGACATAATCATCAGTGCAATCGTTGATGTAATGATCGGAATAAATACATCAAATACTCGCAGATAGAAAAGTGTCTTTTCGCCCTGCACGACTATCTCTGTTGATCCGGGCTGTGGGGTAATGAAACCAGATGCAACAAGCAGGTAACCGCTTACTAAAAGCGCTAATGCCATACCAACTTTGACCATCCACCAATAGATTGCACCAAAGACACCTTCCCTTCGCTTATTTGAACCAAGTTCATCGTAATCACAAACATCTGAAATCATTGAACCCATAAGCGTAAAAAGCGACCCTGTACCGAATGCAACAAACGGACACGAGGCAAGTAGCCAATATGGATATTCTGGGTTATAGCCAATCCATTTCATTGCATACCCTAAAATAGAAAGTGAAATTGTGACCAAAAAAGTTCGTCGCTTTCCAATTTTTTCTGAAATCAATGCCGTCAATGGAATGACACCAACAGTGCAAATCGCCGTCAGTGAACCCCATTGGCCATTTAATTGCCCAGCTGCCTGATTATCACCATTAAACAGGTAATAAATCATCACATACAGCGCAAACGAGATGCCCAATTGATATCCATTAAAAACAAGAAACGTTGCAGCACAAAGCTTTGCGAACGGCTTACATCGCACAGCCGTCACTAGGCCCTGAAAAAAAATAGAAAGGTTACTGAAGACACTCCGCCTCTCTACTGGCTTAGGTTCTGGAATATCAGCAATCCGCTCTCGGCAGAATAAAGCTGGTACGACACCAAGTATGACTATTGCTCCTCCAAACCAGATACCTAAAACACTTGCACCATGGACCTTATTTTCAAAACTCGACATGATCCACCAAATCCATGGAGCCCCAATCCACGCCAACTGTCCCGCTGTATTGGCAAAAGCATGAAGGCGTGTTCGCTCATGATAGTCAGGTGTCATCTCGTACCCAAATGCTACAAACGGGGTTGCGTACACTGTATACGTCAAAAAATAGAGAATCGAACCAAGTAGAAAAAACCAGAAATAGAATGCCTTTGTCTGTCCATCCGGGAACTGCCACATCCCTGCAAAGACAAGACCAGCCGTAATAGCCCCAAGAAAAATATATGGTCGTCTGCGGCCCCATCGCGAACGCGTATTATCCGACACATAACCCATCAGTGGGTCCGAAACTGCATCAAAGATCCTCGGGATAAACCCAATGATCCCAACGAGTCTTGGGTCAAGACCTATACCCAAATTAAGCACAACCATCATGGCCGGCATTGCAGCTGCTTGCAGGTTATTAACTAGCATCCCTGCGGCATAAGCAACTTTCTGACCAAGTGGTATCAGGTCGCTGGTACAAGCGGAACGAGTAACGCTGCTCATCGAATTGCTACTCTTTCACTTATTGAACTACCGAGCTGCTTGAAATCAACTTGCAGACAAAAGAGGTAGAACAATTTTTATATTCCGGAACTAATATCTGAGTGGAACCTCCAAACCCCCACACCAACCAAGCAGATTACTCTAGAAAATCTCAACTTTGCAAATACACCGTACTTTCTGAGAATATTTGAAAGCAAACAATGTATGCAATTCCGCTATTTCTTCAGCTTTTTCTTACGTTCTGATATTTTTTTAAATTCTGGCTCTCCTGACCTTGGGAGCCATCGACGTAATTTGTCTTTAATTAACTTATATCGAGGGTCATCTGCGAGATTATGAAATTCATCTGGGTCACTCCGATGATCATAAAGTTCTTCTGCACCGTCCTCATATGTTATGAGCCGCCAAGAATGACTCCTTACAGCGTGATTTCCAAAATATGAAGATGTAATTGCTGGCCTGTCTCTTACTGTTTTGGAATTCTCAAGTTGGGGAACCAGGGAAATTCCTTCGAGTTTTTTATTCTCTGGAAGACTACATAAGTCAATGAGCGTTGGATAAATATCGATCAGACTTACCGACTGTTCGCACGGGATATCAGGTACGATACCCGGCCCAGAAATAAGAAGTGGCACCCGTGTTGACTCTTCCCATAAGGTACGTTTTGCCCAATGGTGTTTTTCACCAAGGTGAAAACCATGATCACTCCACAGTACAACATAGGTGTTTTCTGCATGTGGGCTCGCTCGAAGTGCATCAACTACAAGACCGACACATGAATCCACAAAACTAATCGAAGCAAGATAAGCTTGAGTTAAGCCTCGCTGCTTCCCGTACTTGAGAACTTCCTTATGGGTTGGAGCAACTGCGTAACTATTAATATTCAAGAAATTTTTTGGTACATCATCAAGATCCCAACTGGGAATTTGCGGCAGGCTGATCGACTCAATGTCATATTGCTGAAACCAGCAGGGCGGAGCAAAAAGGGGCACATGTGGACGAAAAAAACCGACTGACAGAAAAAATGGGCTTTTCGAATCGCTCTGAAGAAAACTAACCGCCTTCTGCGCTAATTTGAAATCAGCCATTTCGGCATCTGCATCGGGGTATTGACCCCAATCCCAAGCACCGCTCCACTGCGAAGGCCTGTTTATTACATTTCGGGGACGTCGACCCTTTTCTCGTCCCAGTGATTGATCAATCGCATCAGCGAGCCGACCGGTGAATCCGTGATGAAGCACTTTTCCACCAGACAACGTGTAATATCCGTGATCTTTAAAATACCGTTGCACTGTTGGAACATCATCAAGCGCGGGTAATTCGTCATATCGTGGCCCAATTTCGTAACTACCATGCGTTGTTGGAGCAACCCCCGACATGACACTGACACGTGATGAAGAACAAACAGGCACGGCACAGTGTGCATTACTGAAGTTCCTTCCTCGCTTTGCGAGCTCATCCATGTTTGGAGTTGATACGTCTGGATGTCCCCTAAGAAAACCAGTCCAGTCATTCAGATCATCTATGCAAATCATTACGACATTCGGCTGCGCAGCACTACAAGAAGAATTGTGATTCCAAATGAGTTCAGAAAAACAACAGACAAGTAGTAAAGTGCAGCGATACATAGTTCTTCTCCGCATCGAACAAATGAGATTCTTACTTGATCGTGGACAAACTGAGTGGGCTTTCCTTAAGCACGCTGCACGAACCTACAATGCGACAACAAAAAAACCTACATGCCCACCTGTAAGCAAAGGTTTAGCGACTTTGCAATATTTGGTTGTTCCGCAAACGCATCACTATTTTCAATAGAATACTTTTTTAACGCCTTGGCTAGCGCACGCGTCACGGCTTCGCTCCCCGGGCGTCCAAAGAAATTATGCAGTTCATCAGGATCTTGTTGACCATCAAAGAGCCAGGGGCGATCATCTACAGAAAGCACTAACTTATAGCGTGAATCAACTACACAGATCCAACTAGCCTTTGTTCCCGCATTTCGGAGAAAGGTATATTCCGTTGTCTTCTCAGAATTCCTATCGATCAGTGCTTTTGATAAATCTCTACCCTGAAGTTCCATTGCTGGGGAATTGTGGCCCGCTAAACAAAGAAGTGTCGGTGTAATGTCAACGGTACCAACCGGTTGCTTATAAACGAGCCCGGCAGGCAAACTATCAGGAAGTCGCATGAGCATTGGAACTCGTGCAGAACCTTCATATGGATTTCCTTTATTGAGTCGATCGTGCTCATAACAAAGATCGCCATGATCTGAGGTCATCATAATTATTGTTGAATCGAGTTCACCATTCGCTTCTAAAGCCTGAAATAAGCGGCCAATATTATCGTCAAGGCACTTCACCATACCAAAGTACTGTCTCATCTGATCAGGACGAAATGTTGCATGCCCTTTTTCATCCCCCAACCACTTTGGCCCGGGTACATCATCCAGACCATACGTCCGTGGCGGCAGGAACCGTAGATGATCAAACATCGCATCGTATGGACTACGTACGGTATTGGGACCATGAGGATCGGGATAACTCACAACGGCAAGAAACGGGCTGTCTTTGGTTCCATTAATAAACTCAATACAGCGATCTGTAAGAAAGTCTGTGGAGAATGTTTTCTCATCAGCATTATCAAGACTATAAGAGGGATCGCCTTGTTTACCTCGAGAAGCCACCTCGGCACCGGTCTTGGTGAGTTGAAATTTTTTCCAGTGTCCACGATTGAACATAAACTGTTTATCGACAAAACCACCGTCGATTTCAGGCGACCATTCCGGCTTCCCTGCACCTCCGAGATGCCATTTTCCAATAAACCCTGTTTCGTATCCCGATTCATTCAGTATTGAAGCAAGCGTTGGAATATCTGTTCTAAGTTTGCAATTATTTGTTGGCACACCGGTATTCTGTGGATAGAGACCGGTAATCATCGCCGCCCGACAGGGTGAACAGACCGGCGCAGTTGCATAGGCTCGAGTACAGATCACCCCCTCGCTCGCAAGCCTATCGATATTAGGTGTCTTAACAATGACTCCAGGCCCCCACATCTCAGCCTGTTCTTTGGGCAAATGATCTCGATAACAGCCAAGCGTTCTAAAGTTATGCTCATCTGTAACTATCAGCAAAATATTTGGAGACTCTTCGGCTCGTACCGCGTGGAAACTAGCCAGTAGTAGAAAGACAGTCAAAAATCTCATATCGCCCTTTTTTAAACACTTCTATTAAAACTGATCTGTGTATCCTTTTTCCAAAGACCCCACAGCGAAAAAGTACCGTCTTGAATAAACTCTACCATCACAATCTTTTTGGTTGAAATGGCGTCAGAGGAATTTTTCCAGATGCACGTTCATGTAATGCCTTACGGAGTCGCTCTATTACAGCAGAATTTCTCGGATCTGGATCAGCAGCTAAGTTGTGGAATTCCATTGGATCAGCGTGATGATCATAGAGCTCTACCCCGGCCTCTCCCTCAGCCCATTCTGTATACCGCCAACGACGATCGCGAATACTGCATCCCATGACTGGTTGTGGTAGACGTGCGTCTGCAGGCCGTAAAACTTGTGTCACCGCATAACCATCCCATGGCATGAGTGGGTCAGCTAAAAGTGGGCTCAAGTCCCGACCAGGTAATCCGCTCGGTGAGTCTACTTTTGCAAGAGAAGTAAGGGAGGGATATATGTCAATAAACTCAACTACTCGCCGACAAACCTGACCGTTTCCGGCCTTATCTGGAGCCCGGATAATCAACGGTGCACGTGCCGACTGCTCAAAGAGAGTGCGCTTCTGCCAAACCCCAAGATGATCCCCAAGATGATATCCGTGGTCACTCCACAGCACGACAATCGTATTATCAGTGAGTTTGAAATGATCGAGGGCATCGAGCAGACGGCCAACTTGTGCATCAACAAATGAAACACAGGCGTAGTAGGCCTGTGTTGCCTTGATCAAGATGTCCTTCTCGAGTCCGTAATGTGGTTCTGAACAATTATGAGCAAAGGCTGCGATCGGTATATCCTCGCGATCATCCAGTGGGGCATACGGAATCTGTAAGTTTGCATTTGAATAAAGATCAAAATATTTCTTTGGAGCTATGTATGGTGTATGTGGACGAAAAAATCCAACAGCTAAGAAAAATGGGCTCGACTTATTTGTATTCATTATTTGTATAGCTTCTGTGGCGATCATGCCGTCTGTCTGCTCATCGTCATTTCCTTCTGCCGCGAGCCAACTGAGTGCTGCTGAGATTTTCTTATGCGGTTCTGTATTAAAAACCAGTTCCTCTTCAGCGGTATCTCGACCTTTCGGGTTGACCACACACATCCAAGACGGCGGATCATCAAGGCCGTTGGTTCCTATTGACGCTGGAACGTTGTAGTGAAAAATCTTGCCCACACGGGCAACATAATATCCAGCCTGCTGAAATGCTTGAGGCAGCGTGATGACATCTGGAATTTCTTCCCTGAAGTGTCGATCGAGGTCATAGACTTTTATCTGATCTGGACGGAGACCAGTTAGAAGAGAAGCCCTCGTTGGATTGCATAGTGGCAACTGATTATAAGCCCGCTGAAAACATACCCCTGTCGCTGCGAGCCGATCAATATTTGGTGTCTTCGCCACTTGATCACCGTAGCAACCGAGTGTGCATGCAAGGTCATCTATAGCAATAAACAGGACATTGGGCTTCGAGACCTGCTTCAACTCTGCACAAGGAGCAGATTCGCATATCAAAAAAAGGAGGACGAGGAGTGTCCATAAAAATTTTAACAAAACGCTCTCCAATGCGGTCATATCTTTCCGTGCCCAGAAACTAATCTAGCAACTTTACACGCACGCAACTCAAAAAGCATCTCTTAAGATGAGCCGACTCAAATGATTGGGCCACACACTGCTGCCTAGATGAGCAAACGATAATCGATCAAATACATACCTTACTGGAAACAGCGTTTGATACATCTGACATTGTTACGTGCGTTATAATACTGTCACTCAAGACTGGCTAAAGCATCTTCAACAACCACAAGTCCTTCGTTTAAATCTTCTTCACTGATCGTTAGTGGAACAAGAAAACGAAGGACATTTCCGTGGGTGCCACAAGCCATGAGGATTAATCCGTGTTCATAGGCATATTGAACAACTGCTTGAGCAGCAGCCTTGTCGGGCTGCTTTGTTTCTTGGTCAGACACAAGTTCAATAGCACGCATTGGACCAAGACCTCGTGTTTGGCCGATACAATTGAAGCGGTTGGCAAACACTTCGAGTTTTTGACGTAAGACCTCTCCAATCTGGCGAGCATGTGCGAGAACCGATGGATCTTCAAACCGATCAAGGACCGCATGCGATGCAGCGCACGCAAGAGGATTTCCGCAGTAGGTGCCCCCAACACCACCGAGCCCAACAGCATCAATCACCTCTGCCCGACCCGTTACGGCCGAAAGAGGAAGGCCGTTTGCTAATCCCTTCGCCATCACAACAAGGTCAGGGGTAACGTTCAGTTGATGACATGCCAGCAGACTACCCGTCCTTCCAAACCCAGTCTGGACTTCATCGAAAATAAGAACAACCCCGTGCTCATCACACCATTGACGCAACATCTCAAGAAACGGTGCCGGGGCCGGCACAAATCCACCCTCACCAGCAACAGGCTCAATAATGACCGCCGCAACATTTTGTTCACCAATCTGGGCTCGTGCCATCTCAGCAAACGAATTAAACACCTCTCGGCAGAAACACCGCTCGAGCGGACATTCAGATTCCTGTGGACACCGCCCCGGATCTCCTTGCACTCCAGGCCATCGATAAAAATCAGGGTATGGAGCTCGATATACCTCGGCCGGAAATGGAGCAAATCCACTTTTATAAGGATGAGCCTTTGCAGTAAGTGCCATCGCCATGTACGTACGGCCATGATATCCATGCTCAAACGCAATAACCGCCTGGCGACCAGTTTTCACACGGGCAAACTTAATCGCGTTCTCAACAGCTTCCGCACCAGAGTTTGCCAAAAATGTTTTGCAGGGAGCAGCTTTTGGTAACAGTGCATTCAGCCGCTCCGCGAGACGTATATACCCTTCGTACGCAACAACGTTGATGCTCGTATGAACAAATTTTTCAGCCTGTTCCGCAACAGCTTGCATCACTGACTCATCACGGTGACCAAGATTTGTGACACCAATACCACTTGAAAAATCCAAGAATGAATTACCGTCGACATCTGTAACCACAGACCCTTTCGCATGGGATGCGATAACAGGAGTAGTATGGAACGGTCCCGGCGAAACGTGTGCATGCCGCACCTTATTCAGTTCTCTTGAACGAGGACCTGGTATCTCTGTTTTCAGACAAATGGAAGGCATTTTTATAGCTTTCTAGAGTGAAATAGAGCCATGGGACCAAACCTTTATGTACGAAGGATATCCTTGTTTTGTTCCTTTCTTACCCTAATTTCACGCCGATCAGGACGTAGGCTCTAAAAAATCGTGCAAAGCGACACAAATTATATGCAGACTGGGCTCTTTCTTCATATTTAAAGACTGCTTGTGCCTCCTCTTTTTGTACCTGTGCCTCGTCTTTTTAAAATGGTTCTCGTGATCTGACTTCAGTTAAAAATATACAATTCATCCAAAAGCGTAGGTGCTTTCGCCAAGACCACGTAGACTTACGAAGTTAGATTGTGTTGGCCTGTATTCCGTACACGGAAGATGTCGTTTAGTTTTCTCACACCCCGAGTCAACATCGCAGACAGACTCTTTTTTCTCCAAATTTAAAATGAAAAATCTCTTGCCGGCTCTTTTTCTCATTTTCTTTCCATGTTTTGTGAGTCAAGCACCAATCGCTTTTTCCCAAAACCTAACGGATCAATTACTGGACCAGAACAGTGGTTCTCTTATCAGTCAAATAAAAATGAGGGGTGATCCCATTCGTGGTGGGGTTTTATTTCACACATCGACTACAGGGTGCGTCAAGTGTCACTCTGCTGGAGAATCCCCCTCCCCTCTTGGGCCAAAGCTTACCGATATCGATCCTTCGATTTCAGATGCTTACCTCATCGAATCCGTCCTGAAACCATCTCAAGTGATTCGTAAGGGATATGAAACCGTTTCGGTCCTTACAACAAAAGGCCAGCTAAAAACTGGGATACTCGTATCACAGAACAAGACACAGATTGTTCTCCGTGAATTAACAGACCTTCTGCACCCTACAACTATCCCACAAAGTCAGATTGATGAGATTGAAAAAACTTCAGTATCAATAATGCCACAAGGACTTATTGATAGCCTGCAAAGTGAAGGTGAATTTTATGATCTCATGCGATATGTCTTAGAAGTGGTACATGGCGGTTCACGTCGTGCCAGCGAACTGAGACCAGCACCTGAGGATTTGGTTATCCAAGATGACTCCATCGGACTCGATCATGCAGGCATTCTTCAGCGACTTGAAAAAAAGGACCTAAAAGCAGGCAAACGAATCTATCTCAGCCACTGTAAAAACTGTCATGGAGAAGATGGTAACAATCCGACTTTTGCCCTTGCTCGGGCATTTGGCACTCAACCTCTTAAAAATGGCTCTGATCCATACAGCATGTTCATGACACTTACCAAGGGAAGTGGGCTCATGGCATCGGTGCAATACCTTTCACCAAAAGAGCGATATCAGGTTATTTACTACATTCGTGAAACGCTGATGAAACCGAGCAATCGACACTTCGAGGCCGTTGATTCTTCCTACTTGGCAGGTTTGCCGAAAGGCACAAGCCTTGGCAAATTTGCTGATTTCCAACCCCGCGACTTTGGCCCTGCCCTTGGTTCTCAAATTGGAACGCACGTAAACAATGCGCTCACGATCAAACTCGATGACACAACAACGGCAAGCTATGACCTTCACCGCATGAAACTTATCGGCATCTGGGAAGATGGCTTCCTCGATTTAAGTGGCACTCATCACTATCGTCAGCGTGGTGAACAAATGCCTCAGATAGAAGGCACCTTACTACCTGGTCTTGATGAATGGCGTTGGGCATATGCCGGTTCTTTTGACGAGCCTGATGCAATAAAACCACCCCGTGGACCACTCGATGAACAATTCATGCGGTACGAAGGATACTCACTCTACGATAACGATGTTATTCTTCGCTACACGATCGAGGGTCGATCCATTCTAGAATCATTGCACAACACACCCACTAATCATGGGCCATGTATTGAACACACTCTTCATATTAGTCCCGGATCACAACCACTTGAATTATCTGTAGCTAAATTCAAGAAGATCAGCGGTGACTCGGGAGTTTACAGACTCAGTGACTTGTCATTTGAGGGCTTACGAGGACAAACAAAAGAATGTTCAGCGATTATCACCGAGGTTTCGCCACAATCGCGGCTTGTCATTGAATCAAAACGTGCACGTGAACTGGACTTAGGCACGACAGAGAGAACGATTCTCGTTCAATTCAGGACAACCAAGTCAGGAACCTTGGTCGCCTCAGCACCTGAAAATGGAAAGTGGAAACCGGATGGAAAAACGCTATTTCTTCGCGGTGACGAACTGGTCTTTGATATCGGATGGGTTGGTGCCCTTCGTGGAAAAGCTGATGTTCGTGACGGAGAATGGCATGTTGCATGCGTAGTTGTTGGGAATGATAAAACACAACTCTTTATTGACGGAAAACTTCTAGCAACGCGTCAAGAATTTCATCGCCCGCCCGTAGATGGCCACGTCTTTAAAATCGGTTCGACCGCGACTGATTTTGGGGGTGACTTTGAAGGTGATATTGGTTGGGTTCAAATTTACAAAGAAGCCATTAACGGCAAAGATCTTCTTGAGCTCACTTCTGGTGCACACAATCATTTTGAACCTCTCTTTGAATGGAATTCAGAAGAGCCAACAGAGCAGAATCAACAACCCAAAACAATCAACCGTGTGGCAGCAAATGCATGTGGTGACACTGACGGTTTGGTTTGGGATGTGCAGAAGAATGGACGACTTGTGATGAACATTCCTGCTGGTGAAAAAAGCAGGGATATAAAAATTTCTGTAATTTCAGCACAAACCACATGCAATGAATTATTGAAGGAAATTAATAAGTCTGGCAATCAACGCCTTCCGTCTCTCACAACGAAGCTGTCTGGAAACTCTCGGCGATGGCCTGAGACCATGCAGGTCCGCGGTCGGCAAGGCGCTAACATCAACGGCTATGCCCTCGATACTATCCCCATTCCATTCAACAATCCCTGGAATGCATGGATGAGGACGAGCGCTCTTGATTTCTTTCCAGACGGACGCGCTGTCGTAACAACCCACGGTGGTGATGTCTACATCGTTTCCGGAATTGACGACTCCCTTACAAATATTCAATGGAAACGATTTGCTGCAGGACTCTTCGAACCTTTTGGAGTTAAAGTCTTGAACGATTTAATCTATGTCACATGCCGTGATGGAATAAAACGGCTCCATGACTACAACAGTGATGGTGAAGCCGATTTTATTGAATCATTCTGGAATGACGATGACGTCTCATGTGTTTTCCATGGATACAATTTCAATTTACAGGTGGATGATGAAGGGAACTTCTATTTAGCCAAAGCAGGGCAACACACAAATCATCATCGGCCAGGATCCATCATGAAGGTTCCCCCTCAGGGTGGAGAGGCCGAAGTTGTTGCATGGGGTGTCCGTACACCCAATGGCATGGGCCGACTAGCCGATGGCCGATTTACTGTTTCAGACAACCAAGGACCTTGGATGCCCGCTGGAAAAATATCCGCAATTGAGCCCGGCGGATTTTATGGAAACATGCCAATTAACGCTGAGCAGGATAATTGGTTACGAGAAAAATATGGTGGTGAATTACCAGAATCATTTGATCAGCCATTCATTTGGATGCCACAGGAACTTGACAGCTCATGCGGTGGTCAGGTTTGGGTCGATGACCCTCGCTTCGGACCACTCTCTGGGAAGCTACTGCATTCATCTTTTGGCAAGGGCTGGCTTTACTATCTAACACTCCAGAACGTTGATGACACAACACAAGCTAGTATTATTGCGCTGCCACACCAGTGGGATGCCGGTGTAATGCGTTTGCGAGTGAATCCTGCTGATGGCCAACTGTACGGCACGGGCCTGTCTGGCTGGCAGGGTCCAGCGGGTGGAAAAGATGGTTGCTTTCAGCGACTTCGTTATACCGGCAAGCCGTGCCGGCTTCTTGATTCAGTGGCTGTAGAACACGACGGTATTCAGTTGCACTTTAACTTCGATATCGACCCAGAGAGTATCAAGAGCGAAAAAAACTGGCACGCTGAGATGTGGGACTATCTGTGGTCAAGAAAATATGGCTCTGATCAGTTTTCAGTCCTGCACCCTGCGGAAGAGGGCCGAGATGAAGTTCAAATTTTAGATGCTTCATTGATTGACCCACAAACAATTCATCTGGATGTACCAGACATTCGTCCCTGTGATCAATTTCTACTTGAGATCGAGACTCGTGATCAGTCGGGTGAATTCTTTCTTGAGAAAACTTATCTCACAATCCATGCTGTTCCCGATGAATCTGATGAGGAGTAATAACTTTCCAGCTCTCTGTTTAAAAAGCGCTACACTCCCTTACATGAAGTACCAGTCTAACCAGTCCAAAAAATGCAACCGTATCAATAAAAAAATATACGGGTTGTATCACTCAACTGTAAAACCGGCTGAGGAGTAAAGATCGTAACGCCAGCTAGTGATCGAACCTCTGCAGATGCTTTGCAAAGATACGACCATTCCTTCAAAGAATTCCAACGAGATGTTCCTTGGCACACCTTTTTATTACTTGAAGATAATGGCCAACATTCAAGAACACGGCGCCACAAGCTATTAAGACAAGAACGCCGTATATGTATAGCGTCGAGCCCATACCAAGACCCTGGCTGCTCAATAATTGAGAGCTGATATTTTTTGGCCAGACGAATAATATTGTTATTCATTTGGCGACACTGCTCTTTTATCTCTTCCAGAGATTGCTGGCATCCGGGAACAAAAAATTTCTTTAACAATCGAAAGCGACGTGGTCCAACAGACTGAATACTCTCGATTGGAAGTTTCGTAATGACAATATTGAACTGCCTTTGATGAAGACGATGAACAACTTCTTCAATCCACAACGCTATCTGTTCCACCGAAAACCCATAGAGCAAGTCATTTCCAATATCTGTGATTACGGCCAGCCTTGGACTGTTTTCGGAAACAGCTCCATGCAGCATCTTGTCAATCGATCTCCAGAGACCACTCTCTATGATTGATGGGAGTCTCCGCTTCCATATGCAACTGTTTACACCGTATGAACGTCCATGACCAGCAGCAACAACAAGATCAACAGCAGACGATGAGCAACAGCGAGAGGCTTGAAGAAGACGAGACATTCCTCGAGAAAGGTTACTTGCCCCTAAGGCGACAACTAATGTTCTCTCTTCACGGTGAGCGATTGATTCAGAATCTCTGTGCACTGCCAACGTTTCCTTCAACCCCGAAAACCACTTGCTGCAAGCCGTTGGTAACACCCGACACAAAGAACACCAAACAGAAACATGAGATACGTTTCTTGGTGTTGATATGCCCAAACGGCAACTATTCCGGCAATAAGAAGGCCAAAGAGACTTGCGATCTGATCCGCAGCAGAAACACCGAAGGCCTTCAAGCCTTCCAGGACAATCTGACCGCCATCGAGTGGAAGAACAGGTAATAAATTGAGAAACGCCCATGCAAAATTGACGAACAACAAGTGATAGACCATGAGCCGACCAAGCATGGAAGGAATTGGATCACCCGTCATTGAAAATTTTTCCAACCAAGTTCCAACAACTGGTAGTGAACTCATAAAACCAGGGACTGGCACCTGAAAACCAAGCGTCATGACTGTCGCTGTAACAGCAATTCCAAGGCACAATTGAGCACATGGGCCAGCCGCTGAAACGACCAAGCGGCGCGAGGGAGTCCTCAGGGCCGGAGCAGGCATTCCGATTGGTACCGCCAAGCCCCCGAAGTGATATAAGACTATTCGTGATGATTGGCCACATGCGGCAAATGCCAGAGCATGCCCAAGCTCATGGATAAGAATGGAGCAGAAAACAACAAGGACCCACACTAACAAATAGACTAGAAGTGTTCGTGTATCGTCACCGGCAAGTGACTGAGCGAGACCCCATCCAAACAACCCCGCTGCCGGCCAAAACCAACCCGTCACCCGAATAGGGATTTGACCAATATGAAAGTGAAAGTCAGCGGGCGTCGGCTGTGGCTCAGCGAGTAACATTTTTATTATGCCGCCTGTTCAGCATGCTGGAAAGACATACTTTTGTCATGATTCACGAATGACAAACCGTCTTTACCAATATTGAGTATCACTTCTGCTGCTCGAGACGCGGAACCTGGCTGAGCCACCTTATGTGCAAGCTTGTCCAGTGCAGTCACTGTCCCTTCGTATAACTCTGAGTCTCTGAGCCACTCTACAACGTGGCCAGCAAGAGCTGACGATGGATCAGCCACTGTCAGATATTCTGGATACAGCATTTTAGGGTCCGGAGTTGGTGGGTGCCGAGGTGGCCAGAACACTGGTCTGATCGGTCCTATTGGATCCGGCATGGCCAAAAGATTTACAAGAGTGAAAGATCGGCAATGCCTCATCCAACTCTGAACGACATACGCCAGACCTGAAAGTGAAAAAACCATGACTGATGGCACCCGAGCCGCCAGTAGTTCCAGTGATACTGAACCACTCACACAGACAGCAACATTCGCTTGGGGAATCAGTTCGCTTGTTTTACCAGCCTCGACAACGAGTTGCTCTGGATAACTGCCGACCGGAGAGCCTTTAATAAAATCGTTTATATACTTTGCATGACGCTGATGGAGTGCGGTAACAATAAAATTCACATGAGGAATTTTTTGTTCTACTTTCTTTGCAGTAAGAAGAAGACTTTTTAGATTTGCTTCAATTTCCTGCCCACGTGAACCTGGTAACAAGAGCACTAAAGACTTTTCATCTGTGGGTTTAAATTTTTTTTCGGGGCAATGGCGGGAATCAAAGAACGGATGCCCCACATACGTGCTTGATATTTCCTGCGATACAAACCATTCATGTTCAAAAGGCAGAGCGGACAAAACATGATCGATCAGCCGACGCATCTTATGAATTCGCCAGCTCGCCCACGCCCAGATTTGGGGCGGACAATAAAAAACAACAGGAATACCGTGTCGCTTTGCTCGCCATGCTAACCACCAGTGGAAACCAGGAAAGTCGACAAGTACACAAATGTCCGGGCGCTCGTCGAGAAAACTTCTTTCTGCCTTTCTCGCCAACTCAACAAAACAATGGATCTTGGCTATCACTCGAAAAAACCACATCACCGCTAACCGAGTCATATCATCAATAAGGTAGCAACCCGCATCCTCCATCTTCGGCCCACCTAGCCCAACACAAACGGCTTCGGGGCATTGATTCTTTATCGACCTGCAGAGGAGGGCCGCATGATGATCACCTGATGGTTCACCGGCGGAAAGAAAGACTCGCATGGAATTATTAGATGTTGTCCTTTCAAAGTGGAATCAAGATTATTCCAACTAGCGCAATCTCGTTATAGGTCAATTTTTTATTCCTCATGTTTCCTGCGTATTAACCTGACTATTCCGTGGTTCTGGAAGGCCAAATGCAACCAAAGTCCCAAAGGCTATGATGCCAGCACCAATAAGAAAAAACGGAACACCACCCAACACGTCAATGCCCCATCCCACGGCAGGAGATAAAACAAAAGGTAGTGCCATTGACCCTCCGACAAGGCTCACATAATGCGGCTGAAGCCCCGTTGTCGGCGCAAGCTCAAGTGCATAATTACTGATGATCCGCAACATGATTGGATTGAAACCAAGTGGCAGATAGGCCAACCAGAACCACTGGATTGCAGTTGACGGGGAAACCATAGTTAAGACGGCTACAAAAAGTGGCGTTGCAGTACAACATCCAAGCAGCCCAATAACAACTAAACGGTTCCCCCGGCTATCTGCCAGAGGACCGACAACGAGGCTTGCAAGACCAGTGGCTATGTTCTGAACAACAATCCATGTCAGCAGGGACCGCGTTGTATCCCCGAACTGTTCACGTGCAAATGATTGATAATGTGGAAAAAGAATCAAGACCGCAGAAAAACATGCCGCCACTACCGCGAGCCGAGAAAGCGACCTGTCACGAGAAAGCAACTGCAAAAATGAACCGGAACTAACTGTTTTGGACACATTACGAGATTCTACAGGAGAAGGATTTTTCGGTTCTTTAAAAAAGAATGGGATAACAGCAGCAGCAGCAAAGAACAGACTTGTCGCTGCGAAAATATTTATGAACCCGTTGGGCTCTTGTAGCCATGGCCCCAATGCAACGAACGCGGCAATGATCGCAATGACACTGCCGCTCGTCACACTTAAGACCAGGACGCGTCCTCGACGTCCTGCAGATATCAAACGGCCTTGCAATGTTGCAACCAGCAATTGATTACACCCATTGATTGTCGAAAAAAGGCCATACGTGCCCAGGAATATCATTGCAAGAATGAACGGTTGATCGTTCAGGAGATACGACCATGCCACCGACAGGACAGCAAAACAAAGGGACAGACCTAGTGTCGTTGCAACCAAAAGCCAACGAATAGATTTCGTGCGCGAAATAATTGGGGCCACTACCAACGGAAAGAGACTTGTTCCAACACGATTGAGAACAGGAAGAAAACCACGAAGCAATCCAGAGGCAACACACGCATCGAGAACCGCTGGCATGATCACAGTCTCTGTTTTGAAGATCCACCCGATACGAGCGACTACTTGATATGCCACCAAGCAGGCAATATTCCGGGGCTCGCAGGCAGCGACTTCAGTGTGACATGAGGCCTTTTTGTCATTATTTTCAAGTATTTGTTTGGATGAGATCATCTTATTTTCAAAAGAAAACAACGGCACGAAAAGTGGGTACACTAGAGAACTGTAGAATGCATACTCCAAGCATTGTAGCGCGAACAACAGGGACTATGTTTTTGATTCATGATAGATAAAACCCCATATATTCTTCGCTTCCTGAAACAGGTTTTCTTTCTGCGAGAATCAAGGTTATTGCCTTACACCCTCCTCATCTTTTTGTTTTCTTGTTCCACCAGCTTGGTTCAAGCTGAACACTTTGTCTGGTTTGGGTCATATACCGGGAAGCCTCCTCGAGGACAGGGCATCTACGTCTCTCGTTATGACGAAGATACAGGTAACATGAGTAAGCCAGAATTAGCATGTGAGGTGAAGAACCCGTCTTTCCTTGCAATTCACCCAACACTTCCTGTGGTTTATGCAGTTTCTGAAATTGCTGATTTGAATGGCCAGCCAACCGGAGGCATCACGAGTTTTACGATTGACATGGAAAGCGGTCACCTGTCCCGGCAAAGCGTGCAACCATCAAACGGAAAAGGTCCGTGTCACCTTTCACTCGACGCGCAAGGCAAGGTGCTTCTCGCCGCCAACTACGGAAGTGGGAGTACTATTTGCTTGGGAATTGATGATGACGGCAGCCTTCTGCCCCTCATCACAGCAAAAGAAGATAGACCCGGTGGTTTTATTCAGCACACCGGGAATGGCCCTAATAAAACACGACAAGAAACGCCACACGGCCACTCTATTAACGCGACACCGAACAGCAAGTTTGCAATTAGTTGTGACCTAGGAGCTGACAAGGTTTTTGTTCATAAACTCGATGTTTCCAATGCCTCACTGACACCCCATACATCGACCTCGACACAACCGGGTGGTGGACCAAGACACTTTGCACTACATCCTAGATTACCATTTGGCTATGCCAATAATGAACTTGACATGACAGTAACTGCTTTCCACTTTAATCCTGAGAAGGGAACGCTTAAGAAGATTCATTCAGTGAGCACCATTCCTGATTCTGTGAGTGATCGAAGTAGGTTTTCAACCGCAGAGATTGCTATCCATCCGTCTGGAAAGTTTCTTTATGTATCAAACCGTGGACACGATTCAATTTCTCTTTTTAGAATCGATGAAAAAAGCGGGAAGCTCACACTCAAACGTGTCGAGCCGACTCATTGCCAGACACCCCGTCATTTCGCAATAGCTCCGAGTGGTGAGCGGCTTTACGCGGCCGGGCAGGCATCTGGAACCGTTACGGCCTTCACTATTGACCCTATAACGGGCAAACTATCTTTCACCAATAACTCCATAAAAGTCCCAAAACCCGTTTGTATTATTTTTTCTCGCCCACTTTCATCTGGACCGGAAAAACCATGACCGTTTGTTTACTCAAATCAAAAATTCATCGCGCTGCTGTCACGGGTGCGTCAGTTGATTACGAAGGAAGCCTCACCATTGCTCGGGACTTGGCAGAGCGTGTTGGAATCAGAGCCTACGAAAAAATATTAGTAGGGAATCTGGAAAATGGAGAGCGGTTTGAGACGTACTGTATTTACGGTGCTACGGGAAGTAAAGTGATTGAACTCAATGGAGCAACAGCGCACCTTGGAAAAATTGGTGATCGGCTAACCATCATGTCCTACGGGCACTACTCTCAAGTAGAGGCCGATGACGCAACACCTGCTGTGATTTTACTTGATGAAAACAATGCTATTCTTCGTGAAAGTGGAACAGCGGCTTGCTGAAAATCAGACAAAAAGACAGGCTAACGAGGAGCTTCCTCACCTTTGGCTAGAAGTTCCAGATAGCTAGCGGGCTCAGGATTTTCCAGCCCTAATTCGCGAGCCAAAGACTCTACGCAATCCCGAGCCAGTGGCACCTCGCCTTCACCAGCGATGATCTCAAATTCAGCGTAACTACCTAGATTGGCAACGGTATCAATTGCTATCTCAATGTCACTACCGTGCCAATGAACACGCCCTGGAAGTCTTGTCTTTACAACTTCAAAGACTTGATAAAAACCAAGAGACTCCAGTAATTCTGTCCACGCAGCAACAGTTGTCTGGCCCGTCGGCCCTTGAGGCATCACACCAAGTTCAATTTCTTGTCTGACTTTTGCTGACGTATCTACCCGCGGGCCTTTCCACGTCAATTGCACACTATCACCGACTTGCCGAAGACGTAAGGCTTCGTCTGTTTTGCGAAAATTGCGGACTGGATGGGAGAAATATCGATCGACCTGTTCCACACTATCTCGAAAGCAAGCAGACATTGCGTCTAGACGTTCAACCACGTGGTTAACATCGGCCAGGTGAAATTTGAGTTCTACTTCGTACACTCGTGGGACCCTTCAATTATGATATTTATTAAGTAGTCTACACATTCAGGATCAACGGATAGCCTCATGGCATTTACTCACCACCAGTTGATTGCACTGGCTCTTGCTTCCTTCACAATTATTGGTTGCAATCTTGGACAAAATCAAGAAACACGGCAACACGTTGGTAAGACAGTTCCAAAAATTTCACTCGTCTCACTTGATACCGAAGACGAAACACTCATATTGTCTGGAAAGATCACACTTCTCAATTTCTGGGGCACTTGGTGCCCTCCGTGTCGCCAAGAATTGCCTGGGCTTGCAAGGCTTGCCTCACGGCTCGCAGATGAACCTCGCTTTCAATTAATTGCCGTCTCGTGCGGCGGGGGAAGCAGTGATGACCTTGACCAGTTGCGAAATGAAACACAAACCTTTCTAGCATCCACAAGAATTGCTCTCTCCCCCTGGGCAGACCCAACTGGGAAAACCCGTCTCCGCTTTGCCCAAGCATTCGGTTTTCGCGCATATCCAACAACTTATTTGATTGGACCTGACAGAAAGATTCTTGCCATCTGGACTGGGTACTCTCCGTCTGTGGAAACACAAATTGCGCAATCTGTTGCTCACTCACTCAAGCAACGTCATGTGGCTGAATCTCTTTAGTTGTTGGAAGAAGTGAACGAATGAGGCGAGATTCCTCGCCAGGATCTGCTGCACCCGTTATAGAACTCGCAATCGCAACCCGCGTTACCCCTAGGTGAATCAGCCGATCAATGTTGTCTGAGGCAATGCCACCGATTCCAAAGATTGGCAACTGTATCTCTTTGGAGACATCACGGAGAAAGGCATCTGAAGCAAAATATTCAAACTGTTTTGTATTACTTGGATAACATGGACCAACCCCAAGATAGTCAACACCTTCTCGCACTGCCTGCTTTGCTTCGTCAATAGAATGAGCGGTCCGGCCGATAATGAATTCGTGACCACAAACCTTACGGGCTAGATTGACTGGTAAGTCAGTCTCACCAAGGTGAACACCATCTGCGTTTACAGCTACTGCAACGTCTGCTCGATCATTTATGAGAACTAGGCATCTTTTTCCTGCCTTTTTTTCTGCATGTTGTCGGACTTGTTGTAACATCGTGTCTGCACGCTCGCAAAGTAATGCTGTGCTAGCTTTTTTATCTCGTAGCTGAATCATGCGAACACCAGCATCGAGGAGTTGACCTACCAGCGTCTTGAATTCCGCTTGTGTTTGATCGACATCAAGAAGCACGCATAACCTGATGTCAGCAAACATTTTCTGGCTCCTTATGATTGTCATCGCTGCCTTCTCGAGCGTATAGATTCGATAGCGTAATTGTTCAAACCCTGTGGTAGCTCTAGGCATAACCACCCGACTGCATTCTTCTAAGCTTCTAATTGACTGGCTCGCACGGGCGGCGTTTGCAGCAAAGACATGACGTAACTCGGTTCGTGGTGGACTTTTGGAAGCCGTGCTACTAGCCCCAACATCTCGCAGGACATCACGTAGTTGAATCCGGGCCTGAAAATCTTCCTGCGCAAAAATAACTGCTAACTCATGCCGAATCGCTTTTGCCTCCTGCGAGAGAAAAGCATCATTCAAACAGAACCGAAGAATATCCTCCAATACACGAACTGCCTCGGCGCTGCGGTTCGCCGAAGCATCGAGTGTTCTCCAAATACCCACTGCTGACCCATTTTTCTCAGACTCGTTTTCTTCCATTTCTGAGTATTCTCCCTTATGACTCGCCATTGGATTGAGTCTAACTGATCCCTAGAATCTCACGTGCCCTATGCCCTAGAACAAACATTTGAAAGGCTGGTCGTTCGTGTCGTTTCTCCGCTCACTTACTCTCATTTGGCCCGGCTTACCTTGGGCATGGCTTCGAGGCAGTTACACCGGCCTTATTTTAGCCACTGCTTTCGCAATTTGCCTGAATCTCTGCATCATCACCGCATGGATTTGGACAAGTTTTATCGATATTGAGATAACTTTTGGTATTTGGACCGCAACGGCAATTATTTGGATTGTTTCAACTGTCTCGGCAATATCCACTTTTCCACAACCGCTTAGCAACTCACAAAACGAAGTATCAAACCGGTTGTTTATCGTTGCACGAGATGCTTACCTTGCTGGAGATTGGCTCAAGGCAGAAACAAAACTTCAGACCATCCTCACTCTTTCACCAACAGATGGCGAGGCACAACTGCTCCTTGGCACACTCCTACGAAGGGTTGGCCGATTTGATGAAGCAAAAAAATCTCTCGAAAAACTTGAACGCAGTGACAGCGGACAGCTCTGGCAGCATGCAATTCACCACGAACTTTCCCTCATCAAACGAGATCTCAAAGAGAATTCTGAAGAACTGAACGTGGACGCGGGCGCAAATGTCAATTCAAGGCAGCAGCGTAGCAAGGCTGCCTGATCCTCAACCAAATAACCAGGTGACTTCCAGCAGCGATTTTTTGAAAAACCGGCAAGCCCTCGGTGGGCAACCAAAATGTTACTCATGGAGCGATTTTTAACAGTCATTCAGTCATTTCGGTCCGAAACCTCCCGAAACGTAGAGGTGTAGGAGACAGTATCGCAAGCTATCCCTACAATGGATTGAGGTTAAATTCCCCAATTAAGGTGCAAGAATTACTTCAAAAAACGTGTGCTGGCAACTTTTGCCATCAGTTGGCGTGGGTTTTGCACAAGTTAGGGACATAGTGGAAATAGGATTTTATCGCTGCCGGAATGGCAGGCATGAGAGTTATAGTTCCGACGGGTTGAGCAGTCACAAGAGGAAGTTTTATGTACGAGCGTTTTACAGATCGTGCCCGTAAGGTCATGCAACTGGCTAATCAAGAGGCCCAGCGGTTTAATCACGAATATATCGGAACCGAACACGTCCTGCTCGGTCTGATTAAAGAGGGAAGTGGCGTTGCAGCCAATGTTTTAAAAAACCTTGATGTCGACCTTCGAAAAATTCGTCTCGAAGTCGAAAAACTTGTGCAGAGTGGACCTGATATGGTCACGATGGGCAAACTGCCACAGACGCCCCGTGCCAAAAAAGTCATTGAGTATTCAATGGAGGAGGCGCGAAATCTGAACCATAACTACGTTGGAACTGAGCATATTTTGCTCGGCCTACTCCGTGAACAAGAAGGTGTCGCTGCTCAAGTACTCATGAATCTTGGGCTGAAACTTGAAGATGTTCGTGAAGAGGTTCTTAATCTTCTTGGACATGGCATGGACGAGGGAAGTGATAGATCCGGTATGAGTGGCCGCCAGATGGCTGGCGCTGGTGGTGGAGGCAGTGACACTCCAACAAAAAGTGGTAAGAGCAAAACCCCTGCACTCGATTCGTTTGGCCGCGACCTCACTGAATTAGCAAAACAAGGAAAACTTGATCCTGTTATTGGTCGAGAACACGAAATTGAACGAGCCATTCAGATCCTCTGCCGACGAACCAAAAATAATCCTGTACTAATCGGCGAGGCTGGTGTCGGGAAAACTGCAATTGTTGAAGGTTTCGCGCAGCGAGTTATAGAAGGAAACATTCCTGAACTTCTCGCCGAACGAAGAATTGTAGTTCTCGACTTGGCGATGATGGTCGCTGGCACAAAATACCGTGGCCAGTTTGAAGAACGGATTAAGGCCGTCATGAATGAAGTTCGACGAGCCAAAAATACCATTCTTTTTATTGACGAACTCCATACACTCGTTGGGGCTGGTGGAGCGGAGGGCGCTATTGACGCCTCGAATGTTCTTAAGCCCGCCCTCGCTCGTGGTGAAATCCAGTGTATTGGTGCAACCACACTGGATGAATACCGCAAATACATTGAAAAGGATTCGGCGCTCGACAGGCGTTTCCAACTTGTCATGGTAGAACCCGCTTCGAAAAAAGAAGCGATTGAAATCCTAAAGGGTCTCCGAGATCGCTACGAAAGTCACCATAGAGTATCGATTACAGATGATGCGCTTGAAGCGTCAGTTGAGCTATCTAGCCGCTACATCACCGGCCGCGCGCTTCCTGACAAGGCAATTGATGTTATTGATGAAGCTGGAGCCCGAGTGAGACTGAAGGCAATGACGCGCCCACCAGACCTCAAAGAAATTGACGAAGAAGTCGATCGCCTGAATAAGGAAAAAGAGGAGGCTGTTGCCAACCAAGATTTTGAGAAAGCGGCCGCACTCAGAGATCAAGCTGATAAACTGAAGAAAAAGAAACAACAAATGACCAAGGAATGGCGAGACAAGTCTCGTGAGGCCGACGGCGTTGTTGATGAGGAGGTGGTTGCTGAAGTTGTTTCGAAGATGACTGGCATTCCTTTGACAAGAATGTCAACTGAAGATAGCCAGCGTTTAATGCAGATGGAAGATTCACTCCACAAGCGAGTAATAGGTCAAGACGCGGCTATCGAAAGTATTTCCAAGGCAGTTCGCCGAAGTCGTTCGGGCCTCAAAGACCCCAAGCGCCCGATTGGTTGCTTTGTTTTGGCTGGCCCAACAGGAGTTGGGAAAACACTCTTAGCCAAAGCACTTGCTGAATTCATGTTTGGGGACGACGACGCGCTCATATCGATTGATATGAGTGAGTATATGGAAAAGCACAACGTAAGCCGCCTCGTTGGCGCTCCTCCTGGATACGTTGGATTTGAAGAGGGAGGCCAACTCACTGAGAAGATTCGACGCCGTCCGTATGCTGTTGTTCTCCTTGATGAGATCGAAAAAGCTCATCCAGATGTCTTCAATATGCTCCTTCAAGTAATGGAAGAAGGCCGGCTCACAGACTCCTTTGGGAGAAACGTTGATTTTCGCAATACGATACTCATCATGACGACCAATGCGGGCGCTGAGGCAATAAAAAATGAATCCGCCTTTGGCTTCCAGAAGCCCGAGGACGACAGTGGATATGAGAGTATGAAGGCCCGAGTCAATGAACGAATTGAGAAGGTTTTCCGCCCAGAATTTATCAACCGGCTCGATGACCTTATTGTCTTCCATCATTTAACTGTTGAGAACCTCAAAGCAGTTATTGATATCGAGCTCGCAAAAGTCCGGGAGCGACTACTCGAGCGTGGTCTCAAGCTCGAACTTACAGATGAATCGAAACAGTTTCTTATTAAGAAGGGATCTGACACTGATTTCGGAGCTCGACCACTTCGGCGTGCGCTGGAAAACTACATCGAAGATCCTGTTTCAGAGGAACTGCTGAAGGGTGAATTTGAAGGAAAAGACACCATTCAAGTGGACTGCAAAGAAGTAGCTGGAAAGAAACAGTTGGTCTTTCAGGGGATCATCACTGCCGAACCGGTAGCTGCGGGAGCTTCAGACGAATCAGGCACTTGAAAGAAGAGCCTATAGCATTGCTAAAGAGGCTCTGAATCGCGGAATTTTTTGCCTTTTCAAAATGGTTGGCACATTGACCTGAGAACTTTCCGTAGACAAGTTCTCAGGTCACCGGATTTCTGCCAAAAGCCCGCAAATACCGCACTCTCCTCCTAAACGGCTCAAGGCGCCAGGTCCTTCCAGCCGATCTAATCCGCAAGGAGCGCTACCACTGCGGTGAAGGTCCGTCTATATGAATTTATCTGCCACCCAACAATCAGAACGAACTGCTGACAATGTTACTGGCTGGTTTGCAAGTCGAGTCGCTGATGTCGGTGATATGGCGATCACAATGGTGGCCAGTATTGGTGACGTAGCTCTTTTTTCCTTACGAACCATTGGGTGGTTGTTTGCGAGACGGCAACGGAGAGATGTGTTGATGCCAAGCTTTTATCAAATTGGTGTTTTATCACTTCCTGTCATCGCACTTACAGGTCTTTTTATTGGAATGGTCTTGGCAGTGCAGAGTTACGCGCAATTCAAAGCGCTTGGCCTACAGACACGACTTGGTTCTGTAATTAACCTTTCACTTATTCGTGAACTTGGCCCAGTACTCGCAGCAACGATGCTAGCCGGGCGGGTTGGGAGTGCCATGGCAGCAGAACTAGGCACGATGCGAGTTACAGAACAAATTGATGCCCTTGAAAGCATGGGGGCGAACCCTATTTATTATCTTGTTGTGCCTCGCTTTCTGGGCTGTCTTGTACTCATTCCTGCTCTGACGATTATGGCAGATTTTATGGGGGTACTCGGTGGCTACGTCTACTCTCATGGGATTCTTGGTATTGACTATCACCATTACTGGACAAATTCTCGCGCCTATATTGATTCCTTCGATTTTTTTATGGGGATCTTTAAAAGTTTCTTTTTTGGTGCCGCAATTGCTCTAGTCAGCTGTCACCACGGTTTTCATTGCGACCACGGTGCGCAAGGTGTTGGCCGAGCTGCCACAAATGCTTTTGTCCACTCATTTGTTCTCATTCTTGTGCTCGATCTTTTCTTGGGCATTGGACTGAACAACGTACAGGACTACCTGCGACCAGAAGGTCCACGAAGCCTCTTATAAAAGACCGAACTTACAAAAATTCTACGATGACCACTTCCACTATTGCTGTACCACAACAGGCAACAACAGCAGAACCGTTGCTTTTGATTGATTCGCTTTCAATTACTTTTGGTGACCAGCAGATTTTACGTGACATTTCCCTCAAACTCACCTCTGGTGAAACTCTTGTTATTCTTGGCGAGAGTGGGTGTGGAAAAACTGTTCTTTTAAAAACAATGATTGGCCTCATACAGCCAACAAAAGGAGACATACGATTTGAAGACACCTCATTAGCTGTCATGACAGAACGAGAACTTGCCCATCTTCGGACACGCTATGGTTTTGTTTTTCAGGGTGCCGCTCTATTTGATAGTGCTACAGTTGCTGACAACATTGCGTTTCCTTTGCGTGAACATACACAACTCGATGAAGATGAAATATCAAAGATTGTTGCCGAACTTGTAGCAGAAGTCGGTCTGCCACGTGCGGTACTCACAAAAAAACCAGTTGAATTATCTGGTGGCATGAGAAAACGCGCTGGTCTCGCACGTGCACTCGCATTGGACCCGCAGTTGGTGCTGTACGACGAGCCGACTACAGGGCTTGACCCGATTATGAGCGACGTCATTAATGAACTTATTCTGCGCGTCCACCAAAGACCAGAAACAACAAATGTCGTAGTCACACACGATATGACTACTGCCCATAAGGTAGCTGACAGAATTATCATGCTCTATCCACTTTCTCGGCTCAATCAGGGCGAATCACAAATAATTTTTAATGGCACACCGGAAGAACTTGACGAGTCAAAAGATCCTCGGGTCCAACAATTTGTTGAGGGCAAAGCAGGACAGCGACTCAATGAACTCCGGAAAGAGCAACTTAAAAAAGACTCCGCACCATACTCTGAGGCTAACGATCCAGGAGAACGATCATGAGTGAGCGTGTAATTCAATTTCGTGTTGGCGTGATGGTTTTAGCAACCGCCATCATCGCTGGAATACTAATTGTTTTGTTTGGAGATCTACCGAGTCTTGTCCAATCAACCTATCCACTGCGGATGAACTTCTCAGAGGCGAGAGGCGTTTCCAGCGGCACTCCCGTACGAAAAAATGGGATTCTTGTTGGACGAGTCAACTCGGTCATGCTCGACGAACTGGGTGGCGTAAGTGTTGTTGCTCAAATTGATTCCTATGTACCGGTCTACCGTGATGAGACACCACGCGTCGCGAGCACAATTCTTGGTGACGCAGAAATTGAACTTGTTGCAGGCCGCATTTCACCTCCCCGACAACGAATCACCACAGATGAAGTTTTACGCGGTGCAGTGTCGAAGGATCCTCTTGAACTTTTTTCCACACTCGAGCCAAAAGTAACTGCTTCCCTGGAATCACTCACTCGGGCAGGTGACGCTGTTGCTATGCTCTCTGAAAATATTGAGCGGATCTTTGTAAAAGAAGACATTCAAATTGACCAGACTGTCAAGAAACTTGATGTTGCACTAGACACCTTTACAACAGCTATGAACAACGTGAATGACATTGTTGGCGACGCAGAAGCACGAGAAAAGCTTAAGGATTCTATCTACACCCTGCCGGATGTTCTCGTTGATTTGCGAAAGTCTGTCGGGGGAATTAGCGCAACCATTGATACTGCCGATCGCAATCTCCGAAATCTTGAAGGCCTCTCAAGACCCCTCGGTGAACGTGGTGCATCAATGGTACAGGGTATAGACCGTGCCATAAATCGCCTTGATACAGTTCTCGTTCAAGCAGCAACTTTCACTCAAGCCCTTAACGAATCTCAAGGCACACTTGGCAAACTGGTTCGCGATCCAGGGGTTTATAATGATCTGGCCCAAGCCGCGAATAACGTGAATCGCCTGACACAAGATTTACGGCCAATTATTGATGACGTTCGGGTGTTTACCGACAAGATTGCACGTCACCCAGAGCAACTTGGCGTGCGTGGCGCACTTGATCGAAAAACCGGCCTGAAGTAATCGTGGATGATACAAATTTGCTTTACAAATCTGATGATCCGTCTTTTTTGTTCTCAGGGTCGAGGTGCATTTTACTCGGGTCTTGGGTCCGAATATCCGCTATTTGATCAAAACTGATTCCACGAAGTCTATTACCGTAACGATTCATCAACCACGGCATTGTTTGCTCAATCGTATCCGGCTGTAGCAAAACAAGATCACCAGGTTTCACTGCATCAAGTACCGTCGCAGCAGAGGTTTCCCAATCCCCACCCGACTCGACGACGGCACGACGCTTTGACTGTGTTGTTCTCACGATACCTTCGGCAATGAGTCGTGTTATCTCCCCCGGACTGCGACCTCTCCTGTAGGCATCTTCATAGATAACAATGCGATCAAATGTCCTGCCCAAGAGTTCACCTTGTCGCAGAAGATCTTCATTCCGACGATCTCCTGCTGCTGAATATACTGCCGTTCTTTGAGCATCTGGTAGCTTTTCGAGTGTTAAACAGACCTGTTCCAAAGACGGTACGTTGTGTCCGTAGTCAACAATTACAGTAGCTCCATCTAATTCAAGCATATTGAATCGCCCAGGACTCCCGCCCAACCCACTCGAGAAGCCCTCGAGTCCGAGTCGGACCAACTCGAGTGGAACGCCCATGCTCCATGCTGCAGCAGCTGCCGCAAGTGCATTCTCAACCTGAAACGAAACCAAGCCCTGATGAACGAGGGGAACTTTTTCTAAATTCGCTAATCGAGTTTCACGAGGTCCATCACATAGTACGATCCACCCGTCACGGATTGTCGCACCAAGACCTCCTGCAGCCAAGTGTTCGCTTAGAACGGGAAACTCTGGATTAAGAGAGAAGTAAATCACCCGCCCCCGACACCATTTCTTCATATCGACAACCAGCGGATCTGCTGCATTGAGGACAGCTGCCCCACTTGGACGTACAGCGGCAACGATTGCACCTTTCACCCAAGCAAGTTGTTCTGGGGTATCGATCTCATGCAGCCCAAGGTGATCACCTGAAGCAATATTGGTGACAACGGCCACATCACAAGCATCAAACCCACATCCTTCGCGAAGAATTCCTCCCCTTGCTGTTTCAAGAACGGCCGTTGTCACATTGGGTTGCGCTAATATTCGACGTGCACTTGCTGGCCCACTGCAATCTCCTGAATCGAGCTGTCTATCGTTTACCCACACGCCTTCCGTACAGGCAATGCCAACTGTAGCCCCACCGGTTGAGGCTACATGAGCCAGAAGGCGAGTAACTGTTGTTTTTCCGTTTGTGCCAGTTACTGCTGCAACAGGAACCCGACCATCATCACCGGTTTCAAAAAGAGTATCAATGATCGCTGAACCAACATCCCGTGACTCTCCAACCGTTGGCTCCAAATGCATTCGAAGCCCAGGACACGCATTTATTTCAACAACACCCCCATGCTGGATACTCAAGGGTTGATCAATGCGTGTCGCCATAATGTCAACCCCTGCAATATCAAGCCCAACTACTCGTACCGCATCGATGGCAAGCCGAATTGTATCTGGATGAACGAGGTCTGTAACATCCTCAGCTGTACCACCAGTACTTAGGTTTGCATTCCTGCGGAGAAGAACAAGCTGCCCGTCATTCGGGATAGATTCCTTTGAAAAACCTTGCTCACGCAGGGCAACCTCAGCAGCAGCGTCAAGACATAAGAGAGAGAGTGATCCTGCATGATCATCACAACGACGTGGATTCCTATTTTCTTTTTGAACAAGCGTTTCAATCGTTGAAATACCATCACCTGTGATACACGGAGCGCAACGACGCGCTGCTGCAATAAGCTCTTCACCAACAACCAACAGGCGATAATCATCACCTGCTAGACAACGCTCAACAACAACCTCTTCCTCCTCTGAAATTGCCACAGAATACGCTTGGGAGACCTCGTCCTGTGTTGTCAACCCAACTGAAACACCTCGGCCCTGATTACCACAGCGAGGCTTGATAACTACTGGCAAGCCAATTTCCGTAGCCACTTCCCAGGCTTCTTTAGCCGAGAAAACTGGCTTTCCTTTGGCAATTGGAATGCCCGCTTCTTCAAGCAAATCTCGAGTCACCTCCTTATCTTGCGCGATTGCTTCGCTAACAGCTGATGTCTGGTCAGTCTCAGCCGCAATAATCCGACGCTGCTTCGAACCAATTCCAAGACGGACAAGTGACCCCTCACTGAGCCTACGTACTGGTATATCTCGACGGCGTGCTGCCTCCACGATCGAGCGAGTACTCGGCCCAAGTTGCTCGAGAAGTAGTTTCTCTCGCAAGGTCTCTATCGTTTGCTCAACATCAAACTGACTTCCCTCTATCGCTGCCACAAGCAGTGCATGTGCAGCACGCAAGCAATGAATTGCAAACTCTTCTTCCTTATATTCAATGATAACATTGTAAACGCCATGTTTTTTCGTCTCGTGCGCCCTTCCGTATCCAACTTCTGTACCAGCAAGTGATTGAAGTTCGAGTGTTACATGCTCAAGAACATGCCCCATCCAAGTGCCTGTCCGTAGCCGTTCAAAAAATCCACCACGCTCACCAATCGAGCAACGATGCTCGATCATCGTTGGCAACCAATTCATTAATCGTTCATTAAACCCCGCAAGCGTGTGCGAGGGATATTCCTCAAGCCATCCGAGATCAACACGTACTTCAAGAACCGGAAAGCGGGCCCACTGATTAGGACCTCGCAGGACTTTAATTGTGTCAATATTCATTGGCGAAAGGCACTATAGGGTATTTGTTGAGGCTGAATCAGAGTGGAGTAACAATCTATTGCAATGAGGACGCTTGATGAAAATTGATTAAGAGGGAAAGGACAGTCTTGGAGCCTCTTTGGTTGTGATCTACCGTGTTCACAGCAAAATGATTGCTATAACGCAGCTGTATCGAAGTCGCTTCAATGAGTCCAGCAAAGCATGACGCCGTTATTTCCAGAATTTCTTTTCGGCACGATTTCATTGAAACGAACCATGATACGATACTATTTGGCGACACCAAATCCAAGTTTTATTCCTTCAATACTGTGCTCAATACCACTTTTGAGCATTTCATATGGAATGAAATCAGAAACTCATCGTGTTAAACGGAATGCACTGGAGAATTTCTGTCATTTGATCAACTACCAAGGATTCACTACATGTGCATACTGTGTACCAAAACAAGCGAATCCTTGCCGTTGCATCATTGAATATGGTTTCCTGATGATCCCCCCTGCCTTTTCCTGCTTCATTACGACATTCTTCAGAATTACCTCGATTTCAATGTAAATCACACTCCGTGGCTTTCCCCGATTTTAGTCGGTAGTTTTTTCACACAAAAAAGCACTGTTGTGTGTAATTTCTATACACCTCGTATCACTGATTCCTTACGCTTTCAGCAAAACATGCCACAGCATCTGCAATGCCACTAAAAATGCCATCCGCTGAATCCTTTGATCGTATCGGGGCTGAAACAGCAGAGACCTTGCTGGCATGCTGTCATATCAACCTTGATGACGAAGCACAATTTAGCTCGAGTTGGTTAGCAATTTCTACGACAGCCCTTTACGCAGGAGAAGGCTACCCTCTCACTTCACAACACAGTATTGAAGAATGCAAAATTCACGCGCAGCGTTGCTGGCCACTGCAAAAAAATCTTCGACTGACCATGACAAATCGGCCTACCATCGGCCAACTTGAACTGCGCGCAGGTCAGGAAGTTCTTGAATGTTGGAAATTTAGTGCCGGAATCACGTCAGACGTTGAACGATTAAAAGATTGTTTTGAAACAGCACGTGATGATTTGTTTTTAAGCGAAAAATCGACTTTGAAACAAAGCTTTAAAAGTGAAAGTCCTTATCCCAAAGATTCAAAAAAAGTAACAAAGGGATCATTTGCTGCACTTCTTCGGGTACTGAGCTTTGCTGGTCCATACTGGCGGGTCGTCACAATCGGTACGGTGCTCGCACTTGCTACTACGTTCGCCAGTCTCGTACCTCCATATCTGACAATGCCACTTGTCGACAGAGTACTTATCCCGCAACAATCTGGAGAACATGTCACTATTGGAACCGCCATGCCCTACCTCGCTGGGCTAGCTGCAGCAGCCATTCTTGCTTCTTCTCTTGGATGGGGACGGACATGGATACTCGCCTGGGTTAGTGAGCGCATCACGGCAGATATGCGAATTCGTACCTATGCCCATGTGCAATCATTATCACTCGACTTTTTTGCCACCCACCGAACTGGTGACCTTATTTCCAGAATTGGAAGTGATACCGAGCGGCTGAATAACTACGTGTCGATTAGCCTCATCGATTTTTTCTCGAATCTTCTTCTCGTAGTATTCACCGCAATTGTGCTATTTACCATCTCTCCACTACTTGCGGTGATGACTCTTGTACCCTTTCCCTTTGTCGTTTGGCTTGTCTATTCTGTCCGTGGCAGATTACACCAAGGATTTTCTCGAAGTCGTATTGCTTGGGCTGATATGACAAGTGTTCTGGCTGACACCATTCCGGGAATCCGTGTTGTGAAAGCATTTGCGCAAGAGAAGCGGGAGATCAGTCGTTTCAGACGTGCTAATCATCGCGTGCTTGAGGCGAACGACCATGTCAATGTTACGTGGAGCTACTTTGGTCCACTTGTCACACTATTCAGTGAATTTGGAATCCTTGTCATTTGGGCAAGTGGAGTGTGGTTAGTTTTCAATAACTCTGTCACTGTTGGGACATTAACTGCATTTCTGGCTTACATATCAAGATTTTATGGCAAAGTTGAATCCATGGTACGAATGGTTCCAGCGACTCAACGGGCAGCTGCAAGCGCACAACGAATCTGTGATCTTCTCGACTGCCGTCCAACAGTGGCAGAGCCCACTGCTCCACATCAAATTAAACAATTCAAAGGGCAGATTGATTTACAGAACATCTATTTTCGCTATGGCAACCGTGAAGTCATTCACGGACTAAACCTCACTATCAAAGCTGGAGAAATGATCGGGCTTGTTGGAACAAGTGGTGCCGGGAAGACGACACTCGCTAATCTTATCTGCCGTTTTCATGATCCAAGTAGTGGCACTATCTGTATTGATGGGATAGATCTTCGTAAACTTGCATTAAATAATTACCGACAACATATCGGATGCGTTTTGCAGGAACCTTTCCTATTTTTTGGGTCGATTGCCGAAAATATTTCGTACGGACGCCCAGAAGCTTCGAGAGATGAAATAGTAAGCGCCGCCCGAGCTGCCGGAGCCCATGACTTTATTCTCCGTCTTCCCCATGCATACGATTCACGGGTTGGTGAACGGGGAGCCCAGCTCTCAGGGGGTGAACGACAGCGGATTTCAATTGCTCGAGCTCTTCTAGTCAACCCTGCGATACTCATTCTTGATGAAGCAACATCGAGTGTCGACGCTGAGACTGAATCGGTTATTCAACACGCTATCGAGGAACTTGTAACCGGGCGAACTACGATAGCAATTGCTCATAGGCTGGCCACTCTTCGCCGAGCAGATCGTTTAGTTGTCCTCGAGCATGGCCAGATTGTTGAAATTGGCACTCATGATGAACTACTTGCTCTTGGCAGGACCTACGCCCGCCTTTACCAGACCCAAATCATTGATAGCCACAAACAAGACCTCATGGCAGAAACTTTATACAACACGAAATTCGCTACAAAGGAAAAACTGTTTGAATGAGTATGAATTGCAAGTGATATGCCAGGAAAAAATAAAGAACGTAACTCAAATGAACATCAATGACTGTAGGTTTACGCGTTTGTCAGATGGAAAAGTTACCCTGCTTACACCTGCAGGTGATCGCCATGAAGCCGTCCGCCTTGTGCGAGCATTTCCATTCACAGCCGCGAATGGACCAGTCGCTGTTGTAGACAGCAAAGGGAATGAAATTCTCTGGATCAAGGATCCTGACTCACTTTCATTGACACATCAAGAATTTATTCAAAACCAAATAAAACGAGAAGAATTCCTGCCCAGGATTCAATTTATTAAGTCGGTATCACAAGGGACGCCCCATCAATGGAATGTGGCTACCGACCGAGGGGAAAATACTTTTGAGCAAGCCGCTTCTGATGGAGTTGTCTGGCATCCAGACGGGAGCGTCTCCATCACTGATTGTGATGGTATTTGCTACCTGATCCCAGCTGTCCAGAAACTGGACCGGCACAGCCGAAGGCTTCTTGAGCGGTATAGCTAGCGGAAAATACCGCCTTTCTTCACCAATCCCTCTCATCTGCCAGCTCTTGTTTAAAACTGGATGGAATACGCCGTTCATGCGGACTGCATCCTTATTTTTTTCAGAAAAAAGGCTCAAGAATCCTAACAATTCGGTTGAAAGACATTTCCAAGCAATTAGGCTCGATTCTGTCTTCGAAGTACCTTTTTGGAGTTTAGGTGATGGTTTCTTTCCAACGTTGCATTGCACGAGCGTCAGCCAATCGTCTTCTTCCTTTCTTGATGAAAGCAGGAGTATCACTCTGTGTCCTAGCGTCTTTCCTTTCCGCTTCACCAAGTGCTGGCCAATGCTGCGGTCAAGCAATCACAACGCCAGTAGTTTCACAGTCTTATCGTCTGGATTACCGAACGGTGTATGACGAACAGCAGGTAACTGCCTACAGAATGACATACGAGACAGTTTATGACACCAAGACTTATACAGTCCAAAAACCTGTATGGGAAACGGAAACTCGAGAACGACGCTATACCGTCCAACGGCCGGTGTGGGAAACTCAGAATCGTGAAGAGCGATATACGGTTATGAAGCCTGTTTATGAAACAGTTGTTCAAGATCGCAGCTATAACGTTGTACGTGACGTCGTGGAAACAAGTACTCGTGAAGAACGATACACAGTCATGAAACCAACCTACGAGACCTGTATGCAGCAGCGAGTGAGTACAGTTCGTCGACCAGTTTATGAGACATCAGAAAGACAGGAAGTGTATTCAGTCGCAGAACCTGTTACGTCTATGAGAACTGCTTATTCTGTCAGTAGTACTCCTGTTGATACAGTCACACCGGTAGTCACACCTGGCTACACATCACTTGGCTGGCAGCCGAGGGCAACCTATTTCAATCCTTATACTGGAGTAACCTCATGGAGACGAGGTGGTCTTGGATGGAATGTTACTCCTGGAGTTGTTGTCAATCAGGTAAATCGAGTTTACCAGCCAACAGTAACTCCAATTCAGGTGCCACAGACAACTTATGTGAACCGAGTTGTTACTCGAAAAGTACCGGTTCAGACTGTTCGCTATGTGGACGAACAGGTTGTTCAACAAATTCCAGTACAAACCATGAAAATGGTACCGGAAGTTCAAGTACGGCAGGTACCTGTTCAGACAGTACGAAAAGTAGTCGAACGTGTTGAAAACAAGGTTCCGGTACAGGTTTGTAAATATGTTGCTGAGGAACAAGTGCGACAGGTACCTATTCAGGTACTTAAGTATATCGCTGAACAACGAGTAGAACCAGTTTCGGTACAGGTTTGCAAATATGTTGCTGAACAACGAACCGCTCAAGTGCCACGCATTGTCGCAAAACAGGTTCCCTATTCCTACGTTGTGAGAAAGCCTCGTACTGTTGTAACGCGTGTCCCACTTGATCCGTGTGGAAACCCACTTCCTGTCGCACCGAGTACTGCACCAGTACCTGCCCTTCCTCCAGCCTCGACTCCACCAATGACACCAGCGACCTCAACAGCCCCTACGTTGGCTCCCGCAACTCAGGCTCCCGCAACTCAGGCTCCCGCAACTCAGGCCCCCGCAACTCAGGCCCCCGTAGTAGGTAACGGTCCGATTAAGACCTTCAGTGATAGACCGACCGAAGTGCCTCCCTCAAGCAAAGAAGGCTGGAAAGACTCAGATTTAAACCATATCAACCCAGAGACTGGAGTTTCTCCATCAGCAGGCCAACCAATTCAAACAAATCGGCCTGCCGAAGACCCAGCCGGAGACCTTGAGCCAAAAGTTCCAACAGCATCGGAACCAACACCAGCCGCTGGCACATCACTGAAACTTCAGCCAATCCCAGCACCCGCAACAACACATACGACTTGAGCGTACTAGGTGAGCGTACTAGGTGAGCGTACTAGGCATGCAGGAACAGTCA
>JALCBP010000005.1:60674-77448 GCA_028066355.1 Pirellulales bacterium
TGAGCGTACTAGGTGAGCGTACTAGGTGAGCGTACTAGGCATGCAGGAACAGTCACATCATTGATGTCGTGTTGTTCTTGGTGTTCTTCTCCCTGCAGGAATAATTTCTTCATTCTCCTCTTTGCTCAAAAAGATCGATGTAACAAGCTTTGCGCAAATGACAGCACGCACCTATCTCTTGTTCTATAGTTCTTTAACAGTTGAGTTGGTAATGTCCGATTGCATCCGAGCCACAGCAGGTGATCTAATACCGCGTACGAATTTCAATTGGTAAACTGCTGGATTGACAAGCAGTTGTCTTTTACGGTGCACCATCCTGTGAACGATCAATATCTTCTTGGTGTCGACTTTTCATCTTCACCAAATCACAGTAAACCAATTACTGTCGCCGTAGGCTTCATGCCAACGATCGCTGATCCTGTGTATCGACTTCAGACGATTCGTGAGCTTGAAACGCTTGAGGCCTTCGAATGCATGCTTACCGAACCACTTCACTGGATCGGGGGTTTTGATTTACCATTTGGGCAACCGCGTGAGTTGATTGAATATGAGCAGTGGCCAACACAATGGAATGATTTTGTTCACTTTTTCTGTAGCCAATCGAGAGAACGTCTCAAAAATACATTTCGTGACTGGTGCGACGCTCGTCCACCGGGAAATAAATTTGCCTGGAGAAAGGCTGACAAGCCAGCTGGGTCAAGCCCCGCCATGCGCTGGACCAATCCACCCGTTGCCTGGATGATGCATGCCGGTATTGGCCGGATGCTTAAGGCTGGCCTCGCATTTCCAGCTCACCGCTATCCGAGGAAAAGAAGTCACATAAAACGCATTGCCCTTGAAGCATATCCTGGATTTACGGCACGGAAGATCACCAGGCATTCCTATAAGAGTGATTCTCGGGCAAAGCAGACTCGTGACCGAAAGGATCGCAGAAAACTGATTCTCAATGCTGTTTCAACCGGCAAAGCAGGACTCTCAATACGCTTTGAGGCAAATCGTAGGTGGAGAAAAGATATCATTGATGATGCCCGTGGTGATTTTCTTGATGCTGTTCTCTGTAGTTTGCAGGCTGGACATGCCGCATTGCAGCGAAACTTTGGACTCCCGCGCAATCTTGATACGCTTGAGGGATGGATTGCTTCGGTTCCCGTAAGGTAGAACGAATCAGACCCGGAAATTCCTTTTTTCCAAAATTGCTGAGTACTGCTGAATATGAAACCTTCAGGAAACGATGCCGAACAAACAGCTAGCTTGGAGAGCACCTTACTCAACGATTCTCAGTCATTCGAACTCTTTCCTGAGGATTCGGCTATAGTCTCTCAGCTTTATACCGTAGCTATGATGGCCGATGTCCTTGGTGTCAGCCAGGCAACTATCCGCCACTGGCATCGAAACAAATTGATTCGTGCAGCACGGTCCTCCGATTCGATTGATTGGTACGACTATTCAATGTTAGTTGTCGCAAAAGATTTATCACGACTGCTTTGCTCAGGTCTACCGCTTCGAGAACTGAGTCACAAAATCAACCTTTTCACAGGGGGTGATGAACTCCGTGTTGCTGAAGTAGTAAATAGGATTGTCATTGATGGCCATAGACTTAGTCTTCGACACGATGATCGACTTGTATCCGCTGGCGGGCAGATGCAGTTAGATTTTTATACCTGTGGTATAAATGCTGATGCGGGTCATCAGACATCAAAGATGGTCGAGCAGCCCGAAACACTTTCGCTCTCTACGTTTCTCGACACTCATCATTCAGAGGTTCTCATTGAATTCCAAGACGAGGCTGCGTTGAACGTGCCCTCTTCAGAAGAACTTCTGGATATTGCGGCTGATCTAGAAGCAGGAGGAAATTTCATTGAAGCTTCTGAAGCTCTCCGTGCCGTACTCCAAGCAAACGGCCCTTGTGCATCGGTTACCTTCATGCTGGCAGAAACCTTATACCGTGCAGGTGATTTAGCTGCAGCAAGAGAACGCTATTACACGGCAATTGAGCTTGATGAAAATCACCTGGAAGCTCGCGCTAGCCTAGCGTGCGTCCTTGCCGAACAAGGTGATGTGGAATTGGCTATTGCTGCTCTTGAGGGTGTCCTCAAGCAACAACCTGAATATGCTGATGCGCATTGGCATCTTGCAGGAATTTACAGCGAAGTCGGTTGCGAGGAGAAAGCTGAGCACCATCTTCTTCGATTTCTTTCAGTGGCTCCTGATAGCCCATGGGCCGATCTGGCTCATGAGAAGCTTTCTCAACGTCGACTGAATTCTATCGAAAATATAACTGAATAACTCTCAAGCTACCCAATCATGTATGACGCGGCCATGGACATCCGTGAGCCGGAAGTCTCGACCACTGTGACGATATGTCAACTTTTTATGATCAAGTCCTAACAGATGAAGCATAGTTGCCTGAAGATCATGCACATGCACTGGCTTCTCAATTGCTTGAAAACCAAACTCATCTGTCGCGCCATATGCCTCACCGCCCTTGACACCACCTCCCGCCATCCAAACCGTGAATCCGTGATGATTGTGATCCCGTCCTGTAGCCGTTTTTGTTCCTGCATCATTTGGTAGTTCGACAGTTGGTGTGCGACCAAACTCACCACCCCATAACACCAACGTGCTATCGAGAAGACCAAGTCCAACTAGATCATCCAGTAATGCACCAATTGGCCTATCGGATTCACCAGCAAGCTTTCGATGATTTTTTTCAATCTCCTGATGACTGTCCCACGGCTGACCTTGACCGTGCCAAACCTGAACATAGCGTACACCGCGTTCAACAAGACGCCTTGCGATGAGCAACTGGCGACCATGTGGTGTATCTCCATACCGCTCAAGAATATGTTTTGGTTCTTTGGCAACATCAAAAGCCTCCCCTGCTTCGAACTGCATTCTCCAAGCGAGTTCCATGCTGGTGATTCTAGACTCTAGCGCCGGGTCGTTCTTTCTTTGTTGAAGATGTTTCCTGTCGAGAGTTGACATCAATTCAAATTGTTTCCGCTGTACTTTTTCATCTAGCACCGGATGACGAACGCACTCAACGAGTTCATCGACTTTTTTCTTTTTTGTATCGATATATGTTCCCTGAAATACACCGGGTAAAAATGCACTTCGCCAATTTGCTGTACCAGATATTGGATATCCACCAGGACACATAGCAACAAAGCCTGGAAGGTTCTGGTTTTCTGTTCCCAATCCATACGTGACCCAAGCCCCTGCTGCAGGGCGGACAAGCCTACCGTCACCACAGTTCATAAGAAGCAACGAAGGCTCGTGATTGGGTACATCTGCATGCATCGATCGAATCACGAGTAATCGATCTGCATGCCGGGCGACTGAGGGGAAAAGTTCGCTTACGGGCAGCCCACTTTCTCCGTATTGCTGAAACTGAAAAGGCGATGGCAACGCCGCTCCTGTCCGTCGCTCCGTTTTTAACGCTCCCGGAATTTCACGACCGGCGTATTGCTTAAGTTTTTGCTTTGGATCAAACGTATCAATATGACTTGGGCCACCGTTTGCAAAAATATGTATGACTGCTTTTGCACGAGCAGGAAAGTGCGGGGTACGTGCAGCCAGCGTATGTGGTTTATGTTGATTGGAATTCAACGGTTTCGCATGAAGACTCTCTTGAAGGGCCGTTGAAGCAGCCATCCATCCGACACCAAGACCAGAACGCATGAGTAGTTCTCGCCTCGAGTAGTTTTGAAATGGATGGTGGAAATCCATAATCTCAATCCTCTTTGAATATATTGATTAATCGTAATATTGAAATTCAGCCGTGGATATCAGTGCTTGAGCAATCTGCGGCCAAACTCCAAAGTCACCTGATGGTGAATCTGCTGCTCTTTCCAACCAAGCTTGAACCATGTGAATCTCATCAACGCGGGGACTTCGAGCAAAGACGATTTTCCAAAGTTGTTCAATACGTGCTGGAATATCGGATTCATCTGGTAATCGCGAAGCCACTTTCTTTGCTGCGTCTACGACTAGTGGGGAATTCAGCATGACAAGCCCCTGTTGAGGAACAAGCGTAACAGGCCGAACGTGTACTGCTGTATCCGGGTTCGCAATATCAAACGCTCTTAAAATGCCAGGTATATCTTGCCGGTCGATCCAACTGTAAAGTGTTCGTTTCGTACCGTTACCCGGGTCGAGCGGATCCACACCCGGACCACCACGTGAATCCAACGTAAGTGTACCTGCGGCCACGAGAAGGCTGTCTCGCCAAGACTCCCATGAAAGACGTCGACGGCGATATCGGCTGTAGTACGTATTTTCTGGATCACGCTCAATAGTTTTGGATCGTGTAGTTGATGATTGCCGCCAGGCCTGACTAAAAATGATCTCTCGATGAAGCCACCGTGTACTCCATTGTCCCTCATCCATAAATCGCCGTGTAAGATCATCGAGTAATTTTGGATGAGATGGAGGCACACCCCGTAAACCCAGATCTCCTGGAGTGGGAATAAGGCTCTGGCCAAAATGGTGCGTCCACACCCAGTTCACGAAAACACGAGCTGTCAAAGGATTTTTTGAATCGACAATCATATCTGCAAGATCGAGGCGGCCGCTTGTTCTTTTATCAACGAGATCTCCTCCAAGAATTTGAGGAACTCGACGATCCATTTTCTCTCCTCGCCTCCCCGGACTTCCTCTTAAGAAGATAAAACTTTCAGTTGGTTTAGGTTTGTCAACAAGAACCATGGCTCGCGGAGGACCACCCGATGCGTCGGCCTGATGTGCGAGAATTCTTCTCTTTCTTTTATTGTGCTCATCTCGCTCCGATCGCTTCGAAACACTCTTCCATTCATTTTCCAAAACGACAAGGGGCGTTCCTACTTTGCCAAATACTAACCACAGTGAATGAAGATCTTTAGAAGCCTGAATCTGACTCTTCGATTCCGTATCTTCAATGGAAACAACGCTCGCAATAAGGCGGCCGTAGGCAGCTGCAAGATCGCTCAGTGAATGAGGCTTTGCAGAAACAAGTTCCTGTTTAACACAACTATTAAGATTAGGAATGGAATCAAAACACTGACCCAGTATCTTGTCAGCATCAGATGCAAACCTATCATCTGGCACTTTGGAAAGCTGAACCCAGGGGCCAAGAATCGGGTGTGTAGGATTTTTATCACTTAGAAGTCTCTTCAGCCGCCCAAGCATGATGGGCGTCATCTCATAGCCATCCTGCATTCGGGGTAATCTTCCATCTTTCTTTTCTGAAGGCCGAGCAACTTCGATCAGATAATCTGACGCGTGGAGCACAGCCTCTCGAATCGCCCGGCGGTAGATCTCCTGTTCGTAGTCGATAAGGCTTTGTTCAAGTTCCGCCATCTTTTTGGCAAATGCTTTAGCTTCTTGTGTTTGCGGTGCCTCACCAATGATTGGCAACTGTTCGGGTGTTTCAGTACTGGCAAAAATTCCATGAAGAGCGTAGTAGTCGTCGATACCAATTGGTTCATACTTATGATCATGGCAGCGAGCACAGGCGACAGACAGCCCCATTAGCCCACGAGTCACCAGATCTATTCGATCATCGATAATGTCATGGATGTTGCCACGAAAGGTTCGTCCTACCGTCAGGAATCCAAGTGCCGCGAGATCTTTTTTTGGCACATCTGGTGTTATCAGGTCAGCTGCAAGTTGTAGTCTGAGAAACTGGCTGTATGGCAAATCATCATGGAAAGCCTTTACGACCCAGTCACGATATGTCCATGCAAATGGACTCTTGTTGGACTGTCCACCAAAGGCATAACCAATGGTGTCTGCGTATCGAGCGAGATCAAGCCAGTAGCGAGCCCAGTGCTCTGCATGCTCCGGTGAATCAAGCAAACGCTCTGCGTATGTACGGTAAGCGAGTTCGCTAGGATCTGCCACAAATGCTTCAACATCATTAATAGATGGAGGAAGGCCGGTAAGATCATAGGAGAGTCTTCGGATAAGTGCATGGGGTGACGCCTGCTCAGACGGTTGAATTCCGTGCTTAAGCATTTCACTGGCGAGGAATCGGTCAACTCGATTGCTTGACCACTTCTCGCGAAGGTGAACTGGCAGTTCTTCGTTTAGAACTGGTGGATTATGGGAAAGAATCGGCTGAAATGACCAGTGTGATTCCTTTGTTGAAGCAATCCTCTCAGACATGGATTCACTGTCATCAGAAAGTGGACTTTCGTTCGACCCCACTCCACTCCAAGGAACACCTCGTAAAACCCATTCTTCAAGTGTTGCTATTTCTTCCGCTGAGAGTTTTCCGTCTGGAGGCATAGAGGTATCATCGCTTGCCTTAATAACAGTGATTAACTTACTCTTTTGAATATTGCCAGGCTGTATAACTACGCCAGCGTCGCTACCTCGCAAGACGAATTGATGGCTATCAAGCCTTAAGCCAGCCTCTGAAATTTCTGAAGAATGGCACTCGTGGCAATGTTCCACTAAAAGCGGCCGCACCTTTGATTCAAAAAAACGCTCATCATTGCTTGAATTTCCATGAGCTTCGACCGCAACAATCAAATATGAAAAAATGCATATAAGATGAGCCCCGCGATAAAGAAGTTGACTACCAAGAAACTTCACGTCGTTCATCCACATACAAAGGCACTTATAACGGTTCGTCTATCTACATAATAATATCCTGCGACCACCGCGTCTTACTTCTGGTGAATGGCAAAACGGAAATAAAGGTGTTTTTTCGGCCAAATCACATGCGATTTATCAAATCCCGTGGTGACATTGTCCCGCAAGAATGCATCCAATACCTCGACGAGCGGAAACTCTATAGCACCGATTCACAACACTCAAAAAAGTGACAATGAAAATACTATCTGGGAAGCCATCAGCTAAAAACGCAGCCAATCGGATTAGTAACTGCCCCATGGACCACGAATAGCGTGCACACCAAATTGCACGGTATCGCTCGGGTGTTGAGGTGTAGGCATAAGTGGTCGTGATCCGGGCACGTAAGCAGCCCCCGGATATGGTTTGTGGAACTGCTGATAGAGGGGCATCACACGGGAACTGGGCACACCCCAACTGTATTCACTTACAAACTCTGCTGTCGGTGGTACGACTAATGGAACAGGCCGCCCTACGTCTGGATTATACCAACCACTATGCCAACTTTTATTTCGACCTCTTAGAAAATATCGTTTCTCAGTCGCGCGGTGGCCTCCAGCCTCAACGGCCTGCAAAAAAGTGACCGTGATAATAGCTGCCACTACCACACGGCTAAGCAGTAAAATATGGGAGGTCTTCATCAGTTAGTTTCTTTCGCTAGTAAATACAAATTACACTTCTGAATATGCTCTTTACCACCAATAGGCATTGGTAACATTTCGCATGCCCATGGCTCCGGAACAGCGTACGTACCGTCGTCGATGTTGATAGAGAAACTCGTGGGGCATAAACGGTGGATATGTAACCCATGTATGGCCAACACGAGCCGGCACCGGTTGTGGAGACACGTAGAGTTGGGCTCCTACACCAGGATATGGCCCCGGAGGAATCGGTGGATAATAGTAGTTTGAGAACACATCTGGTACCGGAGCCTCGACACCACCATTTATTGGATTTGCTTGAACGGTCTGTGAAAATAATCCTGCAGTGGTGACAGCACTCAGCAGCATGATCATCGCGAATCGAGTTCGTTGAGCGCTCATTGTCTTTTCTCCATGGGAAGCTCTCATTTCGTCAGTTTGATTGCCTGCAAAAGTCCTCTCACGCCCGAGAGCCGGACCCTCAGAAACCACAGGACGGCCCTCCATGGCCCTTACCCATGATCCATCACGATCCCTTTTGGGAAGGAAGTTCCCCTGCAAAGAGTTCGGCATACCCAGCCTGATAGGATCACGGCGACACCTGCGAAGCCATTCCAATAACCCCACGGATAAAGTCTGCCCCGGCAGGCCTATCGGTACGGTTGGATTTTCACCGGGAAATATCACTACACTTTGCCTCACTTACCCGGACCACCGAAATCCGGACTTTATGCCAGTCAAATCCTAAAAATCTGTAGAACAATGGCCGCTTCTTCAACAAGAACCAGGAAAAAGAAAAAAAACAAAGTACGCTCGGCTTCTCGCAGCACAACTCCGGAAAGTTCGACCTCGGCAGCAGAGAACAAAAAACCACGAACAAAGCGGCGAGCCAGTGCCCAGAAACTTGCTACCGGACAACGAGATATTTCAGTAAGTGAGTTCTTTGCAAAGAACCGGCACCTACTCGGCTTTGACTCTCCAAGAAAAGCACTCCTAACAAGTGTGAAGGAAGCTGTTGATAACTCACTCGATGCATGTGAAGAAGCTGGCATTCTTCCTGAGATTTGGGTCCGTATTGATCAGACTGGCGAAACTGGCAGACGGTTTTCTGTTAGCGTGCAAGACAACGGACCCGGTATCGTTCGAAAGCAGATACCTCTCATTTTTGGAAAGCTTTTGTATGGATCAAAGTTCCATCGTTTAAGGATGAGTAGGGGACAACAGGGTATTGGAATTTCGGCTGCTGGAATGTATGGCGTACTTACAACAGGCAAACCGGTAAAGATTATTTCAAAGACTTCTCGTAAGGATCCTGCTCACTATTACGAACTACGGATCGACACAAAAACAAACCAACCTGAAATTCTAAATGGTCGAGGTGCCGGTGTTGACATTCCACCCGGCAAGGCTGGTGATACCATGATGCACAAGCGTGGAATTGAATGGGTCGCAAAAAACGACCTCGATGAGGACACCGAACATGGCACCCGTGTCACCATCGAGATGGAGGCAAAATTCCAACGCGGTCGTGGCAGTGTTGAGGAATACTTGGAGCAAACGGCAATCGCCAACCCTCATACACGTATTCATTTCCAAGGGCCAGATGGGAATGAGCGTTTGCTCGAACGAGCAAACCACGAACTTCCCCCGGAGCCAAAAGAAATTAAACCTCATCCATATGGGGTAGAACTTGGCCGCCTTGTCACGCTGCTTCAAGAGCAGCCAAAAATGACATTATCTCAATTTCTCAACCAAAGTTTCTCGCGCGTATCACCCACCACCGCTCGAAAACTTTGTAACGCGGCGGATCTCTCAACCCGAGTCAATACAGGAAAGTTGGGACGCGGTGAAGCGGATGCTCTCTACGCAGCAATTCAGTCAACTCGAATTCCTCCACCCTCTACAGATTGCGTTGTGCCTATTGGTGAGCAGAGGCTTTTGGCTGGGCTTCATCAGGTTGTGCCGGGAGAATTCTTTACTGCTGCAACACGACCACCGGGAGTCTATCGAGGAAATCCTTTTGTTATCGAAGCTGCTCTAGCGTACGGAGGTGCTGCCGCTGCACGAAAAGTCTCGCTTGAAGCACTTACCGAACTTGCAGCGGAAAGTGACGCACGAAGCCTTCGTCAATTCCTGGCAACTACATTTGGTGGCGTAGGAACAGAAGCGGCTGACAAAATTTTGACCGAGGCAAAACTGACACCTCGACAATCACCATCAAAACTAAAAAAAGCTGCCTTGCGAGATCTTCATGAAGCGATGAAGCACGTCAATCTCGATGAGGGTCAGAGCATGAATGTACTTCGCTTTGCCAATCGTGTCCCACTTCAATTCCAACACGCAGCCTGTGCAATTACACAAACTATTCTTTCAACAAACTGGAGGTCGTATGGGCTCTCACAGTCTCGTGGAAGTCTTCCTAGTGCTCCAATTACTGTCATGGTCCACATGGCAAGTGTGTGGGTGCCATTTACCAGTGAATCAAAAGAGGCCGTTGCTTCTTACCCTGAGATCCAGAAAGAAGTGCGGCTGGCCCTCCAAGCAGTCGGACGAAAGCTCGGCATGTATCTCAGACGACGCCTTAAAGTTGCACAGGAAGGCCAGCGACGAACAATTTTCCTTCGCTACTTGGGCGAAGTCGCCACAGCTGTTGCAACGATCAATGGTGGGAATCGAGACAAAATCTACGAGGAACTTCTACGAGTTGCCAAAAAGAAAACTGCTGAAGCAGACGTAAAATTAGACGAGTCCGGCCAACCTATTGATGAGCCTGAGGAACTGAATCTCGGGGAAAACGTGATCATTGTGTCGCAGCGAGGACACCAAGAAAGTGATGAAGAACCAGCGGCTACAGAGTCAGAAGGAAAACAAGAGAAAACAAAAAAGAAGGTAAGAAAGAAAACAAAAAAGAAAATCTTAAAAAAACGACGAGTGAAAAAAAAATAGCTCACACGAAAAAACATCGGTATTAATTATTTTGATTTTTATCGGTATTTAAGTAGCAACGAAGCTCTTCTCTTGAACTTCCATGGTTCCTTTCGTGGTTTGTCCAAACAGAGCCTGCCTCTGTCCATTGGATAGTCCGTAAATGTCAGCTGAGTACACCGTGGACGACTTCTCCATGAACATCAGTCAGCCGAAAATCCCGTCCCTGATAGGGAAAGGTGAGCCGCAGATGATCAATACCCATGAGGTGAAGGATCGTGGCGTTGAGATCATGTACATGCACCTTTTGCTCAGGTGTCACGATGTTGTAAGAGTAGTCATCCGTTGTACCCCACGTCAGGCCACCCCGTATACCTGCACCAGCCATGAGTGTGGTGAAACACCGCGGATGATGGTCACGACCATAATTCGTTTCTGTCAGATTGCCCTGTGAATAGATGGTTCGCCCAAATTCACCACCCCAGACGATCAGCGTCTCGTCAAGGAGGCCACGTTGATCAAGATCGTCCAGCAAAGCTCCTGTTGCCTGATCCGTATCCTTCACTTGACCCCGGATTGCCTTTGGTAGTCCTCCGTGATGATCCCAACCCATATGAAAGCACTGCACAAACCGCACACCACGCTCTGACAGCCTCCGAGCAAGCAAGCAGTTATAAGCGTAGCTTCCATGGCGATATACGTCTGGTCCGTACGACTCCAACACATGCTTCGGCTCATCAGAAAAATCTGCTATCTCCGGCACGCTTGCCTGCATACGAAAGGCCATTTCATACTGGCTCGTACGCGCTGCAATATCGGGATCACCAATAATTGCCGCCCGTGAAGCATTGATGGCAGCAATACGGTCAAGTGTTGCTCGCCGTAGGTCACGACTCACACCAGGTGGATCAGCAAGATAAAGAACTGGGGCACCTGTGTTGCGAAAGCGAACCCCTTGATGCTGATTTGGCAGGAATCCCGCCCCCCACAATCGATCATAGAGGGGCTGGTCATTGGGACGACCCGAACCATAGCTAGTCAGCACAATGTACGCAGGTAGATCTGCGTTATCACTGCCAAGACCATAACTCAACCAAGATCCAATACTTGGGCGACCGGCCAACTGATGACCTGTTTGAAAAAATGTAATCGCTGGATCATGATTAATCTGCTCGGTGTGCATTGAGCGAATCATGCACCACCGATCTGCATGGCGAGCCATGTTTGGGACGAGCTCGCTAAACCACATGCCGCTCTGACCATGTTGAGCGAATGAAAACATCGATGGCGCAACCGGAAAACTCTTCTGTCCACTCGTCATTGTCGTGAGCCGCTGGCCCTTCCTGATTGAATCCGGCAGATCCTCACCTCGATACTTTTCCATCTGAGGTTTTGGATCGAACAGGTCCATCTGTGAGGGTGCACCCGACTGAAACAGATAGATGATCCGCTTCGCCTTTGGTGGAAAATGTGGAGCGAACCGTGCGCTTGCAACTGTTGCATCTGAAGCGATCACCGGCTTCATCAACGATGCGAGTGCTGCAAAACCAAGCCCCCCACCTGAACCTCCAAGGAAGACCCTGCGATTGATTTGATCCTGCATCTGAATTGAATGGTCTGTATTCACGTCTTATTCTCGCATTATGAATTCATCAAGGTTCAAAAGCACATTCGCGACAAGCGTATAGGCGGCGTAATCAGGCAGAGGCACATCTTTTGGCGGAGGAACAACACCGACATTGGAGAGCTTCTCTGCTGCATGCGTATCGGAATGAAAAAACTTCCGATCGGCAGCAAGGCCCTTTTCAAGTGTTTGTAACTCGTGTTTCGTTGGCTTTCGTCCTAATGCTAATTGGAAGCCAAAGCGAATCCGATCTGCTGCCCCCGATCCACCTTCTGTCAGCATCCGTCGCGCAAACCCCTGTGCTGCTTCGACAAAGGTGATTTCATTTAGCAGAGCAAGTGCCTGTAATGGTGTATTTGTCCGCGAACGCTTCACTGTACATGTTTCCCTGTTAGGCGCATCAAACAGAAGCATCGTCGGTGGGCCGGCCGTCCGTTTCCAAATCGTATACATACTGCGACGATATCGGTCTTCATTCGTCGCAGGCTTGTACCCACGTAAGTCTCCATATTTACTTGTTTCATCCCAAACGCCATCCGGCATCCATGGCCGCACGCTGGGGCCACCGATTTTTTTTACAAGCAACCCGGATGTATCAAGTGCAACATCTCGAACAATTTCCGCTGGTAAGCGAATACGTGAAGTACGAGCAAAGAGAATATTTTCTGGGTCTTTCATGAGTGCTTCTGGCGACACGGCAGAGGCTTGCTGATATACACGACTGGTTACCAACTGTTTCACAAATCGTTTCACGTCCCAGCCGCTTTCCATGAAATCCACTGCAAGCCAGTCGAGCAATGCCGGGTGAGTCGGATACGAAGCCTGACTGCCAAGGTTTTCACTTGTTTTTACAAGGCCAACACCAAAGAAACGCTCCCACATACGATTCACCCAGACTCGCGCTGTGAGCGGGTTCTCTCTTGAGACAATCCAGCGAGCAAGTGAAAGCCGGTCAGCGTTCTCACCATCAGAGAGCGGCGGTAGGAAAGCAGGAAGCCCTGGCTCGACGACTTCGCCCCTTTTGTCGTACTCTCCACGAAGGAGCACGAAGGCCTCACGAGGCGCACCCTCTTTCATGACCATCGCACTTGGAATTCGATTGCGAAAGGATTCAAGGCTTTTCTGTGCAGCATCACGAGTAGCTTCGGCTTGCTGAATGGGACCACTTACATTTCCACGATAATGCTTCTCCAGTTCTTTTTGCTGCTCTGGAGTGCGCTCATCGGCAGTGGCTGACAAACCATCACGAACAAGTTTCGAAAGTCGAATTCCTTTGACTCCAATAATGCTCGGATCCTCAGCTGAATACGCTACACGAAACCGTGCAATCGTGTGCTCCGGATGCCTAGATTCCTGCCTCACAGTCATGACAAGCCGAGAATTATCTTGAACTGTTACCGACTTCTGAGGAAACAATGCAACAGTTCGTTGTTTTTTTAAATCTTGTAGATGACCATCAATCGCCCAACCATCAACTTTTTTCCCTGTGAGTAGTTTTGCTGCTTCCCAACCCTTCTGCTGATAACTCGCATCTGCCCGCTTAAACACAATTGGTACTGCCTTCCCGTCACCAGGCGGATGAATCTCTGCTTCAATTTTCGTTACCACGACATTGCCATTTCCACCACGACCGTATCCACCTCCAGCGAGCCCCTCCACCGGTAAAAGCTCTATTCGCAAACCACCAAAATCACCGGGTGGAATAAGAGCCTCAACTGTATAACTGTCCTGCGGAGGACGATCTCCCTCCACAAGACATGTACCATCACCGTCAACACGAATTGTTGCCCCACCAGCACTGGTTACCTCGATTGGTTCAATCGACTTCCAGACTTGCCCGGGCGTACCAAGGAGTGATTTGGTTTCATGTACCCACGCTTCAAGTAAGGTGCTGAAATTCTCTTCTTCTGCACTCAAAGCATCTTTAGCGTTGGCAACAACCTGCTCTAGCTTTGCAATTTCTTTTACTTGATTTTCATCCGGAAGGAGATGAATCGGGGCAGAATTACCACCACTCCGATTTGACTTGCCCATGATTGTTCCGGTTTCCGGAACATTGTTGAATAACGCAAATAATGAGTAGAACTCCCGTTGGGTTAGTGGGTCATACTTATGATCATGACAGCGGGCACATCCCACAGTAAGTCCAAGCCATGTCTGCCCGGTCGTTTCAACTCGATCGATGACAGTCTCGACTCGCCATTCCTCAGCAATGATCCCCCCTTCACCATTAATACGATGGTTCCGATTGAAACCAGTTGCAACAATCTGATCTCGTGTTGGATGAGGGAGCATGTCACCAGCAAGTTGCTCAATCGTAAATTGATTAAAAGAGAGATTACGATTGAAAGCTTCTATTACCCAATCACGCCATGGCCAATTAGAGCGACTGGAGTCAGTCTGATATCCATGGCTGTCGGCATAGCGGGCGGCATCGAGCCATTCGATTGCCATGCGTTCACCATAGTGTGGACTTGTCAGTAATGCGTCCACATAACGCTCATACGCACCATCTGTATCATCTTGCAGAAACTTCTCTGCTACTTCTGGCGATGGTGGCAAACCAGTGAGATCAAGCGCTACGCGTCTCGCTAACGTCTTTCGTCTGGCGTTTTGACTTGGAGCAATCTTTTCCTGCTCGAGCCTTGCCAGAATGAAATTATCAATCGGTGTCAGCGGCCACTTCGTATCAATAACATCAGGCACTACCGGTCTTTTAATCTGCTCGAATGCCCAATGCTTTTCATATTGTGCACCCTCTGCTATCCATTGAGCAAACAACTGGGCTTCTTCTTGAGTTACTGGCTTGCCTACCTCTGGTGGTGGCATGACGATGTCTGGGTCTTTGCTGTTGATTCGCGCAATGATCTCACTCTTGGATGGTTTCCCCGGAACGAGAGCGTACGATCCACTTTCGAGGGCTGCGGTGGCATCCGTCACGGTATCCAGCCGAAGCCCAGACTGACGTTTCTCAGCATCTGGACCATGACACGTGAAGCAACGATCAGAAAGAATTGGGCGAATGTCTTTATTAAACGATATCGCTTTGGTATCAGCCATGCCTTGTCGAGCAGTTGCAGCAAGACATAGCAACCCAAAAATAATCCGCGACATGAGAAAGTGCTCCGATCGCAAACAATAGGAAGCACCCGCGTCGCCGTTCGTTCAATACCATCGTGGTAGCCGAACGCGGACCGTACTGGTCGATCAGCGGGAACACTACATTCAAATGTAGTATATCTATTTACATTATGAATAAGAGAAGAACCATCGCCAGAAACATGTCTACATATGCGTCGCCGTGCTTTATTTGGAGCATTCATCGGCTGCTATCACTGTTTCAAGCAAGAACTATTGCTGCTCTTATTTATCTTCACGTTCAGCTGCCACATTTTACTTTTTACTGTCTCAGGTCTTGCCTCTCATTTTCCGCGCGAATATTTATCGCCCCTCACCTGAGCCATCAATGATCTCGGAAACAGGTGGGTGAAGTGCCTCTATCCGTTCTTGAAGCTCCCTCATCTCTTCCTCGAGTTCTTCGACCCGCTCGTTGAGTTCCATAAACCGTTCTCGAGCCTGACCCATCATTCCTCGTGCTTGATGCATACGCTCTTCAATTTGCTCGCGCATTTCTTCATGTGTTCGATGAACGTGCTCTGCCATTTCTTCAGACTGTTGCATTCGGTCATTGATGGCTTCTCGAACCTGACGTTCAAAATCGTGACGTCGACCTTCGTCTTTCATTCTCCGTTCACTTTCAAAGTGGTCTGGCCTATGTGGTGGCTGATGACCAGCTGGATTGTGTCCAGCACCACCACGACGCTCAATACGATCAAGGCGTGCAATCACTTCATCAAAACGCCTCATCAAATGATCCATTATTGGACCACCTTCTACTGGACCTCGACCACCTTCGTGACTGGGTGGTTTGTGATTGTGCATTGGTTCTCGTTCTCGATCAGCGGATCCTGGACCACGACCTTCCGGTGGCCTATTTCCCTGTCGCTGTAACCGAGGTGACTCTTCAGCGCTCACCCCCCACTGTGGAGCAATGAAGACGATAGCGAGACCAGCCAGTGTGGTGACCGCAACGAATGCTGTTTGTTTCATCGAAAATTCCTTTATGCAAGAATAGAGAAGTATCGTTTGGTTACTAACATGGTGCTGGTGTGGTCGAGTACTGCATCGAAAGTAGTCACCGCAACATCATCAAGCTACCCCCTCTTATGAACGAATCTACCTTGAAAAAGTTGCCCGATCCAGCACTTCTTGATTTTGGGGTTGATCACTCGGGAACTGGCTATCGTCTTGAAAAAATGGGGGGTGTTGTTCTGATTCGGCCACTGCCATCGACAACGGCCAGACAGCAGAACCAAGAACTCTGGAAAGAGGCCCATGCAATTTTTCGAGAATCACGGAGAGGCACTGGTGCCTGGAAGTTCGCCTCTCAGCTACCTGATCCATGGCATATCCAGCTTTGTCTTCATGGCGGTCCACTTCAACTCCATGTGAGACCAGCACCATCAGGACAAGTTGGGATTTTTCTGGAGCAGGTGCCTCAGTGGCAATGGCTTTCTGAAATCACCCCAAAAGGAAGTCGAGTACTCTCACTGTTCGCACACTCAGGTGCAGCCACACTTGCTTTAGCTCAGGCTGGTGCTGAGGTAGTGCACGTCGACAGTTCACGTCAAGCAATCCAATTAGCGAGGAGAAACGCAGCGGCTTCTCATTTAGATGACGCACCCATTCGATGGATTTGCGAAGATGCACAACGATTTGTAGCCCGAGAAAGAACTCGCGGTAACACCTATGACGGCTTTGTGCTCGATCCACCGTCATGGGGTCATGGCCCCAAGGGAGAAGCCTTTTCTATCGATAGGCATCTTGTATCACTACTATCAGATTGCGCTCAACTGCTTTCTCCAACGGCACATGGCCCAATTCTTCTCACGGCACACTCCCCCGGGTG
>JALCBP010000139.1:0-4170 GCA_028066355.1 Pirellulales bacterium
GAGTAGGCTTGTTTCTCTCATTATTTTGAGCTGAAAATACCGGGTGACAGAATGCCAGCTGACAGAACGCCACGATGCACAAACCGGCCCAGAACCCTTTCAGCCGCGGTGTACCCACAACAAATTCCCCCTAAGAAAAAACCCTATACTGTCGGTATCGGCTGAATGAATCAGTATCTTCAGAAAAATCATTTTTTTCGCTAAAATCATGAAAATCGGTAGCAATTTTGATAGCTTTTTCACGGTGCGGGGCGGACTTGGAACCGCGAATGTACTTTGTACTAAGTAGAGCAGTGAACTGAAATCTGACTGGTTGATCACCTTACAATGAGTCTCTTATGTCAAATGAATCACGTATTGCAGTGCAGAACGAAGGAGACATCCTTATTCTTGAGATTCAGGAAACAAGAATTTCTGAAGGCCTTGTAATTGAAGCACTTTCAAGCGAATTAGAAGTCATCCTTCAAGATAGCAAGTGCAAAAAAGTTCTACTGGATTTGCATCAAGTAGAACTGATGTCGAGTGGCATGCTGAGCGTGCTGGTGAGGCTTTATCGTGAACTTGCGGAACGCAGTGGACGTTTTGCTCTGTGCGGTGTGCGACCACCTGTTCAGAAGGTGTTTGAGATAACAAGGCTCGATCAATTATTTCGTCTCGAGCCAGATGTTACTCATGGAATCAGTCGGCTCAATAAATAACACTATCCTCACTCACATGTTCTTAGATGTATTGTGATCGACCTGAGCCGAATCAGACCACAACAAATTTTATGAACTCCACTCACTCACGCATGCATTACGGCGGAGAGTGATAAGAAAGACTTTTTATGTCATCAACTCAAGGTGTTGATATCGTGATTGCCGAGGATAGCCGCATACAAGCGAAAATTCTTGAGCGGCGACTTACTGAGGCCGGGCATCGTGTTCGGTGGGGCGCAGATGGACAGGCCGCTCTGGACCTTGTCCGTGAGCGGGCTCCAGCAATTATTGTCTCAGACATCGAAATGCCAACGATGACAGGTTATGAGTTTTGCAAGGCAGTGAAACAAGATTCTGAATTACGGAAGATCCCCTTTGTTCTCCTGTCAACGCTATCTGATCCACTCGATATTATCAAAGGTCTTGATGCAGGAGCGGATAACTATGTAACCAAGCCCTATGAACCTGATTATCTGATTGGACGAATTCATTCGTTACTTGAAACACCGCTCGCGGTTGATGAAGGTGCGGACCAGACAATAGATGTTGCAATTGCTGGCCAAACATTCAAAGTCAACGCTGGGCGTCAGCAGGTTCTGAATCTTCTTGTATCAACGTTTGAAAATGCAGTCGCCAAAAATCAAGAGTTGATTCAGGCCAATCAAGATCTTGCAACAGCAAAAGACCAGCTTGAACAGAATAACCAGGAACTCAGGAACCTCAATCAAAAAATTGCGAGTGCCAATGATCAGATGACGAGAGACTTGGAGGCAGCAGCACGTGTGCAGCGGGCTCTTCTGCCAGCAGAAGAAACGCTTCAGTTTGACTGTGGCGATGTGGCTTGGCGATACGTTCCTTGTCAGGGGCTAGCAGGTGACTTTCTTAATGTTTTTCAACTTGATGAAGACCATGTCGGTTTATTTGTTGTTGATGTGAGTGGTCATGGTGTGCCTTCATCACTGCTTGCAGTGACGGTCGGGAGATTCCTGACATCAAAAGCATCAGACAGTTCAGTCTTGGTTCGTCTTCGTGAAGATGGATCAACGGAGGTCGTTTCACCGGTACAGGTGGCCACGGAACTCAATCAGCAGTTCCAGTCACAAGATTTTTCAGAACTGTATTTCACTTTTATCTACTGCGTTGTGAATTCAAAAACGGGAGAGATGCGATATACAGCTAGTGGGCATCCACCATTGCTCCGTATTTCAGCTGCAGGAGATACTTCATTTGAAACACTCCACAGTCTACCGGTTGGTTTTTTCCCAGAGGCGGAATATGAGGAAAAGACAATCCAGTTAGAAAAAGGAGACCGGGTCTATCTTTATTCTGACGGAGTTACCGAAGCAATGGATAAAGACCTCGAGCAGTTTGGAGACGCGTCATTAAAAGAAATAATTAGCCTGAATCGATCTCGTGATCTCAATGCTGGTGTAGGTGAACTTCTTGAGAGTATTCAAGCCTGGTGTGACCCGAACGGTCCGTTAGATGATGTCTCAATTCTTGGTTTTGAATGGCGAGGGCCATCTTCATGATCGCTTTGGCTTGTAGTAGCTACACCCATTCCCAGTGAGCCGTTCGTAATCTGTATTCAAACCAAGCATGGTTTCTGCTCCACCAAGAAACAGAGCGCCATCCGGGCGGATCACACGAGCCATTTTTTCGAGTACCTCGCCTCTGGTCTTCGTGTCAAAATATAGAAGGACATTGCGCAGAAAAACAATGTCATACGACATCATAATTGGCCATGTGTCATTGAGATTAAGTTGACGAAATTCTACAAAATGCCGACATGACTGAGCAATACTCCAGTTGCCTTGGAACGGATTAAAATATTTAGGGAGAAGTGGCGTTGGGAGGCCACGAACAATTTCAAGTTCACTGTATACTCCTTCGCGGCCTCTATCCAAAACAACATTTGAGATATCAGTAGCGACAATACGAACCTTCCAAGATTTAAGAAGATCATGAAAATGCTCATTCAGTAGTATTGCAATGCTATACGGTTCCTGGCCTGTTGAGCATGCAGCGGACCAGATTGTAAGTTGCTGCGTTCCAGCTCGTTTTTTCAAAAAATCAGGAATAATACTTTTCAAGGTTTCAAAAGGCGTTTTGTCTCTGAAAAAACTCGTCTCATGTGTCATCATGGCGTTCATGACGTCATGCTCAAGTGGACTTCCAGCCGCTGTCCGAATGCGATCAATGAGGGTATCAAGACTCGGGAGTTTGCGTTGTCTTACAATCGGTAAGAGACGAGCAACAACGAGATATTGTTTACTCTCGTCAATGACGACCCCAGTTTTTTTCTTGAGTAAACCACGGAGGTAAGAGAACTGCGGAGGGCTTACCTGCATCTGGAAAAACTCATCTCATAATGGAAGAAACTGAAAAAGACTATTTCTGTTGTCGACAAATTCGCATCGCGATATCTGGCCCAATACGATCGAGAGAAAGCACTGTATCTGCAATACCTGCCCGAACAACATGACCAGGCATGCCCCATACAACACTGCTGGGTTCATCCTGGGCAATAACGACACCACCCTTTGATGCAATCATTTTGCATCCCTGAAGGCCATCATTTCCCATGCCTGTAAGAATGAGAGCTAACGTACCCGAATGAAATATTTTGGCAGCGGAACGAAAAAGTACATCAGCTGATGGTCGGCAAGAATTTTCAGGCGGCCCGTCATGGAGAACAAGTTTGGCCTCGTTGCCATGCTTCTGGATCTCGAGGTGTGAGCCCCCAGGTGCCAGGTAAATGTGTTCTTGTTGCAGGGCTTGTCCATGATGCGCTTCACTCACTCGATGCTTACACATTTTGGATAGTCGCTCGGCAAGAAGTCCGGTGAATTCCTTCGGCATATGCTGCACAACTACAATAGGCGGGGCATTCGCAACAGCGAGATGTGGAAGAACCTCTGCGAGAGCGCTCGGGCCACCTGTTGATACACCTATAACAAGTACTGAAATATCCTGTGAGTTCGTTTTGCGAGATACAGGGGGCATCAACTTTTTGAAGGCCGTCTCGTCGCCCCAGTCCTTGCTTTTGTCAGGTGGCCGATAGACTGCTCTGAGCTTTGGGACTAGTTCAGATTCAATCCTTGCCACAATACTGTCGTTGTCTGTAGCAGTTGGCTTTGGGACGTAATCATTCGCACCAGCAACCAGTGCTTCCAAGGTTGCCTTCGCTCCTCGCTCGGTAAGACTTGAAAACATTACAACGGGCAATCGTGGATGTTTTTTTCGAATACGACGAAGGGTCTCAATGCCATCCATAACAGGCATTTCAATATCAAGAAGAACAATATCAACTTGCTCTTTTTCTAAAAAATTCAGTGCCTTTTCACCATCGGCAGCCGTCCCAGTGACTTTGATACCTGGTATCTCACGCAGGGTCTTGGAAAGTATTCCTCGGATTGCTGCGGAGTCGTCAACGAGGAGAAGCCGGATCGATTTGTTTTCTAGATCGGTT
>JALCBP010000034.1:0-25391 GCA_028066355.1 Pirellulales bacterium
TCTTCCTAGAGCGGTTTCAAGCTTATTGAAAGTATTTTGTTTTTGTTCGAATGAACTTTCTAGGTGATCTGCCACCAGAGAGAAGTCGATCAGTTCCTTTATAAGAACCGCTGCTGGACGCTGGCTGGTACCAAGTTCATCGGAAACCTGTGCCACGAGTTGTGGCCAGTAGGGATCAACGGGTTTCCACTCCTGTAGCAGGATGAGTGCCGCAAGGTATGAGGCGCTTGAAGATCGATTTGTTCGAATCATTCGAGCCAGAGGCTTGACTCCTACATTTGCTTCAAGACGGATGAGTCGGCTGAGTGCGCTAATTTGCTGAGAGAGTGAACTGCCAGAAAAATTCTTCAGGAGGTCCGACACTTCTGGTGGATCATCTGGGCCAACGAGTGACACCGTTTCAAGAATCCACTGAGCGCGGAGGGCAGTCTCCAGATCTTTATTTTGATCTGCTGCAGCGAGTAATTGGTCAATTGCATGATCAGCAATTATGCGTAATTGTTCAGTAGCTGATTCACGTGTCGCATAATTCGTGTCACCAAGTTGAGTAATAAGGTCAGCAACCTCCTGCTGGCTTATTGAATCACTTCCAGCGGCACTGCTGTTCGCTGATGCCGTGGCAGAAGGAAGGGTAAAACATGCAAGAAGTAAAAGCAGGCTGAATTTTTTGCCGTTTAGCGTGCCGGGTGTCTGCGATGCTTTCATGCCAAACGCTCCCTCATGAGAGACCAACATCTTCTCATAATGTATAGTAGCAATTTTGACTAACCGCTTCTTTATTTTGGGCAAAGTGGCTGTTTTTATGGTCCATGCGAAACGACATATATTGTCATAACTCAAACAAGACTTCCATTTTTGATACTACATGCGGTGTCGTCGAGATGTTGTTTATTCTGGCTCGATACCAAGGTCACGAATAGTGACCAGAGGCTCAAGAGGGATGCCTCGTGCTGCAAATGCTTCAGCCGCACCTGCGAGTCGATCAACGACCGTAATCACTCGCTCTACCTTGAGTCCAAACTCAACCGCCCGATCGATGGCAAGGAGAGAGGAACCGCCGGTCGTTGTCACATCTTCAACGATTACGACCCGATTCCCTTTCTCAACGGGACCTTCTATATACCTCTGCATTCCATGGCCTTTGGGCTCTTTTCGGACCATAAACCCTTTCAGTGGAAGGCCTGCTGTTCCAGCTATGGTGACCGCGGCACCTGTAATGGGGTCCGCTCCGATAGACATACCGCCGATGGCGTCTGGTAGCTCACCAAACGATTGGAGGCGTTCTAGAATTGCTTTACCGACGAGCATGGCTCCCTGTGAATCGAGCACAACTTGCTTTGCGTCAAGGTAAAAGTTGGCTGTACGGCCTGAAGCCAAGGTAAAAGTACCTCGTTTGAGTGCGCGTGCTTCGATAATTTTCAGGAGTTCGCTGCGAGTTTCTGTCATATTTTTTCAATCAAAGAGAGGATTTTTGCCTGGTCGGGAGTCTAACAAAAGAAGCCAAACTTAATTTGTCTTTCCCATAGAGAACGATGTCGCCATCATTCCTTTGACTCGAATTCCTCTGAACGTAGACTTTTATCGGAAAACAAATGAACTGTACGACCTATTGGTACAACGTGTTTCAGTCTGCGGCTTCGTTCATGCCGGTGTCTGTGCATGCCACGCGGTCCATGCTTTTAGTCTTTATCTTGTGGTTTTTTCCATGGGCAGAGATGCAGTTTGTGCAGGCAGGTCCGTTGGCTGATGCTGTTGAAAAAGCCAAAGTAGCAGCGGGTGTGACCAGAGAAATTCCTGTGCCAGAGCTGGACGTACAGGAAAAAGGTGTTCGACCTGCTCTGCCGCCAACCGCAGGGAGTGAACCTCCTCAGCGAGTCGAAGTTTCAACAGCCAGTGTCGCGGTGCGTTTACCGATTACCGGTGGCCGTGACACCGCTATCCGAGCAGCTATTCTCCGACAGTTGGATCGTCTGCAGGGCACACCAGGCCGACGTGGTCAGTTAGTTCTCCAGTTCGATGCAACTAGTGATGAGTACGCCAGCAACAGTGACTTTGGGCGATCGCTAGAATTGGCACGATTCTTAACTGACGCTCGGATGGCGAATGTGAAAACAATCGCGTATCTGCCTGATGGTGCTCAGGGCCATGCGGTTTTGGTTGCGCTTGCCTGTGAAGAGATTGTCATGTCTCCTGATGCACTGCTCGGACCCGTACCACCGAATAAAAAAAGGGCAGATGATACTGTTCGCGCTGCATATAAAGATATTGCTGGTCGTCGCCGAACAGTTCCACCGCCTCTCGCTCTGGCACTGGTGGATCCTTCGTTGCGAGTTGTCCGTGTCATAACGGAAGTTGGTGATCAAATTGTTTTGTCGGAGCGCGTGCCTGATTTGCGGGAAGAAGTGCAAGTTTTCCAGGTTGAGGATATCGGTGCTCGGCCGCTTGTTCTATCTGGGCGTCGATGCCGTGAAATTGGTGTTGTGCAATTACTTGTTAAAGGAACAACTGATCTGGCACGTAGCCTCGACATTGATCCGGAACGACTAGTGATCGATCCATCAATGGAGCGGGGTTGGAAGGCTTCCGTTGTCAGCCTCTCTGGGCCAATATCCAGTGACAATGTTGCAAGGGTTCGCGTCAGGCTCGAAGAAGCAATCACGAAAAAGTCAAATTTTCTTTGCCTGAAAATTGACTCGGCTGGAGGATCCCCCGAGCAGAGCCTCGTGCTTGCACGATGGTTACGTGATATCAATTCTGCTGAGGTAAAAACTGTTGCGTATATCCCAAACCAGGCGCGTAGTGATGCTGCACTTATTGCTCTCGCATGTGATGAAGTTGTTATGAATGAGACTGCCGTTCTCGGTGGGGAAGGTGCAGCGACGATTGATGCTCGTCAGGCTGATGCAATTGAGACGGCATGGCAACAGATCATGCAGGAAAATTTAAAAACACTAGAAGCACTGCCTCTGGCACTCGTCCTGCCAGAGTATCAGGTAAGTAGATTTGTTCAGCAGTCTACAGGAAGGACGGAGTACTTCAGTGCCAGCGTACTCGGCTTAAGAAAAGACAGGGATTCTTGGAAGAAACAACAAGATCTGGCCCCTGGTCCGCTGCTCATTGACGGATTTCAGGCTGAAAACTACGGCTTGACGGATCAGCCCGTGACTTCTTTCTCTGATCTGGCCCAGCGCTATGGGCTTGGTGATGATATTGAACGTATCGAGCCTGGCTGGGCTGATCAGTTGCTTGATGCACTTGCGAGTCCCGGACTTGCGTGGCTTCTGCTGTTCATTGGGGGTGTTGGTCTCTATGTAGAGATACAGACACCTGGACTTGGATTCGGTGGCTTCATTGCAATGGTGGCTTTCATCATCTATTTCTGGAGCCAGTATCTCAATGGAACCAGCGGCTGGTTGGAGGTTATGCTTTTCCTGGCAGGAGTCGTCTGTCTCGCTGCTGAAATTTTTGTTGTGCCGGGCATGGGTGTTCTTGGTCTGGGTGGTGGGCTCCTTATCGTTGCCTCGTTGGTGTTGGCTAGTCAGTCTTTTGTATTTCCGGCAAACAGTTATCAGGTTCAACAACTACAGGTCTCACTATTAGGAATTCTTGGTGCAGGGATTGGTGTCTTTGCATTCGGTGTGGTTGTTCGTCGCTGGCTTCCTTCAACACCAGTACTGCGACATGTTTTACTGGTACCTCCGGAACATGTCACTCAGGATGCGGCTGGGTCTCTTGATGGTCTGATTGGAAAAACGGGTGTGACTGTGACGCGATTGGCTCCGGCCGGTAAGGCTGATATCGAAAATCAGTTATACGAAGTCTCTGCGGATGGCATGCTGATTGAATCAGGAACAGCAGTGAGTGTTGCTACGGTACGTTCCGGTCGTATCGTAGTTGTTCCGTATGATCAGGAGAAAATATGAGCCCGCTGTTCTGGATAACTGGCTTACTCCTGGTAGGCCTTTTTGTGATGATCCTTGAGGTCTTTATTCCATCTGGTGGTCTTCTTGGTTTTGTTAGCATTGCCGCGATTGTGGCAGCCATTGCGACGGCATTTGTTGAACAAGGTATTGGTTCTGGATTTCTTGTACTTGCCATTACGGCGGTTGCGATTCCAGCAACTCTTGCCATCGCTTTTCATCTTTTTCCATCGACGCCACTCGGTCGTCGCATTATGCCCAGTCCACCAGAGCCACATGAGTTGGTGCCAGGTAGAAGTGAGAGACAACGGTTGAGAGAGTTTGTCGGTAAACAAGGTCGAGTTACAACGGATCTTTTGCCCTGGGGGCAAATTGAAATCGCTCAAGAAAAAATTGAGGCAGTGAGTCGAGCTGGTCCCATTGCTGGTGGATCCATCATTGAGGTCGTGGATACAGAAGGAAGAGCGGTTGTTGTTCGAACAGTTGAAACCATGCCAGAACTTCGGGCATTTCCCGAACCTTCTGAGGACCCAAAAATAGATGATTCACCACAAGAAAAAACGGATGAAAGCCCTATTTCCAAAGCAAAAACGTTCGAAGAATTCGAATTTGATGATTATGAGAAGCCCTCGGGCGCTTGACTCGGTGGGTCATTCGAAACAGGCTTCAAGATATTGAGTTGCTCGCAAAAATAGTGGGTGACGTAACACGAAGAATATCACGGAGTTTTTCATGTCGGGTGTGCCTGGTCTCATCGTATTGGTTGTTGGCGTTGTTCTTCTACTCATCGTGTTTGGGTTCCTCGCTCGCTACCTTCGTCTGTGGTTGCAATCCTATGCTTCAAGTGCCGGCATTGGTTTGTTTGATCTGGTTGCGATGAGTTTCAAAAAGGTTAATCCAACAGTCATTGTTCGTAGTAAAATTATGGCTGTCCAAGCTGGTCTTGGAGATGAAAGTGGCATCACGTTGCAGGCTCTTGAAGCACACTATCTTGCCGGTGGACGAGTGCCGCTGATCGTACAGGCGCTCATTGCTGCCTCGAAGGCGAGGATCAGTGAACTTGACTTTAAGCTCGCCACTGCAATTGACCTTGCTGGTCGGAATGTTCGTGAAGCTGTACAGACGAGTGTTTATCCGAAAGTCATTGACTGCCCGGGAACAAAGAGTGGCCGGAAAACTCTTGATGCCATCGCAAAAGATGGAATTCAGCTTAAGGTTCGAGCACGAGTGACTGTGCGAACCAATCTGAATCAATTGATTGGTGGAGCGACAGAAGACACGATCATAGCCCGTGTCGGAGAGGGCATTGTCTCGGCTATTGGCTCATCTGAAACTCACAGTGATGTGCTCGAGAATCCTGATGTCATTTCAAAAACAGTCTTGGCACGTCGACTTGACTCAAATACTGCATTCGAGATTGTCTCTATTGATATTGCTGATATTGATGTGGGAGTGAATGTCGGCGCTCGTCTTCAGGCAGATCAGGCTGAGGCGGATACTCGCGTGGCTCGAGCTAAAGCCGAAGGTCGCCGTGCCATGGCTGTGGCGCGCGAGCAAGAAATGATTGCAGGTGTTGAAGAAAGTCGTGCAGCCCTTGTTGAAGCTGAAGAAGAGGTGCCGAAGGCTACGTCAGATTCGTTGGCCAGCGGCAAACTCGGTATTCTCGATTACTACAAACTTAAGAATCTGCAGGCTGATACTGAAATGAGACGTTCTATTGCCGCAACACCTGTTCCGGTCGGATCACCCACCTAATTGGATCACCTGCCGAATACATATGGCATATAAATCGAGTGGTCATCTGTGGTCCTCGTGAAGTAGGGAAGGAGAGAGCACATGTTTGTACACGCTCAGTTGAATCCACTGTTTGCAGCTGGTTTTGACTGGCTGGAAGCAGTCTTACCACTTCTCTTTGTTATCATCTGGTTGATGTCTCAGGTGGTTGCCTTCTTTCGTCGAGTAGGTGGTGGTGCACAAGCTCGTGTGGATCAGAATGAAAATGAGACAGATCCTCAGGTGTTTCTCGAGGAACGCGTTGGAGGGAGGCAATGCAAAGCCTGCGGGACATCATTTGTAGCGCCACTCCTTGCAATTGTTGAATGTCCTGAATGTGGTCGTTTAACACCACCAGAAATTGATGGAAATAAGGTCTTAGAAGAACAGGAAGTAAACGATCCTGTGGAAGCAGAGATTAGTGCTTTTCTAAATCGGTACATACAAACAAAGCAGCCAACACCAGTTCCTAATGAGGGATTTGAAGAAAAGACTGTTGCACTGCCAATATCAGAAGACGTTGGTGAACCTAAAAAGGAGCCGATGTCTCGTACCCTTATCCAACAGGATGAAGATAGAGAAACGCAACCTCAGGAAGAGGATGAAATAAGTCGCCACATTCACGAAGTATTTGACCAAGGCCTCAACCATCTTCCAGATGGAATTGTTGAGAACCCATGGTCCGATCTTCGAGACAAGACGGAAAAGGCGGTGGACCCGAGCATTAAAAAACAAACAGAAGAAGCTACAGATTTCAGCGTCGCTGCAATGCTCAAAGACCCTGTCTCCAGGAAGCAATTATTCATTTTGAGGGAAGTGCTTGATCGTCCACAAAACCTCTGGGAGTAGCACACGTTGGGGGCAAGGCAGTGCGTTCTCGTGGGCAAGAAGGATAGGCAGAGTGCTGTCATGGAGATGACAGCAGAACAAGCTGTCATGTCAGTATTGTTTCGGTAGCTTTCCAAGTCCCAGCCAAACCACCTCACCTCCCCCTCCTGAGAGGGTGACAAGGTGACGCAATTCGCGTCTTCATCGATCCTCGAGCAATCTGAAAATTCATCACTTGAGTGCTCAGTCTGGCTGGACTACAAGAGATGCAGCAGTGGGTTTTCACGCCGACTGCTGTACAGCGCGTAGACGAGGGTAGCCCAAGCCTCGTCTACGCGTTTTTTCGTTCCAGGGGTGACTTTTTGGCAGATCGTGATCCGTTGTTTTGGCGTTGCGAATAATGGCCAAGGGTGCCATTCTCCCTCCTGATGATTGCCGCCTTATTTTTTAAACTCCAATCCTTACGGAGTTGTTGGTGCAGGAAACGCGTCGTCTTTCTGGCGATCGGCGCATGGTGCGCGCTTTTTTCCCAACTCATTTTTGCCGAGGAGCAGCTTGCAACGGGACAACAGTTTCCCAGGCGGGTTCAAGTTGTCGCATCTCATACCTATCTGCGTGCTGGTCCGGGAGATGATTTCTATCCAACCGCACGACTGATTCATGGCGAGACACTCGAACTCTGGAGTGTGAGTGAATCTGGTTACGGTGCTGTGCGGCCACTCACAGGCAGCTTTAGCTGGTTGCGTGCGGCTGATGTTGATCGAAAAATTGAAGACAATTCTGATATTGGTGTTGTTGTCACCGATGGTGCGGTCTCACGAATTGGTTCACAAATTAATGCTCTCCGGCATGTTGCACAGGTCCGTCTGGAAGCCGGTGAACGAGTACGAGTACTCAATGAAGTACGAATAAAAGAAGGAAGACATGCAGGGCTCTGGCTTCAGGTGGCACCGCCGGCAGGTGAGTTTCGTTGGGCACGATTAGATGATCTTGATTTACCAATTGGCTTGGCTCCACAGACGTCGAGCATGGTAGCTGATAACAAAGGTTCTTTAGAGGAAACATCTGCAGGTATTGCCAAAGTCCGCGAGGCTGTTGATGCTTGGCGCGAGGTTGGTGATTCTCTCTCTGAGGTGATGACAGTAGCTGGACAGCTTCCAATGGAAGATTCTGATGTCCCTGTAGAGCCGGGGCAACTTCCTGCTATCTCAGGAGCACACCGCCTTTTGGCTGAGTGGATGCCTGTTGGAAGTGGTTTGTTCGACATGAGTCCACCAGAGCCTGCAACTACTCCTCAGGCAGGACCGCAAATGGCGCCTGCGGATGAACTCTCAGATATCGATTTAGCACTTTCAATTGCGGTTACAGGGCCCGCTCAAAATTGGGAACTGGAAACCTTGCGAGAGCGTTTACGAATAGCTTCGGCTCGTGCGTCGACTGGTACAGAACGGCTTCGTGCTGAGGCGATTGATGCGAGGCTGGCTCGATTCGAAACTATTCAAGGAAGGCATCTCGCCCTCGCTGCTCGTGATAAAGTTGAACCATCACCATTGCGTATTGGCTCGTTGTGGTCGAGTCTTGGTGGCATTGGCAGTCGGCCAATTCGTCCCGGCGTCATGCCAGGTGGGAAGCCAGCAGATGGCCGGAATACATGGACGCCTCCGGACTACGTGGAAACAAATGGGCGACTCGCTACGGTCGTTTCCCGAAGACCGGATGCCCCTCGGTGGGCTATCGTCGATGCCAATAATAATGTTCTCGTCTTTGTAACGCCATCAACTAGCGTCAATTTGGCTCCAATGGTAGGCCAGCAGGTAACAGTTCGCGGAGCAAAGGGCTATATGCCGGAGTACAAGCGACCGTATGTTGTTGCATCACAGGCTCAGCTTCGCATGGCAACGTCACCAACTCCAGCACCAAAGTGACTGAATCAACGCCAGGAATTTGGGTCTTTTAGATAGCGATGCGTCATGATGATAAAGATATTGGAACGTGGACGACGAATCTGATAGCATCCGAATTAGAGGAGGGTCGACGGATAGGTTTAGGGGCATCCAGTAAACGGGTAGAGAAGCGTAACAAGGACGATTGACCTTTGCGCGTACTTTGCTCGAGGCAGCCTATCGCGTCTTGTCGTGATTAAAACCGCGAAGGAAAATGTCATGCCCCTATTTCAATTTGCTTCTCATCTCTTTTCTCCTTCGCGGGGCCGCCGTCGAAGGCAGGCTCATCGTCGAGAGTTTTGTCATCCAGAGATGCTTGAACGGCGGGCTATGCTGACTGGCACCAATACATCGGTTGATAACACCCCGGGGGAAGCTCTGCACGAGCCGTTGCCCATTGTCAGTGAGCTGGGAGCTGGGCTTGAAACGTTTGACTCGGCTGATGCCTATGCTGATTGGCTGGTTGGCCAGGCAGTTGAGCGATGGCACCATCTATTGGGACAACCAGCTTATGGGTGGGACTGGTGGTGGGACGAGGCGTACCTAAGAGATGAAATTCAACTATTGGGAGGAGTAGCTGAAGTAGCCGTCAGCCCATCGAATGGGATGCCGGAAACATCATCAACTAATACGCAGATTGCCGGAGTCGATGAGGCTGATTTGGTAGAAATTGCTGGCGATACTCTGTACTCTTTGGCTCACGGCCGGCTGTCTATTGTTCGAGGCTTTGCTGAGGTGACCCCCGAATTAGTGAGTCAGGTCAGTGTTACCGAAAATGGTCAGACTGCCGGTATGTATCTTTTTGGTGATCGGCTTACGATTGTCTCTCGGGACGCTCAGCCAACCATTGCGAGCAGGACATCAAGGGGTCTTCCCTCGATTTTTCCTCCTATTTTTAGCCGTTCACAGACAACAGTTACAGTTCTTAACGTAAGTGACCCTGCTGCCGTGTCAGTAGTGGCACGAACAACTATTGACGGAGCCCTAGTATCGTCACGCATGGTAGACGGCCAACTACGGCTGGTGCTTGACCATCGGCTTGATTTGCCACGGCCAGAAATCATAAGGAATGAAAGAGTTGATGAACCAGTCGTCATGCCAGTGGTACCGGAGCCTGAGCATAAGATCACAATAGGCTTGGTGCCGGGGGACAGATTGATTAACACGGGATGGTGGCCGGGCATTCCTCAGCCTTATGGCGTTTACGAAACAACCGAGGTTTACTCAGCGAGGATTCGGCAGCAGGTGGTTGATTCGATGACGCCACAGGTCTATCAGTTTGATCAAAATGGTAATCCGCTCGATGTTGAAATACTTGTTTCTCCAACCGCTATCGATATTCCAGAACCGGGCCGTGTTGAGGGACTGACAACGATTACGGCCTTTGACGTCACAACTGACCAGCCGCAGCCAGTGGCAACAGTGGGTGTGTTCACCAGGGGGGAAGTTAATGTGTTCGCGACCACCAGCGAACTCTATCTTTTCGATGGTCACTTTGAGTCCACCGATACTGCAGTGGGATTGTTTACTTGGGGTCCACTGACTGATGTGATGAAGATCAATTTCGGGTCGCAGACGCCAGAGGCTCAGCCGACCGTTACCTTGACTGCTCAGGGAACATTCCCCGGCCGGGTTCTCAATCAGTTTGCTGCCGATGAGCAAGATGGCTTTCTTCGGGTAGTCACCGAGACACCTGGTCAAGGGAGTGGCGTGGTGGTTATGGAGCAGCAGGGTGAGAGTCTTGTTGAAGTTGGTAGCCTTGGTGGGTTAGCGCCGCAGGAAGACCTCTACTCCGTTCGGTTTGTTGGTAGTAGGGCCTACTTCGTTACCTTCCAGCGTACTGATCCACTCTTTGTAGTCGATCTTTCATCACCAACTGACCCGACGCTGCTGGGTGAGTTACATGTGCCTGGGTTCTCGGACCACATTCAACCGCTGGATGAGCATCATCTGTTGACCATTGGCCGGGATGCGGATGAATTGACGGGTTTCTTCAAGGGGATGCAGGTCTCGATTTTTGATGTCACAGATCCGACAAGCCCCTCTTTGTTGCACCGGCATTCGTTGACCGGCGGCCGAGAAACAAGTACCCCAATTACTGGAAACCGCTGGCGACGGGGTGATGGTGATCATTTAGCGCTTGGGTTCTTTCCTGACCAAGGAGTAATCACAATTCCAGTGCAGACAGATGGCCGGTTTGACCGGGAGCCACCGATTCAATTGCCAAGCATCATAGATGACCCAATTGTTGGTTTTCCGCCCTCGTTCCCACTGCCTGAAGAGTCTGAAGCAAGACCTCTCTTGGGAAGGCCAGCCCGGTTGCCAATTTGGAAACCACCAACGCAGCACCTTGAGGTCCTCTCCTTTGATATTACCGGTGGCATCAGTAGTCTCGGTGTGATCGATCACGATACGAACGTCGACCGGGCGGTACAGATTGCGGGACATCTCGTTGGAGTTTCGGCTTCGGAAGTGACTATTCATGATTTCAATGATCCCACTACCACTCTCGGATCGGTGCGGCTGGATGATGCTTCCATTCAGCCGATGCACGAACTGCCCTCTACTGCACTTCAACCATTGCCAGCACTTGAGATGTTGTTGGAACGAGCTGTGGCTGGCTTACCTGTTCATGAAGCATGGAATGCCAAGGCTGTCGAGACTGTCGATGGCCAGACGGTTGTCTACGCCGAACATACCAGTGGAGCCGTCCACCGGCTGACTGGTCAAAGACGTTTCAGCGAAGACGGATGGGCAGCCTTCGGTTTTGATGGTATTCGGAACGCTGAGAGTGAGCTGCTGGCTCGGGACGCTCGAGGAAGTGCTTTTGGGCCCAGTGAGGTAGTTGCAATTCAGAGTTTACTGAGTGACACAGTTCTCGATCGCCTGAATATGTTTCGTGATGATGAAGGTCGAGCTGTAAGAAGGGGAAGCCTCTTTGCTCAATTTGTGAATTCAAGCGATCCAAGTTGAAAATGGGCTCACGTGCAGGTGAATTGCCAGATAGTTCCTGGCATTCGAAAAGGCTGGGAAGCCTCTCTTTGCGAAACCTGAGTCTCGGTGTGTTGGTGGGTCACTGACTCGTGACTGCTGTCTTAATTAAAATCGTATACGGATATCTGATAACAGCTCAGTGAAATAAGTTTAAAAAAGAGTGATGGAGCAATACGCATCGATAGATTTTCTTTGATGGGCCGGTGACTTTATAGATTCAGATAAGTGTTGAGCTTATCGACGGCAAATATCTATCAAACAACTGCTACGATCTAAGTAAAAAATTTAAATAAGAGAGATGGTAACGTTCCATTCGTACCATGCTGTGGAGACAACGTGACGAATATTGTTGTTTACGTATAAAAGACGAGCGTCTAAAGTAAGACGAGTGAATTACCTGGTAGTGCCATTTTTGAAGATACCTCAGAGCGAAGTAGCTTTTGACAGCTGTAAGAACTCGAACTAAGCGAAATATTCACGCTAGAGGTTTCGCTCTTCTTAATTGAGAGGAAATTGCTGGGACAAATTCGGCATTTTTGTTGCCTGTTTTTATGGCATGGCTTTGGGTGTTCAGCCCTACTGTTGCAGCTGTAAGTTTTGAAGGTCATCAGCAGGTAGCCAACGAGCAGCCAGATCGACACGAAGCTGGTCTGGCGAAGCAGTTTGTTCAAGTGGCATGTCAGTCTTCACTTTTTGTCGCTGAGCTGTTTCCCGTGCAATCGTAGCTAATGCTTGACGATCAATCGGAACAGTTCGCTTCAGACGGTTTGCTAACCGGGCCACGCCTTCCGGATTCGAAGCCGCTGCATCGGAGAGGCTGGACATAAAAAGGCAGATTTCATGAAGGTTGGCTGCGGCGGATCGAGCAATGAGAGGCTGGAGTGTGCGTGTGACAATCTCAAGGCCAATTCCATCCATATCCAGAAAAGCATCGACCTGAATGGCTTGACGAAGTCTCCCATCGACTGTGGGCTCAGCTTCACGATATCGAATCATAAGGACGCATCCACCTGTAAGATTTTTTGGTGAGAGCGGGCCCTTGTACGCACCCTTTCCATGAAAGACAAGCATGCCTCCAGTTTGTTTGCGTTCACGATAAGCAAGTTGTAATTGTCCAACAGTACCGTAGCCATCAGCGAACTGCCATTGATCAGGTCCAGTAGGATCTAACGAGAGTCTACTAATTCCAAGCAATCTCCAGATATCTACAATTGCCTCTGGCTTGTCGAGAGAAAAGCCCAGTAGATTTCCATCACACGCAAAGAGTTCAACCGGAAGCCGACGGTACAGTGTGGTCGATTGAAGAGATTCTTGAATTGCTTGCCGATCCTGTTCGTCCATGCGATGCAACGGCAGCGCCTCTTCTGCTCGACGTCTTGCGTGCCGGCTCGAACTGCCCCAATCGGTTCCGATGGTGGTGAACTTCTTTTCTGGTAAAGAAGCCGGCTCTCGCGATGCAGCACAACAGATTGTTCTGTGTGTCAAAAGAACACATGCCAAAACGATAAGAAAAGAAGCGATCGTTGACGTTCTTGCCGTAACGATGCTGCCACGCAGCGTTTTCTGCATAAGTTGCCCCCCTACCGAAACCCCTGAGATGTCAATCAACCAGATTTACTGATCGCTGATCTACCTCGTTTTCGGACATCTCATGCCAGCTGGGCCAGTGAAAATTCGGAATAATTCGGTGTTCTTGCGCAGTCTACGTCATTTGACTGGTCTATAAGGGTTGGCCTGGATGCTTCCCGTCTCTATGCTCTCGCCTCCACCATCTTATCGAATTCGAGAGCTCAGAACCCGGAAGGTCGCCGCACCCTTTTTCCATGTCGGATCACCCTGAAGATAAATCCGTTACAGCAGAAGGAACAAACGGTTCCTCTGAAGAAATAAGTCATTTGCGGCTGAATGAAAACAGATCAACTGGCCATGGAAAGAGTCTGCTGAGTCAACTTATGGTTGCTTGGGCAGAGCAGTGTCTTGCACGGCCATGGCTCATTTTGGCCGTTGCTGTGCTGACAGCCGGGGCCGCAGGAGTATGGACTTCGCAATCCTTAGGATACAAGGTTAGCCGTGTTGATCTCCTCGATCCTGATAGTGAATACAACAAATTATGGATCGACTATATCCATGAATTTGGTGAAGATGACGACGCTGTTGTTGTGGTTGAAGGCACAAATCGTTCGGCAACAGTGGCTGCTCTAGAAGACCTTTCCCAGCAGCTTTCTCAGAAGAGTGATCTCTTTTATTCGATACTCCACGAAGTTGATCTTACTCAAATTCGTGCCAAGGGACTTCACTATGTTTCTCCACATGACTTGGCTTCGATCGATCGTTTTATAAGCCGCACAGAACCCGTTCTGGCAGGAGGGTGGAGCCAGTTGAAGGTTGGCACGATGGTTGGTGGTCTGGCAGCTACTGTTGTTTCTGGACAGCAGGCAGAGACGCAACATGACGAACCACCTATTCAAACACTTGAGCGATACAGTGAAAGCCTGCTGGCGAGTTTAGAGAGCGCTGAAAGAGGACAATCGCACGAGTCATTGTCTGAAGACTATGTTTCACCTTGGCCAAGTATGCCGGGCAGCCTCTCAACACTTCGCGATCTTTCCAGTCAGTATCTTTTGGCTAAAGAGGGTACTCTCGGTTTCGTCTTACTACGTTTGGCTAAGGAGGAAGCTGGTTTTTCTGGTGCTTCAGTAGCTACGGATACCCTAAGAAAAGAAATCGATGTTGTGTCACAACGACACGCGGATGCAACCATCGGACTTACTGGGCTGCCAGTAATGGAAGATGATGAAATGCGCTCAAGCCAACAGTCGATGGTGTGGGCAAGTGGGTTGTCTCTTGTGGCGGTGGCTATTGTTATCGTTGCTGGTTTTGGAGGCATTCGGCACGCACTGATGGCCAATGGCGTTCTGGTAATAGGGATGGCATGGGCTTTTGCGTGGGCCACCGGGAGCGTTGGTCATCTCAATATTCTGAGCGTCACGTTCACTGTCACCATGATTGGTGTAGGAATTGACTATGGCACCTATTATATCGGTCGATACCTTGCGATGCGTCGCAAGGGTTTTGATTGTGATTCTGCCATTATTGAAACAAGTAGTTCTGTAGGCCCAAGCATTCTTACCGGTGCCATAACAACATCAATTGCGTTCTTCTCAGCAGCATTAACTAGCTTTGTAGGTGTTGCTGAGTTGGGACTGATTGCTGGCGGTGGAATTTTACTGTGCTGTGCTGCCGAGTTGATGGTGCTACCAGCGGTTATCGCGATTATTGATCGCAGTCGCTTTGGACGAAAAATTCCTGAACCCGTTCCTGTACACAGTTGGTTGCGACCCTTTGCTCAACACCCTCGTCTCGTGTTGTTGGCAGCCGTAGCTGGAACACTCGCATTAAGTTCTGGGATTCACGACCTTCGCTACGATCATAATTTGCTCAATCTTCAGCCGGAAGGCCTTGAGAGCGTTGAAGTAGAAAAGAAACTCCTTGAGGAATGTGATCAGAGCGTTTGGTACGCCCTGTCAATTGCTGATTCACGCGAAGAGTTATTAGCTCGAAAAGAAAAACTCGCTAGCTTAACAACCGTTGAACGAGTCGATGAGATAGCATCGCTGCTATCAGGAGATGAAGAAGTCAAGACACCAATCATTACTCAGATAGGTAAGCGGTTGGAACAACTGCCAGAACGGCCTCCGCAGATTCCACTTGACCGGCTCGATGCTCTGGGTGAGTCCCTGGGATGGGCGCAAGCAGAGGCAGCACGACGACCGGGTGGCATGAGGGCTGCCTGGCATCTCGAACGAGCCCGTGATTGTCTAAGACGGATGAGACCCGAAGAGTGTTATCAGGCATTGGCTGTATTTCAGCAACGCGCTGCCGGTGAGCTTCTCAGCCGACTTCATGCCCTTGCTGCTGTATCAGATCCAGTCGCTCCATCTCTCGATGATTTACCGCCAAGTCTCGTTGATCGATTTGTTGGATCAAGTGGTAAGCATCTACTGAAAATTTATGGGCGAGGAGATATCTGGAATTTTGAAGCACTCAAAAAGTTTGTAAGTGATGTGCGTAGTGTTGATCCAAAAGCTACCGGTAATCCCCTTCAAGCGTATGAGGCATCGCTTGAAATGAAACGGAGTTATGAGCAGGCTGCAATCTATTCACTTATTGTGATTATCGCAGTGCTTTGGCTCGATTTTCGAAGTCTCACACACTCGCTGTTAGCAGCCTTGCCGCTTGGGGCTGGCATGGCCTTAACCCTCGGGCTTATGGGTGTCCTTGGAATTGATCTCAATCCAGCAAACCTGATTGGTATCCCGCTCATTCTTGGAATTGCAGTTGATTACGGCGTTCACATTGTCCACGATGCGCTAGAACGGCCCGGGAAATATCATATCAGTCCGTCTACAGCAAATGCCGTGATGGTTGATGCACTAACGACAATTCTTGGTTTTGGGGCACTCATGGTTGCCAGTCATCGTGGTCTTGAAAGCCTTGGGCGTCTTCTCACGCTCGGCGTGACAATGTGCACTCTTACATCACTCGTTTTTCTCCCAGCAATCCTCGGCATACTGCATCCTGGTTCGGCAGAGATGGATAAGGAAGAGGATGATGGTGAAGATGCTGAGCTGTTAGCCTTTCCACCGTTGCATGATTGCCGACAGGCTGCGTAACCCTCGAACGTGATAGAAAGTAAACCACTATGTCGTATCGTTATCGTTTTGCATCTCGTGGTCTTGTGCTCGGATTTGCACTTGGATTGTTGGTTGGGGCCCACAGCGTTGTGTCCGCCAACGGTGTGATGAATATCACTATGGAGGATCAATTTCAAAATCCCTGTGAAACAAGTAAATTTCTCGGTGATGTTGTCATCCTTGTCTATGCTGAGCGTCATGGTGCTGAAGATTCACTTGATCTTGGACGAAAGCTCCATCTTCATTTTCATCCGACAGCCGATGAAGTTTCTTCTGATGCCTGGTCAAAACAGCCGGTGCGAGGAATCGTAAATTGGCCTGCTGGGGTTCCGCTGCCAGATGTTCGTGTTATTCCAGTTGCCTCATTGACAGAAGTGCCGAGAGCACTCAAGCCGGTTGCTCGAGCTCGTATGCGAAAAGACTCTCCTGTCGTTCCAATCTGGCTCGACTTTGACGGGACGCTAAAACGAATGTTCGGCATTATTCCGGGAGAACCTAATATTGTTGTCTTGGACACTGCTGGACAGGTCCATTCAGTGCTATCTGGAAAACTTGACGAACAGGATTTTCAACTATTCGTAACACGTATTGACCATGTACGATCGGCCAGCCGTGGTGGCCTCCGAGTGGTGTCACAGCCAGAGGAGAATGTCGTTCGATAACAGCGAGATACAAGACACTACTTTTTACAGGGTTTTTACCGGGAGTGAACTTCTACCGGGAGCGACCTTTGAAACGTCGGCTTGCACGAGTGAGTGTCTCGCGTTCATCATTTGTGAGACTCGACTCACCAGACCGACTAATTTTTTCAAGAATCTCATCAACCTTTAACTGAAGACTGTCTCCATCTTCACCGGCGGTTTGCGAGTGATCGAGGTCATCGTCTGGTCGCACAATCTTAAAACGGCGACGCATTTGTTTAAGCCGTCCACCTAAGTCGGACAGTCCACTGAGGCTCCAGCCTCTCCAAGCATACAGCAGTCCAAAGACTGCACCGCCAATATGTGCGACATGTGCAACATTCCCACCGCCTTGAGTCGCGCCTTGAATATCTGTGACAAAGTAAAGAATACCGAGCGCCCACGCGGGTACAGGGAGAACACCCCAGATCAAAACCTCCTGCCGCGGGAAGTACCAGACAAAGACAGCCAGAACTGCCATTACTCCACCACTGGCGCCGATCAGATAGGTACGACCGGGTAGATAATCACCGGAGAATACATTGACACTGAGAACCCATGCTAATCCGGATACAACAACAGCAACAAAATAGAACCGATAGAACTCGGCTTTACCGAGCACCTGCTCAACAGCTCTTCCGAAAAAAAAGATGGCGAGCATATTAAATGCGAGATGCCAGGGTGATGTCGCGTCATGTGCAAAGCCATAGGAAATGAGCTTCCAGCACTCCAAAAGATGTTGAGGTAGGTCTCCGCGGAGAGCGAAGATGTTGTTAATAGAAAAATCACGACCTCCAAAAAGATTAAGCACCCACACTGCCACGTTTGCAATGATGAGGGTGATCACTGCAGTCCATTCAGATTGTCGCTGGAATGAGTTGTCAAAGCGGTAGTATCCGCGGTCAGAAAATCCCATTGAGTTGCCTGTTTAGAAAGTCAGAATATTTCATTCCTCTTATCTTATCAGGGTTGGAGCATGCCTCCCACCGGTTTTATATGGCGGCAGGACCGCCTCGTCAGTTCGGGTTGTGCAAGGCTCTCTAGGGTGGTTTTTTATGCTGCTATGTCAAATTTATGGCTGCGGAAATTTCGAGACGAGTGGAATCGGTAGCAGTGAATACAAGTCTCAATAGAGAACAGTTCATGAGTATCGGTGAGTAGCAGATGCATTACTCCGACAAGTGTGCTGGAAAGATATTCCGGGTGGACCGGCGCTTTACTTCTTGAGTATGAGGAGTTGTGATGGGCCGCAATGATTCTTGGGTGATAAGGCAACTCGGGAATCTAGATCCTCAAACACAGAAAAAAAGTACCTGCTCTATACTCGATGCGATGTTCTGAATACAGAAGCGGCTCTTCTTGAGGTGTCCGGTCCAAAATCGATATGTGGCCGGTTGCGAGAACCGCTAGCGAACCGATAAGATCTCAATTCTCGATCGGGTAAAGTAAAGATGTGGGTCTATTTCTATAGTTTAAGGAGCGTGAGACAATGGCAGAGAAGATCGCAGCCGGAATCATCGGCACTGGATTTATCGGTCCGGTACATGTCGAGGCGGGAAGGCGATTGGGGAACGTCGAATTCGTTGCCCTGGCCGAAGCCAATGCAGAGTTGGCCCGCAACAAGGCAGATCTTTTGTGCATTGAGAAGTCGTACGGTGATTACCGTGAACTTCTGGCGGATCCTCAAATCCGTGTTGTTCATAATTGCACGCCGAATCACCTGCATTACCAGGTCAACAAAGATATTCTCGCCGCCGGCAAGCATGTCATCAGTGAAAAACCACTGGCAATGAACAGTGTAGAGAGCCGAGAACTTGTGCAACTTGCTTCGGATTCGGGCCTGATCCATGCCGTTGATTTCAATTATCGCTATTATCCACTGGTCCAGCATGCCAGACAGATGGTTCAACAAGGAGAACTAGGTGAGGTATTCACTCTCCGTGGCTCCTATTTACAAGACTGGCTGTACCTCCAGACAGACTGGAATTGGCGGCTACAACCAGAAATGTCAGGAGAAAGTCGTGCGATTGCGGATGTTGGCAGCCACTGGTGTGATCTCTTGCAGTTCATCACTGGTCAGAGCATCGTTCGCGTCATGGCTGACCTGAGTACGGTGCACAAGACTCGAATGAAACCGAAAAAGGAAATTGAGACGTATGCGGGTAAGGAACTCTCGCCCAGTGACTATGAACCACAAGATATAAAGACTGAGGATTATGCCTCAGTCTTAATTGAACTTTCCGGTGGGGCTCGTGGTGTTTTTTCCGTTAGCCAAGTCTCAGCTGGTCGAAAAAATCGACTTTCATTCGAGCTTGATGGTTCCCGCTGTGCAGTGGCCTGGGATCAAGAAAAACCAAATGAGATGTGGATCGGTTATCGAGAAAAAGCCAATGAAATCTTGGTGAAAGATCCTTCCCTTCTGCACGAAGGTGCCAGAGAGTACGCCCATTACCCAGGTGGTCATCCCGAGGCCTATCCAGATGGCCCCAAGAATTTATTCCGCAACGTATATCGTGCGGTTGAAAGGGGACAAATGCCAGAAAATCCAGATTGGAGCACGTTTGAAGATGGCCATAAGGAGATGGCAATCTGCGATGCGATTATCCAGAGCAATCGAGATCAAAAGTGGACAGACGTAGAATATTAATCTGCGAACTGCCAAACGATTCAAATACGTTTTTAAATACAGGAGTAGGGAAATGTCTGCCACGACTGTGAATAGCGACCATTGTAATATCGCCCTCATCGGTACGAAATTCATGGGCCGAGCGCATTCAAATGCTTATTTGAAGGTGAATAAGTTTTTTGATCTGCCTTGCAAGCCTGTGATGCATACGGTCGCAGCCCGTAATCATGAAGAGCAGAAATTGTTTGCTGAGCGTTGGGGGTGGCAGCACTGCGCACCAGATTGGAAGTCGGCTGTTACCTCAGACGCGATTGACCTGGTTGATGTGGTAACACCGAATAATGTGCATGCCGAGCACACGATTGCAGCACTCGAGGCGGGCAAACATGTTGCCTGTGAAAAACCATTGGCAGGAACACTGAGTGATGCCCGTCAGATGGTAAAAGCAGCAGAGACGGCAACTGGAAAAACATTCGTCTGGTATAACTATCGGAGATGTCCAGCAATAGCATTCGCTCATCAATTGTGTGCAGCGGGAAAACTCGGTCGAATTTATCAGATTCGCGGCTGTTATCTTCAAGACTGGGCCGGACCGGATACACCACTAATGTGGCGATTCGATGGCGATGTAGCCGGATCTGGAGCATTGGGAGACCTGTGTGCTCACACCATTGATACTGCGAGATTTATCACGGGTGATGAAATCAGTGAGGTGATTGGATCCACGATGGAAACAGTTATCAAAGAGCGGGTGATTTTAGAGGGCGGCGGTGGTGAAATTTCTGGACATGGCGCGGCGACAAGTCAGAAAATGGGCGCGAGTACAGTTGATGATATCGTACTTTTTGTCGCCAAAATGGCGAGCGGTGCTGTGGCCACATTCGAAGCAACTCGGCTCGCCACAGGCTACAAGAATGGAAATCGTCTAGAGATCCATGGTGAAAACGGAGCGATTCGATTCAATTTCGAGCGGATGAACGAACTCGATTGGTACGATGCAACACTCCCCGCCGAGTTGCAGGGTTGGAGCACAATCAATGTGACCGACGGTAACGCGAACCATCCGTACGCAGCATCGTGGTGGCCTGTTGGCCACATCCTAGGATACGAACACAGTTTTATTAATCATGCGGCTGACATGATGACCGTCATCGGTGGCGGTGAGCCGGTGGTGCCTCTTGCTGATTTTACTGACGCGTATGAGGTTCAGAGAGTTCTCTCAGCCGTGGTCGAATCTGATAAACAGCGGTCATCAGTTCCACTGAATCAAATCCAATAATTTTCAACTGTGTGCTTTAAGAACAGTCGCATCAGGCTAAGGGTGAGAGTCCTGCTGCGGAAATGACTGAGGTCCTTAAAATTCTTCAAGGAGGATACTCGGTGAAAGTGACTGACGAAGTAGTATCCTCAATGTCACTCGACGATCATCGCCTCGCTGTCAACTCAGATTAGAAGGAGAGTTTTCTCAATGGCAAAACGAAAGACGGCCCGACTCGTTTTCGATATCGAGTCAGCAGCAGATGGAGACCTCATTTCCAAAATCCGTTATCCGGGAGAAAAACTCTCGCCGACCGAAGCAATTGAGCAGTATCGTTCTGAATTACTTGAGCAAAATGGAAAAGATTTTATTCCATATACATTTCAGCTGCCTGTATCACTTGTTGTTGCTACCGTTGCCGACGACTATTCATTGATCGATCTGGTAGCACTTGATGAAGAAATGTCGCGTCCCCATGAGATCGTGCGTTTGTTCTGGGAAGGTTGGCGAAAAAATGGCCAGCCACAACTTGTTTCATTCAATGGTCGTGGTTTTGATATCCCACTGCTTGAGGTGTGTGCTTTTCGGTATGGATTGAGCATTCCAGAGTGGATTGCTGAAAAGGCTCGTAGTTTCGAACAGCCACGAAATCGATTCAACAGTGCAGCACATCTCGACCTGCACGAATTTTTAACGAATAACGGTGCAAGCCGATTTGTAGGAGGGCTTTCCCTGGCCGCCAATCTCATTGGTAAGCCTGGAAAACTTGATGTGGCTGGGCACATGGTTCAAGACCTTTGGGATGGCGGTCGAGCACGTGAAATTCATGACTATTGTCGAAGTGATGTACTCGACACGTACTTTGTTTATCTGCGCAGCCGTGTTGTTGCGGGGGCAATTTCTCTGGCTGACGAGCAATCATTGATTGAGGCAGCCCATATCTGGATTCAGAGTAAAGCAGCTGGGTCACCCGGACTGGCACGATATCTTGAGGCTTGGGGCGATTGGCAGAGCCCGTGGGGCTAGCACATGATTGTGCAGCCCCACGGCGAATCAGTTATGCCTCTGTGATTGGCTCTTTGACAAGTTGGATAAAGTGATTGCCCTTTGATCCACTTGAGAGTTCTTTTGCCTTCTTTTCGGCAGCACGCTTGTCAGCATATTCGAAGACAGCCAGCCGCTTTAGTCCGGAATTAAAAACCCCCCAGTACGCCTTCAGGCGAGCTTCTTTCACAACCTTTTTTCGAGTTGCTCGTTTTTTAGCTGCTTTCTTTGCTACTTTTTTAGCTGCTTTTTTAACAGCCTTTTTTTTGGTGACTTTTTTGGCAGCCTTCTTTTTTGCTGTTTTTTTGACAGCTTTCTTCACTGTTTTTGTTGTTTTTTTGGCAGCCTTTGTTGTTTTCTTGGCAGCCTTTTTTTTCGCGGTCTTTTTCGCCATGGATGCTCGCCAGCCTTCTGTGCAACGGTGAAAGGATTATTCGGAAACGGTAGCCAACATACGGAGGATGGCCGTCTTGTTGGTTCCAACAAGATGCTCGCAGTATAAGATGCAAGACGGTCGCCGCACAGGGACCACCGCGACAGCCTATACTGGAGGGACGATGACAGTAGAAATACCAACAAATGAGCCCCTGGCCGCTGGTCCATTAGAGGCGTATCGGAAGCTGGATGATGTGACGCTTGCGAGTCGGATTGACGAAGTTCGACAGCGTCTCGGGTCACGTGTGCTGATTCTCGGCCATCACTATCAACAGGATGGTGTCATTGCTCATGCGGATTTACGAGGGGATAGTTACCAACTCTCCAAATCTGCTGCTGAACGAACAGACTGTGAGGCTATCGTGTTTTGCGGTGTCCACTTTATGGCGGAGACGGCAGATATTCTTGTCAATCGGCCCGAGCAGGTAGCAAGTCGAAATGGTGCCCGGGTGAATGTTGTATTACCCGATACCGCAGCTGGCTGCTCGATGGCTGATATGGCAGCAATTGAACAAGTGGAAGATGCGTGGGCTGATCTTGGTGAGATTATTGATACCGATGACATTACTCCAGTGACATATATCAATTCCGCTGCCAGCCTCAAGGCTTTCTGCGGTCGGCATGGTGGCATCGTCTGTACATCAAGCAACGCTCGTGCGATTCTTGAATGGGCTTTTTCTAAAACGAAACGCGTTCTCTTTTTTCCAGATCAACACCTTGGCCGAAATACTGCCCACTCGATGGGTGTACCACTTGAGCAAATGTGTGTGTGGAATCCTCATGATCCACGACTAGGTGGCAATGATTCAACATCACTCGAAAAGAGCCAAGTGATTCTCTGGCAGGGACACTGTAGTGTGCATGCGATGTTCCGACCTGAGCATGTTGACACGATGCGAGAGAACATTCCGAATGTTAAAGTCCTTGTTCATCCAGAGTGTGCAATTGAGGTTGTTGAAAAAGCTGACCTTGCCGGCTCAACGAGTTACATCATCAATCAGATACAAAGTGCTGCCCCTGGTACATCCTGGGCAGTCGGCACAGAGCTTCATCTCGTCCGACGCCTCGAACAAGAGCATCCCGAACAGACCATCCGATTTCTCTCACCGACGGTTTGCATGTGTGCGACCATGTACCGTATTGATCTGGCACATCTCTGTTGGAGTCTTGAGCACCTTGAAGCCGGAAGTCCTGTCAATGTGATTCGTGTTGACCAAGATACCGCACATTGGTCTGTCGTCGCACTCGAACGTATGCTGGATGTAACGGCTTTAAAACACGGCTAAATAGGTTTAAGTAGCGTGTCTTTATACGTAGAAAAAAGATCAGGGCGAATCATTTTCTATTTGGAATGGAAAGCTAGTAAGGTCTTTGTGTCATAAGCAATTCTGAAACAGCAAATCCTTGAAATTATAAGTATTTTCGACAATGTAAAAATTATTTGTGAGCAGAGCAGGCCATGCATTATCCCTTGTCGTATTGCACGAACGTCCATCCTTGTCGATCACGCAATGATCTTGAGAGGATTATTGTTCAAGAAGCTCGTTGTGTTCGGGACCAATGCGGCTTCGACCTTGGGGTTGGCCTTTGGTTGCCAGAAGCTGTTATTTCTAATCTGATTTATGATGCAACTTTCACGACAAGCGTTGCCAGCCTTCTTGCCGATCAAGGGATGCGTTGCTTTTCATTGAATGCCTTTCCTTTTGGAGATTTTCATTCTGAACGCGTAAAGGAAAATGTGTATCTCCCGGACTGGTCAGATGTTCGCCGTCTCGAGTACACCCGGCGGTGCAGTCAGTTTCTCGCTGGAATATTAAATGGAAATGACGAAGGTAGTATTTCAACGCTGCCACTTGCGTATAAGCAAGCAGAGCAATCTTCTGACTTTTCTAAAAGGGTTATTGATCAACTTTTGCAACTAGCTCGTTATCTTGACACATTGCATAACGAGACGGGAAAGATTATTCGTTTGGCTATTGAGCCTGAACCTTTTTGTGTTTTAGAGACGACCCTTGAGACTATTCAGTTTTTTGAGAGGCTATGGGATGCGGCTGATAAAGTGGCGTTGGGAGGGGTAGTTCGTCAGCACATAGGTGTCTGCTACGACGTCTGTCATCAGGCTGTCGAGTTTGAGAATCCGAGCACTGCCATTCGTGAATTGACTGAAGCTGATATTCGTATCAACAAGGTGCAAATAAGTTGTGCGATCGAGCTAGACAACCCAACAAGCGAAACGGCCCGTCAGGCGTTAGCTACTTTTGCTGAACAACGCTATCTTCATCAGACTTTTGCAAAGCATTCGGATGGCCGGGTGATCAGCCATACAGACCTGTCTCAGGAACTTGCACTTGATCCACCTGCTGAATGGTCGCAGGCGGAGAGATGGCGGGTACATTTTCATGTTCCAGTCGATGCAGATCGTCTTGGACCATTAGGGACAACAAGACCAGAACTTATTCAAGCACTTCATGCTTTAGGGCAACTGTCTTACGAGCCCCACCTTGAAGTAGAGACCTATACATGGCCTGTATTGCCGGGGGTCAAAAGTGGAGATGTTACTGCAGGTATGGCCCGTGAACTCATTGCGACAAGAGAACTTATTGCCAGCGAATCGTAAGGATTTTAAAAAGCATTGAGATTAGTTTTGAGGCGGATCAATAAAAATATATGAAGAACAAAAAGCTATTGAATGGTACTCAGTGTAGTTGCAAGAGAATGTTCCCGAACCATCGGCAGGTGCAGTATTTACTATCTCGAAGCGTGGTGGTTCTGGCGTTGTTGGGAAGCAACGTGAATGGTCTCTGCGAGGAGACGGATTCTGGGTTTTCGGGTCAATCGAAATTGCCCGCGTGTGTCGCAACTGACTATACGGTCGTGTGGCGTGATGAGTTTGAAGGAAAAGTGCTCAAAACAGAGAACTGGACAATGCCCTCGTACAAGACACGAGATGCGGCATCATTGAATTCCGAGGGAACAATCAGTGTCGCTGATGGGCTTTTACACCTTCGGACTCTTTGGCGAGATGACGCAGTGCACGCCAGTTACATCCAAACACGTGGCCGTCATAGCTGGAAACATGGCTATTTTGAGTGTCGACTGAAGTTTCAAAAGCATCAAGGGCATCATGGTGCATTCTGGGTACAGACGCCAGATTTTCAGAGTTTTGTTGATCAACCAGGTAAGAGTGGCACCGAGA
>JALCBP010000140.1:0-1859 GCA_028066355.1 Pirellulales bacterium
ATGCCGAATGAGGCTCTTGTTGTTTCCGAATATTCAGGACTGGGCCACGCGGACCGGGATAGTGAGGTGCTGCAATCACTTTCGTCGCAAGCTGAAGCAACGAAAGTGCAGCCGGTGAGTTCGTTGGATGGCGCAATTGGTCACCTCGGTGCAGCTGCTGGGGCAGCAGGTGTTTTGAAGTTGATGAATGTTGTTCGTTCAGGAAATCTTCCAGCCGCAGTTTCCATGCAAGAGGATCGAGTAATCGCAGATTGTCTCCAAGTTTCATCAAAGCCGTGTCAGCTGCCGGCCGCATCAGGCTCCGGCTACAGGGCAGGTAGCCTGACGGAAGTGAGCGATGATCTTATTGGTCATCTCATTCTTGACAATGGTCTTTCTCTTTCGAATGAAGGAAAGAAACATTCTTCAATGCCAACAGAAACACAAAGAAAATTCGTGAAGCAGGGAAGCCAAGGCCGTGTTGCAGCATTGTTTCCTGGTCAGGGTTCGCAGTACACGGGCATGTTTAAGGCACTTGCAACTGAGACCCCGGAGGGACAGTCGGTTCTTGCCGAACTCAATGCTCTGGCTCGTTCGTGTCGGGCTCCAATGCTTTCTGAAGTAGCGTGGGAAGACCCGAATAAGATGGGCTCTGGTGTCTGGGAAACACAATGGGCAATGTATCTTGGTGACCTTTTTGCCTGGAAGGTACTGGGGGCTATTGGTTTTCGGCCAGACTGTATCGCTAGCCATAGTTTTGGAGAATTTCCTGCCCTTACTGCTGCTGGTTGTTGGTCGGAGAGAACTGGTTTTCAGGCAACAAAAGCAAGAGCGGAAGCTGTTGAGAAGCACGGGCCGGCTGATGGTGCGATGCTTTCCATTCTCGCAGATACAAAAGTTGTTCAGTCCTCAATCAAGCCGTTTGATTCACTTGTCTGGCGATGTGCCGAAAATGCTCCCGAGCAAACTGTTGTTGGTGGTACAGCGCGAGCAATTGATGCTGTCGAACTGCTTCTCGAACCAACACGCGTGCGATCCAAAAGACTATCTGTACCGAGTCCTTTTCATACACCTCTTCTTGAAAAAGCAGCCCTTGAACTATCGCACGTTCTAGATTCATTGCCGATTACCGAGTCCCAGTACCCTCTGTTGAGTAGTACGACGCTAACAATCTTGTCGACACCGGGTGGAGTACGGAACAGTCTCGTTCGCCAAATGACTGAGACAGTGAAGTGGGTTCAAGTTGTACAGCAGTTGTACCAGCAAGGCGTGCGGACATTCGTAGAAGTAGGGCCTGGTGCTGTTTTGTCCGGTTTGGTGCGACGTATCCTCGTCGATTGCCGGGACATCACGATTGTGCAGTTTGACCAACGAGGTCGAAGCTCAGCCGAGCAGTTGGACCGATTGCGCGAAACATTGGGTCTTGCCTCACATGCTACACGCGAGGTTTCAGCTTCCGAACGCCGAGAGGAGTTGCAGTCAACCGGTGCTGTATTTCGGTTTGATGCAACAGCGCGTCGCCGAGAGCGGAATCGCAACGCTGCCTCAGGAATCAAAAATAACCAGGCTGTGAAGTCAGTCACCAAAACGGAAGAATCATCAAGTAGAAATGGAAGCCATACGGCACGGTTTGATTATGCAACTGCTCGAAAGTCCAGCCAGTCAGACGGTGAAGCAGCACGAAGAAGTTTTTCCAATTCTCGCCGGTCCGAACCTTCACCAGAGCCATCAATTGTTGATGTACCGTCAGCTCTGTCTCATCCGGTTTCACCAAGCAACCCCACGAACGCTCAGCCAAGATTTCTAGAACTCGAATCATTTCTGATTGATTTTGTTATCGAGCAGACAGGCTATCCACGAGAGATAGTTGAGCTTGATGC
>JALCBP010000140.1:1959-4091 GCA_028066355.1 Pirellulales bacterium
CAACATTGCGGCACCTTCTGGAATATATGGAGCCACGAGTCGGTGGAGCGTCTGCAGTGGAGCAGTCAGCTTCATTGTCAGAATCAAATGGGCAAGCCCACGCCTCGAGTGTGAATGGTCACGCTCAGAACGGAGTTGTTCATGCAGCAGCAGTTGCTGATGGGTCTAGCAGACTTGATGAACTTTCAGATTTTCTGATTGATTTTGTTATCGAGCAGACAGGCTATCCACGAGAGATAGTTGAGCTTGATGCAGATCTTGAGGCAGACCTGGGTATAGATAGTATTCGGAAAGCGCAGCTGTTTGGTGAGATTGGTCAGAAGTATGACCTTCAGGCAGACGATGATCTCTCACTCGACGACTTTCCAACATTGCGGCACCTTCTGGAATATATGGAGCCACGAGTCGGTGGAGCGTCTGCTAGCGAACACATGGGGCAGGTGACTGACAGAGAGCATACTGTTTCGAGTGCTGCTGATGATAATGACGTCTATCGGTCTCAAGCATTTCTTGCAGGTGAAGAAAAGGGGCGTTGCAACAGAGAGAAGATTCAACAGTGGGCACGCTTGTATTCTTCTGTTCTGAAATTTGAAGATGCTCCCGTCTTTCCACGAGAGATTGGTGAAGAACTTGACGGTGTGGCGGCTGGGGCTGGCGTGTCGGCGTCCGTCGTACGTGCGGCGATGGCTCGACCATTCGACGCCCTTGGCTTTTTTGAAGTAATCGCAAGCGTTCGGCCTGATGAGACTGGTGTTGTTCTTGGTTTTGGCCGACACGTAGCTCCGCATGCAGAAGCTTTTTCAGAGGGCTCTGTGCATGGAAGCACACTCAGTGTTCCCGGTCTTCCTGGTACGTTATGTGGTTGGAATCAAAATGGTCTTGTTGCATGGGTTGGCCGTTCAATCCGATCATCAGATGGAAATGCTCACACCAGGAATCCTGCTTCAATTGCAGTCGACCATGCGATACGAACAACCGGTTCCATGGTTGATGCAACCGATCTACTTCGACAAATGTGTCCGCTTGATGCACCAGTGTTCCTTTTGTGTATGAGTGAGCAAAAGATTTGCAGGGTAGATGGTAATGGCGAGGTAAATATATTTTCGAATGAGATGGGTGCTGTAGATGCTCAGTCGCCACTGGCACGGGTTGCTTTGCACGATGGACAGAAAAGTGTTAGCGAAGCGATATACGCTCTGGTTGGCAAAGACGAAGAGGAACAAGCCAGGATGTCGGCAACGTCGTACTGGTTGGCTCTTAGGGTAGTCAATGGCAAAGCCCGCGTGTCCTCCGGTGGTCCAACAACTCAGTGGTATCCAGATGTGACTGAGTCATTTCGCAGTCTTCGAGTTCCAAAAGAAAATGTACCGCTACCTGCAAAGCCAGCCGTTCGTCGACACAAGACTACCAGCGTGACAAGTCGATACGTTTTAAATCATTGTGAAATGGCAGCAGCGGCAGGCGGTCGCCAGCTTTCTGGGCAACGAGTGCTTGTGTTGGGCAGTGGAAGCGTCGCAGAGGCTGTTGCCGCTGAAGTTCAGCAGCACGGTGCAGAAGCTGTTGTCGTGCCGTGCGAGGGGCGCCGTGATGCCGAGCAACTTATAGAGCAGCAGGAGTCGCTCGGAGCACTTACCCACGTAATCGTAGCGGTCGCTGATGGAGCGCCATCCGCCGAGACACGCAGTCATCTGCAGTCACTCCTTGAGTCTGTGTTTTTTGTCTGTCAGCAATGGATTATCAAGCGTGTGGAGGTGGGCGACATCCATGATGCGACACTCACTGCAGTAACACGGCTTGGCGGTCAGTTTGGTGTCGAAACTCCTGTCGAAGATGTTGCAGGTGGTGGGCTGGCTGGCCTGTTTAAAAATATCGCACGAGAATTTCCTGAATTGCAGGTCCGTGTGGTTGACCATGCGAGCGAGTCACATCCATCAGAGATTGCACATTCGACTGTTACCGAGATATGCACCGCAGGTAATGTCGTTGAAGTTGGGTATCGAGCAGGTAAGCGTCTGCAGATCGTGTCACGTGAAGAAGCAGTGCCAGAAGCAGCGCTGCCGCTTGATGCGGTCTCACAAGGAAGCGTTTGGCTTGTGACGGGTGGAGCCCGTGGTGTGACAGCTGCCTGTGCG
>JALCBP010000141.1:0-3979 GCA_028066355.1 Pirellulales bacterium
CGAGGTGTGCCATAAGCATTCTTCTGGGCGCCCGAATAGTTCCGGGAAGTTTCACTATGAGATTGCCCGTACTTCCCCCGGCTGGTGATTTCTTGTGCGCGTTATCTGTTGTGATCGCTGAGGCAGGAATACCGGCGGCGGTCAGCAGTTTCCGAACCTGTTGAGTAATTTTTTCTTCATGGCAACTTGGCCCCGGGGTCTTCATAAGAGAAACGACAAGATCAATGGCACGATTTGCATCGATTGTTGACTGTCTAGTTGATCCAGATTTTTTCTTTCGTACTTGTGTTTTCATAGAATTTTTGATTCTGAATCCCGTTAGAGATGGCAGTTGGAAAATATCATTCGGAGTGCTCGTTATATTTTGAAGAGTTTTCTTTGGATTTTTGTTGGTTCCTGTTATTTATTTGTTCACAATGATCTACATTGTGGTCGAGTCAAGGCGGGCATGATGTTAGCGTTTTTTGTAATTGCATCGATGCATTTCTTTGAATCGATTTGTGAGAGTTGTCTCAAAAAGGGGGCCGTGTGTGGCTAATAATCAAAATGAACAAGTGGGTGAGAAACTCGAGGAGTATACTCCGCCGCCCAAGACGTTCTGGAAAACAATTACGGCTCTTGGGCCAGGCATTATTCTCGCTAGTTCAATTGTTGGAAGTGGTGAACTTATTGCGACAACGGTCGTAGGCGCTAAGGTCGGTTTCAGTCTTTTATGGCTCATTATTCTCGGATGTGCAGTAAAAGTTGCCGCGCAAATCGAGATTGGACGAAATGCAATTACCTGGGGCCGCACTCCACTAGCCTCATTCGACAGAGTGCCGGGCCCACGAGTCGCTGGGCGAGGGTGGATTTATTGGTGCTGGGCCGTGATGATGATGTTAATTGTTGTTCAACAAGGAGGTATTCTTGCTGGCGTCGGCCAATCGCTCGCGGCTGCTCTGCCGCTTACGACTGCCGGTCGGGCTGAAGGCACATTTCATAAAGACCTGGCTAAAGCAGAAATAGATACGGCTCTTGCAAGACTTAACAATCGCGCAGATCTGGAGGCCATGGAAAAAAGTCTTGTAGCGCTGCGAGGTCAGGCTGCGGAACGGAATGCTTCTCACGATGCTTCTATCTATGCCGTTCTAATGGCATTGGTAACAGGGATTCTTCTTGCAAGTGGCCGGTACGGGCTTATTGAACGATTGTCACTTGTTCTTGTTCTTGCTTTTACGCTATTTACTTTTCTTGCCGTTGTCATGCTCCAGGCTGACCCCAATTGGGCTGTGTCTGGTGAGGAATGGATAGCTGGGCTGACTCCATCACTCGAGGGGTCGCGTGGGGGGTTCTCAGTCGCACTTGCAGCTCTCGGTATTATCGGCGTTGGGGCTGCGGAGTTGATGGTTTATCCGTATTGGTGTCTCGAGAAGGGATACGGAAAGTCAATTGGCACACATTCTCTTTCAGACAACTGGGCCATTAATGCCAGAGGGTGGATGCGGGTAATGCAACTTGATGCATGGCTCTCAATGATTGTGTACACGTCGGTTACTGTTTTCTTCTATGTGCTGGGTGCAGCGACTCTCGGACGGCTTGGTCTTGTGCCTTCTGGAGATGAAATGGTGCGAACGCTCGGTCAAATGTACGTGCCTATTTTTGGTAGCTGGATTCAGCAGGTGTTTCTGTTCGGTGCTTTTGCAGTTTTGTATTCAACTTTTTTTGTTGCGGCAGCAGGAAACTCCCGGATGGTTGCTGATGGTTTGGTTCTCGCTGGTTTTGTGCGTGGGGATGAATCCTCCCGCCAAAAAGCTGTGCGAGTTACGTGTGTGGTGTGGGTGAGTGCAGCATTAGCGATGGCATTTTTGTTCCGTGCCCCTGTTGCAATGGTCTTGGCAAGTGGTGTTGCGCAGGCTGTGATGTTGGGGGTGCTTGCTGTTGCCGTCCTCTATTTTCGTTACTGCGATATTGATAAACGACTAGCCCCAAGAAAAAGCTGGGATATTCTGCTTTGGTTGTCCGCTGTTGGCTTTGTTGTGATCGCGGGTTGGACGATATGGCAAAAAGTCATGGACTTTCTATTTCTTTGAATATGTCGTGATGCATACCAAGACGTCGCGTTTTCTTCTACCTTCGATTAATTTATTGTGAAGACCAATGGGTTAGTTGTGGCTTGAAGAATCGTTTCAAGAAGAAAGCATTTCGTCTCGAGAAATCATAATTCTGGAGCTAGTGATAATGCACAAGGAGTAAATGTGAGTAGCCAAAGTTCAGCAAATCTGTCCGTACCAAATAGCCCGCTTCTTAATTTCGACACGCAAAGGCTGATGCAGCACTACCATGCGGCTGAATACGAGCACATGGCGGCACAATTTTTGGCAGTGCTCATGCATCTGCGAGATACGACGTACTATCAAATTGAGGAAGCCAATCATGCTGCGATCAATAACTTTGTAAAACACTTTCTTTACTTCATGTCTCAGGAGGATTTCATACTTCCTGAGAAGTACGCCTCCAGCTTTATTGATCTGAATGCTGTCATTGGCAATGTAGTTGCGATCAGTGATTTCAGAACAACGGACCCATTTATTCAGGTTCTTTTGAAGCAACAGCGAAACTTTACGAAGTTGCTGTCGCTCTATTCGGGCCGTAATAGAGTAAAGATTGATCGGCGGTTACTGTTTGCAACGAGTCCCCAACTAGCTACTCAGTGGTATTTTTGTTTTCTTGAAATGTATCGAACTGGTCCGTCTGATCCAGAAACGCTTGCTCATCTCCGTGATCATATTACGTTCGAAGATGATCGTTTGGTTGGAATTAATTCATTCACGCATCATGCATATTTTGGTGCTACGTATATTGACAACGAGAAAGATTACCTCGTGAAGCAGCGGATTAATCGGCTTTTCCAGGCAACGCCTCTTTGCCAACGAAAAATCAGCAATAGTCCAAAGCCAAAGAAAATAGGTGTACTTTCTTCGATGTGGTTTCCCCGGCAGAGTGTTTATCGTTCACAGCATCCGTTCCTGAGAGAGCTTGCAAAAAACCATGAACTTGTGTTGGTTCACCTGGGGCGACCTCGAGAAGATCTAGATACTGAAATTTTTACTGATGTACGTTACTACAACGCTTCAGAAAAAGCAGATGATCTATCCGCCGTCGATCCGAATGATTTTTCGATGGCTTATTTTCCTGATATCGGGATGAGTATAGAGAGCATCATCCTTGCCAATATGCGTATTGCTCCGATTCAAGTGAGCAATTACGGGCACCCCGTGAGCACTTTTGGGGCAAAGGTAGATTACTGGATTGGTGGACGTGAAACCGAGGTAGCTGATCGTGCACGTGAGCACTATTCTGAGCGGCTTGTTTTAATTCCGGGATGTGCGCAGGCGCCGGTTCCACTGGAGTATCGGCTGGAGTACCCAACGCTTGCAGAAGAGCCAATCATTATTAACTGCACGTGGAGTGGTCAAAAGATTAATAGTGAGCATCTCAATCGTCTTAAGGTGATTTCTGAGAGAGTTGAAACCCCAGTGAAGTTTCACTTTTTTCCGGGCGGTGCAGTTCTCGGTAATGGGTATCTGCCGCTCAAGCGTGCAATTGAGGATATTCTTGGTACAGAGCAGACAGTTGTAATGCCAAACTTTGACTTTCAGCAGTACATGCAGTCTCTGGAACAAGCTCATTTCGCAATCGATGCTCATCCCTTCGGTGGGTATAATACAGCAGTTGATCTGCTTACCTTAAGGTTGCCTGTTGTGACTCTTGCTGGCAATCGTTTTTACAACCTGTCGACAGCGTACTTGCTCAATAAAGTCGGGCTCGAAGAATTAGTCACGCACAACGAAACTGACTTTCTTGATGTGTGCTGTCAAATGATTGATGATGCAGACTTTCGCGGACGTATGCAGCGAAGGATGAAGATAGCCGATCTTGATTCGACAGTTCTCAGTCTGGAGCATGTTCCTGCGTTTGCACGTGCGATTGACTATATCCT
>JALCBP010000142.1:0-3973 GCA_028066355.1 Pirellulales bacterium
TCAAATGCCACTTGCCAAAATGACTCGTTACATAACCGACTTCAGCAAGTGCCTGGGCAATTGTTTTTTCCTGTAAACGTAATGGGTATCCATGCGACATCACACCAGTACGCTCATGTGTTCTTCCAGTAAGGACAGTGGCCCGAGTAGGCGAACAGACCGGACCGCCTGCATAAAAACGATCAAGCCGAAGACCATGTGCTGCCATATCATCAAGATGTGGTGTCTTAAGGAATGGGTGTCCGTAATATCCTGTTTGTCCCCACCCCTGGTCATCTGCCATCACAAGCACAATATGGGGGCGATTCTCACTACCCTGACGTGCATCACAATCTGAACAGAAAACAAAACAAATAGCCACAAGAGAAATAATGGCAACTTTTCTTTGCTTTAATACTTTCATTACCTGACTCATTGGATTTTGGTTTCTAGAAATTGCCTTCAAAAAATATTCACAGAACACTTGGAAGTTTATTATTGCTCTGCCGGCTGCCTCGTATGGCCTTCATCTCCCGCAGCAGTTCGTGCCTGCTCAAGAAGAAATCCAACAACACCACTATACTCTGGATTATCAAGAAGGTTTTCACTCTCGATTAAATCATTTGTGAGGTTGTACAGTTCCTGAGGAAACATTTCCTGTTGCCATGCGTAACGATGGTCAAGGAAAAGCTTCCACTGTCCAGCAAGTGGTGTTGCATTGGAACGCACCGCAACCCAGGCCCTTTTGTCTGATTTTTTTTCTGATGCTTCCTTGTGATCATTCGGAAAGATTGCTGCGCGTGGGTCAGTCAGGACTCCTTTCATCGCCACGAGTTGACTGATACTGTCTTCTGCTCCATACGAATGACCCTGAAGTGGTGGAAGCGGCTTACCAATAGCTTCTGCCACTGTGGCAAACATGTCGTTGAGGGCACACAGCCTTGCGCAATCACGGACTGGAGTTTCCACCTGTGCATCCCCTACGCCTCCATGTGGCCAGCAAGCAAGAAACGGAACTCGATGCCCTCCTTCATACACTGATCCCTTATGACTCCGAAGCGGACCTGTGCAAACTTTTGATGATCGCTCAGCACCGTTGTCACTCGAAAAGACGAACAATGTATTATCCCGCAACATATGACCAGGACGACGTGGATCGGGAGTTCTATCTAGAAAGTCAAGTAATCGCCCGACATGAACATCATTTTGGTACACAAAGTCGAGCCTCTCGCTGTTTGTCGGCTTACCGCTTTTGAACGTGCTGGCACCAACAACAGGATCTTCTCCCAAGGCGTCTGATGGCGTATACGGACTGTGATTCGAAGGAGAAGCAAAATAAACAAAGAACGGCTGTGTTTCAGATGCAGCCTGCTCTAAAAAGTTGAGGGCTTTTTTGTCAAGCGTTCTTCCAACCTCATGAAGCTGGTATGAACCATCGAGTTTTTTCCCGTCACCCGTCGCACCAAGAATCGATCGCCCTTCGATCCAGCCCGGGCCAATCCGTTGCGTCGGGGTGTTTTTCTTCTGTCCATCTGGACCAGAGGTTCCATGACTTCGGGAAACACCAAAGAATGTGTCAAAACCATGATCGAGAGGACCGTCTGCAAGCGGCTTGGTGAGATCCGCATCGTCCCAACCTATGGCTACATTTCCCTCTCTATTTCGGTACGTTAAGCCAAGGTGCCACTTCCCAAACATCGCTGTTCGGTAACCGGAAGCCTGCAGGAACTCTGGAAATGTAATTCGTTCTCGCTCAATGAGTGGGGGACAATGAACTCCAAATAAAACCCAATGTTTGAGTCGAGTCCTCCAACAGTATCGCCCTGTCAGCAGAGCATATCGTGTTGGAGAACATCGACTTGATGGTGAGTGTGCATCCGTAAAGCGAACGCCTTGTTTTGCAAGACGTTCCATCGCCGGTGTTGAAAGCTGCAATGAATCTGGATTCTTTGTCCAATCCTGATACGCACTTGTATCTCCAAGGCCCATATCATCGGCTAGAAAGATAATGATATTGGGTGGCTCCTCATCACGAGAAGATTCGGCAAAGCAAAGACAAGGAATTAGTACAGAAATGACAAATAAACTGTAATTCTTCATACTGACTCAAATTCTCATGAAGACACGCGACAATTGTGCTGCATCGCACAAAGCAAAACATAACAGACTAAAGGTCAAAATTTTGTTTTTTACACACATAAAGGTCACAAAAGCCTGCCTTCTTATACTTGCCTTTTATCTATTAGGGGGCACTTCCTTCGGACAAAAGCGAATCGCTCGTGTTTCGGTCATGTCAAGCGACAACATCGCTGCACAACAAAAACCAGTAACACTGACAGCTTCTATCGAAAACAGACTGGATGAAATTGTTACGGGAACACTTACATGGAACGTCCGCTCCGTTTTTTTCGAATCACCTCCTCCAACTGCACAATCTATCTCTCTGAATGGTCGTCAAATTATTTCTTGCAAATACACACTCTCAATACCCTGCCCAAGCTTTGCAGACATTGAGTGTCGATTTGAGGCTCCCAAAAGTAAAAATCCGATAACGGCAAAATATCGCATTGGATCAGACGTAGAAGGCATCAGCAGCCCTCTCACCAGGCAAGTGGATTTCTTTGATTTCTGGGAGCAATCTCTGGCTGAACTTGCCGAGGTGCCACCTGCGTTTCAGATGACACCTCGGCCGAACAAAGCTCGAACAGAAGTACGACTCCATGAGGTTTCCATGGAAAGCTTTGGTGGTGTATCTGTCCGGGGTTGGCTTGAGACACCAAAAAAGGCTGGAGTCTTTCCCGCTGTTCTTCGACTGCCCGGCTATGGACAAGCCATGAAGCCTGTTGGTGACCAAGAAAACTTGATCGTATTTTCATTCAACCCAAGAGGACATGGCAATAGCCAAGACGATGTACCCGGGACACCTCAAGACTATTGGGTACGAGGGCTCGATGACCGAGACACTTATTTTTATCGCGGTGCTTACCTTGACTGCATTCGTGCTGTTAGTTTCCTCTGCTCTCTCAATAATGTTGACCAGGAACGGATTGCAGTATGGGGGGCAAGCCAGGGCGGAGGTTTTGCGTTTGCAACAGCAGCGCTCGACAATCGAGTTGATCTATGTGTTGCAGACATACCATTTCTCTGCAATTGGACAAACTACTTCAAACTGACACAGTGGGACGAAATGGATAAATGGTTAGACCAAAAACAACATCGCTCTTGGTCAAGTGCTCTAAAAACAATGAGCTACTTTGACACGATGAATCTCTGCGAACGAGTTACGTGTCCAACTATTATGAGCATCGGACTACAAGATCAGATTTGCCCCCCAACAACAAGCTTTGCAGCTTTCAATAGAATTCGTGGAACCAAAAATCATGTGATTTATCCCACGAGTGGACATGGCCTCGGCAGAGAACATCGGCAGCATACGTGGAGACAGATCAAAGAACTTTTTTTCATGACATCGTCAGAAAAACAGTAGGGCATTCGTGTCGGAGTACGTCAAAGCTTCATCACTGAACTGGGGTTTACGAACACCCGAACACAAAATAGTTCACATCGCACTACCGTTGTTCTCAATGCAACTGTTATGATGACCAATCTTTCGTGATCTCAATCATGTAGCCTCGCCCTCTCCTCATGGCAATTAATGAGAGCCAGGGCACTCAGTCCTTCCGCTGTCTCATAACCATCAATCAATCAGTCGTTGCATACGCGGTGCCGTCAGATTTATTTATCATTATTTCGACATGCGTTGCTCCGCGCCCGGCATCAAATTCTGCCATGAAAAGCTGCCCCGACTCGGACTTTACCGAGAATTTATACCGACCTTGGAAACCATTGAAAACACACTCTCCATTCTGGTCCGTTTGACCGGCCACGCGAGTGATCAATTTGTGATTCAAGAGACTATTCAGTGCATCGTATTGTTCTGTTGGCTTTCCATCTTCACCAAAAAGGCGATTTCCTGTGAATTTATCGTAATTCG
>JALCBP010000143.1:0-2735 GCA_028066355.1 Pirellulales bacterium
TTGTCTGGTAGCGGAAGTCATGGGAAGAGCCTTTCAGCAGAAGTCTTGGGCAATACTCCTTTCCAAACGCAGACGGCGTGCCAAATGTCGACTTTGCAAATAGGCTTGTTTTTAAGCCTGTTTTTCACCGGGCCAAAACGCGGTGAGAAGTGCGCGCAGCAAAATGCAACAGTCGTCTGCAGCGTTTTGCAAAATGCACATCCGCATCGTCAGGCAAAAAGAGCCTGAATCGGTGTCGCTGGTTCCACACCGGTCAGTTTTGTATCAAGCCCCTGATACTCAACTGAAAAACGGTTGTGATCGATGCCTAAAAGATGCAACATCGTGGCGTGGAGATCACGCACATGCACGATATTTTCAACCGCGTGGTATCCGAAGTCATCGGTCGCTCCGTAGGTCATGCCACCACGAATCCCACCACCTGCCAGCACGGTGCTAAAACCCTTGATGTGGTGATCTCGACCGATGCTTTTTGCTTTTCCCTGTCCCATTGGCGTCCGACCAAATTCACCGCCAATAACTACAAGGGTTTCATCCAAGAGACCACGACGATCAAGGTCAGTGAGAAGTGCGGCAGCAGCCCGATCGGTAGGTGGACAGATTTCTTCCATGAATGGTTCAATGCCGCCATGGTGGTCCCAATCACTGTGGTAAAGGTGCACAAAGCGCACGCCTCGCTCGATGAGTCTACGAGCCATCAGGCAATTGGTTCCAATCGTCGCTTTCCCAGGTTCCGCACCGTACAGCGCGAGTGTCTCTGCCGTCTCTCCTGAAAGATCAGCCAACTGTGGAACACTCGTCTGCATCCGGAAAGCAAGTTCGTACTGTTTGATTCGTGCGACAACGTCAGGATCATTGATCTTCTTGAGCCGATGGTGTTCCAGGGCTGTGACTGTTTCAATAACATCACGTTGGTGCACACCAGTTACGCCAGCTGGATTTTCAACGTAATGAACCGGTGCACCACTTGTTGAAAATTCGACTCCCTGAAATTGCCCTGGCAGGAAACCCGAATGCCATTGACGTGCTGCAATTGGCTGTGGATTGCGGCCCAACTTACTTGTCATGACAACGAAACCAGGAAGATCATCTGCCTCACTTCCAAGGCCGTACGTTACCCACGCACCCATACTCGGCCGGCCAGAAAGAGCTGTGCCGCAGTTCATGAACGTGTGGGCCGGGTCATGATTAATCTGCTCTGTCGTCATGCTTCGAATGATCGTAAACCGGTCAGCCAGACTGCCAAGCTGAGTAAAGTGCTCACTGATCTCTGCACCACACTCACCAAATCGTCGAAAAGGCTTGCGTGGACCCAGACAGACAAGCTCCTTGCCCTGTAGCTGTGCAATTGGCTGTCCTGCCGTAAGGCTTGCTGGCATTGGTTGACCATCTTGTTCAGCCAGAACTGGTTTGTGGTCAAACGTTTCGAGATGACTCGGACCTCCAGCCAGACACAGGAAAATAACTGACTTCGCCCGTGGCTTATGATGAAGTGGATTGATCGCCCCAAGGCTTGTCTGCTGTTGCAAAGCAGTCGGTGATGACAAAGCATCTCGTGCAAATAGCGTTGATAGAGCAGCAGCGCCCACATTCAGGCCACTCCGGGCAAGAAATGTACGACGGTGAATATCTTGAAAATTCATGAAATACCTTCTGCTATGTACGCTGTCCTAAAACCTCAGGCTTCTAATACCGGCCAACTGTCTCACGAAGATTAAGCACTGCCCGTGCTGTCGCTGTCCACGCTGCATGTTCAATAACATCAAGTGAATTATCCCGTGGTGAAATACCAACCGCCAGAAGATCTTCTGCGGCTTTCGGATTCTTTTGAAATTCTTTCCTTCTTTGCGTCAACAGATTGGCAAGAAGACTTCGCTCCTCAACGTCTGGTTGCCGTGAGACGGCAAGCCTCCATAACAATGCAAGTCGTTCGTCGTCTTCATTCGTTTCATGTATGACACGTTCGGCCAGATTCCTCGCCGACTCGATAAACGTTGGGTCATTCAAAAGGACTAATGCAGCCTTGGGAGTATTGGAACGCATACGAACCGCAGTACATTCTTCCCGAGTTGGTGCATCAAAGGCTGCGAGCTGTGGATGAAGAAACATTCGTTGCCAATGAACATAGAGTCCTCGCCTCCACTGGCGTTGGTCATTATCTTGACTGTAGGTACGCTTCGGAAAATTGAGGTGCCGATAATACCCCGCCGGTTGATACGGGTGCACACTCGCACCACCCAGTTTCTCTTCGAGTAAACCACTGATAGACAAGGCTGCATCGCGAACACCCTCAGCGTGATACCGCCAACGACCCTGTCGTGCTAAGAGCCTGTTTTCTGGATCGCCAATGATGTCTTCGTCAGTTGTATCAGAGCTCATGCGATAGGCATGGCTCGTCACAATACAACGAATGAGATGCCGAACGTCCCAGCCGCTGTCAAAAAACTCAAGTGCAAGCCTGTCAAGAAGCTTTGGGTAATCAGGTGGCTCACCCTGACCACCAAAATCATCGGCTGATCTGCACAGTCCGGCACCGAAGAAGATCGACCAGATCCGGTTTGCAGTTACGCGGGCTGTGAGTTCCCCGACGCCTCCATTTGATATTGGAGCGACCAACCAATGAGCAAGGTCTTCTCGTGTTGCACGGCCCTCTGTTTGAAGTGATCCAAGAAAGCTTGGAATGGCGGGTTCGACGATTTCCCCTGATTCATCCATCCAATTGCCACGATGCTTGA
>JALCBP010000143.1:2835-3916 GCA_028066355.1 Pirellulales bacterium
TGCTCCGACTGCTTTTTCTCTGGCAGTGGTGGAAGGCTTTTACGGAGCCGATCGATCTTTCTATCGAGCTCAACAGCTTGTGCACGATCAAACGGACCAACGACAGCCTGTTCAGGATCACGAGCAGTAGGAAGTGTGTTCGTTCCACCACCACGGCCCGCGACACCCATGTGCGTCTCGTCGTCGATATCTGCAAAGAACGCACCAAGGGCATAGAAATCTCGGCTCGTATACGGATCGTATTTATGGTCATGGCACTGAGCACAACCAACAGTTGCTCCCAGCCACACCCCAGAAAGATTTCTGATTCTGTCAGCCTGATAGATTGCTCGGTATTCTTTGACCTGCAGTCCACCCTCATGAGTCGTCTGCAACAGACGGTTATAGGCACCGGCGAGGAGAAGGTCTTCAGGGTGTTCATCTGGACTGGACTTGATGAAATCACTCGCGAGTTGCATCTCAGTAAATCGATCAAATCGTAGATTCTTTTGAAATGCTGCAATGACCCAATCACGATATGGTGATGCGCTATGCGTTTGATCACCATGGTATCCAACCGTGTCAGCGTACCGAACAAGATCAAGCCACCAACTTGCGAGTCGTTCGGCGTGCCGAGGAGAGGCAAGCAGTCGATCGACGAGTTGTTCATATCGATCAGCCGATTCATTGGCCAGATAAGCATCGATTTCCGATGGGGTTGGAGGAAGACCAGTCAGATCGAATGTGACTCGCCGAACCAGCGTAATTGGATCAGCATCAGTTGCTGGTGAAATACCTTTCTCGTGCAACCGAGCGAAAATAAAATGGTCGATCCAGTTCAAAGACCACTCATCGTCAACGATCTTCGGGGTCGTGTGTCTTTCTGGAGGAACATACGCCCAGTGAGGCTGGTATTCCGCACCACTCGCTATCCATGCACTAAGGATCTCTTTTTGTTTTTTTGTCAGGACATGGTTGCTCTCCGGTGGAGGCATGATGACATCTGGGTCTGAGTCCAAAATGCGTGCGACCAGTTCACTCTCTGTGGGTTTACCAGGAACAATCGCCCGCATGCCGCTATCGAGTTCTTGAAGTGCACTCT
>JALCBP010000035.1:0-24493 GCA_028066355.1 Pirellulales bacterium
CAGACGCCAGATTTTCAGAGTTTTGTTGATCAACCAGGTAAGAGTGGCACCGAGATGGATATTATCGAATGGTTCGGTGCAGGTCGCCGTCGTGGTTGGGCCGGTATGAATATTTATTATTGGGGGACAACAAACGACGGCATGCCAGGGAAAGTTAGGAGTCCATCAATTCCAGATTTTCCAAAAATGGGTGGGCCAGTTGAGGACCAGCCGGAGAGTCCAATGGGTGATCTTAGTGACGACTTCCATGTCTATGGTCTTCTCTGGACAGAGGAGGAGTGTGTTTTTTTCTGGGACGGTACTGAAATCATGCGAGATACCCGAGCAATTTCTCAGGTGCCACAGTACGTGGTCCTGAGTCTTCTCTGTTCACATTGGGAACGACCGCGGCTTGATGTAACAAAACTTCCTGATGGAATGCAGATTGATTATGTTCGGGTGTATCAGAAGCAGTAACCTTTTTGTTCAGAAATAGAGTAAATCCTCGAGCACTTCAACCGGCCCTCTATCTGGAAAGCATCCTGTTTTATGAAACCATGGATTTATCTTGCATTCGCCATTTTTGCTGAGGTAGTTGGCACTACTTTCCTTAAGGCATCACAGGGTTTTACGAAGCCAATACCCTCACTGGTTGTTGTCGTTGGATATGGTCTTGCGTTCTACTTGTTGTCTTTGACACTTGACACAATTCCGGTAGGAATTGGCTATGCCGTTTGGTCAGGAGTTGGCCTCGTTCTCATTACACTCATCGGATGGATCATGTATGGTCAGACGCTTGATATACCAGCGTTTTTTGGGATGGGGTGCATTGTTATTGGCGTTGTCATACTCAACTTATTTTCAAAGGCCGCTGTTCATTAAGAATTTGTTCAGGCTTTCTGTCGCAGTCCTCTTTACTATTAGAGATCGTTTCTAAAGTTCCTGCGAAATGGATATGGAACATACCCCCTTTTTTCATACGGAATCATTTTCATGCGGAAATTCTTATCAATCATATTTTTTATTAGTAGCACTGCGGTATTCGGAAATCCTGTTCTGGCAGAAGAATCACGATTACCGAATATCGTTGTCATACTCGCTGATGATGCTGGCTGGGGTGACTTCTCCTGCGTAGGAAATAAAACAATTTCAACACCAGCGGTTGACTCTCTTGCTCGTGACGGCGCTTTGCTCGAACAATTTTTTGTACAGCCTGTCTGTGCTCCAACGCGGGCTGAGTTTTTAACAGGACGGTACCATGATCGAAGTGGAGTCCGTGGTGTCACCCGAGGGGAAGAAAGGATGTCTTCTGAAGAGCAGACTATCGCTAATATTTTTAAGGAGTCGGGGTATGTTACAGGGTGTTTTGGAAAATGGCACAATGGCACACAGTGGCCTTACCATCCTTTGGCACGCGGTTTCGACACTTTTTATGGTTTTACAGAAGGGCATTGGGGTGATTATTTCAATCCGCCCATGCAGCACAACACAACCTTTGAGGAAGGTGAGGGATATATCACGGATGACATCACAACAAAAGCAATCAAATTTTTTAGAAACCACATAAACAGCACGGCCTCCAAGCCAGTGCTATGCTACGTCGCCTTCAATACACCCCATTCGCCTATGTGCGTTCCTGATGCTGACTGGAGCCGATTTGCAGGGCGACCACTCCAGCAAAGGGGGCCAGACGTTAATAAAGAAAACCCTGTCTTTACACGGGCTGCGCTGGCAATGGTTGAAAATCTTGACAAAAACGTTGGTCGAATTCTGACAGCAATTGATGGAGCTGGGGTATCACGTGAAACAATAGTTGTCTTCTTTTCAGATAATGGTCCAAATAGTGCGCGCTGGTGTGGTGGCATGCGTGGCAAAAAAGGGTCGACAGACGATGGCGGCACACGAAGCGTTTGCTGCGTTCGATACCCCGGTCAGATTCCATCCGGTGTACGGATTCCTCAGATTACCGGAGCTATTGATTTGTTACCAACACTTGCGGGTCTTGCCGGAGTACAACTGCAATCCCCGAAGCCACTTGATGGAATCGATTTAACGGCAAAACTGAAAAGTGATACAGGAGAGAAGGCGGATCAGCAACAACTTAGCTCACGGCTTGCTAAAAGACATATTATTGCTTCTCAGCGTGGTCGGGTAAGCATACGAAGTCAGCGATTTCGCCTTGACGATAAAGGTGGCCTCTACGACATGCTCACTGACATTGGTCAGAAACGAGACATCTCAAAAGAGTATCCTGAGGAAAAGAAACGTTTGGAGGAGATTGCAAATGATTGGAAGAAAAATATTCTTGATCGTATGCCACGGCCAGATGTCGAACGTTTTTCTGTAGGGTATACGGGAGCACCTCTTACTGAACTTCCAGCACGAGACGGGTATGGAGAGGGAGGTGTTGTTCACAGTGGACGTGCACCCAATTGCTCATTTTTTACGAATTGGAAGAATACAGAGGACTCGCTTGTATGGGATGTAGATGTCCTCAATGCGGGTGTGTATGCTGCAAAAATCTGGTACACATGCCCTGCAGGAGATGCGGGGTCGACCATTCAACTGTCCTGTGGAGAAAACCAGATTACAACCAGCGTGACTCCATCCTGGGATCCGCCGCTGAATACTGGTGAAGACCGCGTTGACCGCGGCGGTGAGAGTTATGTAAAGCCGTTTCGTGTGCTTTCGTTGGGCGATATAAAGCTTGAGGTAGGTAAGGCTCAGCTTCGGCTTACGGCTCTTCATGTGCCAGGAACATCTGTTGCTGATGTCCGCAGGATCGTTCTGTATCCTGTTGTTGAATAGTGTGTGTAGAGTTGGCGGTTTGGGCTTGTCACCCTGTTTTTCTTGTCACCCTGGTTCGATATAAACCTGTTTGGGCATGTAACCCAGAACCGGCTTATTGACTAGTGACCGACTCAAGCTGCCCGTGCATGTGGACTAATCTTTCATAACGACTGAATACGCCGTTGAGTATCTCTACAGATTGGTGATGGGGTAGAAATCGGGTTGGTGTCCCTGTTTTTTGGGTTTCGAGGAACTGCTTCCAGTCGGTTGCGCGATCCGCAAGTGCTTCGAATCTAAATTTTGCCATTAAAGCTGCGCCCCATGCAGTCCCCTCGTCACCTCCTTCAAAGATCGTTACGGGAGTGTTGAATGCATCAGCGACGAGTTGTCCCAATTCAGGTGTTTTTACAAGTCCGCCAGACAGAATGATCTCTGTCCGTGGGTATCCTTGTATATCAAGCTGGTTGCTGCCGATTCGTAAATTAAAAATTGTTGCAAGAAGCATGGCCTTCACCGCGTTGCCAGGTGTAGCAGTCTCATTGTTGAGTCCCAATATCATGGCAGTACCACCTCGGGAAATACCTAGGCCTGGTTCATCGTCCATGAATGGCAGTGCCAGGAGACCACCGCAGTCAGCGTCGGCAGAGAGAACTTGTGACATAATCTCGGAAAAGTCACCTCCGAAAAGCTTGACTGCCATATTCATGGCCGTTGTGCCATTGCGAAGCCAGACCATGTTGATTGGGCGTCCATCAGGTGCACAGAAGTGATCGATGGGAGTCGAAATTCCTTCAAACGCTCGGTCACCGACTGAATTTGCAACAACACTCGTCCCAAAACTCATTGACACCTGACCAGGAGTTGCAATCAATGATCCAGCGAGTGCTGCCGGTTGATCTCCCTCGGCGGGTGCTACCGGAATACCTTCTGTAAGGCCAAGCAGAGTCGCTCCGTGTGCATTTAATGAGCCACCATCTTCACCAGCTTTTTTTACACATGGAAGAAGATCGCCCAGTTTTGAAAGGGTGATCTCTGGTCGAGATTTTCCCGCTGATTCAGTTGCGATTGAATCAAAATCGGCAAGCATTTCGGCGTTGTATGTCAGAGACTGCTGATCGATCGGGAACATGCCAGCGGCGTCACCAATTCCCAGGTGCCAACTGCCTGTTAGTCGGTATGCGATCCAGCCGGCAGGTGTTGTTATGTGGCTGATACGTGCAGCTTTCTCGGGTTGGTTGCGAATTGTCCAAAGCCACCGAACTGCGGTCATACGTTTTGGGCATTTTGTTCCAAAATGCTCTGTTAGTTCATTGCCTTCGGCTTCATTTCTGCCATCACACCACAGCCGAGCTGGACCAACTGGTTCCCCGTCGTTTCCGGTAAGAACTTCGCCGTGCATTTGGCCCGATATTCCAATTGCTAACACCTCCATGTCAATTTGCATTGAGGCCAATTTTTTTCGAAGCTCAGTCATCCCGTTTTTCAGCGCATCTTCCCAATCACTGGGCTGCTGTTCATAGCAATCAGTGTCAAGGCCAGGCACCATGTCATAGCTGCCCTCACCACTCTCAAGAATTTTCAGTTCAGTGTCTGTGAAGATGACAGAGAGGCCTTGAGTGCCGATGTCGATACCGAGGAAACCATTGGTTTTCATTTTGGGAACTACTTTTTGAAACTAAGTGAAAAAGATGGTGTGGTTTGAATATCTAGTTCAATATTGGATTCGTGATCATCTGTTGGATCAATAGTCTGATCTTTTCGGTAGCAACTGTCAGTATCTGGGCCTGTTGCTCGGTTAGTGGCTGTCTTCCCTTCCCGAAGTCAAAGCCACGTTGGTTTATTGCACTGCGGAACCCTTCTGGAAAATCAGCAGCACAAAATGTGGTATCGAAGAGCTCAAGCAGTTGTTTCTGCAGTGATAACGCTTTATCAAAGTCGCTCTTCTTCGTAAGGTCGTATATCGCTCGTGTAATTTCAGGAACGATTCCACTTGTAGCATGTGTGCCACCTTGGCAGCCAGCCATGAGCATGGGGACAAGTACTGCATCCCATCCTGTCATGAATAGAAAATCTGGACGATGCGGACGGATAGACCGAATCATTCTGGTCATACTGGCAAGATCACCAGATGAGTCTTTAATGCCAATAATGCGATCAAACTCTGCCAATCGGCAGACTGTTTCATTATCGATTGGGCTAGCAAAGAGAGGAATATTATACAGCGTTACATCTATCGGACTGTTGATCGCTATTTCTCTAAAGTACGCAAAGACACTTTCTGGTGAAAGCTTATAATAGAACGGGGAAACAATAGCGACTGCCCGGGCACCAAAGTCATGGTACGCACTACACGCATCGAGGGTCTCGCGAATATTTGCCTCGGCTGCACCGGCAAGAACCGGAACCCTGTTGGCTGTTTGGTCGCAGACAATCTTTATGATTCGGCGTCGTTCTTCTGCACTAAAGCGAGTGAACTCACCAGTTGAGCCATTTGGATAAAGTCCATGCACTCCTTTACCGATCAGCCAATCAATGTAACGACGTAGTTCTTCCTCATTAATGTCTCCATTTGGAGAAAGAGGAACCATAAGAGGGGTCAAGATGCCAGAGATAGACGTCGCTGAACTCATCAAATAGCCAGTTGTTTGTCAGAGGGGTTCATGTGCAGATTGCTATCGGGTTCGAGACACAGTCGGGTTGATAACAATTATTTCGGTATGGTATTCAGTATTTCATCATGGAGCCAGTCAAGCATGCGATCAGGCCAGTGTTGAATACTCCGTCGCTGGGACCGTTCTCCCATTCCAAATCCATGCCCTCCGCGGGTGAAGATATGAGCTTCGTAGTCGACGTCAAGTTCACGGAAGTGATGCATTAAGTTCAGAAGAACACTTGTATGTGCATCATCCGCCGCAATAACCATAAAGGCTGGTGGCGTATCGTTTGGTAATCTTGAAGGGATACCGACTGGTCCAGGGTACACCAGCATTTGAAAGTTGGGTTTTGCAAATTCACGATCAATTGGGTCAGCTGCATTGGGCGATCCTTCACCCGGTTTATAGCAAGTGATTGAAACGACCTCACCACCAGCAGAAAATCCGAGCATGCCGATTTTTTCTGGGTCGAGATGGAATTCAGCAGCCCGATGGCGAACAAGACGAATTGCGCGTTGGCCATCTGCTAGGACGTGTTCTTCAAACTTGTATGGTTGGCCGGGCTGCCTTGAGAGTCGATACTTCAAGACAAATGAAGTAAAGCCATGCTTAGCAAGGAACTGAGCTGGTTCTTCACCACCACCACGCATCCCCAATTTCCTGAGACCACCTCCTGGGGCAATAACAATCCCTACTCCATTAGCCTTTTCTTTTTCAGGAAGAAACACAGTAAGCGAAGGGTTGTGTACATTTGTCACACTTCCTCTCTCGACGACTTCTGCTTCTTCTCGCCTGCTTTCAAAGCCGGGCGCACCGTTTTCCCAAAGTGGCAGAACCGTGTTTTCCACTGCATATAAAGACGCAGCTATACATGAAAGAGAGACAATAGCAAGGGTTCTCAGAGGAATCAAAAGAATGTCGTGTCGCATAGAGTAAGATTTCTAAAGAGGAACATTTTTCTATAGAGAAAAAATCATACCAAGTGTTTGGGGCAGGAAGATGAGTCAGAGGAGAAAAACAATGAATCACGTTACCGTTACTATGTATTGGGCATTTAGGTATGTACTTTTTCTTACGAGTATTTTGACATGTAGTGTCCTTCCAGCAGCACAGCACAAGCAAGGCGAGCAACCAAACATTCTGTTTCTGTTTGCAGATGATCTGACGTACGAAGCGATTAGAGCATTTGGCCACACGGACATTGATACACCAAATATCGATAGGCTTGTAGGTAGTGGCACGACATTTAGCCATGCATACAACATGGGTTCTTGGAGTGGTGCAGTGTGTGTTGCAAGCCGCACCATGTTGATTACCGGCCGAAGTGTCTGGGATGCAAATGGCGTCTATAAGACGACTGATAAAGAGCGGGAGGCAGGTGTGCTTTGGCCACAGCTTCTGAGTCAGGCTGGCTACCGAACGTTCATGACAGGTAAATGGCATATCAGAACAGATGCAGAGAAGTGTTTTGATGTTGCACGGCACGTAAGACCAGGTATGCCGAACAGCGTTGAAAGTGCCTACAACAGACCTCCAGCACAAGGGAAAGACCCTTGGAGTCCAACAGACACAAGTCTCGGTGGATTTTGGGAAGGTGGTCGTCACTGGAGTGCAGTTACAGCAGACGATGCAATTGAATTCCTTGGAGTAGCCAAGAATGAAGAACGCCCAGCTTTTTTTTATGTGGCATTTAATGCTCCGCACGATCCACGCCAGTCGCCTCAGGAATTTCTTGACCGTTACCCACTCGAAAGAATTGCGATCCCCCAACCGTTTCTGCCTGAGTATCCATATGCAGAGGAAATTGGAGCGGGAAAACGATTGCGAGATGAAAGGCTTGCGCCCTTCCCGCGGACGGAGCAGGCTGTTGCGGTTCACCGGCGAGAATATTACGCCATCATGACGCATCTCGATGCCCAGATTGGTCGTATTCTTCAAGCACTTGATGCATCAGGTAAAGCAGACAACACATGGATTTTCTTTACTGCCGACCATGGACTCTCAGTTGGCCATCACGGTCTTGTTGGGAAACAAAATCAGTACGACCATTCGATTCGTGTGCCTTTTGTTGTTGTTGGCCCTGGTGTACCCAAGGGTGTGACCGACACAGCACCTATCTATCTTCAAGATGTGATGCCAACAACGCTTGAACTTGCTGGTGCACGCAAGCCAGAACATGTCTTCTTTAAAAGCTTGCTTTCTCGTTTGGGCCAAACGAAACCAGATGCATCTTCAAAGCCTTATGCGTCTATTTACGGAAGTTATCTCGAACTCCAACGGTCAATAACGCATGATGGGTGGAAGCTAATTATCTATCCAGACGCCAAAGTGCTTCGGCTGTATCACGTACAGGACGATCCTCATGAAATGGTTGATCTAGCTGGTCAGCCAGAGTACGCCGATCAGATGATTGAACTATTTGATCGTTTTGTTGCCCTTCAGCAGGATCTGCAGGACCCCGTTGATGTGACATCGTTGAGACCCTCAAAATAAATCGGTATGCCTTATGCATACGAACCTCACAGGAGACTGAAGTCGCATGACGCCCAGAATAGTAGTGCGAATAGGCCTTGCGGTTGTACTAGCTTTAACGAGCGGAAGCACCGCTCAATTAGCTAAGGCTCAAGGTAAGAAAAAACAGAAATCGAAAACGGCCTTTGCCTGGGTGAACCAGCCATCAAAAGCTTACGCAGACTTGCCGGTGGAGCATAAGACTTTTTATAGCCAATCAATGGGGACTGAAGTCGGGTACTGTATTTATCTGCCTCCTGGGTACGAAGAATCAGAGCGTAAAAAAAACAGATACCCAGTTGTCTACTACCTTCATGGTGGACGGCCCGGCAGTGAGCTAAAATCTGTAGGTCTTTCAGTATTTATTGAGAAGGCGATCCAATCCAATAGAATACCACCGATGATTTATGTTTTCATCAATGGTGGTCCGATGAGTCACTATGATTACCCTCAGATAAAAAATGGTCAGGGTGAATCTGTTTTTATTGAAGAGTTAATTCCTCACATAGATTCAAACTATCGAACAATTGCTTCACGAGAGGGTCGCGGTATTGAGGGGTTTAGCCAAGGTGGTCGAGGAACAACCCGGATAATGTTTCGGCACCCGGAGCTTTTCTGTTCAGCCGCTCCCGGTGGTGGTGGATTTGCGACCGAAAAAAAGATAAGTGAGAATAACGGGCACGAAAACGATCGTGTGGTGTTTGCAGAGGGTTACAACGCGTACGACACAGCTCGCCTCTATGCCAGTAGTAAGAAGCAGAAGCAATACCCACTTCGTATTCTTGTTCATGTCGGAACAAAGGGCTTTAACTACGACAATAATCTGGCATATATGCAATTTCTTAACCAGCTTGGCATCGAATTTGAAAAACTTATTGTTCAAGATGCACCTCATAGCGCACGAATTATTTATGAGCAGCAGGGAGATGCTCTGATGAAATTCCATGCGCACAATTTTTCAGGTGCTTTGCAGTAGCTGCTCGTGTGTATTCAGTATCACGAATTAAAGGCGGGTGGCTCGGTACTTTGCCAGCATGGTCTGCTGGTAGAGGTAGCAGCAACTATGGGTCACGTGCCCAATTACGGGTGCATGCTTGACGAACGTGCTTCTGCTAGTACGTGGAAATGGAATCGGGTGATAAAGAGATGTTTTTAAGTGCTTATGCTTGCTAGTCAATTGAGACTTGGGGTTTGTTACAAGAAGGAGATTATGCAACACGGCTGCGAGCAATAGCTGGAACAAGGATGCAATAAAAGCGAAGTCCCCGTTGTCGGAAGTAGGGTTTTTCGATGAATTGTTGGTTTGTTGGAAATGCAGTGGTACGCGCAACTATACTGATGGTCTCGTTCCTTTTTGTTGTTTCCTTCTGTAAATCTTCAGGGAGAGTGGTGCATGCGAATCGACCGAATTCGGCAACGTGCGATGTGTTCACTGCTAGGTATTACTACTGGATTTTTCTTTTGTGTTGCCTCGGTTCTCGTTGCTGATGAATCACTGAACAAAACACAAGGCGACACACTATCGTCTTTCGGTCGATGGATCATTTCTGCTGATTATGTGGGAAATGGACCGCTTCTGGTAACAGGCGGAGGAGAGAGTCTCCTTTATCGTCCTGGTGATGTTATCGTATGGAAATCAGACGGAAGCCGTGTTGGCGAAATGCCTGGACATCAAACGGCGGTCTGGGCTGTGGATGTTTCCACTGATGGCAAGTTAGCAGCTACAGCGGGATACGATGGCTTAATAAAAGTGTGGGACTTACAAGGCCGGAAATTAAAAGCAGATTTGAAACAGCACAAGGGTTGGGTGCGATCTCTAGCCTTCTCTCCTGACGGTTCACTGTTAGCCAGTGCGGGAGAAGACGGGAAGGTTTTATTATGGAATACGCAGGATGGTAAGGCTGCTCATACAGTGGCCGCGCATAAAGGGCCTGCAACTGCGGTTACTTTTTCACCGGATGGAAAAATATTTGTAACCGGCGGAGGAGATAATTTTGTAAAGGTATGGAATGCTGCTGACGGTACGGCAGTGCAAACTCTGGAAGGTCACGAAGATACAATCTGGTCAATTGCCTATTCACCAAGTCACCCACAGTTTGTATCAACAGGTGCCGATCGATCAATTCGAGTTTGGTCTGCAGAAACCTTAAAACAGACGGGGGTATTAACAGGTCATAAAGATTGGGTGACGAGTGCCGTGTTTAACAGTGATGGAACTCGTCTGGCGACAGCGAGCCTCGATGGTGTGATTAAACTTTGGGATATTCAGAAACAGCGAGAGCAGCAAGGACTGAAACGGCAGGCATCAAGTGTCTGGTGTGTTGCATTTGCACCCGATGATCAATCAATTTTTGTTGGAACACACACTGGTGGTCGAATTATTCCAGCTCCAGAAGCTGTACTGTTACCGCTTCCTCCGACGCCAGTTCCGACACCAACTCCGACGTCAACTCCGGCGCCTGCACCTCAGGCAGAGTTGAAGCCACTCATGGTGACTAAATTTAAGAGTCAGGCTGGAGCTACCGGCGTAATCTCCAATAACGGAACGGTTCTCGTGTCTGGAAAGAAAGGAAAAGATATCTATTCGGTAACGGCGGTAGTCCCAGAAGGCCCGGCTGTAACCGCGATCTGTCTTGAAGTTTTGCCTGATAAGACCTTGCCGGCTCAGGGGCCGGGCCGAGCGGGAAACGGCAACTTTGTTCTTAGTGAATTCAATGTAGTGACCATATCTGCGGATAAGGAAAAACCCGAAACAGGCGTTATGTTCAAAACCGCGACAGCAGACTATTCTCAGAATGGGTGGCCTGTGGCCAGTGCACAAGACCAGAAGGACGATACTGGGTGGGGTGTTGCTGGGGCCGTAGGCAAGTCACATATTGCAACGTTTCAAACGGCAGCCCAAACACCCATCCAAGGGGGAACAACGTTGATAGTAACAATGAGTCAGCAATTTCAGGACGGCCAACACTCAATAGGGAAATTCCGTTTGTTCGCAAAGCAAAAGAAATCAGACACTACTTCTGTGAAAACTTCTGATAAGCCGAATACCAAAGATACTCAGGAAAAGAAGACACCAAATTCATAGAATGAATAACATAGTGAAAACTCCTTGTCGTGATCGGCTCTCCCTTATTCGAAGGTTATGATGCAAGAAAAACCCCAAACACCCCTTGTCTCCATACGGCAGTTATATGTTCTTGCCGGCCTCATGCTTGTTTTTGCCGGAGGTTACATCACGCGTTCGTTTATTTCTGGGCAGAGCATAACGCCGAAACAATATCCCATCATTCATGCAATGACATCACAAGCAGATGATTCATTTGCGGCATGTACTGTTCCTCTTGCTGGTGGTACTGAAGGCTTCTTTATCCTTGACTTTCTGACGGGTGACATTTCCGGCGGGGTAATTAATCCAATGACCTCCACCTTTGGCGCGACCTTTCGGCACAATGTGCTGAATGATCTTGGCTTTCAGCCAGGGCAAGTGAAGAACCCAAAGTTTTTACTTGTTGCGGGGCAAATAGAAATGCGGCGAGGTCGAACGCCAATGGCACCTGCCGTGCTCTATGTAACCGACTGTGCTTCTGGGACAACGGCAGCGTACGGAATTCCATTTAGTAATCAACGTGGAGCAGTAGGTGGAGTTGCGGTGCCGTTGGTCCTTCTTGATGTTGCTCAGCCTCGTGGAGGGGAAAGTCAATGATGAGTCAGAGCAAACCCGAGACAGAACGTCCAATGATTGTTTTTGTAAATGGCCAAGAGACGCAGGTTTCTACCGGACACACTGCACGTGATCTTCTCCTCGACCTAGGATTTGCAGAACGTCCTGTTGCTGTTGAGGTGAACCAAGAGGTCATTCCACGAGCACTTCTTGCTGATCGGGTTCTCCGGGAGCATGACAAAATAGAAGTTGTAACGCTCGTTGGTGGTGGTTGAGGCAGAACAAGAGGAGATACAAACGGTATGGCAGGAACAGCGGGCAATATCACACCTGCAGACAAGGTAAAGCCTGTACTAAAAGTAGGAAGTTTTGAGCTTGCAAGCCGTCTTGTTGTCGGAACGGGCAAGTATGCCAGTTATTCAGAAATGGCAGAGTGCCTTGATGCTAGCGGAACGGACTGTGTAACGGTAGCAGTGAGGCGCGAGCGTCTTTTGAATGCCGCTGGAGAAAATATTCTCGATCATCTTGATCTCACTCGCTACACACTGCTACCGAATACTGCAGGGTGCTTTTCGGCTGATGACGCAGTTCGGGTGGCACGGCTGGGCCGTGAGCTTCTTCGCGACCTTGGAAACAAAGGGAGTGAGTGGGTTAAACTCGAGGTTCTTGGTGATCAAAAGACACTGTTGCCAGACCCTGTCGGCACGATTGAAGCTACCCGGCGTCTTGTAGATGATGGTTTCACGGTTCTTGTGTATAGCAGTGATGATCCAATAGTTGCCAAGAGGCTCAAGGATCTTGGAGCGGCGAGTGTCATGCCGGCAGGAAGTCCCATTGGATCAGGTCAGGGAATTCTGAATCCAAACAGTTTGCGGATCTGTCTTGAGTATCTAAAAGATGGTGATCCTGAGTATCCTGTGATCGTAGATGCCGGTGTTGGTACAGCGAGCGACGTTGCAGTTGCTATGGAACTTGGTGTTGATGGCGTCCTTTTGAACACGGCAATTGCACATGCAGACGATCCACTGACGATGGCTCGTGCAATGCAATCTGCCTGTACGGCTGGACGATATGCATTTCTTGCAGGACGAATTCCACGCAAGCGTTACGCCACGGCGTCGAGTCCAGAGTCTGGGCGAATCCATAAGTCATCTTGAATTGCAGGCACGTTGATATGTTGGCAAAACGAATTATTCCGTGTCTTGATGTCGAAAAGGGACGTGTTGTAAAAGGAACCAAGTTTCTTGAGCTTGTGGATGCTGGCGATCCTGTAGCTGTAGCCGCTCGATATGAAACCGAAGGAGCAGACGAGTTAGTCTTCCTCGATATCACTGCCAGCCATGAAGGTCGTGCAATCATGCTTGATATGGTTCGGCGTGTAGCCGAAACCGTATTCATGCCATTCACCGTGGGTGGTGGTATTCGGACTCTCCATGATGCCGTTGAACTCATTCATGCTGGTGCTGAAAAGGTGAGTATTAATTCAGCCGCAGTGAAGACGCCAGAACTGGTGACGGAGGTAGCGAATCGTCTTGGAAGCTGTGCCACGGTTGTCAATATTGACCCTAAGCGGGTTGTGAAAGACGGGAAAGAAGTCTGGGAAGTTTTTGTGAACGGAGGCCGTGTTCCAACCGGGATCGAAGCTGTTGATTGGGCACAGCGAGTTGAACAGCTGGGTGCAGGTGAAATAGTCCTTACATGTATGGATCGGGATGGTACCCGCGATGGGTATGACCTTGAGATGACTGCTGCTGTGAGTCGAGCTGTTGGAATTCCTGTTGTAGCCAGTGGTGGTGCAGGCGCGCCAGAGCACTTGGCTGACGCAATTGAATATGGAGCAGCAGACGCAGTCTTGGCAGCAGGGATTTTTCACTTTGGCGTCTGCTCCATTGCTGAAGTTAAGGAGATGCTTCATAGTCGTGGCATACCTGTGCGTCCAGTAGCGGGTTCTCATAAAAGTCCAGCAACCCGCGATAATTGAGCACTATTTGGTTCAAAGGCCACGGTGGTTTATTGTGGGGCGGTGAGAAGAGCCTCGGCTATTCGTAGACAACATCCAACAGGAGGGGCAAGAATGACACTCGATACCACGTCAGAATCAAAACCATCTTCTGCATCCGAATCACCTACGTCGGTGGCTCCCGTGTCAAAAAAAGACAATAAGCTTGAAATAGATAAATATTTTGAAGCCCTTGTGAAACTTGATGGCTCTGACCTTCATCTGAAAGTTGACCAGCCCCCATACATGCGGGTGAAAGGCTCGTTGCAACCACTTAAGGCGCCTCCAATCAATCAAGAGAAGATGAAGGAACTTTGCCTTCCGATGCTTGATGACCGCCAGCTGAAAATTCTCGATGATGAGGGGGGGGCAGACTTTGCGTACACAGCAACTGTCGGCGATATAAAATGGCGGTTTCGAGTGAATTTGCTGTACCAGCAAGGATCACTCGGTATGGTTGCTCGGAAAGTCAATAATACAATTCCTAATTTTGAGAAGCTGTATCTTCCAAGTTCGATCGAGCGACTCTGTACACTTGATCAAGGCATGGTGTTGCTCGCTGGCGTAACTGGATCAGGGAAAAGTACTACGATCGGTTCGATGTTGAATTACATCAACAGGAACTATCGGAAACATATTCTCACCCTCGAGGATCCTGTTGAATTTGTATTTACTGAAGACAAATGTCTTATAAATCAACGGGAAATTGGCACCGACGTCAAAAATTTTGAGATCGGTATGAAACATGCGGTCCGGGAAGATCCAGATATTATTCTTGTTGGTGAGTTGCGAGATACGGATACGTTTAAGACAGCAATTCACGCGGCTGAAACAGGTCACCTTGTCTACGGCACTATCCATGCTTCAAACGCACCGAGTACGATTACTCGAATTCTTGACCTCTTTCCTCAGGAAGAACACGCGGCTATCCGCAGTGCAATGGCGTTCAATATGAAGGGAATAGTCGCACAAAAACTTCTTAAATCGATCAAAGAAGGTGTTTCAAGGGTGCCTACCGTTGAAATCATGTTTTTTGATGTTCTTGTTCGGAAATATATTTTGGAAGAGCAGGAACAGATGCTTGCGGACCATATTAAAAAATCAGTGAGAGATGGTATGCAGAATTTTACGATGAGTCTTAAAAGTCTTATTGACCAAGAACTTATCGACCGACAGGTAGCTCTTGATATTGCTCCAAATCGTGAAGAATTACAGATGAAGCTCAAAGGGATCGGATAGTTATTCGGCTTTGTTTGTTTTTAGTTTCTGGAGTCCAGAAAGGCTGGTTGCTTGATATGTATAGAGAAGAAAACACGCCAAAGAACGCTTTAGTTGCTTGGTTCATGATGGTTTTTCTCTGCGGTTTCTTCACCTCAGTCTTATTGTCACCAGTAGTTGCTCAGGAACAAAATCAAAAAATTGCGGAAGAAGAAAAAGGTGATGAAGAAGAGCCTGATGGAAAATCTTCCGCAGATGCCGAAAAAATTCTGGACACGACTACTGTCGGAATAGCTGGTGGGGTTCTAACTCTCCTTACCGTGTTTTTTGGCCTCACGAGCATGTGGGTGCAAAAAGACAGTCGTCGATATGGGATCGGCAGTAAAAAATGGACACGTATAGTTGTCGTTCCCTACTTGCTTGGAGCAGTTGCGCTGGTAGTAGCAGTAGGGCTCAATTGGACTGAGTATGCGTTTCTTGGAGTTGGTGGGTTGTGGGGTGCACTAGCAGGCCTTTCTGCAGTATGGTTGTTGCCCGTTGTTCTTTATGTTGTCGCTCGATCGCGTGCGCTCAACGATACTGGAGAGGTAGAGGCGGCACCACCAGACGTCGTGCTCATTGCTACCTGCCGCGAAGTACCAGAAGAAAACACGCTTCTAATTGAGAAACTTTCTGAAAATTCAGAGTTTGCTGACTTGGTTCGAGTGCTTGCGGAGGCCTTCGCCGCGCGGGCTCCTGTCGTGTTACTTGATCTAGCTCAGGGGGGGCTGCATGTTCGCTACGACATTGATGGCATGAAGACACCAACACGTATTCGAGAACACCTCTTGACTGGTAGGAAACTCCGTAAACATGATCCTGAAGTCTGGGTTGACGCACCTCCGTTGGATGCGGTGACTGGTGAAAAGATCTTGGTTACGCTCATGAGGCTGGCTGGACTTTCTCCAAAAAAACGGGGTCGTCCACAAGTAGGCAACTTTGATGTCACCGTAGACGGAAAAAAAAGAACCTGTCGGCTCAGCGCGAAAGTTATCAAGGGGCACGAGCAGTTTGCTGTTGATTTGGCAGAACCACCAAAGAAGTTCAAAGGTGCAGACGATCTGGGTATGCCTCTGGAAATGCTTGAGTCACTTCAGGGGTTAGTCAATAAAAAACATGGCTTATTAATCGTTTCAGCGTCAAAGGGTAACGGGCTTACTACCCTCTTTGATATGACAGTGACGGCCGGAGATCGGCTGATGAGAGATTTTGTCTCTATTGAAGAAAAAAATGAAAACAATAATGAAATCCAAAACGTCAAAATACAAAAGTACGATGCAGAATCAGGTGAGACTCCAATTCAAGCAGTTGAGAGGGCTATGCTCTCATACCCGAGTGGTTTTATCACTCGTAATTTGAAAGATTCGGCATTTGCGCAGGAGTTGGTCAAGCAAGCACTTGAAGACAAGTTGGTAATTGTCAGCGTTCTGGCTGAAGACAGTGTTGATGCGATCTCCAAGATTATTGAGTTTGGTATTTCATCAAGTGATCTCGCAAAATGCCTTGTTGGGTCAGTCTCTCAAATATTAGTCCGTAAATTATGCCCCAAGTGTGCTGAACATCAGGAGACTCCTCTTCCTCTTCTTGAGAAATTTGGAAAGTCAACAGAAGACGTACCCCATATTCGTACAGTCTCAGAGCACGGTGGCTGTCGTATCTGTTTTGGTCGCGGATATGCTGGAAGAATTGGTGCCTTTGAATTGGCCTCAGGTGTAACTCTTCGTAAAGGAGTTGCAAAGGGAGTCGATGCTGCGACATTGAAAAAAGCAGCGAGTAAAGATGGCTATACTACCGCACGAGATCAGGGAATGAGTCTCGTGCTCAATGGCGTTACTTCGCTGGAAGAGATGCAACGAATTTTTTCATCGAAAAAGAAAAAGACGCGACGACCGAAGGCAAAGGCCTGATTTTATTGAGTAAGGACCTGAGTTGTGATTGTTAGTCAGGCTGAAGACAATGCCGAGGAATATCGCCCAATAAGTACACTTGCAGTACTCGCGCTTATAGCTGGATGCTCCTCATTTTTGGCGCTAATAAGCCAGATCTTATGGGTGATTCCAATTCTTGCAGGTGGGTTGTCACTAGCGGCTATCCGAGATACTTCGATCGGGAAATCACATAAAGCGGGCCGAGGCCTTGCCCTCATTGGGTTGGCATTATCTGTTGGGTTTGGGGCGCAGTCTTTTAGCGTGTTTTCAGTGAATGCGTGGATTGACCACAGCCGTGCCCGTGAAACGGTCTTGAGGTGGCACCAGGCAATACGGGATGGTGAATGGGACGTTGTCCATGGGTTTTGTACGCCAGGGCTTATACCAGTAGAAGAGGTAGACCACGACGGCCCAGATCACGACGGACATAGCCATGGGTCTGAGGAAAGTAGGAAGCTATCAGAAATCAAGGAACTTCGGAATTTCCCTGCTGTTCGTTCACTTGCGGCATGTAACAGGATTACGCTTACAGATATAGTCCGTGGTAATCAGCGGTACCAAGGATCTTTGCATGTGACGATCGATGTTGGTGAATGCGAGAACCATTCAGAGGATTCATTACCACACATTGTTGATCTTTGGTTGCAACATACGACTCAAGAAGAGCCGGAAGTAGGTGAAGATGCTGATGGGTTCCAGCGTGTCGAAATATGGCAGATTATCAGGATTGATCCATCAGAGTAAATCCTCGTACAGACAAATGTAATTCTCGCTTACAATCATGAATTGTCTGAATTGAAATAACGAATGGCATCAATCGAATCAGTGCCAGCTGCCAACATCATGAGGCGATCGAATCCTAGGGCGACTCCAACACCTTCTGGCATGTTATCGTGCACGGCAAGTAAACGATCTGGGAGAGGTAGTTTTTGTTTTTCAAATGACATTCGGATCTGGTTTGTCTCTTCGAGTCGATTTCGAATAGTAGAAGAACAAGTTTCTTCCTGCCAGCCATTCATTAATTCAATGCCAGCAACGAAAACTTCAAAACGAAGTGCTACCTGTTTATTTGTTGGGTCTAGTCGTGCAAACGCAGACTCAGACGCAGGCCAGGATTCGAGCATGGTTGGCTGAGGAATTCCAAGCTGTGGTGCTACGACCTCAGAAAGTAATAGTTCAAATGCGAGGCTCCACTGTTGTTCCTCAGGAAGTCTCGAAATGCTGTCCGGAATTATAACGTTATGAAAATGAGATGCCTTCAGTAAGGCATCAACGTTGGCCGTTATTGGGTCTATATTAGCATGCTGAATAAATGCGTCTCTGCAGCATAGTCGTTGAAGCCCGTTAGTGCGGAGGGAGTCGTGCAGAAGCCGTTGGATTAACTCGGCTGTTGAAGTCAGGGTTGCCCCGGGCTCATACCATTCGAGCATGGTGAATTCAGTGTCATGATGCGGACCGCGCTCATCCTGACGAAAGCAGTGTGCAAACTGGTAAATGGGTCCAGAGTCTTCAGCGAGTAAACGCTTCATGTGTGGCTCTGGACTGGTTTGCAGAAACTTGTTTTCGGTGCCTTGTATAACCGAATAGGGGTCAATTGAAACCTCTGGTAGCAATTCGCGTGAAACAATTGGAGTGTCAACTTCAAGAAAACCTTGGATTTCAAGTCGACGACGAATCAGAGAGCGAACCGTTGCTTGGCGTTGAAGAAGTGGACGAATAGACATAAAAAGTTACATGCCGCGACGAGAGGGGCTGCTCAAAAATGACTTACTTTTTTGAAAGTTTACCAGCATCTTGGCGATAGATCAGCACAGGGCAAGGTGCATGTCGTACAACTGCTTCAGCAACACTACCCATGAGAATTCGGCTCAGTCCTGTGCGGCCGTGCGTGCCGAGTACGATAAGCTCTGCTTGTTCTTCCTCGGCAACACGAACAATCTCAGTTGCTGGATCTCCCATGACGAGGCGATGTTCAAAACTGAGTTGAGGATCAGATGGGCATACCTCACTGAGCATTTTGAGTATTCGTTCAGAACTTGGCTCAGGAAGTCCGTAATAGAGTTCACCACCACCGTAGGCGAGTGGTGGTTCTTCGATATGGAGAATGAGGAGCTCAGCAGAAGACTGTTTGGCGAGATTTTCAGCGTGTACAAGCGCTGCATCGCTCGCAGTGGAAAAGTCTGTTGGAAAGAGAATTTTTTTCATGCTCATGACTCACCTCAGCTCATGACTCACCCCATTGGTTTATGAATAAGCCTGTTCACCGGACTCCCAAATGTATGATATTCGCTGTCATACAGAAAAAGAAAGCAATCTGAAAGTTATTTATGCGTTTTCAAGTTAGATGTTGGCCTTCAAAAGGTGACTTTTTTGCCACCCAAAGTGAAGCGTTACGCTCTCTTTCGAGTCAGTTTGATGTCTTGCAGTTTTAGAGTTATCCAAGTCGCATGCCCGGCAATGCTCCACTATCTGGAGAAAGAAGATAGACACCGTCGGCTCCAGCTCCACTTGCAGCGACAACCATCCCTTCACTGAGGCCAAACTTCATTTGTCGAGGTGCAAGATTAGCAACAATGACAACAAGCCGCCCGTGAAGATCTTCAGGCCGGTGAAACTTTTTTATACCAGCAAAAATGGTGCGCCGGTCGTCGCCACCGAGCGAGACTGTGAGCTTTAGAAGTTTGCGAGCTTCTGGAACTTCTTCAGCATCGACAACTCGCGCAACTCGCAAGTCTATTTTCGCAAAATCGTCGATCGTACAGGTTTCAGCGAGGGCATCTGAATCAAGTGGTTCCGTAGAATCTTGAGAGAGATCACCCGGTTCTGGTTTACTCGTTGATATTTCAGACATAGTAGATCCTTGTAGGGTAGATGATGAGGTATTTGATGCATTAAGAAGCTTATCAATTTGTGAGGATTCAATTCGTTGCATCAATGGCTGGAAGGTAGCGACTGGCAGGTTTTCAAGAGGCGTTTGTGACTGATGCCAATCTGTAATGGGAGGGCCGACAAGTTCAGCCACACTGTCTGCTAATTTTGGAAGTACAGGAGTCATGTAAACTACTAATTGGCGGAATAAATTGAGTGAGACACTAGCAACATCCTGTAGTCGTTGTTGTTCTTTGGGGCCTTGTTTCGCGAGTTTCCAAGGTTGTTCATTATCAACGTACTGGTTTGCTCTATCTGCTGCTTGCATGATGATCCGCATCGCTCGTGCAAAGTCACACGACTCATAGGCTGCGGCGATTGCTTCACCATCAGCGGCTGCTTGAGCAAAAAGGCCACCATCGTCAGGGTACGTAGAAGAAAGTCCAGTTTTTTTAAGCCACCTGGCTGTGCGGCTTGCAAGGTTCACGAGCTTGCCAATTAAGTCGGTGTTCACCTTTGTGGTGAATTCTTCAAGATTGAGATCAATATCATCAATGCCACCAGATAGCTTGGTCGCGTAGTAATACCGCAGGGCTGCTGGGTCGACGTAGTCAAGATATGTTCGAGCCAAGAGAAAGGTGCCACGACTTTTTGACATTTTCTGCCCATTTACGGTCAGGAAGCCATGGACGCGAACCTTTGTTGGCAGGTTCATGCCTGCAATTTTCAGCATCGCTGGCCAGAATAGTGTGTGGAAATAGGTGATGTCTTTTCCAATAAAGTGATGGATTTCGGCACTGGGCTGGTTTGCATCTCCCGAACACCACCAATCCGCAAATGATCCTCCCTGCTTCTTTGCCCATTGTTCTGTAGCAGCAATGTAGCCAATGGGTGCATCGAACCAGACATACCAATACTGGCCCGGTGCATCTGGAATTTCAAAACCAAAATAAGGAGATGGACGTGAAATGTCCCAATCCCGCAGAGTCTCATTGAGAAAATGCCCTGCAAGATAATTCGAGATTTTCTGGTCAATGGCACCAGATTCCTGTGTCCATTTCGTGAGGAAAGGTCGCAGGCTTTCCAGCGTGACAAAGAGGTGTTCCGCTTTTCGAATCTCAGGTGTGGTGCCAGAAAGTGTACTGATGGGATTTATCAGTTCGGCTGGAGAGTATGTCGCGCCGCAGGTTTCACATGAATCTCCATATTGATCAGTTGCCTGGCAACGCGGACAACCACCTTTTACAAATCTATCGGCAAGAAATACTCCTGCTTTGAGATCGAATAGTTGGCTGACTTCTCGTTGAGCAATCAGGTTTTGCTTACGAAGAGATTGCCAGATGTCATTACACAACGACCGATTTTCTTCACTGTCGGTAGATCCATAATAATCAAAGTCAATGTGAAAGCCCTTAAAGTCGGCTAGATGAGCTTCTTGCATTGAGGCAATGAGTTCTTTCTCGGTGCGGCCTTCACTTTTGGCTCTGATCATGATAGCTGTGCCATGCGTGTCATCTGCGCATAGGTAAATAGCTTGATTGCCGCACAGCCGCTGAAATCGCGCGAAAATATCTGTCTGGATATATTCGACTAAGTGCCCAAGATGAATATGGCCATTGGCATAAGGAAGAGCCGAAGTAATCAGGATTCGGCGAGTTTTGGGCATGATGCCTTATAAGCGAAAGAGCACAGGATAGTGGTAATGCGAAATCTTGCCGCTGCATGAGCTGAGTGAGTCAAGATCGCAAAATGATAGTCTAAAACGAATACAGAATTCAAGAAAAGCCGTTGCGCGAAGTATGCACACAATAGAGTAGATTAGCGTGTGCCTGGGGCTGTAGTAACCCCGATTTTCGTACTCTACCCGAATTGCCCCACGTTCCATATTTAGGCTGCTATCAGAAAAATGCTCTTGTCCGCGGCCCTGTGACACCGCCACTATCTCGCCGTCTGGTTTTTGGTGAGTTGGTTTGTTTTTCCAATGACAAGGAAGTCACTGGCGGACTGAAAGCTCACGTAACACTATGAGTGCGAGTACTGACCTCAAAAAAAGGTCTTATTGGAGTCACGGATGTCCCGAGTCTTTCGTTTTATATGGTTGTGTTTTGTTCTTAGTCTTATCTGGCTATCACCCGGTAGAAGCCACTGCCAAACAACTGCACCGGCAATAGCTGCAACCACTGGTGACGTTGTCCTACTCGATTTCTCAGCGGACTGGTGTGGCCCTTGCAAGCAGATGGCACCACTCATTGGAGAAATCGGCGCAGCCGGTTGGCTTGTTCGCCACGTTGATGTTGACCAAGAACACGATATCGTCAAGCGGTTCGAGGTGACGGGTGTTCCTTGTTATATTTTGTTGGTGAAGGGCCATGAAGTTGGTCGCATCAATGGGGCGACGACTCGTGGTGAGTTTGAAAAGCTTCTTGCAAAAAGCCGGCAGCCTTTGGGGTTACAAGAACTCACGAGTCAAACAGACTCACCAACTGCCAAACAAATCCCAGGGGTTCCAGTTCCTGTAAGCAAGTCTGCGACCCACCTTGTAACAGAGCCTGCAGCGGCACCTACAGTTCATCCACCAGCACAACTGTCAGGTTCGATTGACCAGCCACGTGTCGACCTGGCTCCTGAAGGGTCACTGCGAGATCCGCAAGGAGCAAAACAGCAGCAATCCTTACCACCACCACCTGTGTTAGCCGTTGAAACAAAATCTGCCCTTCAGCATGATCTGATTCAGGCTACGGCAAGATTGCGGGTACAGGACCCAAATGGAGCTTCGTGGGGAACCGGGACGGTTATCGATTGTCGACAAGGAGAGGCGCTGATACTCACCTGTGGTCATATTTTTCGTGATTCTGTTGGAGAAGGTTCAATCGAAGTCGATTTGTTTGGTGATCCCTCTGCAGATCGTTTAGCGGGACAGATGGTGTCGTATGATCTGGATCGGGATCTTGCACTCGTAAGCGTTTTTACAGAGGCAACACTGGAGCCCGTCAAAATTGGTTCCGTTGGTCGTCCGCGTGATGTTGGTGAAGGTGTTGTCACGATTGGTTGCGACGGAGGTCGTGAGCCGACAATGCATGTGAGTCGGGTTACTTCAGTTGATAAGTACCTAGGTCCTGCGAATGTTCAGGTTGCTGGACAGCCAGTACAAGGCCGTAGTGGTGGTGGCTTATTCGCGCTTGATGGAACACTCTTAGGAGTTTGTAATGCGGCGGATCCGGAAGACAACGAAGGTCTTTTTGCTGCACTTCCATCAATTCATGAACATCTTGATGAAGCCGGGCTCGCGTTCGTTTACAGACACGTGTACCCGGGTACTGAAAATGAACTTGCAGGAAACGCTGATAAATCAGCAGTACCTCATTTACCAGATGTAATGCCAGCTTTTTCTTTTGATCGTCGTGATAGGGCAGATGCTGTGCCAACGGCGTCCAGTGGTCCTCGTTCTCCAATGGAAGGGGGTGATCCACCGAGTGTCGATCAAAATGAACGATTGAGTGTCGATCGCGATGAAAGACCGCTCTCGACTACACTGCCGTCACAAAACGCAGGAGACGGCGTACCGATGCAGAAACTTTCTGCAGGTGAGCAAGCTCTACTCGATCACGTGCGGGCACATGGAGGGGAGGCTGAGGTGATTTGTATTGTTCGTCCTCATGGAGCAAGTCAAACCGATAGTGAAGTCTTCATGCTTCAGAACGCCAGTCCTCATTTTATTGACCGTCTATCCGAGGTGCATGCACAGGGAAAAGTTGTAGGTAAGTGATCTTAATGTATGCATGAAAAATCTATGCTCCAAATTTTAATTCGCCATGGTGAAAGCTTATCGAACCGCGAAGGAAGAGTTCAGGGGCAAGCGGATGTAAAACTTTCTGATACAGGCCGCCAGCAGGCAACCGCGGTCGCCTCATGGTGTAAGAGTCAGTCTTTCCATAAAAAATCCTGCGAACTCTGGAGCAGCCCGCTTTGCCGTGCTCGGGAGACTGCCGATGTAATCGGAACGGCAATTGGTCTTTCTGCTCAGATCGAAGATAAACTTGTCGAGCTGAATGCAGGCGTCTTCCAAGGTCACTTATGGGATGACCTGGCAGATCGTTTTCCTGAAGATGTTGCTCAATGGCGTTCAGGAGATGTTGATTTTCAGATACCCGGTGGAGAGTCGAGGCGTCAACTTGCGGAACGAGGACGTCACGCATTGCAGTCTCTTTCATGTCGGCCTGTTGACAGCATGGTCATTGTGGCTCACGGAGGAGTTCTGACAGCTGCACTTGGGCTTCTTGTTGGACGTGAGCACCCCTTGCTCGCAAACGTTGTCGAGAGACCTTTTACGCGATTGCCTGCACTTGGCAACTGCTCGGTATCCCAGCTGAAATGGCCAGGCCCAGAATTACTTTCATTTAATCAAATGGATCATCTCGGTTGATATTGCCGGCTCATTTTCTTGGTGAATATACCCAGCAAGCAGATGATATAAGTAGCGATCATTCATGCCGTAAAGCACATCTCAAGAAAAGAGGGCCAACGATATAACCATATTGTTTTTGACGTAATGATCAAAAAGGGCGTACAACGTCAGAAAGGTGTTCTGCTGGCAAGACTGTCTAGTGGCTGCCAGATGACATATTTCTGTCCAGTAATTAGAACAAGAAAAAGACGACTCATACTGAAAGAATATTTATGAGAAGGAGATCGATACTGCCGACGAGATCTTCTGTCTTGGTATTTCCACTGGCTAGTACCACTCGCTCTATTTTCTCCAGTGCCACACTACTCTTCTTAATATTTCTGACGGGGTCAGTTTCTATAGCGAATGAGCCCGCTCAGTTTTCAGGAACACGGGCAATGG
>JALCBP010000036.1:0-11241 GCA_028066355.1 Pirellulales bacterium
GCATGCTGGTATAGACATGCTGGTTTACACTTTCTGCCACGCTGAACATGTTTCTCTGTCGCACACAAGCAAAAGGAGTAATCATCCGCAGACACAGGCAACTTGATAGCAAAAGAAACAGGATATTTCTGCGTTTAAGGATGGTTTTTGAAAAATGTGTGCCCTTTAGCATGTAACGAGTATAAGATTTCTTGTGTGATGCCATTATGTTTCAATCAGCGTAGTCCTGTCGAATGACTAACCTTCAATCCATTTTCAATCTCAATTCAAGTAAATAGTCTTGTTATGAATCGCAGAATCTTTCTTAGGCAAGCCGGGGTTGCCATTGGATTGCCTTTTCTTCCGTCACTGACATCCTCAAAGATTGCTATCGGTAGCCAACAGGTGGCGTCAGGTGCGAAGAAGATGGTCTGCATTGGAAATATGCTCGGATTCCACCCAGCTGCTTTTTGGCCGTCTACAAAACAGGTTGGAGGTGAAGGGGGATTTATATCTCTTGAAAATTTTGAGTACGGAATTACAACGCAACCTCTCAATGAAATAAAGGAGCAGAGCACGCTCATTCAGGGCCTTGATCATGACATAAAGGGAGGGCACTTCGGTATTCATTCTTTTTTGTCTGGTGTGAAGCAGAATGAAGCGAGCTCCATGACTCATGGCAACGTCACGATCGATCAATTTGCGGCGGAACATGTTGTCGGACAGACACGGTTTCCATCTTTAACGATCGGAAGCCTTGAAGGTATTCATGGTGGCTGTCAGCTTTCTTGGACACGGACAGGTACTCGAGTGCCGCCGATTCCAGGTCCAGAACAACTATTCGAAAAGCTCTTTGTTGATGCCACAGGGAAAGAAAAGACTTCTGCAACAGATCACTTGGCCCTCCAAAACTCTATCCTGGATGCCGTTCGAGAACAGGCACATGATTTAGAGAGGTCTCTTAGTCAGGGGGATAAGAACAAACTTGATGAGTACTTTACATCGGTGCGTGACGTTGAAAAAGGAATCGCTCGTAGACGTCAATGGATTGATGTTCCAAAGCCTGAGGCAATGATCAAACAGCCGCAGAATCGGAACATGGTTGAAGATCTTCCATTGCTTTACGACTTAATAGTTATGGCACTACAAACAAACACAACAAAAATTGCAACACTGGAAATAGGTGGTGATTTCAATCCTGCAGATCTTGGAATCAGAGGGGGCTACCACAGCCTTTCACATCATGGTCAGCTTCAGGAACGAATTGATGCACTCATTACTCTGGAGACGTATCAGATTAAGCAGTTCGTTCGGTTCGTCAAAAAGCTTGCAGCGACCTCGGATGATACAGGCCCACTGATTGATACTACGACTGTTCTTTTTGGAAGCGGTATGGGGGATGCGAATTCACATACCAATCGAAATCTTCCAATTGTTTTGGCAGGAGGAGATTTTTCACATGGAAATCTTCTCACATTCGATGTAGGGCACCCACATCGCCCACCATTAGCAAACCTTTTTGTAACAATGCTCCAGAAGTTTGGTGTTGAGGTAGATTCTTTCGCCAAGAGTACGGGGACGTTACGGGGCTTGGCGTGATGAAATTTTGGTGTGGTGCAAAATTTATCGTAGCTTTCTGCTTGTCAATTAAGGCGTTTCCAGCTATTCAGAGCTATGCGAAGGCGAATCCATTAGAAGAGATAGAGGGATTCTTCGAACAACATTGTATTACGTGTCACAACAGTAGTGATCAAAGTGGTGATCGTGATTTCGAAGAACTCAGTTTGCTTCAGACGGATGTTGAAACACAGCTGCTGGTCCAAGAAATCATCGATCAAATCACTCTTGGGTCAATGCCCCCAGATGATATGGAGCAGCCGACAGATGAAGAACGGTTGGGTGTGATTCGTGCGTTGACGACAAGTCTGCAGTCGATGCGTCAGCAGACAGTAAGTACCGGTGGCAGGACCGTTCTGCGAAGGTTAAGTCAACGTGAGTACCGAAATACTGTAAGTGACCTACTCGGGATCAGTATGATCACATTTGACCCAACCCTAGCCTTTCCGCATGACTCGCTATCTCATGGATTTGATAATATTGGTAATCGGCTTGTGACATCAGGATTTCTCCTAGAGCAGTACCTTAAGGCTGCAGATGCGTCTGTTGAGAAAGCATTTCTTTCAGGGCCATACCCAGAACCACAGGCATGGAGTTTTGCATCGAATTTCAAACAGCAGCCTGAATTAAATAGTGCGCATCAAAAAGCCTTTGATCAAAAATATCTTGTTCTCTACGAGCACCCATTCAACGACAAGACCGAAGGAGCGTATGGGGCGATTGATGCATTTCCTCAAGGAGTCCCAGTCGATGGATTGTATAAGGTACGTGTGCTCGCGAGCGCCCTTCACCGAAAAACACCATACAGCTTAAAGGCAGTCAAGATAGATACAGCTGAGCAGTTTCGCATGGGTATTCGGCCAGGCAGTTCATCCATAGGAACAATGTACAAGGCGCAGCCTCTACAGCCGAAATTGGCAGAACATGTTATTGCTGATGATGTCGAGCAATGGTACGAGTGTGTTGTTCCGCTTGATGAAGGATACAGCCCTCGTTTCACATTTGAAAACGGTCAGCATGATATTCGTGGTGCATATTCTCGAATTTTTAAGTTGCATCGGGATACATTCCCTGAATCACTGCGGGATCAAAAGGGAATTGTGCAGCAAAGAATAACAGTGCTTCGTGATGGATTCATGCCACAAATTCGAATAAAGAAGGTAGAAATTTATGGTCCACTAAAAACTTCTCCTCAGATCAACAATTATCAGCGGCTTATTGGTGGTCCGACCCTTCGCAAAGAAGAAATTCCTCACCACATCGAAAAATTTGCGACACAAGCCTTCCGAAGACCAGTTTCTTCCACGGATCTAAAAGAATTCCATGCTTTATTTCAGTTTCAAAGTAAGTCTGGACGCACACTTCCTGAAGCATACAAAGATGTGCTGAAGGCGATTCTTTGCTCACCGAAATTTTTATATTTTAGTTCAGAAAAACAGGAAACAGCAGCTAGAAAAAGAGTAAAGAAGATTTCTCAGCACGCTTTAGCGGAGCGACTTTCTTATTTCCTAACCTCATCAATGCCTGACCCTCAGCTCCGACAAAAAGCTGATGGAGGGATGTTGAATTCTCGTCATGTACTCCGTGATGAAGCGACCCGGCTTCTTGCAAGTGAAGTTTCAAATAAGTTTATTCATGACTTTTTGGAGAGCTGGCTCAATCTTCGAGAGCTCGGCAGTATGCCACCAGATTTAGAAACATTTCCAGAATATTATGCAGCAAATTTACAGCCGGAAATGAAGCAGGAAACGCAATTGTTTTTTCGTCATCTGCTTGATGAAAATCTGCCTTCACGAGAGTTTCTTAGTGCGAACTACAGCTTCATTAATCGCGATCTTGCAAAATTGTACGGTGTTCCTGAAAAGATACCCGCTCATGAAGCTGCAGCATTTCAACGGGTACAGTTTAAGAATTCGAATCGTGGTGGCCTGCTTGGGCAGGGTAGTGTCCTGACAGTGACAGCAAACGGAATTGAGACTTCACCAGTTATTCGCGGTGTCTGGATGTTAGAACACATTCTGGGAACCCCAACTCCCCCACCACCGGATGACGTTCCAGCAATTGATCCGGATGTTCGTGGTGCGAAGACTGTTAAAGCACAACTTGAAAAGCACCGTTCTTCGGCTACTTGCAATGAGTGTCATAGAAAGATTGATCCACTCGGTTTTGCAATGGAGTGTTTTGATCCAATTGGACGAACACGAACTACATACGATGTCCGTGGAAAACTAAAAGTTGACACAGAGGGAATTCTGCCTGGTGGTGAAGCATTTTCAGATTTGGCAGAACTAAAGAAAATATTGGTGTCTCATGAAGAGTTTTTTGTACGAACACTTGTTTCACATCTCCTCACCCATGCTATCGGACGACATATTGAACCAGAAGATCGGTTTGCCATAGACAAAATAATGCTGGCAGTTAAGGATGATGGTTACAGGCTTCACGATCTAGTTCTGGCGGTCATTACGTCTGATATTTTTGCCAGATAAAAGTTTCCGAGACCTTGTCGGTCGTAAGTAAGGGGTTTTTCAATGTTTTGTCATCGTGTCGTATGGATTTCAGTAGTCGCGCTTTCAGCAGTGCCTGGTTTTTGCAATGAACTTATTGATACCTTCACCTCGGAAAAATTTGAAACAAGAACAGCCGAACGTGGGGACTGGTCATTTCGTGCTGGTGTGGCTTCAGTTGTATCTGATCCAGTTCTATATAAGAAATACGCGAATCACGGTCCGATACTGAAGTGGTCAGTTGATTGTTCCCAAGGGGAAACCGCCTTTGCGATGAAACCGTCGGATTGCCAGCGGGTAGTTTTCACACTAAATGATGATGGGCATGTTTTTCGGATCTCTTTGATCAATCCAGAAAAGGCGATGAGTCCATGGCAGGCGAAAAGCAAATCACGAATGATTGCCTGGGCGGAAAAATCATCAAAGACCAATAAAGGAGACTCGTTGATGCCACGAGGTTTTCCATCTCTCGGTGAATTAGATAACAAATGGACAAATGTCTCTGTTACTATTCATGCTGATACAGCCGTAGTTACAATTGGGAATTTTCAAACAAAAATTCAACATAAGGCAATGCAAAGAGAAAAATCACAGATAACTATTTCATTTGCATCCGGTAGTCTGCAGGTTCGTGATTTTTGTTTTCGGGACAATAAAAGAGACTCTTGATAGTGGCTTAGGAATCACGAACATTCTTAATGGGTGTTTAGAAATATATCCTTATTCTCAAAATTTTTTGCTGGAAGGTGAACTTCATGTTGTTTAAAGCTGCACGAATTCTTTGTATTCAAAGTGCGTGGATCCTGCTCTTTATTGTTCAGTCAATGCATGCTGCTGAGCCAGTGCGTATGGGAAGTGGCTTCATGACGTTTGATACTGTGCCTGACTGGGGTCTGGATTCTCAGGGGAAATCACAGATCGGATCGACTCACGGAAACGTTGTTGTTGACAGTCAAGGACAAATCTACACCAGTTCAAGTCGTGGAATCTTTGTATTTTCTTCTGACGGAAAGGTCTTGCGACAGTATCTTGGAAGCGATCACACGGGGCTTCACGATATGGAAATACGAAATGAAGATGGCCTTGACTACATATATGGAGCACGAAATAAAGCCGGTGAGGGAATTAAGTTTGAAGCAGTAACAGGTGAAGTCAAGATGCGATTCGGTATTCCAACCAAAGAGGAATGTGGTTTAGAGATAGCCAAATGGTCACCAACAGCAATAACTGTTGCACCTGATGGTGATGTCTACTTGTCAGATGGATATGCCAGTAACCGAATCTTTAGGTTTAATAAGGACGGGGAATACCAATCACACTTTGGAAGGAAAGGGAACGGTACGAAAGAATTTAATACGGCCCATGGGATGACTCTCGACAACCGATATAGTCCACCACGACTTCTAATTTGCGACCGAAATCATCAGCCCAAAGGTCGACTCGTTCACTATAGTCTTGACGGCAATTATATAGAAGAAGTCATGCCCGGACTTGGGATGCCAACGTCGGTTGCCATACGAGGTGACTACGTAGCGGTACCAGATCTGCAAGGAAGATTAGTGATTCTTGATAAAGATAATACGATTATTTCTGTACTTGGGTTCAACTCAGATACCAAAACACGAGGTAGTTTCAAAGTGCCACAGGAGCAATGGCAGGAAGGGATATTTAGTGGAACTCATGGGGCATGTTGGGATGACGAAGGAAATTTGTATGTACAAGACTGGAATGTTTCTGGACGAATTATGAAACTTGTCCGGGTTTCTGTTGGTCAAGGCGAGCAATAATCGAGATTAAAAGGTAATTGCCACCATAGGTCAGGTGCAGGGGCACCAATGACTTGTTGGGGTGCACGTTCATCCTGTTTGATGGCTGTTGCTCCTGTTTTCTGTACAGTTCAACAGCACATGACTTTTGGAGTGAACGATAACTGCATAGTTAAAAATCTGATTACAGGTTAAAAGATCGTAATTGCAAAGAAAGTATAGATGATCATGTTCACGGAATTCTGATCGCTGGATAAACTACAGCGACTATGCCACTTTCTATTCAGTACGTTACGAGTTTGGATGCGATTGTCGACGAGGCTGTTGAATTCCTGTCTCAGCCAATGGACTTTTTTACGTCCTACAAGATTGTGATTCCAACTATTGGCGCCCGCAGTTGGTTAGCTGATAAACTTGCGAGAAAACTTGGTTCAACAGCCAAAGGTTTAGGTGACGGGATAGTGGCAGGAGTCGATTTCTCCTATCCAGGCTCACTGTCGCTATTGATTGGGTCGTATGAATATGAGAACGATCCATGGTCCGTTGAGCGACTTACATTTTCGGTACTGGATGTTATTACGAAGTCTCAACAATACGAGTGGCTCATTCAGCAGGCAGGTGGTCCTTTACTAGCAGCTCGGCGTATTGCCGACAGATTTGATCATTATCACTTTCGACGACCGGGCATGATTTTAGGGTGGGAGGATAATAAGCCGGTTCTGGCTCCTGTGGCTGAAGAAATGAAAGGCCCAGACAACGAGTTTCTTATTAGGTTGGCCCGGAATGATCGCTGGCAATTCGATCTCTGGCGGTCGGTTCGTGCTGTTGTCAATCAACCAAGTCCACCAGCTCGGGATCAAAATGCTGAAGGCCCGGTTCCTTCAACAGTTCTCGTAGCGGGTCTCGAGGCACTCTCGTTACAACAAATCGAAGTGCTTAAAAAACTTTCGTTACTCAAAGACAAAAACGGAGAGTACTGTGACGTCCGTACATTACTGATTCATCCATCACCGCCGCTTCAAGTTCGATGGGAGCAGTCTGCTCCCGCCGTAACGCCTGGATATCTACCGCAAAAACAAGAGATTGAGAGTACACAAGATGGAGATCCACTCGTCACTTCGTGGCTACGGGGAACACAAGAGAGCCAAATGCTACTTGCTTCCCAAGGTTTTACACCAAAGCACGCAACTCAGAGCCAAAGTGAAACCGGCAAGCGTTCCTCATCACTTTTAAAGCCAGCATCACTTTTACAATCAGTGCAGCAGACAATCACAGACGGAAGCGTGCGTGCCGATACTGTTTGTAAAGCAGATGAGTCGTTACTTATTCATCGTTGTCATGATCTCAGCAGGCAGGCGGAGGTCATTCATGATGCTCTTCTTCATTCATTGAAGCAACATAAGGATCTTGCCCCTCATGATATTCTTATAGTGAGTCCACGGATTTCTGAATTAGCACCTCATCTTGAGGCAGTCTTTAGTCGTACACTTGCAGATGGTAGCCATAAGATTGAACTACCACTTGTCATAGCAGATCGAGGAATTCGTGAAGTAAGTGACGGAGCTGAGCTTCTTATTGCATTGCTCAAACTCATTGGTTCGCGATGTTCGGTCGATGAGATGTTAGCGGTCGCTACGCATGCTCTAATACAGAGGCACTATGGTCTTGATGACAGCACAATAGAAGTTTGGCACCGCTGTATCGAACGTACGCGTATTCGCTGGGGTATTGATGGTCCTCGCCGCAAGCGGGATGGATTGGACCAACCAGATTTAGCAGCACACACATGGTGGCATGGTCTTGAAAGAATGCTACTGGGGACAGTGCTTCCGGATGGGACACCAGAGCCAGCACTTGGTGGCGTTGTGCCATTGACTGGCGTAGATACTGCAGATATCGAATCGATAGCGCCACTTTTATCGATCATGCGCGTGGTCGATGCGTTAGATCAACTTGTGGCAAATGATCGATCTGTTGGGGAGTGGTGTGATTATTTTGAGCAATCATTGATACAGCTCATTGGGGATGAAGCAGAAGAGTTGGAAACAGTGGTCTATGAACTTGATCAATTACGACGGGTTGCAACAGAGATAAAAGTACCATACCACGATATTAAAACGATTCTGATAGCAACATTAACTGCTGCTGTGGGCCATCAGCCACTACGTACAGGTGCGATAACAGCGACGTCAATGATTCCACTTCGTGCAGTTCCATTTCGCGTCATTTGTGTCGCAGGATTTGATGAAGATGTAGCCGAGACGGTGGCCAGTGATCATGACAATCTTGTTGAGCGTCAGCAGTTGCTCGGTGACAGTGACCCAAGAATCAATGTGCGTCGAGGATTTCTTGATTGTGTTGCGTCAGCTCAAGATCAATTGATTATTACTTGTACAGGAATGAGTGTTTCAACAAATGCAACGTTACCGTTGGTAACTCCTCTGGCTGAATTTATTGATTTCCTAGGTCGTCATGGTGTGCCTCTCTGGCATTGGCATGGTGACCAATATAGCGCAGTTGAAGTGTTTCATCCTCGACACGCCTGTAGTCAAAGAAATTTTCAGGCAAACAGGATTCGTCCAGATGTCATATGGAGTCATGATCAGAAAGCGCTGCATGTTACGAAAGCACTTGGAGAACCAGCACATCCCTTGATGGCTGAAACCAAATCTGCTGCACCACGAACACTGATAGAACTCTCATCACTCTCAGCTTTTATGTGTGACCCGCTGTGGCCATTCGTACGTGAAACATTGGCGATTAACCCTTGGAGAAACGACGATGTTGAAATTCCAGCAACACTCCCTCTAACGCTCTCTAATTATGAGCAGCGAGAACTACGAGATAATTACATTCAGGATTACATTACGAGTGATAAAAGTGAGGAGTTTGAAGATTCGTGGACGCAGGCTGTTCGATTAGACGGTGATGTTCCAATCTGGGGATTCGGTGAGGAAACAATCGAAGAAATCACAGAATTCACCAAGGCAGTTGTAAAACAAGCAGACGAAGACGGGTTGCCACTCATCAAACGACAGGTCGAACGAATCCGTGTCGAAGTGAATGACGTACAGATTTCAGGTGCATTGGAGTTTTGCCAGAATGATCCGATGTCACTCATACTCCTTCACCCTAACGCGAAGAGTGCAACTCAATTTCGAAAGTCAAAGTATAGTGCAGTGGCACAGTTACTTGTCGCAAAGGTTGCGGGTCTACATGCAGAACGTGTCTGTGTTTATAGTCAGCATGAGAAGTGGGCACCTGGTGCAGTAAATGCCAAGGGAGAGCCACAAAAAGCAGTTATGGTGCGTGAAGTTACCCTCAGCAATGACATAGGGAAGCAGTCTGCTCAGAGAATTCTTGAAAAGTTGTGCGGCTTATATCAGCAGGCAGCTGTGAGCGCGTACAGTAGTTTCGGCAAGACAGCTGCTGACTTTCTTTCCAATCAAAAACAAGCCAGAAAGTCATTTTCTTCCTTTATTGGATATGGCTCTTACGAAAACAGCCTTGAGATAGTTGTCCATGGCCGAGCCCCCATCTTTGACGATGTTTTTTCAGATAGCGAACGGCAAAAAATATTTTTCAAACCATATATTGCGCTTACACGTTTTAAACCCAGAACAAATATCTACAGTCCAGAATGAAACTTGACCTGACTAGTGATCAAATTCGTACGAGCATGGTCGTTGAGGCGAGTGCTGGTACTGGAAAGACGTATGCAGTTGCGGCACTTGTGGCTAGGGAGTTGGCAACCCGAGATGATCTACGGATTGGAAATATCCTTATAACCACATTTACGCGAAATGCGGCGATGGAATTACGGTATCGAATACGAAAACGACTTATTTCAACTGCTGCTGATCTGCGAAGTCCTACTGCTGATGCAGCCGATGCTCTTGTAAAATTTCTGAATGACACAGATGAAATCACTCGATCAAAACGAGTGTTCCGTCTTGAGAGAGCTCTTGTTGAATTTGACACGGCTACTATTTCAACAATTCATGGGGTCTGCAGTCGTGTTCTTCGAACAGCTGGGGTCGATATCGAAACGGTTGTTGATACTGAAGAAACTGACCGTATTGTGAATGAAGTTGTAAATGATGCAATTGTTGCAGCAGCTGCAAAAGGTCAAAGATGGGACGAGTCAACTTTGCGATCTCTTCTAGTAATTATGTTAGGGGATCCTTTTATCGAATCTTGGTTTGATAAGCATCAAATAGGTGACGTTGCAGTCATTGATCGTCTTTGTAATCTGGAGAAGATATTAGCTCAGTGTGTTGAACGCGTGCACAATGCAATGGCTGCTACACCAGATTCAAATGATCTACTGAGGCGTGCGTACGAACTTGTAGCAGATCCACATTCTGGTGTTGTAAGACGTCTCAAAAATCGATTTCTATTGGCAATTGTGGATGAGGCACAGGATACAGATCGGCTTCAGTGGGAGTTTTTTACCCGGCTTTTTCCAGGAAATGATAATCGGTCATTGGTAAGTGTCGGTGATCCAAAGCAAGCTATCTATAGTTTTCGTGGTGCAGACGTACAGGCGTACGTGAACTTTACGAAAAAGGAAAAAAACCATCGGACACTTTCGATAAACTGGCGTTCAGACAAGCCACTTCTGGACAATTTAAACAATGCATTTTCACACGTGAGCTTTGGTGATGGAATTGACTATCGGGATGTCACTGCGTCAGAGGATCACCAAGAGTCATGCCTTGTTGGTGAGATAAAGCCCCTTGAGATAATTCATCTAGGGAAGACCGACAGTCAGCAGTCACTGGTAGGTCCTACAGTTGGAAAAGTTATCCATCTTTTAGATAACGTGCGATTGATTCCACGTGGTGAGAAGAAATCACGACAGCTAGACCCAAATGATATTTGCGTTTTGACCCGCAAAGGAAGCGTTAGTCGAACGATCGAACGACGGCTGGCTCAGGTGGGCATTCCAGCAGTAAGCGGTGGTACAAGTAGTGTTATGTCAGGTCGCATTGCATTCGACCTTCGTTTGATTTTTGAAGCTATTGAGAAGCCGGCCAGTAATGGTCACGTGCGTCGAGCTGCAGCCACATGTTTTTTCGGTTACGCACTATCAGAGAGCGGTCTTCTAGCTGATGCCGTCATGTATCACGTGCAGGAAGAGTTGATGAAGCTCTCGACTGTACTGACGCGTCAGGGACTTGCTGCGTTTGGTGTAGCAATCGAACAAGAAACAGCAATGATGCAGCGTCTTGTCGCGGGTCGTGATGGTGAGCGAAATCTCACTGACTTTCTTCATATTTTTGAAGCGATGGATGCCCTTGGTCCCTCTGGTGGTTGTACTCCACAGCAGGCTGTTGAAACATTCATTCATCTATTGAATAAGGATCCGA
>JALCBP010000036.1:11341-24464 GCA_028066355.1 Pirellulales bacterium
ACACGAGCGGAGCACTATCTTGGTGTCCTCGTTGCTGATGGCAAAGTGCCAAACATCATAGAACAGTCATTTTCATTTCCAGAGGCTACTGTTTACTCAGATGACCTTCCTGAGACACTCAACCGGAATCTACGAATAGAGACAAAAACAGATGTTATGCAAACTGCTGAATTGCCTTCAGCAATACCGCTTTCACGGCGAATGTCCTTTAGTAGTATTGTTGCGACACGCGCTCAGGAAGACTTGTACAGGCCGGAACGTGGCGGATATGACGAGCATGTAACAGTGGGGCTAAGGCCGCCATTGTTGTCCGCATGCGATACAACAGCAGGGCAACTGGTAATTGATCTACCTGCAGGCTTAGCAGTGGGTAGAACAATTCATGAAGTTTTTGAGTCAGTCGATGCAACAGCTGTGCCTCTTCAAGAAGAGATACAGCGGGTCATTGAAGAGAAAACATCCAGTGGAATGCTTCGGCACTATCGTGAGCGTCTCAATACGATGGTATATGAAACTCTTACAACTCCTCTTGGTGCTCCATTCGGCGATTGTCGACTTATTGATATTGCACCTTCTCAGAGTATGCCCGAGATGGGTTTTGAAATGGGACTTGGTGGGCACTTGCAGAATATAAAGGTAGCTTCTATTGGGAAAATTCTTAGGAAATTTATAGCTGCGGAGGATCCTCTTGCACGATATGCAGACGTACTCTGTGGTCCAGCGTTTGATATACCGGTTCGTGGTATTCTCACGGGTTCGGTTGATGCAGTTTTGGGTTTACCGGGCAGTCAAACGGAGAATCCCAGACTAGCTATCTGTGACTATAAAAGTAACCGATTACATACGCCTGGAGCATCGGATCCTCTGCAGGCCTATGCACCGGAACGACTGCTGGAAGTAATGGCACATCATCATTATCCATTACAGGCAATTCTCTACGGAACAGCCCTTTTTCGCATGTTGAGATGGCGGATTCCAAAGGTAGACCCGGATCAATGCATTGTCGGCATTATCTATGCATTTACTCGTGGTATGAAAGGAGCGGAGACAGCTACTGATGACCAAGGGAGAAGATACGGTGTCTTTACATGGCGTGCACCCAATGGCCTTTGGCAAGCATTAAGTGACTTACTTATTGGGAAAGATGAGGCAGAGACATGATGCTGCCTCCTGCGTTGCAGGACTATCGGAAACTGGGCGTCGTTGGTCGCGAAGATATCGCCGCCGCTGCGGTACTAGTCTCAATGGCTCAGCGAGAGGGTGAAGAACAACCAGAACTGCTTGCCTGGCTTGGTTTCTGTCTGGCGCTTCGCAGTGTACGTGACGGTCATACATGCGTTGATTTTGATAATATTCAAGAGTGGGCAGGTGGAATTGATATTGGTGCTACCAATGCACTTGACTGGCCACTGAAACCTCATGCATGGCTCGATGCATTACAGGCAGTTGGTTCACTTGTCGGGCCTCGAGGCAGTCGATGCCCTTTCATCATTGATGGACATCTGTTCTATCTTGCCAGAGCCCTTTCGGAAGAGCAGGATATTGCCGAAGTATTAATGCGAGATTCGTGTCGCCATGTGCAGGTTCTTCTGGGTGGGCCAGGCACAGGAAAAACAACAAAAATTGCGCATGACTTGGTCGAGCGATTTTCTGCCCTTCCTGCAGAGGGCCCTTGGCCGAGACTCGGCCTTGCTGCTCCAACAGGGAAAGCAGCATCACGCATGACTGATGTGCTACGTAAAAGATGCATCGAAGTAGGTGCCTCGCCGAATATTGTGGCAGCCGTGACGTCAGAACCGGCTCGTACAGTACACAAGTTACTGGAATTTAATCCATCAAGACCAAAACCCTTCCGATACGATGAGAGCAATCGATTACCATACAACATTGTGATTGTTGATGAAGCGTCGATGCTTTCGAGTTCTTTGATGTATCATCTCCTTACTGCTCTTGCCGAAGATGCTGAGATTATTCTTGTTGGTGATCCTGATCAGCTTGCCAGCGTCGATGCAGGGACGGTGTTAGGAGACATCGCCACTTTCCGATCCAGTCAGTTCAGTCAACATCCCCTGCATAAGAGAATTGAAGAACTCAAGATCGTTCACCGTGCAAAAGATGCACCAGGTGTGCTAGCGTTAGCAGCATCAATTCGTGCGAGTGATGTGGCTCAAACATTCAATGTCCTTCAATCAGAATATTCTGATGTTCAGTGGATTGAGCCGACAAATGGACAAGCAATTGATGAACTTGTTGCCGAAATAGGTAATTATTCAACGCGACTCCAGAAGGCGGCGCAGCAAGCTGACCCAGACACTGTGCTCCGTGTGCAGCAAGAACTTCAAGTTCTTTGTGCACACCGGAGAGGCTTCGCGGGAGTCAGTCAATGGAATACACGGATAGAATCAAAGCTCGGTATTCCACCGGCGACATCGTGGTATGTAGGCCAGCCAGTGATGATCACCAGAAATTGTAGATCACTGGCACTATTTAATGGTGATGTTGGAGTCATAGTGCATTCCGATACGAGTGAGAATCGTTTAGAGGGAGTTTTCGGACAACCTGGGCAGTATGTCCGAGTTCCGGTCTCAAGGCTCGAGGATGTTGCAACCGTCCACGCTATTACCATTCACAAAAGCCAGGGATCAGAGTATGAACACGCAATCGTTGTACTGCCAGAGCACCGTAGTCGTATCGTTACTCGTGAACTTTTTTATACAGCTGTGACAAGAGCGATTAAAAAAGTGACAATTGTGAGCCCACGAGATGTTCTTGAAGCAGCAGTTAGAAAACCAATTCGTCGTGCGACAGGTCTTACAAAACGTATGAGTTGAGGACTGCGCTGCTCGCTGGTTGTTAGTATCTAATTACGTAAAAGTGCGGCCTGATTCTCATGGCAGGTGAAAAAAATCACAGGGTGTTTGTTTGAAAAAGATTTTAAAATAGCAATAGCTTGAGTAAGGCGATTTGTGTCCATATGCACAAAAGGATCATCCAGCACGACAAATGCATCAGAAGATTGAAGGTATACCTCGGCGAGTGCTATACGAATTGCAAGTGCGAGAGCACCACGAGCGCCCTGAGAAAGCCTGTCTGGTGACAGCGTGACATTTCCACGAGTGATATACGACGGAAGCATGTCGTGAAAATCGAGGTGTGAATCATTGCATGAGATGCCGGAGAATATTTCAGTGATGCGTTGACTCAATTGATTAAGAGCATCACTCTCTTCTGGGGCAACTCGCATCAGTGTTTGCTCAATTCGTTTATAGCAATTGCCTTCTTCTAGAATGCGTTCAAACTGAAATCGTGCAAGCTCGGCTTCCTCACTGAGATCTTCACTACGGCGGTCGCCGAGTTGGCCTTCTATGATCCCTTTCTGGGATCCAAGTCGAGAGCGTGGTTCACTGCTTGCATTCATTCGTTCTTGAGCAGAATCCAGTGAGCGCAAAAATTCATCAACGGAAGAAAAAGTGGAAGGGGCCTCCGGGAGGGAAGTCAGTTTGGACTCAGTCGAACGTAGGTTTTGCTGAGAAAGAAGGAGTTTTTCTCCAAGTGTTTCCAGATCTGTATGAGCGTCTTCCCATATTAAAAGGTTCTGTTTATGTATCTCTATTTCTTTTTCACTTTTCGCCACTGAATGCCGTAACGTTTCTAGTTCGTGTTCAATTGATTTTCTCTCCCGAGTTTTTGGAAGGCTCTCAAGCGTTTTAAATTCATGGTCCCATGCTGACTGTGTCTTGCCCTGAAGGAGTGCTTGATACGTTTCCTTTTTTGTTTCTAGGAGGTGGGTTAGATTAGTGTGCTGGGCGGCTTGTTCTTTGGCGTCAGCAACAGAGGCAACCTTGCAACTCTCTAACAACTTGTGAAGCGAATCACGCTTGGTGCCGAGATTGTCAAGTACCGTTTGAATGTCTCCCTCGCCACTTTCAACTGTAATAATAACGTCGGCTGTTTCAATGCGAACGCGGCCAGATGCCGTTCCGATCAGTGGGTCGTCGTTGAACTCAATCGACTTTGGTGGTTCGTTGGCGTCTGCCACCAGAGCAGTTTTATTTGATTGAGATTCTATAGAGTACGTTAAAGAGTGGGCAGCAAGTTTATTTGAGAGATGAAAAATTTCAGAATCCAGAGATTCAATAAGAGTGAGAGATTCTGGGTTAAGGTGAGAGAGCTTTTCGACAGCGTTCTGAGCATCTGCCAAATTTTGTTTTGCTGACAAAATAGCAGTGTAGTTCGCCATAAATCCTTCAGCTTGTTCATGTGCTCTCGCTGAAACAAGTTCATCCTGCAGGCTCTTTATTTGATCTACGAGAGGACGTCGCTGTGTTTCCCAGGCGTCAACTGACGCTTTCGCAGTTGGCCAGGCAGCAAATGTTTTTTTGAGCATGCCAGCTTCGACTGTGAGCCGTGTTTTCCGTTCCTCTAAAATATTCCGTTCGGCTAGTTGGTCGCGCATGAAACCAAATTGATTGAGAAAGTCTTGGTCCACCTTTCTTTGTTCTTCAATCTTAAGAATTTGTGAAGTAATGGCATCGATTTCTTTCTCAAGGGAGAGTATTTTTGCTTGTTCTTCTACGATGCGCTGCCAGGTGTACCAGGCAGCAAGAATTTTCCCAACCCCCTGTTTCCATTCATTGCCAATTATTTTTTCCTGGCCGTTCTGCCGCATTGGTCGCTGCCGTTTATCATCCCAGCGACTGAAATAGCTTGTGATACGATCTTCAAGTACTTGTTCGAGTTTTCTTTGATCAATGTCACCAGCAGTTTGTTTTCCAGTTTTTGAGAGATTCCGAACATCTTGCAGGTCTAATGCGTGTGTATCAAGCTTGGCAATCGTACTTTCTAGTTCATCATGCCCGATAAAAAAGATATGGCGGTAAGTCGCCTCATTATGGCCGCATATTTTTTCAAGAATTGCGGCAATAGTTTTCGTTTCACCGATGTCTGAACCATCTGGTGTTGTGAGACTTGATGCGGCTTGTGAACCCCATCTTTTTTGAAGATGATAGTGTTTTCCGTCATGCTCAATACTGACTGTGACTGAAGCGTAGTCACCGTCTGGCAGTGGAAACCATGGTGACATTACATCGCGTAGCTTCGCCGGTGTGAGATCAGTCGGTGTGAAAAGACTGTGAAAAATTGCTTGCCTGAGAGTTGACTTGCCAGTTTCATTGGGTCCGTTTATGACTACAAGCGGACTTGAGAAATCCCAGGACATGTCCTCAAAGGCACCAAATGGATGAAGCCGAATCGATTTAAGTCTCATGAATTTGAAATCTCCTGAATCAAATCATGAGCAAGCGTGGCATCATTTGGATGCTGATGATCAGCGAGGAGTGTTGAAAGGAGACGCTCAGCAAGTGTTCCCCGTGGGTAAAGTGTCGCCATTGTACTGGAATCAATTTTATTTCTGATATCAAGATCGACAGTGCATGCTGGAAACTTGTTCTGAACTGTTTCTATGGATTTATGTAATTCATTCTGCTCATCAGTCGATAATTGCCCAGAAAGTTTCAGGTCGAGTATGACTGTACGTGGATCAAGTGAGTCACACATTTTTTGAAGTTCAGAAATATCATTTAGGTCATGCAGGCTTCGATAAAGTCGCATAAATTGAATTTGGCCGGGGCTCAATCTTCTGTATTGCTTTAATTGAGAGTCTTCAAAATCAAGAAGCCAGGCTGATCCAGAGTGCTTGCAACGCATCGAGTCCGGTGTATGCGTTCCGGCCATGAAGAGTTGTGACTCAGAACCTGAAGACGTCGTTGGAAAAGGAACATGAATATGTCCCAGTAGCCATGTGGTGAGACCAACGGCCTCTAGGTCAGGCATTGTCATAGTAAAGTAATGATCGTCGGCATCTAGGCCGAGGCCGGTTACATTACCGTGAGCGATACCAATGCGGAGAGCTGATAAATTTTTTTCTACATCAGCGATCCAGGAAATGATGGGATCTTTTCCAGTTTTTGATGGACAGGGACAGGGAAAAAACTGGATAGTCTCTCCGCCTACTTCGAAAGAGAGAACGGAGGTTGTTGTAAGTAGCTCAATATTGGAGTATTCCGATGATGCCTTGTTAAAACGTTTCCAGACTTCAGTGTCCTTGCCAGCATAGAAGTCATGGTTGCCAGGAAGAACAAGAACTGAATTGCCGGAAAATTTACTCAGTATGCTGACAGTCCGTTCGATGTAAAGTGTTTTTACACGCGTGGAATCAAAGAGGTCACCGCTAATGATAAAGAAATCGGCATGATGTTCATTCGCAGTCTCGATAAGTCGCTCAAGAGCATTGAAGCGTTCTTCGAGAAGCCGGTTACGAATCTCATCGCGATGCTGTCGAAATGGCATTCCGATGTGATTATCTGCGGTATGGACGATGCGAATAGGCATTTGTGCTCGTCCTTCGTAAGCTGAGAATCGAATGTGTTCTTAAAAAGTCAATTGTGCTTGTGACAACCGCTTGTGAAGTTCAGCCATAAGTTCGTCTTCAGCAGTTTCATCATGAGCTTCGTAGGTGACTGAAAATCTTGTGTACGCACCGCAGTCATCCCAAGGAACTGTTGAGATTGACAGTTCTTTTATCAGGAACTGACCTGCCTCAGAAGCATTAGCAAAAGTTTGTTCACCAGCGCCTTTTGGGCTTTTTGTGTATAGGAAGTACGTGCCTCCGGGCATTTCACAATCAAAGCCAACGCTTCGAAGAACACCAACAAGCTTTTCGAGTCGACGACGATATTTTTCTCGGACTTGACTAGGAATAGTCGGGTCGGCGAGTGCAGCGGCAGCGGCTTTTTGAATTGCAATAAATTGACCAGAATCACAATTATCTTTTACATCAGCAAAAGCCTGGACAATTTTTTCATGACCACAAACCCAGCCGAGCCGCCAGCCGATCATGTGGAAACCTTTCGACATCGAGTGGACTTCAACACCAACATCTTTAGCGCCATCGATCGACAAAAATGATAAAGGTTCTGTTTCGTACGAAAGCATCATATGAGCTGCATCCTGAACAACGATGATCCGATTCTTTTTCGCGAAATCGACAACCTTTTTATAAAAATCTTTAGTTGCCGTTTGGCCAGTCGGGCTATTTGGATAGCAGAGAACAAGAATCTTACTTCGAGAGAGAATATCTGCAGGAATGCTATCAAGGTCTGGGAAAAAGTTGTTTTCTGGTAGAAGTGGAAGTTTGTGAACCTCGCCACCAAACCACTGGGTTGCTGTGCCAGCAACTGGGTAGCCAGGTACAGTCATGAGGGTAATATCCCCCGGATTGATAAAGGCAGCTGGAAGCATTGCATAAGCAGTCTTTGATCCAATGCAATGATTAATTTCTTTTGCAGGATCAAGGGTAACGCGAAACTCCCGTTCCATGAAAGCAGCGACCGCTTCTTTGAATTCAAGAATGCCGTTATCGGCGTATCCACGATTTTCTGGTCGATCAATTTCTCGCCTCATGACATCCCGAACACTTCCAGGTGCCATCTCATCATTTTCCCCAATTCCAAAGTCCAGCATTTTCCTTTCAGGATGCTCAGCAAGTGCGAGGCGTTTGGCCCGCTTAATAAGTTCAAATTTGTAGACCTCATTACCTTTTCCATACCCCGCGCCGCCAATGCGTTCTGCAAATCGGTCCTGAAACCAGGGGTCAGTCGTAGGTTGGCTAGTAGAACTTGCAGTCGACATGTCGCTCTTTCTGACAGAAGGAAAATTATCCGTGCAGGAATTTATAGACTCAGCGTATATTTGAACTCTTGAAGATAAAATTTTCCCGGCAGAAATCCAAGCAGGATGCTGAGATTACCCTCAATGATGGCTTTCAGTATCAAATACTGGTGAGGTATCATCATGTGGTAAGAGGTCAAAATAATGAACGATACGTTCCAGATATTTACAAGTCGCGTTATTGCCGCATCTGACTACGGACCGCTAGACGGCTGTTTTGATCCATTCGAAGACGAGGATGCTATCGAGGAATTGATAACGTTTGAGTAGTTTTTATCAGTGACTGAGGTTATTCGTTATCAGTTCTTCTAAGCACGAGAACCCGACACGGGGCATGACGTAAGACGCGTTCAGCTACACTGCCTAAAAAGAGTCGCTTCATGCCGTGGTAGCCGTGCGATGGGATAAGGATGAGATCAGCATTGTGTTGTTTCGCATAATCAGCGATTTCAAGTCCTGGTGTTCCGATCATTACAGCAAGATGAGCACCATCAGCATTGTGATCACATGCAAGTTTTCTAAGTGCAGCTGTTACTTTTTCAGTTCGAGAGATATCAGTGATGTCACCGAGAAGAACACCCGGTGACATTGTCTCAAGTGGTAGCATGACGTGAATAAGATGAAGTTGTGATGGATTGTCAACAACCTCAAGAGCAGTTTTTATTTGATCAGTTGATGCAACTGAAAAATCAATCGGTACTACAACAGTAGAAACTTGAAGTGCCATAGGACACCTTCCTCGCATAGTTAGTCGTAGATAACAAATTCATTATTTTTGTATCGCTTCCAGTAGTCTTTTAAGAGAGCCTTGACGCGAGGCGCAAGAATGACTCCACCAATAATATTTGGGAAAGCCATAGACAGGATCATGAGATCGGAAAACTCAATAACATTATCTAATGAGGCGACAGCTCCTAGTACGATGAATCCAAGAAAAATAATGCGATAAGTAATAATTGCTGTTTTTGTTGTTCCGAAAATATATTGCCAGGCTTTCTCTCCGTAGTATGACCAGCTGATCATTGTTGAGTATGCAAAGAGAAATACTGATATGTTGAGAACTGTTGGAAACCAGCTGAGTGTCTCGGAGAATGCCCAGCGTGTCATTTCGACTCCTTGACCAGCTTCTGGTGTGTTATAAGCCCCACTCACAATAACAACGAGGGCTGTCATTGTGCAGATAACAACCGTGTCAATGAAGGGTCCAAGCATAGCCACGAGGCCTTCACGAACCGGTTCATCTGTTTTTGCTGCAGCATGAGCAATGGCAGCAGACCCGACACCTGCCTCATTTGAGAAGACTGCTCGACGAATACCTTGCACTAGCACACCAAGAAAGCCTCCATATGCTGCCTCCGGTGACACACAGGATCGCACAATGAGGACAGCCGCATCAGGAATCTGCTTTGCATGAATAACAAGAATGACAAGACCAGCGACTACATAGATTCCACACATGAGAGGAATGATTTTTTCCGTGACCTGACCAATACGCTTAATGCCACCAATAATGACAAGACCGACGAGGAAAGCGAGAACACTTCCAAAAACCCAATCAATTCCGGTTATGTCACCCAGCATGCCACGGACAGCTGATGTGGCTTGGTTTGCCTGAAACATATTGCCGCCACCGAATGATCCACCAATGCAGAAAAGGGCAAAGACAAGACCAAAAGCCTTAGCTAGAGGAAAAGAAAACCCACGTTCCTGAAGACCAATTTCGAGGTAGTGCATCGGACCACCATCGACCGTGCCATCCGGACGAACCCGTCGGTAGACCATCGCGAGGGTACATTCATTAAATTTCGCAGTCATACCGAGGAGGCCGATCAGTATCATCCAGATAACAGCACCAGGACCACCTGTATGAATAGCAACAGCTACTCCAGCAATATTGCCTAGCCCTACTGTTGCACTGAGAGCCGAAGTCAGAGCCTGAAAATGTGAGATTTCTCCAGGATCATCTGGATTGTCATATCGACCACGCGTGATATCGATAGCATGTTTGAAGCCACGAATATTGAGCCACTTGTGATATATCGTAAAAAAAAGAGATCCACAAAGGAGAATCAATACGATCAAAGGAACAGGGAAGGCCTGTATGGGCGTCCAGAAGAGCACCGTCCCCATATTTTCAACAATGATCCCAAAACGCGCATCTATTGATTGTGCAAGAGATAGTGCTTCATCAGGAGTATCAGGTTGATTGATGACTGCTTCACCAGAGTTCTCAGCAAGGGCTGTAAGATTCAAGCTAGTAACCAGAATGAGACAACTGAAAAAGAAGATTGATTTTAAGAAGTGGGATGACATGACAAATTTTCGTGAGTAGGTGAATCCCCAACTGATCAGAATACGAAGTTCCTGCTGGTGCTGGCAAGAACACTGCTTTTAGAGCAAGAACACTGGCTTTAAGAAATAGTGTAGAGGTACACAAAATACCAGCCCGAACTGTGCCATGCCTTCACTCATTACAAAAAGACGAAGATTGGTTGGAAGCCTATAATTAGAAAAAATTTTTTTGTGTGTAGGTAGCTGTTGTGTCTCAAGATGTTCCACCTCTTTGTGTCTGGCTGAAGCGAGATCTGCGGGTTGTGGATCATACAGCCTTGAGCACCGCTATAGAGAGGGCTCAGGGCGGCGACGTTTTTTGTGTATTTGCGTACGAGCCAGAAATTTTCGGTCAGCCAGAAATACACGCGAGGCACCTCACTTTTTTGAGAGAGTGTCTGCTTGATCTCGAACAGTCACTCCAACAACTTCGAATTCGACTGATATTAAGGCGGGGTGACGCAGTTTCTGTTCTTAAACAGCTGCGAAGTGAAACAGGGTTTTCAAAACTTTTTGCACACGAGGAAACGGGTACGGCAATCAGTTACGCAAGGGACCAAAGAGTCCGTCAGTGGGCGCGGACTGTTGGTATTCAGTTTTTGGAATTCCCTCAAAACGGTGTTGTCCGGTGTTTGAATTCTCGTGATGGATGGAATAGGTATTGGGAATCGATAATGAACCAGCCTCAAAAGGCTGTTCATCCATTACCAAGACATAGTGTCAACAAGGCGGTGGTTCAGTTACCATCGTTGGGTATCCTCCGGCCGATTGATCTTGGTCATGAAAAAGATCAGGCGGATTGCCAGGCTGGCGGAGAATGCAATGCGGGAATGATTCTGCAGGACTTTGTTGATCGACGTGGTCAGTTTTATTCAGGTGGAATCTCTTCCCCACTTACAGCCCCAAAGTCCTGTTCTCGATTATCTGCTCATCTTGCCTTCGGTACGATTTCAATTCGGCGAGTCTGGCAGGCAACAGAGCAGAAGCGTTCTGAAGTCAGAGGACTTTTGATGACAGAAACAAATCAATCAGTTCGAAAACAATTACGAAGATGGCAAAAAAGTATTCAATCAATGCAGTCTCGATTGCACTGGCATTGTCATTTTATACAAAAGCTCGAAGATGAACCGGAGATCGAGCATAAGAATATGTGGTCTGCAGCAGACGGTCTTCGTGAAAATGAGTTTTCCGATGTGTATTTTCAAGCATGGAAAAACGGCCGTACTGGGTATCCACTAGTTGATGCATGCATGCGAAGCTTGAACATGACAGGCTGGCTTCCTTTTCGAATGCGGGCACTGGTCGTATCGTTTGCAAGTTATTCGCTATGGCTTCACTGGCGCCCTACGGGCCTTCACCTTGCAACAAGTTTCCTTGATTTTGAACCAGGTATTCACTGGTCTCAGATGCAGATGCAGAGTGGTACGACTGGGATAAATACCCTGCGGATTTATAATCCAACGAAGCAGGCTAGAGAACAAGATCCGCAGGGACAGTTTATACGCAGATGGCTACCCGAATTGGTGTCTGTACCCGATGTTTTTATTCACACTCCATGGATGATGCCTGCTCATATCCAGAAATCATCTGGCTGTGAAATTGGTTCGGTTTATCCAAAGCCAATCGTGGATCATGCACTGGCTTCGAAACAGGCAAAGGCTCGATTCACCGTGTTACGTCAGGACAAAAAAGCACGTGATGCAGCAAGTGCTGTCGCAGTCCGTCATGGTAGCCGCCGTGACCGACGCGGATTCATGCGCCAAGATCCGGAGCGAAAAAGCTTGCGGAGTAACGAGACCGTTGATAAACGAAGTGATACGAGTCGCACTGAAGAACAGGCGGTGCTACCGTTCGTTTACGATTAGAAACGACTTCAATCATATGAACAACAAGGATTTGAAGAAGAAATGTGTTGTGTGCGGACGGTTTTTTTCTTGGCGAAAAAAGTGGAAAAGATGCTGGGAGAATGTTCGGTATTGCTCTGAGCGTTGTCGTGGCCAGAAAAAAATCAAAGAGAATCAGTAAAATCGTTCAACTGTAAAGTTGACCCAGGAACTCTTTTTCTGATTGATTAGTTTTCAAATTCGATAACTTCGAGATCGTCCCGAGATTCAAGAAGTGTGTCAATCGTATCGAATCCGATATCAGTATTCGCTACGTTGAGTGTCTTGAGCAGCGGTAGTTTTCCAAGGGCAAGAAAACTTGTATCAGTGAGTTGGGTTCCAGCGACATTGAGATCAGTTAGTTGGGTCATTTTCATGATTGTCGGCAAAGATTCATCGGTTACCGATGTTGCTTTCAGATTCAATACCTTGATGTTCGTTAATTGCTTGAAAGTATCGAGGACATCGTCATTTGTTTTTGTTTCCCAAAGGTCAAGGTATGTGAGCGTGCATGCTTTCCCTAGCTGGGCTAGGCCTTCAGGAGTAGCGAGTCGGCATTCGCTGATATCAAGCCAGTCAATCGCTGGTAATGCAGCGATCACTGAGAGGCCAGCGTCATCAAGTGAGGTGTCACGTAAGTTGATTCGACTTAAGCTCTTGAGTTGTGCAATATGAATCAGCCCGGCCCCGGTGACATCAACGCCACGAATGCGTAGCCGTTTTAGTCGGCTTGATGCCGAGAGCACTTCCATGCCCTCATCATTTATTTTTGTGTAATCAAGCTGAATCTGTTCAAGCGATGGCATGGACGCAAGAACAGCCAATGAACGATTACTGATACTTGTGCAGTAGTTTGCATTAAAACTTTTGAGATCAAGATCAGCTAGCTTTTGAATACCAACGTCGGTGACCTTGCTTTTTTCAAGTTGTATATCGATGAGAGATTTGATTTGAGCAAGGTGAGTGAGCCCGGCGTCCGTGACATTCGTGTTTCTCAAGTCAATCATGCGCAGCTTGAGTGGAGTCAGTTTACCAAGCTGTTCATCACTAATTGAAGTTCTTCGTAGCCGCAGTACCGAAAGTTTTGGAAGTGATACGAGTGCCTCTATGAGTCGGTCGTTCAGGGGACGATCACTGAGATCAATATCGATGATGGCTCCATCACTATCTTCTTTTATGAC
>JALCBP010000144.1:0-3871 GCA_028066355.1 Pirellulales bacterium
TTAAGAGCAAGCTTTCTTTCTTAAGGGCATCAATATTCGGGGTCTTTATGACAGGGTTACCGAAACACGAATGATTACCGTAACTGGAATCATCTGGCATAATAATGATGATGTTTGGCTTGGAAACCTTTATAGTTTTTGCTTCAGTTTCTGTGTTGACCGTAGAAACGAATACGGCTACTAAAACCAATAAGGCTTTGCTTTTATTCGTGTGAAGCATGATGTCCATCTCCGAGAGGTTTGAGTTCGTTTCCAGCGTCACTGCTCATCTATCTTTGCTCTTCAACAGATGGGCTTGAGTCTTTTGCGTCCGTTTTCACGCGAGGCAGCAATCATTCACCTTGACCAATCGTGTCAACAAGACGAACCCGCACCGCATCAACGAAGTGGTCAGAAGTGGTGGGGCCAGGCTCATCGTTCCCCGCGCCCAGCGAGATCACGATGCTCCGCGTTCCCGGCGGAACCTCAATCATGGCTCGTAGCTTGTGCCAGCCGGCTTGGTCCCCTGGCACTGTCGTGTAGTTCCGCCCAACATGGCCGAGGACGGTATCAAAGAGCAACTCGTGATCATTCCAGATTGGACGAACTGCTTCAGGCTCCTGACTGAATAAGCCCAGACGAATCTGAAACGCAGATGACTCCTTTGGGTTTGATGTAGCAAACGAAGCCTCAACTTCAACTGATCTGACACGATCAGCATTCGCCTTTGGGTGCTCATCCAAATCAATGATGTAGCGTGTGTAGGTGAGTTTCTGTGTGCCGCCTCCCACAAACTTTCCAACACGACTCCCGCTCACAGCAGAAAGTTCCTGTAGTTCAGGGACTGAGGACACCCTGCCCTGCCAATGGTTCGGACTCGTTGGAAACCTACCAGCCATAGTCAGTTCTGGATCTTCAAAACTCTCAACGACAACGTCCCTGCTTTGCCGCTGACGTGGCTTGCTGCGTGGAATCGCGTACGCCCAGACCATGGAAGCACCAAAGATCCCGATGAGAAGCCCCGCAGCCAGTGACGTGAGGCGGAATCGACGAAACATCGGGTGAGTCTTTGCAGGAGCCATTGTTAATTTTCCGGTAGTAGCCTTCAAAGAGGCACTTTGCATTGACTGCTCGATCATGCCGTGAACAGAAGCCAGATCCCAATAACGCTGTCGGGCTTCACTGGACTCTTCAATCCACAGACTCAGTTGTTTTGCCTCTGCCTCACTCAGCTGCCCTTCGAGGCACGCGTCTATTAACACGTCGAGTTCTTTTTTGTTATTCATTTCTTTCATCGTGTCTTTCACTGTGCAAGTTTTGTTTGAGAGTGGATGCAATCACGCAGAGTGGCCCTTGCTTTTGAAAGTGCGACGCGAACAGCGATCGATGTCATTCCTGCTGCTTCGGCCATTTCGTCTGAACTCTGTCTTCTCGAATACCGTCGCCATAAAAGATCACGCGCCTTTGGAGCTAGCTTCCCAAGGCATTTTTCGAGGGCGTCTTCTCTTTCGGTCAGCGTTTCTGGAGCAGGCGCGTCAGCGGCCAAAGCACTGATGGCAGCTTCACTCAGTAGGTTGGACCGTTTTTTTTGACGGAAGTTTTCAAGCACTTTCAGTCGGGCGATACTGCAGGCCCATGCCACAAAGTTTGTTCCCAGCTCAAAGGTGGAAGCTTTGCGCGAAACTGTCAAAAAAGTCTCTTGTAGCACATCGTCTGCATCCGCCAATGAAGGCTGCAAGGCCCTGACAAATGCCCGAATCGAATTCTCGTGCCGCACAAACAACAACTGCACCTCTTCGGTCGCACTGGGAGAACCACGTTGGTCTTCTGAGGTATTCATTACAAGTAATGTAAGAGGGGATGCAATTGTTTCCGAAAAAACAAGAAAACAGCTTGTTTTGTGGGAGGACAACACTCGGGAAAATGGCGTCCGTTCACTATTTGACCTGCTTGTATGGAGCGCGAATCGGGAACGCTATTATTGGTTCGTTTGCGTTTGTTGCCTGACATGGCCGTGGTAAAGATAGAGGGCGCCATAAGTCCAACCCTTCAGTCCAGGATAGTTCGCGCGGTCCATGCTGAGTGCGATATAAGGCGCCGGATAGCCTTCGGGAAGAGGGATGACATTCGGCCAACAGCGGGAATTCTCTCCCTCGCTCCATGGGGGGCGATCCATATCAAGAACACCTAAAGCATTGAGCTCCGGGTAGGAGTAGACATGGAACTGCCCACCTCTTCCACCGAATAACGCATAGTATTGATCACCGAATTTCTGAAGGAGGCAGCCAGTGCTGTTGATATCAACCGGTCCTGCTATCTGCTTAAACGGTCCGTTCCAATGATCAGCTTCATACAGTGTGGCTGGATAGCCCGGGCCGCCTTTTGTGCAGACCAGAACTCTCCACTTTTGAACGCTGGCGTCATAAATAATATGTGGGTCTTCCTCACCCCCAGGCATATCGACTTTCGCTGCCTTCATGATGGTGAAACCAAATCGTGGATCACGTTGTGACGACACCGCCCACAGTTGCTTCGGTTCTATTTTCTTTGGATCGCCCTCAGCAGAAAACCCAACGGTAAGCCCCCGCCATTGTTCTGCGTTCCGGTCATAAAAAATATGAGAGGCGATTTCATTACGGAGCAAACCATCATTCCTGTCGAATACAATAATGCTTTCAAGACGCACATCGAAAACTGAGGGGTTGAGACTGAATACGCCCTGCAGCGGGTGCGGCAGATGTCGCCCTCGTACAGACATGGTGAACCACAGCCGACCGTTGTCGAGAAGCGGGGAGCTATCTTCATAGGTGATCGCGCAGATGTCTGCTTGTCCGACTCCTGTCGTGAGCGCAGCATTCACTTGATTGATGACGACCTCTTGCCCAGCGTTCAGTTGGGTGAGTAAGCGAAACTCGAACGACTGGATGTGTTTTTTCTCTCGCAAATCGATGAGTTTGGAGAAATCATGTGTACTCACAACTTCGTTACGGCCGTTCCGCACGAGGAAAACGTTCAAGCCACTGCCGAGGACCTGAACTCGTAACGTGAACGGCCCTCTCACAGGTTTCTTGAGATTCGTGCTCTTTTCTTCCAGTTGCTTTCCTTTGATCAGGACGCTCCATCGCAAAGAACGACATTGGCCGGAGTCGAAGCAGGCTACTACTGATACTCGGTTTTGGTTGTCTGGCGTGGCGAACTCCACACCGGCCTTGCCAGACTGTCTTTGGCTCTCAGCAAACGAGACGTCGAACGTGGCAAATGGATTGAATCCTCCCATCCACAACGCTGACTCAGCAGTTTTTCCTGATGTTACTCGAAGGAGTGAGCCGTCAATTGTGTAGTGACAAGACTCGCTCGTTATCGGAATCTGTGGGTACTCGGTTTTGAGGTTTACCACCTGGTTTGGTGTAAAGCCCGATAACGGGATGGCAGAACTTTCATCAAATGTAAACCTGCCGACCGCCTGTCTCTTGAATGCAATATCTAATGGGGTGACGTTGTCTGCTGCATAAGTTGAATGATTTCCAACGATGGCGGCCAGCAGAATAGCAAGCAGTCTGAATGCTCTTTTCATAACGATACACCTATTCCTTCATCTCTTTGATCCTGATGTTTCGCCAGGCAACCAGATGTGTGTCGAACGCCATAGGACAGAAGATGGTTCATTTTTCTAGTCTCGTGACTGAATAGTGTGAATTCGTTCTATTCGGCGAGAATCATCGAAGGCAGCTGTGCCAATGCGATGGATTGATCTCTATTTAACGCTTGCCTCAAAAATTTACTGTGTGCGGCCAGCCATATACGTGTGCCTTGGTGGGCTTTCGGTCCTCGTTCATCGGATGAAACTGTAATTCCACTTCTCGCTTATCGGGGTCGAACAGGATGATCCCGT
>JALCBP010000037.1:0-24364 GCA_028066355.1 Pirellulales bacterium
TAAAAAATGTAACTGCACAAACGATTGCAACTGTACTACGTGAACAGTCCTAGCCGCACCAGACAAATAACCTCTCCCTGCGAATATCCCAGCATGCCTTCTTCTACTCAGCAGGTTGTAATCGTTGGCAGGCCAAATGTTGGAAAATCAAGTATTTTCAATTGGCTTTCTCAGCGAAGAATCGCCATCGAAGACTCGACTGCGGGTGTTACTCGTGACCGTCTGACTCAAAGGATTGAGTGTGGTGGAAAAATAATTGATCTCATAGACACCGGTGGAATGGGTTTTGACGATCCCGATGGGTTGACTGAACAAATCGACATGCAGATCGAAGCTGGCCTAGCTACTGCAGGAGTTGTTGTTTTTGTAGTTGACATTCGAACCGGCCGTGTCCCAGCAGATGGAGAAGTTGCTCTGCGCCTACGACAGTCTGGTGCGAATGTTCTTTTAGTAGCTAACAAGTCTGATGATGAGAAATTTGATGTTCTGGGCCATGACTTTGATGCACTTGGATTTGGTTCGCCACTTGTCACGAGCACAAAGCAGAATCGTAACCGTGATGAATTAGTTGAAGCTATAACAAAGCTTCTTCCAGAGACTGTGGATGGGGAAGATCCGGCCACAACCGACCTTCCGGAAATGAAGGTTGCAATTGTCGGCCGCCGTAACGTTGGAAAAAGCACGTTTGTTAATGCTTTGGCAAAAGAAGAACGGGTAATTGCCAGCCCAGTTGCAGGGACTACCCGCGACAGCATTGATGTTCGTTTTGAAGTAGATGGCCACTCATTTCTTGCGATCGATACACCAGGGCTACGGCGCACAAAAAGCCGTAATAGTGATATCGACTTTTACTCAACCCACCGAGCCGAACGAAGTGTTCGCCGTGCTGATGTGGTCCTGATGCTTTTCGATGCCACACAGCCAGTGGGCAAAGTCGATAAACAACTTGTCGATCTCATTGTCGAGCAGCAGAAGCCTGTTCTCTTTGTTGTGAACAAGTGGGATTTATACGCAGGAGATGTCGAAAGAAGCGAATGGGCGCAGTACCTCCGTGATACTTTCCGCACGATGCCCTGGGCTCCTATTGCATTTGTGACTGCCACAACGGGGCGTAATGTAAAAGCTGCAATTGACACGACCCAACGCCTCTTTCGCCAAAGCCAGGCTCGAGTTCCAACAGCTGCGCTCAATACAATTATTCATGCTGCAACTCAAGCAACACGCCCACCTGCTGATCGCCGAGGCCGGCCCGTACGAATCTACTTTGCGACACAGGTGGATACCGCGCCGCCTACAATTGTTCTATCAACAAGCTCTCCTGAAAGCCTCACCGCACCTTACAAACGATATCTTCTTTCATCACTTCGAAAGAACGCACCATTTACTGAAGTGCCGATCAAGATAATAGTACGGAATCACAAAGCTCGTGAGTAATCTTCTATTTTTTTATTAAGTTTTCTCACAACTTTAACATCTTCTGGTGAAACCGGAACACCGCCTAGAAGACTATCTGGATTACTTTTGATTTCTGGCACAAGTGTTTCGAGTATGACTTGCATCAGATGGTCGATCCCTTGACCAGTTCGAGATGATGTTCGAACAAGTGTTTCTGGAAAGGCCTTTTTATAGAAATCCTTATTGCAGGATATATCCAACTTTGTGCCAACGTTAATACATTGCGGCAGGTCATCACCAACGTCTTGTATTAATGAAACATCCACTGGTGATTGATCAAGTGGATGTATCTGTAGCATAAGATCTGCATTCGATGCCTCCACTACAGCTCGACTGATACCCCTTCTTTCAATATCACTAAGCTCCTTCTTTTGATTACCAACAAGGTGGAAACCTGCTGTATCAATAAAATCGAATGACCACCCATCAATGACAACTCGTGCCTCCAGCAGGTCACGTGTTGTACCTGCATGTGGGGAGACGATACTTCGATCATATCCAGCCAATGCATTGATCAGGCTGCTCTTACCCGCATTCACTGGCCCAAGTAAAACAACTCGCCACGGTTGCGTTAAACGCAGACCAACTCGGGAAGCGCGTTCCAAACGATGAATGACGGCTTTTGCCATGGCAAGTTGATCCTGACATCTCGGTCTTGTATCGAGCACTTGCTGAACTTGTTTGATATCTTTCTGAAAGGATCCCGAGAGCTGCCGTGTAAGTATTTGAGCTGCGTACCATCCATCAACTTGAGCCAACTGTTTTCGAATCCCCGTCTGTGTACTATCTTTTTTTACGCACGCAAGCCAAGCATCCCACGAAACTTCATCTGCACCGGCCGACACAAAACTATTGATCAAAGACCGAACAACTGCGCTACCTCCATGAGAATGGATTTCCCACCTGTGAACCCCCGTTCGAACCAAAACAATACATTCCAGCCTTTGACTGGCCCTTTTACTAGATAAACCAATTCCCTCTCCACCGCTTAATAATTCATGGTTCCATTGGCCAACTGCAATAGAATCAACTTCTAACAAATCAATAGAAGTGTCTTTGAATGGGTGAAAATAAGCATCGAGAACGGAGCACGCTCTATCTCCTGAAATGCCAACAATCCCAAGCGCTCCAGGCTGTGAAGGTGTCAGCCTTGATACAAGAAATTGACTGTTTTTTAACAAAACAGCAGTATCTTCAGGGGGTGTATTTGACATTAAAAACTACTAAAAGTAGAACGCTATAGTCGGGGTGGGGGAAGTTAGGGTACTGGATTTTTATCCTAACATCAGCCTAATGGAAGACCATTATTCTTCTGCGCAGTTGGGGACTAACTTACTTGCTACAAATTTGCAGTTGTTTCCTTCTCTTACACCGTTTCACCTTCACAACATCCTAACGTATCCTACGCACTAAAAGGGCAGGCAAATGACTAATAGTCAACCTTCTGACACGCCAAAGAATCTTGAAGAGTTTTCACAGGCAATTGATAACCTTGAAAAAAACCTGGATAGCATAAGTCGGTCTCAACGTTCTGGGCGAACCACAGTCTTAATCGGCTCCTTATTGCTTCTCGCGATGATCGGTATCTTTGGTATCAATCTCTTCAAAACATTAAAAACACAAATAAATGAGCAAACACTCCAAGCCGCCTTGCAGGCAAAGGCTGATGAGCTACTCCCGACTCTACAAGACAAGTTCACAAAAGCCGCCATGGATGCCGTTCCGACATATCGTGAATTGGCAATGAAACGCCTTAAGACGCTTCGACCTAAGCTTCAGGCGATGATTACAGAAGAGGCAAAATCACTGTCTAATCGCATACCTGTAATGTTGCAGGAAAAAGCAAATCAAAGCCTGCAGAGAGTAACTGATAAAGTAGCTGCTGATGTCAAAGCTGAGATCCCTAGCCTCACGCCTGAAAACGTTAAAAAACTCTCTGACACTATCGTCGAGGGGATGGCAATTGAGAGCGAAAAACTCCAGAAGCAAATACAGGCTTTAACCAGCGTTGAAGTCGAACGTATTAGCAAATTGCTTGATGAGCTTCCAGTAGAGGCGGCAATGAATATGAATGAAGAATTGCTTCAACAACGATTTATGCACAACATCCTCCTTATTGTTGATCGCACTGTCGCGCCTACTATGTCTGTCCTAAAAACAGATTCACCTTTCAGTACAAGTGATGAGCTATAGAACTGAAAGTCGCAGCTTCACCCATTCATCTATTATTATCCCAATTTTTATCATGGAGATTTTGAGAAATGTCTAACACAGATCAAGTTACTATCGAGAACCGCTTACAGTCTCTGGAAAATCGTGTTGCAAAAAATGCAGCTAAAGCAAAAAGCCGCCTAACTCTTACTGTTGTTGTTATGGCATGCCTTCTTGTCGGGGTGTTTTTCTACCTGCGTTTTCTTTCAACAACCATCGCAACGGCAGCTGAGGCGCCTACCCTTGTCCAATTGATTGCTGACCAGGTCGAGCCACGGCTCCAACAAGCACCAGCGAAACTTACAGAGTCACTTAAAGCCCAAGCACCAATGGTTGTCGACCGAAGCGAAAAAATGATTCTCGATGCTCTGCCAGAAGTACTTGATCAGGCTGATTCCTTTCTTGCTAGTTTCTTTGACCAAGAATTTCAAGAGATTGAAAACAAGGCCTATGATGTCATCCACGAAGGATTTCAAGATGTCATTGCTCAAGCCAAGGAAAAAAAGCTTGACCTCGCAAAAGAAGGTGAACTCGAAGCAGCAGTTGGCAAAATTGCTCCAAATCTTCGAAAGATGATCGAGACCATCATCGAAGAAAACATGAAGGAGTTCGAGTCTGGAACAAACGAGATTTCGGCGTATGTAAGCCGACTATCTACCAATGAAGGTCTTACCGACCACGAAATAGCACATCGGGAAATCATGATTTCTGGACTTGCTCTCATCAAGAAAATGGAACAGGACCCATCAAGAGCTCCTATTAAAGGAGTGCTTCGTGGCGATGTTCCAGTTGAGCAAAAGCCGGCATCGCAAACCAACTAAGATACTACCGCCTCATTGACGCCTGAACGAACCAGCCTGGATTCCAGATCTTGGCTGGTTCGTTTTTTGGTCATCGAAACCAAACAAAAAACACTCACAAAATTTAAGGGTCTGCTAGCAAGACAGTCTCGAGTTGCCCAAAGCTGAAATGCCTGAGCATAGCCCCCAGAATTGAGCATAGCGTTTTAATTGTTCGCACAAGTAAACGTGTCATAACAGTGCACGTACCGCATATACGTCAAAAGAACGCTCGCAAGGCTTCACTCCGTATCCCGGCTGGCGTTTTGCGAGAAAGTGAGTTCGTCTTCCCACTTTTTACAACGCTGCTCGCATGCCCTGAATTCCTCAACGAGATGGATGTGCTTTTCTGAAAGCGTTTTTCGTTGGGCAGCTGCGTTCTCCACCTGCTCATTGAGCTGCTTAACTTGTGTATTCGAGTCAGCAAGTTTCTTTTCTGCAGCCTTCTGTGCACTTACTGCAGTAGCATGTATCTCTTGTGATTCCTGAAGCCCCAGTTCAGCATGTCTGACCAATGCCTGGGTTTCTTCTAATGTTTTCTTTGCCGAATTCAGGATTTTACCAGCGACCTCTTTTTCCGAACTTACGTTCGTATCGTTTACTGTTTTTTCGAGGGATAAGACTATTTCATTTGCCTTCTTCGCCTTTGTTTTTGCAATAAGTAGTTGAGACTCTGATGTCTTCACACCATCAGCAGATGCCTTTACTGAAGCCTTCTTCTGTTTTTGCTCAGCACTTGCATTGCCAAGACTTTTATTGGCTGAGGCGAGCTGGTTGATGAGATCTGCTTCATTCTTGGCTGCCTTGTCTTTTTCAAGAAGTATCTCCTGTTCTTTCTTTTTTGCAGCAACGGCTGCCTGCTTGGCACGCTCTATGCGTTGTGACAATGGCTCTGGATTTGAATTAATCTGACCCAACTGTGCTGATTTGGCAAGATCATAAACTGAGATCTGCCCAGACCAGTCGCCTGCAATCACAACCGGGTCCCCAGAAGTAACTGTCACTTTTGTGCCAATATCGGAAAGGACTCCTAATTCTTTCTCGAGGCTCCCGTCAGCTTTCCAGACTTTTACTTTCCGGTCGCGACCAGTGGAAACGAGTCGGCCGTCGTAAAGCCACCTTACGTCGGTTGTTCCACCACCATGAGCAGACCAGGATTTCAACTTCTTTGCAGTATCAGCTTCCCAAAGATGAATCGTGCCATCCTCAGATGCTGTAGCTAGCAGGATACCATCAGCTCGCCAGTCGATTGCAGTGATACCAGCTTTTTGTCCCTTGAGGTCTCCCCAGTGACGTGCACCAAATGACTCCCATAGAAAAAGATTACCTGCCCGATCACCTGTTGCGAGCAGGACGCTGTCAGGAGAAAAAGCAACACTGGTTATCCAATCTGTGTGTTTTGTTATTTCACTCTCTACGGATCCATTTGATGTTTGAAGAAGACGCACAACTTTCGCTGAACCACCTAAAGCGACAAGACGTTGATCGGCTGAGAGGTCCGCGGCTAATACTTCGTCATACTCGTCTCCAAGTTCCATTACTCGCTGAGCAGTGGCGACATCCCAGATCACAATCCGACCACTCTTTGCAGCAACACCTCCACCAGCAAGAAGAAGTTTCGCACTTCGAGAAAATCGAAGATTTGTACACTCACCTTCGGGAAAAGGAAGCACACCAATACACTCGCGTGTTCGTGGATTAAACAACAAGACTTGCTGGCTACTTCCGACTGCTACAAGATCGCCATGGGGCGAGGCATCAATCGACCGAATTGTTGTTGGCTGTAGGCCGTGAAAATAAGGCTCGAGTGACAGTCGAGGTGGCAAAACTGGTGGGCCGCTAGGCTTGACAATTGAGCCTGAATCAAGAGCAAGTGAAGAGCTGGACTCTTTGGCAACAGGCTTTGCCCCATCCCGCTCAATAATTCCACCTACGATCCACTCCTTTATCACCTTCAACATGGGATCGGGAATACGGTCGGCATCAGGTGGCATCGTTGGCTCTGATTCATGACTGACGACCTGCCACAGGTATGATCCGTCAGCATCCCCGCCCGCAACAACATCACCAGAATTACCACCAGCCATCATTTGCTGGTAACTTGTGAGATCGAGTCCACCAGCCTTCCTGTCGGCGTTGTGACAACTGCAGCACTTCTCACGAAAAACTGGCAACACATCGTCTTCATATGTTGGCGGCTTACCATCCACCGTTACCGGCGATACACCGAAGAGAATTACACAAAGTCCAGCAGATAAAAGCCGCCATGTGTTTGAACAGTAAATATCCTGCCGCCAAAATTTTTCCATTGGATTGAAATATCTTTTCGTTGCGTAGAAGTTGTCAGATCATCTATTCGTGAAACGAAAACATGTCGTTAGCAACTAATGATTGAATATAAATTCCGGTGAGTTTAAAAGTGCCCAGAAAACATCTTCGAGAGCCTGCTTACGTTCTGAACCATTCTGAACAGTCGCAAGTGTTTCCACTCGCTCTCGCTCCTGAGGAGATCTTCCGTAACAACGCACAAAAAGTTCATCAATGATCTCGGTATCGTGGCGCCCTTCTTTTATCCAGCGATCAATGACGCCTCCCTGCTGAATTCTCTGATTACCAACATCTCCATTCAGGAGATGCAGCGCCTGCGACAGGCTTGGATCCATACTCACTGCACACGAACAAACTTCTTCCCGAGTTGCCCTTCCAAAAGTGGTAAGAAAGTACGTTGATGTACGACCATCAGCCACCTGAACCGCGCGAGCACCTTCTGGAAGACCTGGGAATTTATTTTTTGTTTCAGTAACTTGTGCCAGAATATCAAGAAGCACTTCTGCTCGAATCCGACGCACCGCCGAATGTGAAAAATTTGAGTTATCCAACAGGTTCGTTTCGTTTGTATCACACTCTCGCTGATACGTTTTTGAATTTACGATCTCCCTAACAAGCTCCCTGAAATCCCACTCTGACTTCACGAGATGACTCGCCAGAGCATTAAGCAATGGACCATTCACCGGTGGATTACTGACACGAAAATCATCTGGCTCATGCACAATGCCTCGGCCAAAAAAATGTGTCCACACAAGGTTGGCAATTCGTTTTGCAAAAAATGGATTTTCAGGTGACACCAACCACTCTGCAACAGCCTCTCGCCTATCACGATTCGTAACTTCTGCCTCTGCCCCTCCCAAGTATTTTGGTGCTACCGTCTGGCCGGTCACTGGATGCTTCATCCCACCACCACCAGAGTTATAGACAATGGTTTCCCGCGGGTCGTCGGCCCTCTTCCTTCCAATTTGGGCAAAGAAGGCTGCGAATCCGTAATAGTCATCCATAGTCCAACGATCGAATGGATGGTTATGGCACTGAGCACACTGAATCCGCATTCCCAAAAACGCCTGAGCTACATTTTCAGTTAACTTCAGTGTATTTCTCTCAGCCTGATAGTAATTAGTTGGAGGATTTTCAAAGGTTCCACCTGAAGCCGTTATCAGATCTCGAACCATTTTATTAAGCGGCTGGTTCGAGGCTATACGACGATCCAGCCATTGGTGATATAGCAGAGCGCCTTTCTTATCTACAATGTTGTTGATCGAACGAATCTGCAGGATTTCTGCCCATTTCATAACCCAAAGGTCAACAAACTCTTTTCGGCTGAGCAATCTCTCAACGTACTCCGATCTCTTGTCTTGGGACTTGTCAGCAAGAAACTCGTTTCTCTCTTCCTCCGTTGGGAGCAGACCAACAAGATCAATAGTTACTCGACGCAGGAATGTTTCATCATCGCACACATTCGATGGTGCAATGCGAAGGCTTTTGAGTTTCGCATCAACAAGATCATCAACCCATGTATTTCCTTCTGATTTGGGATACTCAAAGGTGAGATTTTTTGGAATGACCACTACTGGAACACCGACTGTGATCGTGTCATATCGAGCCATCACAAATGACTCTCCTCGCTGGCCACTTGCAGCATTTCCAGACGGAGTGATGGCGACAGACGAATCATTATTTGATCCGTACCATACAAGGTCAGTCACATCTCTATCAGTACCATCTGAGAATCGAGCAACCGCCACCAACTGCTGGGTAGCCTGTTCGCCTTCAAGAAGCGATGTGGGTGGATATAGATCAACCGCTTGTAACTTCGGAGCATCCTTACCAGCATTTGGATCGTCTTTTGCTCCTGCTGCAATCCAGCGAACAAGACGATCTGCAAGTTCACTATCTTTCTCGAAACGCTTCCCACCTGTATGCGGGACTGCGCCCACCGCTTTCTGAACCAACAGGCTCCCTTCTGGATTTGCAAGATTAATCCGGCGACCAGGCATTTCTCGCGTTAACCGATGGTAATCACCAGTCGGGTCGAAACCGAATAAAGAGAGCCGGAAGCCATCCTTCCCCCGAGCTGCCCCGTGACAACTTCCCATATTGCACCCAGCACGTGCAAAAACAGGCATCACATCCAAGCGAAAAGAAAGTGGGGGCTTCTCTTTCGCCGACTGAACACTCACCGGAAGTTCGACCTGGTGTCCCTCATACGTAACCACCAGCACCGTGTTACCATCCTGCTTGGGAGAAAGTCGTATCGATGTCGCGTCATCACCATCAATCCGCTCAAGGACAGCACATTCTGGATCCTGGAACACCATCTTGGCAGAAGCGGTTACATCTTCGGTCACGCTATCTTCACGAATTGCCTGAACAATAATGGTCTGGAAATCTCGTGCTGAATCGAGCTGAACTGCAGGTGGGAAAACATTTATTTTTTTTACTGTTTTTTCCTGAGCGTGTAACAGCGCTGCGGAATTGAAAACAAGGACTGAAACTATTCCTGTCCAAAAAATTCGATGTCTCATCAATCCTACAGCTATTGCACCTCCTCCTATCACTGAGCATCTCCTTTTGATTCCTTGACCGGGACAGACTGCGAAACTGAACGTGCCTGAATGCGCAGTTGCTCACGACGTGAAATTTTTTTCTTCTGTTGTTCCGGCTTTGGTGGCTCTGGCTTTGGAGCAGCTGACACCTTCGCTGGAAGTGGCTTATCGATTCGAAATTCAGTTGCAGCCATACGGTGGACAATCTGGTGCCCATCTTGCGGAACATGTACTTCGCAGACAATGTTTGCATGTCGACCAGCTGGTGCATCGGCTGCAACGGTGACTGGAAACTCAATCTCTTTACTCTCTGAAGTAATGACAAGGGGCTCTGCAGTCGTCTTGGCAGGAAGTCCTAGCAGCACCGCTTTTGCTTCACCTGCAAAGGCTGTCGGCACTGTCACCGTACCGGTAAAGGTCGTATTCTGACCTTGCTCGGCCATCCCCTTGTCTAACGCCACTTGAACAAATGGCTCAGCCACCGTGATTTTTACAGGTTGAGACGATATGCGTATCGACGGACGACCTTTTGCATCCTCTCCCTGTAACGTGACAATTGCTGACACGATTATGTCCCAATCTTGAAGCGGAGCTTTGTCACTTGCGTTGATTGGGTACACAACTTCAGTTTTGTCGGCAGGCACATCAACGCCAGACGCTGCTCCGATTCCGGGCGGCTTGAAAGGAAAGAATAAGCGGACCTTTCCTTTGAACCCTTCGTCTTTATGGATGCGAACAAGAAGATCTGCTTTTCCATTTTTTACAAGTGGTACGGCCGGCTGAATGAGTTCCAGAGAAACCGGGACTTTTTCAACAACTGCCACGGGCATCTCTGTACTTCGACTATATCGCCATGGGGTGCGATTTGGATTGCCATGAATCATTTCGGTGCCCTGCTCAAGACCCCCAAGCACCTTCGTTTGATCAGCCGCATCTACAGCTCTATACCCGGCCATCGCTGCGGAAAGCGGTGCATCGTCTGCTGCTTCAAATACAACAAAACTTCCTGGTGCACCGTTTTGAAAGTTTGGGCATGTAGCCGTAACACCTTTTGGAAGGTTCTCAGAAAGCAGCTTTAGTTCTCCACTGAAGTTATTTCGGAAGGCGTTTAGGATTACGGCCGTGCGATTCCCACGTGGAACTTGAGGAAACAAATCATCCTGAGACTTTGTTCGGGAAGGAGGAACTGAAAGTTTCACAAGAGACACAATCGGCTCTACTTCGATCCACCAAACGAAAGTATCTCCTCCACGCTTCTGATGATCACTCACCCGAACGAGAAAACTACCCTCTTCCGGTGTTGTTACATTCATTAAGCTGTCGGGACCACCACCTGAGTCATCATTGCCAGTTATTCGAGTGTGCTTTTCATTATCCCGATATGCATTCAGTGTTAAATCAATCGGTGAACCTAGACGTCTCCCATATCCTTTAACCGACCACTTTGAACCCTTCGGCGCTTCAATCCTGATCCAGTCTGTATCGTTCTCTTTTTCGAGTAAGCCCCAAATTGCAGCGGGGGCTGGCACACGCATCTGAACGTCCGGTGAATCATTTGCATCTGACTCTTTACTCACGGGCAGGTTGGTCACTCTAAATGGGACTGCCTCTGCTGAGATGACACCGTCGCGTTGTGGATGAACCGCCAGAAGTTTGTTTATCTCTGACGATGCTCGAGGAAATTCTTTTGGAATTTTAATCTTTGACTCAAAATCTCCAGCCGGATCTCCCAGCCACTTTACAAGCACTTCCGACTGAGGGTTGCCCCCAGGGGGAAGCGCAACCGACGGCGTTGGAAATCGACCTAAATGAAGCAGGTAGCTGCACGCAGCATTACCACCGTACGCACTCTCTCGGACTCTCACAAAGTAGTCTCCTGATTCTGGCGCATTGACCGCCAAAATCGCATCCTGCTCCATCAGGGGATGGTCATCACTGGCTGAAACCACAAAACCTGCCTCATTAATCACATCAATATATGGATCAAAAGGCGTGTAATTCAGTCGCACAGCATCAACTGCAACAGACAACCGCTGACCTTTTTCAAGCGAGATTCGGTAGCAGTCAACATCTTCTTGTCGGACGACACCAGCAATGGTTAACCCACCAGTCTCAGGAACTTGAATTTCCTGTGCTGTATCAGGTGTATTGTTTACTACTTTTGGATTCGATGTATTTGTCTCTGTTTCAGCCACTTGCGGAAAAGGCCCGACTCGAAACGTGCGAAGCAATGAAAGACCTTTTTTGGTACGGACACGAAAACGGTGATTACCAAACGGTGCGTCCTCTGGAACGAAAAGCGTTGCCTTCAACTGTTTGTCGTTGACTGCTTCAATCTTTTTTTGCTGAATAATTCCATCTTCAAAAAATATTTCTTGTACTTCATGGAAATTTGTACCAGATACCATTACTTCAACTTCGCTACCACGAGTAGCACCAGCAGGTGAAACCGGACCGATCGTTGGAGCAGCAAGGCACAGAGGAGCAAGATGCAAGGAACCGCAGAGAAGGAGTGCAACACCTAGTACATTTCGAGAGAGGTAGCGTCGTTTTAGTTCCATAAGAAAAATTTCTTCCTTCCGAGAAACCTGTTGGGGGACCTTACTCACTACAAAAGAATCGTGAATTCAGACGAGCAACTCGTGCCGCACCTTCCCACCATCAACGATCTCGACGGGACGTGCTCCCGGAGCCATCAACTCCTTCTCTGCAACAATGCCAAGACAATGGTAGACAGTTGTTGCAAGATCCTCGATCGTAACCGGGCTATCAAATGGCTCTGCTGCTATCGAATCAGAAGCACCATGAATCAGGCCCTTCTTAACCCCACCACCAGCCAGAACTGTACTGAAAACTTTAGGCCAATGGTCACGGCCAGAATCCTTGTTTATTTTTGGAGTACGACCAAACTCACTCGACACCATAACAAGTGTCGACTCAAGCAACCCACGCTGTTCGAGATCACCAACTAAGGCAGAGAAGGCTTGGTCAAAGGCAGGAAGCGTGCGATCGATGCCTTGCTTCACTTTCTGATGCATATCCCAACTGCCATAGGACATTGTGACAAAGCGAACGCCGGCTTCCACAAGTCGTCGGGCGAGAAGCATTCTTTGCCCTGCCTGGTTACGACCATATCTATCACGCAAGTCTTTAGGCTCAGCGTTGATATCAAACGCTGCTTGCGCTTTCGACGAACTCACGAGGTCGTACGCTCGTTGATAGAAGCTGTCCATCGCCATAATGTTGTCTGAGCCCTCAAGACGATTGAAGTGTCTTCCTACAACATTTCTAAGATGGCGACGAGATTCGAATCGCTTTGTGTCAACGCCACCAGGTAGTGAAAGGTCTCGGACTGTAAAGTTGTTGCTTGCTGGATCTGAACCGAGAGTAAAAGGACCATACGCACTTCCAAGGTAGCCAGCCTCTGCATCTGGTGCCGGTAGTTTTGGCAAGCAGACATACGGCGGAAGATTTGCTCGTGGACCGAGTTCGTGTGATACCACACTACCGAAACTTGGATAGGTGACTGCTGGGCTTGGCCGATACCCGGTAAACATATTGTGAGTCCCTCGCTCGTGAGCAGCCTCACCATGAGTCATTGACCGGATAACTGTGATTTTATCTGCGATCTTTGCTGTGTTTTTGAGATGTTGATTGAAGCGGACACCGGGCAACGCTGTCTCAACGGTCCCCATCTCACCCCTGTATTCGAGAGGAGATAGTGGTTTGGGGTCGAATGTCTCCTGCTGTGACCATCCGCCGGGGAGCCATATATGAATTACACTTTTGGCTGTTCCTTCGAAGTGCTCGAACTGCTTTGCATCGGCTTGGGCAGCTCGCATGCTCAGGAATGATCCCAATGAAAGACCAAAACCAGCCAAGGAGCCAACTTGCATGAACTCTCTGCGGTTTCTTGTGTTTCGTTGACGAAGAAAATCACAAGGATCACTTACCTTATGCGAGTCGTCATGACGGTTCACGGGTTCTCTCCCTCTGTAAAGTAGTCCCAAACCAATAGTTTACGTATACTCGTCAATTGTTGCTTATACCTGCAACAATGTTAGCTCTCCAAAGTCTATTACGCACCAGTTTGGGGCATCAAAATGATTAGATTTCCAGTCAAATAAGGCTGGTGATTTACCAAAAGCACTAGCACCACCAAAAAGAGGGGGAATCGAATGGCTGTTCAAGTGACGAATCGGCACAACGACCGAATCATCGAAGTGGCTACAACCGGAAAACTAACCCGGGCGGACTATGACGAATTTGTTCCAGTCATCGAGTCAGCAATGAAGCAAGGGAAAGTGAAGATTCTGTTTTCGATGCATGACTTTTCTGGATGGGACATCGGTGCACTGTGGGAAGATATCAAATTTGATATGAAACACTTCGGAGAAATCGAGCGACTTGCTATGGTGGGTGAAAAGAAGTGGGAGCAGGGTATGGCTTGGTTCTGCAAGCCATTTACGACTGCAAAAATTGCTTACTTTGATCAAAGTGAGATCGACGCTGCCCGCTCCTGGCTTCAGGGTGAATAAGCTTCAGGGTGAATAATCTGTTTTGTTGGTAAACCATAACAACCAGCATTAGTTCTTCCGACACCTGCCGGACTCATCAGTTGTCATCGGCGAGAGTACGTTTCCCTCGAAGCAGATGGTGGTAGTGCTGGGCAAACCGATGAGCTTCATCTCGCACATACTCCAACAGACGCAACGAATACGCATCTCGTGAAAGACGCAATGGTTCTGATTTTCCTGGCAAGAAAATTTCCTCTTCCCTTTTGGCAATCGAAAGAATGCATGGGGGTACGACTCCTAGAGAATTCAGTGCATCGAGAGCAGCAGACAGTTGTCCTTTGCCTCCATCAATCAGAAATATATCCGGAAGTGATGTACCTTCACGAAGGAGACGGGAGAACCGTCTTAGGACTACTTCGTGGATACTTTTAAAGTCATCGACACCCTCAACTGTCTTAATCCGATATCGCTTGTATCCAGGCTTAAAAGGAAGACCATCAATAAACTGAACAAGGCTCGCAACTGTTTCGTTGCCAGCCAGATGAGCAATATCAACACCCTCTATGACTCGCGGTGTCCCAGAAAGACCCAATACTTTCTCAAGACCAGCGAGTCCTTTTTTCGGATCAACAAGAAACACCTCCGGCTGCACATGTTCCTCAAGATCACCACGTTCGTGAAGCCGTTCAAGAAGCCTGATTTCATCACGAAGACGAGCCGCCTTTTCGTATTCAAGCGATTGCGATGCCGCCAACATTTCGGCGTGCATTTCTTCCAAGAGTCGTTTCTTCCCACCTTCCAGAAATGTTTTGAGACGGTTGATATCTTTCCGATAATCTGATTTTGTAATCCGTAAATTACAAGGTGCCGTACATTGATCAATCGACGCCAGAAGGCATGGGCGAAACCATCGCCATTGGGGATCATCCACATCGATATCAAGTGAGCACGTTCGGAACTTAAAAATTCTCTGAAGTACAGCGATCGCTCCACGAAGACTCCCTGCACTAGGAAATGGGCCATACAGTTTCACTCCCTTCGAGGCTGGCGATCTCGTAAATTCGATCCGAGGGAAATCTTCATGCGTAGTAATCTGTAGATACGGAAACGTTTTGTCATCTTTAAGCAATGAATTAAATCGTGGCTGCACATCCTTGATCAGCCTGCTCTCAAGAAGAAGTGCATCGACTTCACTATCTGCCTCTATATAGTCGATGTCTCGTATTTCACGAACAAGGTCAGCTGTGCGGCGGTCGACTTCTGCCGCCTTCAGAAAGTAACTGCCTGCTCGGCTACGTAGATTCTTGGCTTTACCAACATAGATAACTCTACCGGCGGCGTCCTTCATCAAGTAGACGCCCGCCGTCTGCGGAAAGTCGCGGACCTTCTTCGCTGCTGCTGCGCAGTCAGGAGACGTGGTCAATTCACCAGTATCTGCTGGAGATGTTTCAGAACTTAGATCAGAGGATTCACTCATCCATGCATTCTATGAGGAAAATGCCTTTTGCCATCTCCCCGGGTTGATGAGCGAGGAAAGCAGGCTTCCATTTTGCTCCCTGTTGCGAGTGTGGCTCCGTTCTTACACTCCCACACGGCTTCGTAAATCTTCTTCAAGGAGATTGAGTTGGCGTTCTAATTGAGCCTTTACAGCCGGCAGTTCTTCTAAAGACGTCGGTTCGGAAGCGGTGAAGAGATAAAGCTTAATTTTAGGTTCAGTCCCGGAAGGCCTGACTGCTACAGCATTGCCTAAGGGAGGAAACTGGGACTCTGGAACTTTCTCATTTGTATTTCCAAAATCGACCAGATCGAAGATAACAAGGTTTCCTTGCTCACCTTCAAATGACGACTGTGCTTGACCTGGAACGTGAACTTTCAATTGCCCGTAGTCTCTTGTTCGTGTTACGAGCAGGCCCCCCAATGATTTTGGAGGTTTTGCTCGCAGACCTGTCATGATCTCTTGCATTTGCTCCATTCCTGCTGCTCCGGGCAATTTTATCGCTACCTGTCGTTCAAGATGACACCCGTGGATACAGAAAAGATCATCAAGTTTTTGATGCAGGGTCTTTCCTTGTGCTTTAAGTTCTGCTGCTAACTCAGCCAGAAGTAACGCGGCGACACTTGCATCTTTGTCACGGACATGCGTACCTGCCAGATATCCGTGAGATTCTTCACAACCAAAAATAAAGTGCTCCGGCCCAATATCATCAATTGTTCGACCAATCCACTTAAAGCCAACCTGGAGTCCATCGATTACATTCACTCCATACTTTTCACCAATCCGACGAATAAGGCCACTCGTAACAAGAGTTGTGACAATGGTATCTGTCGACTGGAGAACATTGTGCCTTTTCTTTGTCTCAAGCACCCACTCAGCCAACAAAGCACCAAGTTGATTGCCCGTGAATGTTCTCCATTCGCTATCCTTCTTCAGCCTTAAAGCCGCGGCGGCACCAAGACGATCACAGTCTGGATCGCTTGCCATCACCACATCATCAGATCGAGTACGGGCTTCCTCGATTGCTCCAGTAAGCACTTCTGGATTTTCTGGATTGGCAACATGCCCCGGAACATTAGGAAAGTCTCCATCAGGCTCAGCTTGTGGAGCGTATAGCCTCACGTCCTGAAAACCAGCGGCCTGTAATACTGGGCAAACCGCAGTAGCACCAACACCATGCAACGGTGTGTACAAAACTGAAAGTTGACGAGCACTACTAGTTGCTTGTTGTAGAACAGCCTTTACGAAAGCAGGGTCAATTTCATCTTCCATGAAAACAACTCGCCCCTCTTGGACTCCATTATGGAACGGGACACGGTTGATTTCATCAACGTGCATAACTTTTTCAATGATGCCTTTGTCATGAGGAGGCAACACTTGGACACCACCAGACCAGTACACCTTCACGGCATTATCACTAGGGGGGTTATGGCTCGCAGTAACCATAATGCCGCATGTGCTCTTGGTGTAGCGAACCGCATACGAAAGCTCTGGAGTACTGCGATATCCTCGTAAGAAAAAAATCTTGAAGCCTGCTGCTAAAAGAATTTCACTACACAACTTGGCAAAATGTTCTGAACGATGTCGCGTGTCATAGGCAATTGCACAACTTGGCTCATCACCGGCCAAATTGGCATCCATGACATATTCGGCTAGACCTTGGGCACTCTCGCCAATCGTGCGATCATTAATCGCATTCGATCCAACAGGGAACATTTTCCCACGCCTTCCGCCAGTGCCAAATGGAATGACTGTCCAGTAGGCATCGTCCAGCGCTTTCCAAATTTCTGCTTCTGCTTTTGCGCAAACAATGAGATCAGCAAGTTGCTGAGCAAACTCTGTATACCGCGGCTCCTTCAACCACGTTTGCATGGTCGCCAGAGAATGATCAGTAATCATGTCATTCTGATGGGCTTCATTTAAACACGCGAGACAATCCTTCACTAGATCAGCAGACATTGACGCCATCAAAAACTCCACAGGAAAAACGGGTATCCTTCTGATTTTGTTTAGATTTATACTCCCCAACTCAAAAACGTGCAGCTATTCCCAAGGAAAACCAATGAAGAGCGAGACCGATACGCATTCAAAGCATTCTGAACCGCTCATTGTCAGCGTCTCGGGGCTCCGAGGAATTGTCGGCGAGTCCCTCACCAATGATATTGCGGCAGCGTATGCCTGCAGTTTCATCGAAACCCTGCCTGATGGCCCCATTGTAATCGGAAGAGATGGTCGAGCATCTGGACCAGGAATCAGAGACGCTATTACGAAGGCTCTTGTAACCAGTGGTCGACACGTCCTCGACTGCGATATCGCTTCAACGCCAACGGTTGGAGTTGCTGTTGTTGAAAATAATGCAGCCGGTGGCATACAGATATCAGCAAGTCATAATCCGGCACCGTACAACGGACTTAAGCTTTTCTCATCAGAGGGCCGTGTTCTTCCGGCTGTGGCAGGAGAGGTCGTACGATTACGATTTGAGGCTCTACGAAGGTCTCCAACGAAGACCCAAAAAAAATTGATACATGGACATATTGATACGATTGACAGTACAGCATCACATCTCGATAGAGTCCTTTCGATTGTTGATGTTGAATCAATTCGCAAGGTGAAACCAAAGGTATGGATAGACTGCGGCCACGGTGCGGGAAGCCGATTGGCAAGGCCGCTTCTTGAGGCACTTGGCTGTGAAGTCACTGTGGCTGGAGAGCCACCGGATGGCCAATTTGAACATGAACCTGAACCCACAGCGGACAACCTTATTGATTGGTTGCCTCGGATACCAGCAGCTGGAGCTGATATCGGCTTCTTCCAAGATCCCGATGCAGACAGACTCGCTATCGCTAGTCATGCAGGGGACTATTTGGGTGAAGAATTAACGCTTGCGCTTGCAGCAGATGCCGTACTCATGAATTCACCAGGGCCGATCGTTATCAACTGCTCAACGAGCTGCATTACTGCGCACCTTGCAAAACAACACGGCTCACGATGCATACTTTCAGCTGTCGGTGAAGCAAATGTTGTTGATGAGATGCTGAGAAGCAATGCTGTTCTAGGAGGTGAGGGGAACGGCGGCGTAATTGATCCTCGCGTTGGGCTTGTTCGAGACTCCTTTGTCGCAATGGCTCTTGTTCTCGAACGCATGTGCGAGGGCGGAAAACTCACTCCTGTTACCAGCCTGATCAAAGATTTCCCGCCTTTTACGATCAAGAAAACAAAGATCGTGCTTCCCTTTGGCTGGTCCGAACAAGACATTGAAAAAGCCTTTGGGCGCGTTGCTCTCGCCTTCCCCAAGGCAACTACAAGCAAGCTTGATGGCATACGTATTGAATTCACTGACGGTTGGTTGCTGGCACGTGCTAGCAATACTGAACCTATCGTACGGATCATTGCGGAGTCTGCTGATGAACAGCAAACAGCGTCCGTCATCGAGCAAGCCACAGAGGCTTTACTCGATCAATCGTGATACTCGCGTATGCAACTCGCTCAGCGGGCGGGCAGCTGTATTTGCATCGCTTCCATAAGACGTTTCATATCCTCCCACACATCACGTTTCGCAGATGGATTCCGAAGGAGGTAGGAAGGATGATAGGTGCATATGACACGGCTTTCTTTGTATTCAAACCACTTTTTCCGAAGCGACCCTATTGACTGTGTTGTTTCAAGCAGAGCATGAGCCGCACTTGCACCAAGACAGCAGATGAACTCTGGTCGTACTATTTCGAGCTGTTGCTCAAAAAATGAACGGCAATTATCTACCTCTTCAGGATGTGGACGGCGATTCTCAGGCGGTCGACATTTCAACACGTTGAGAATATAGACGTCTTCACGAGAAAGTGTGCAGGCCTCTATGATTTTGGTTAGCAGCTTTCCTGCACGACCAACAAACGGAATCCCTGACGCGTCTTCGTCTGCTCCAGGTGCCTCACCGAGGAAACAAAGTCGAGGGCTTACTGACCCTGCACCAAATACTGTCTGTGTACGGGAAGATGCAAGTTGAGGACACTTCTGACACTGAGCTACATCGTCACGAAGAATCTGAAGCTGCTCATGGGCATCACTTGAAGTTGCCACTTGCTCTCGACCGTGCGAAGAACTTCGCTGTGTCCCCACATGCCGCTGATTTTTTGGCAGACATGTCACTCCCGCTAATTCCAAACTCTGCAATCGCTGCCGTACTGCCCGTCCTGACATTTTCCCTTACCCGTACAGTTCCGAGACCTATAACGCCCTACGAAAACGCTTGGGTCCACGCTTTCTGCCAAGAAGTGATGGAGTTGGTTTCGGAGCAGCCGAAGCTTCTCCTACTGAGCCACCAAAATCTTTTCCATCTCTGACCTGTTGTTCGTTGGTAAGAGGAGTAGCAGTCGGTTTTGGCTCAAGTGCAGAGAATCCAGCAATTTCACTTCTTTCCAAGAGTTTATCGATTCGCATTTCAATACGAGTCAACTGAGTGCCTTCCTCGGGAGCAACAAACGTATAGGCGACACCTTCTCGACCCATTCTGCCGGTTCTGCCAACACGATGTACGTAGTCATCACAGAACTCTGGGATGTCGTAATTAATGATGTGTGAAACACCGGAAACATCAATACCACGACCCACCACATCTGTTGCAACCAGAACCTCTATTTGACCTTCACGGAATTGACGCATCACTCGATCCCGTACATTCTGTGCAAGGTCACCGTGGATACACGCCACGCTCGTCTTCTTTTCTTTTCTACGTCTCTGTAGACGCTCATTGATTTTATCAGTCCCCCGTTTTGTGCGGCAGAAAACAATTGCCTGCCGAGGCTGCTCACGTTCAAGTAATTGTTCGAGTAAGGCAAACTTACGTGAGGGATCAACTGTAAAATAAAACTGTTCAATTGTCTCGACAGAAATTTCCTTTGTTGAAAAGTCGAGAACCTCCGGATCACGCATGTATCGCGTTGCTAGTTTCGCAACTGGTGGCGGAACAGTAGCGGAAAGAAGTAGCGTCTGTCGGCTTTGCGGGCACCGCCGAAGAATCTTTTCTATATCTGGTCGGAAGCCTATATCTAACATTCTGTCAGCCTCATCGAGTGTTACAAGCTCGAGATCACTGAGAACGAGTGTGCCACGACTCATGTGGTCAAGAACTCTCCCTGGAGTACCAACCACGACTTGAGGATTCCTTGCAAGCTTATCGATCTGAGACTTGATGGGCTTTCCACCATACACCGCGACACATCGAAGTTTGGACCCTGCTGCGAGCTTTTCAAATTCATCACGAACCTGAACGGCTAATTCACGTGTGGGTACCAGAACAAGTGCACGCACGCCGTGACCCCGTCCTGAACTCCGTGTGAGCAACTCGAGTATTGGAAGCACGAACGAAGCGGTTTTTCCCGTTCCTGTCTGCGCCTGCCCTAGTACATCAATTCCTGCTATTGCCCTCGGAATAACTCCTGACTGAACTGGCGTTGGCTGAGAATATCCAGCTTGATTTACAGCGTTAAGGGTCGTGGAAGAAAGCCCAAGGGTTGAGAACCCTCCGTTATTGATTTCTGTTCCGGCTGCCTTTGTGGAAGACGTCGCGGGTCGCGATGCTCCTTCTTGCCTGCTCCCCTCAGCTACCGTCCTGCCCTCCCGACCATTCGTGTCTTGGGAGGAACGTCTTTTCGCCTTGGCAGGGCGACGCCGCCGCGGCTGTCTCTGACTTGTCACTCCGAACCTTCTCTCATGTGAGTTGCTCTTATTATCCTCGTACTATCCTCGTAAAAATTAACCGAGTGCAAGCCACAATGAACAGCCGTGCTTGACTACAGCAATCCTAAGATCCGGTTCTATCTGGGCGATCTCTAGCTGGAACAACCGGTTCGCAGAGAGCAAATTGCTAGAAAACTTGGTCTTTTCAAGACGATACCATACAAACGAACAGTACGCAATTCGGAGTGATTCTGGTGTTCGTTGCAGATCGATTGTTGAAACAGTCACTTAAGGCTGTGTTTCGCGAGGTTTTTCTTGTGCACGTGGACGAATGGCTTTTAGCGGCCGACGCATTCGGTCTCACTCAGCGATCAAAAAACTTCTTTATTGCCCAGACTGTTGCTGCCCGTCCGGCACGAGCGATAGATCGAGTGAGAGGAATACTTTTCGGGCATACAGCAACACAGTTTTGAGCATTGCCACACATTTGAATACCGCCTTGGCCCGTGAGTGACTGCAGTCGCTCATCTGCATTCATGCTACCTGTTGGGTGGCTGTTAAAAAGAACAGCTTGGCTAATCGCATGTGGTCCTAGAAACTGCTTGTCGTAAGCTAATTTCTTGCGAGACTCAAACTCTTCATCCGATTCCCCTTCTCGTTGAACCACTTCAACTTTGTTGAATTGGGGACAAGCTTCCATGCAGCACCCGCAGCTCATGCATGTGGTCAGCGGATAGGCATCTTCCTGTTCTTCTGGAGAAATTCTTGGCCCCGGACCATGGTCATATGAATCGTCTACTGGAATCCACGCTTTAACCCGTTCCAATGAGTGAAAAACGCGTCCCCTATCAACACTCAAATCACGAACTACTGGAAATTTACTGAGAGGACGAAGCTCAATTTCACCTGGATTTTCTTTCAGAAGTTTATCAACTAACGATGAACAAGCCATTTGCACCCGGCCGTTCACAATCATCGCGCAAGAACCACAAACCTCTTCGAGGCACGAACAGTCCCATGCTACAGGAGACACTCGTCGCCCATCTTGCGACTTCGATATCGCCGCAATTCTTTGCAGGACACTAATCACATTCATATTCGGCTCGTAAGGAATAGCGAACTGCTCCCAGTAACTCTCTTCACCCGGGGCGTCTTGTCGCAGAACCCGAACACGAATTTCCCGCGGATCGTGTTTTCCATCAGTGCTTGTTTCTGAGTTCGATAATGTGGATGCCGTTATCATGCTCACTCCCAACGATTTATGGGTACAAAAGGTATGTTGAAGCCGGTTGTTCTATTACCCTACTGGCGCAGCTTCAGTCACTTTTTCAGTCCGCTCTTTCCAAACCTGTTCAATAACTTCTCCACCTACGAGGCCGTAGAGACGAGGCCGGGGTGGAATGAGTGTTGTATCAACGTCTTCATATGTAATTACTGGATGCCCATCATCTCCGTGAACACCAATTGTGGACTTAAGCCACTTGCGAGTATTTGCCTCAAAACGATCACACCAACGCTCGGCTTCCGCGCGTTGCTCTTCTGGCTCAGTTGCTGCAATTCCAGGCATTGCGAAGTCTGGCTTGTAGTGAGCACCTCGACACTCATCACGGAGCAAGGCTCCCTTCAACAAAAGCTTTGCGATTGGAAACATATCACCAACCGCCTTGGTGAACACAACGTTTTGATTTGTCCAATTGCCAGTATCGGAGAGGCTACAGTTCTGCCAAACATTCTCCAGCTGACACACGTCATCGTACGCCTGCACGAGCTGGTCGTTTCGCCTTACGACGGTAGCTGTTCGAGTCATAATGTTACCGAGTTGCTGGTGAATATCGTAAGGATTTGATTCTCCTGCAGGCCGGGAGAGAATCGATTGATGATAATCCTCTTGCCTCTTCACCGCCGCTACAAACTCTCGGCTTGTCTCTGAAGGGGCCTTCCCTTTACTGCCGGAAATGACGCCAGACGCACAAAAGAGTCCGCTGAAAATACAAGAAAGCAATGAGTTTGCACCGAGCCGATTGGCACCGTGATACTGATAGTCACATTCTCCAATTGCATAGAGACCGTGAATATTTGTTTGCTGATTACGTGGAGAACCCTCGACCAAACCGCCAGTTTCACTCTTTTCGTAGTCGACCCAAAGTCCACCCATCGAATAATGAACTGCTGGAAAAATTTTCATTGGGGCAACTCGCGGGTCTACGCCCTGAAATTTTTCATAGATTTCAAGGATCCCACCAAGTTTTCTGTCGAGAGTTTCCCGAGGAATATGCGTGAGGTCGAGGTAGACGCAAAGGCGATCTTTTTCAACCGACAGACCGTCAGTTGTACAAATATCAAAAATTTCCCTAGTAGCGATGTCCCTCGGAACAAGGTTTCCGTACTCTGGATATCGCTCTTCAAGAAAGTAGTATCTCTCATCTACTGGGATATCCTTTGGATCCCGGGCGTCCTGAGGTTTCCTGGGGACCCAGACCCTTCCGCCTTCTCCGCGAGCGCTTTCACTCATCAGTCGCAATTTATCAGCGCCAGGAACTGCAGTTGGGTGGACTTGGATAAACTCTGCGTTTGCATACTTCACCCCGGCCTTATAGGCACGACTGACGGCACTTCCTGTACAAATCATCGACATCGTCGATCGACCGTACAAAAGCCCACAGCCACCCGAGGCCAAAATAACCGCATCGGCTGGGAATGCCTTAAATTTCATTGTCACCATATCTTGGCAAACAGCACCGATACATCGGCCATCATTATCCATAACCGGCTCAAGAAAGTCCCAGAACTCCCACTTCTTCACCCGGCCTTCACCTTCCCAACGACGCACCTGTTCATCCAACGCGTAAAGGAGTTGCTGACCTGTTGTAGCCCCAGCAAAAGAGGTTCTTTTGTACAACGTGCCACCAAAACGACGTTGGTCACGATATCCTTCCGGTGTTCTGTTGAAAGGAACACCAAGCCGATCCATCAGGTCGATAATGCGTGGAGCCCATTCAGCCATTTCTTTAACGGGAGGCTGGTGCTGTAAGAAATCACCACCGTACACCGTGTCATCAAAATGTTTCCACTCATTGTCGCCTTGTTGCCTGGTAACAGCGTTTACGCTGTTGATACCACCTTGAGCACAAACACTGTGTGATCTTTTAACCGGAACAAGGCTTACAAGATCAACGTGCACACCAAGTTCAGCTAAACGCATCGTGGCGGAGAGGCCGGCTAAACCACCACCTATAACGAGTACTCGTGGCTGTGTCATAGATAAATCCTTTTCCTGAATTTGCTACTATTCTTACT
>JALCBP010000038.1:0-6273 GCA_028066355.1 Pirellulales bacterium
AAAGAAAGCCTGTTACGCCTTCAGGCAGACACGATTGATCTCCTTTATCTTCATACCCCTGATCCAAAAATCCCTATCAAAGAATCTGCAGGGGCACTACGACGCCTTCTTGATGAAGGCGTTGTGCGAGCGGTGGGGTTATCGAATGGAAACGTTGAAGAATGCAAGCTATTTGCTGAAACATGTCCTCTCACCGCCTGCCAGCGTCATTTCAATATGCTCCAGCAAGAAATTCGTCCAGCTTTATTGCCCTACTGCAAGTCAGAGCAAATCGCCATGGTGACATATTGGCCCCTTATAAAAGGCCTACTGACTGGAAGAATGGAGAGAAATCAGGTTTTTCTAAAAACCGATAGCCGACATAAGTATTTAATGTTTCATGGAGAAGAATTTCAAAAAAATCTCGATTTTGTTGACACCATTCGATCACTTGCAACCCAGCAAAATATGGATCTTGTGTCACTGGTTCTCGCTTGGACGATGGCACAAGAAGGAATCACTACGGTTCTTTTCGGCGCCACAAGTGCGAAACAGGTTGCCGCAAATGCGAAAGCCCTTAACTGTCGACTTGATGGTAGCATCATCCAAGCAATCAACGATGCAATTCAGCAACGCGGGCTTGTTTTAGGTAGCAGAAAAGTCTGAGAAATCGGACAGAACTAGGCAACGCTAGAAGATTGCTCGAAAGCTCTCTGCACCCCCACGTAGGACTGCCTCACTTCAAGACATGCTCGCCGAAATGGCTCAGGGCGACTCACCCCATGCAATCGAAGTGTTTCCACCGCACCATTTCGAAACACAAGATCACCGCAGTCAAACCATTCCTGCCCCGGCTGCACAACCAACTCAATTGTATCGAATCGATCCAATTCTACGAATCTCTCAACGACAGCGTGAACGCCCCTATTTACAGTGACCCGCCTGTTCGTAACTTGGAACCTGCAGATTGCCCAGGGAAGTCTCATGCTTAGATACAACGTGAGGCCAATGGGCATTGTCATGAGAAGCGCCAGCCGTCCTACCCGAACTATTCCGAAGCCCGTTTGGATTCCGTACAAACGACCAAGAAATTGCCCCAGACTTGTGCCTCCAACCGAGGGCCACGCAGTCATCACAGGGACTTCAGCAGTACTGGGTGGCGTGACACCTGCGATCGATTGATGCTCTGGCTCTTGTGTTTTCATAAAAATTAAACCAAGTTTGAAACGGTCACGGTTGAACAGAGTACCAGACACCACCAAAATGACGCCTGGCTCCCTTCACAAATGTATCTTTTTACATCGGAAACGGAAGCGTCTTTTGATTCAATTGACACAAAAAAACCCAGTGAGCTCGGCCAAGCCCACTGGGTTCATCTTTAACAGTTGTTGCGTTTTTCAACGCATCGGTGCAAAGCACCAATATCTCTTTCGATAGCTCGATCTGTCCGAAGACAGATCACGATCGTCTCCACAATTCTTTTGGACCTGACTGGTCCCGAAAACATCCAAACAGTGTTCAAATGTCAACAGAACAAGACAGGTTGGTACTCAGACCGTGAGGTCTGAATACTAATATCCTTTAGAAAGGAGGTGATCCAGCCGCAGGTTCCCCTACGGCTACCTTGTTACGACTTAGTCCCAATTGCAGAGTTCATCTTCGGCGCCTGGCTCCTTGCGGTTACCTCAGCGACTTCGGATGCCCCCCACTTTCGTGGCTTGACGGGCGGTGTGTACAAGGCTCAGGAACACATTCACCGCGGTATGCTGACCCGCGATTACTAGCGATTCCAGCTTCATGCAGGCGAGTTGCAGCCTGCAATCCGAACTAGGGAACGATTTTTGGGATTTGCTTGACCTCGCGGTTTCGCTTCCCTTTGTGCGTTCCATTGTAGGACGTGTGCAGCCCTAGTCATAAGGGCCATGAGGACTTGACGTCATCCCCACCTTCCTCCGGCTTAACGCCGGCGGTCTCTCTAGAGTCCCCGCCATTACGCGCTGGCAACTAGAGACAAGGGTTTCGCTCGTTAAGCGACTTAACGCGACATCTCACGACACGAGCTGACGACAGCCATGCAGCACCTGTGTATGTTCCACCCGAAGGCGTGGCCCTGCTTTCACAGGGTTAATCCATACATGTCAAGACTAGGATAAGGTTCTTCGCGTAGCCTCGAATTAAGCCACATCCTCCACCGCTTGTGTGAGCCCCCGTCAATTTCTTTGAGTTTCAGCCTTGCGACCATACTCCCCAGGCGGAGCACTTAACACTTTCGCTACGACTGGAAGGCTATGGAGGACCCTCCAATCAAGTGCTCATCGTTTACAGCTAAGACTACCGGGGTATCTAATCCCGTTTGCTACCTTAGCTTTCGTGCCTCAGCGTCAGAAGAGACCCAGTGAGCCGCTTTCGCCACCGGTGTTCCTCAAGATATCAACGCATTTCACCGCTCCACCTTGAGTTCCGCTCACCTCTGTCTCCCTCTAGCACGGCAGTTTTGGATGCAATTCCTCAGTTGAGCTGAGGGCTTTCACACCCAACTTTCCGTGCAGCCTACGCACCCTTTAAGCCCAGTAATTCCGAATAACGTTCGTACGGTTCGTCTTACCGCGGCTGCTGGCACGAACTTAGCCCGTACTTCCTCCTTGGATCGGTCAAACAGAAGGGATAACCCTTTTGCATTTCCTCCCCAACGACAGCGGTTTACAACCCGAGGGCCTTCATCCCGCACGCGGCGTCGCTCGGTCAGGCTTTCGCCCATTGCCGAAGATTCTCGACTGCAGCCATCCGTAGATGTCTGGGCAGTGTCTCAGTCCCAATGACGCGGGTCATGCTCTCACACCCGCTACCCATCGTTGCCTTGGTGAGCCATTACCTCACCAACAAGCTAATAGGATGCAGGCCCCTCCCCTGACGGAATCACACCTTTGGTCCGAAGACATTATCCGGTATTACCTGCAGTTTCCCGCAGCTATCCCAGATCGGGGGGTAGGTACCTACACATTACTGTCCCTTTCGCCGCTGTCCATTTACCGAAGTAAACTTCTCGCTCGACTTGCATGCCTAATCCACGCCGCCAACGTTCATTCTGAGCCAGAATCAAACCCTTCAATTGATTGGCTTATTCTGCCGAAGCAGATGTATTGCCGAACCGGATACCATTGCCGTAAGGCAACGGATATCGAAGGCTCATTCTGTACTTTTAAAATAGTTTCATTCCCACCTGCCACCTTACTAAGACATAAGCCTAAGCAAGGCATCTTTCGACAAAAACAGGTGGTGCCGGTCACGATCGCGTGCCGGCCGAAACCGAAAGAGATTAACAACCAAATTGTCAAAGATCATTTCCTGAAGCTGCCAAGGCAACCCGGAAACATAAAAAGATAACAGGCAATACGAAAGCGTCAACCTGCTCAAAAAAAATGGCCGTGTGGTGACTACTGATTCGGAAGACACTTCGTGATCCGCCCACGTGTGAGAATCTATATATTACGATGTTTACCGCGAGAAACGACACTCAACTAATTATTTCGCTCATTCTCGAGCGTAAGAGGGACATCGAGGCGGTGCCCCTGCCTCTCGATGGCAATGAGAACCCGGTCACCGGGATTCTTCGACTCGATGGCTGTCAGAAAGTCGTCGACTGTATCGATCTCTACGGTATCCACCCCGACGATCAGATCTGCATTTGATCGATCAACCCGCTCGAACTCTGCAACGAACGGACCCTGTCGACGACTTTCACGGACTACACGAAACCCGCGAATACCGGCACGCTCGGCAGCGCCGCCAGGTGAGAGTGTCGCAACGAGAAGACCTCGCTCTGTTTGGTACACACGCGTGATTCCAGCATCTGGGCGAACAACGCGGCCGTTAGTAATAAGCTGCGGAACGATTCGTTCAAGTGTTCCAACTGGAATTGCAAACCCCACCCCAGAACTCTGCCCTGTCCTGCTGGCGATCGCAGTGGTCATACCGATAAGCAAACTCCCCGAATCCAGGAGTGGCCCACCAGAGTTACCCGGATTAATCGCGGCGTCTGTCTGTATTATCGATTTAATGGTTCTTCCTGCACGGGTAGGAAGTGATCGATTCAGACTCGAGATAATTCCTGTAGTCAAAGTTCGCTCTAGACCAAACGGATTTCCAATCGCAAAGACTCTCTGTCCGACCTTTAGGTCGTTCGATGAACCAAACTGGACTGGCACCAACAGGTCAGCAGGAGCATCAACTCGAAGTACGGCAACATCCGTAACCGGATCTACGCCAACTAATGACGCATCATGGGAGGACCCGTCATACAAAACCGCCTGAATTTCTTGAGCCCCCTCAACAACATGAAAATTTGTAAGCACATGGCCCTGCTTATCGATAACGATGCCAGATCCGGCGCCTTCGGATGGACTCTCCATAAGAAAGAATCCTGAAGTGACCGTCGCCTTCGTATTGATATTTATCACGCTCCGGTTACTAGACTCGTAAACATGAATGTTGACCTTTTCTTCCGGAGTGAGTTTCCGTTGCGGTCGGCTATCAGGCCCAATCGGTGCTGCGATTACAAAGCGTGAGTACGAGGACTCTGCAAAGCAAAGTCCCAGAAGAACCGTAATGAGTACAGCCAACTTGGCACCGAACCTCGAAATCCATTTTTTATTCATTTGTTTTATTTAAATTCCCTCTAATCCGAGCCAGTCTTGTAGGAGAAATTTGCCCGGGATTACGGAAGACCGCGTCCTGAATCAGACCCTAAACTTGCCAAAGGAGTTTCCTCAAGCCGAAAAACTTGAAAATAAGCCGATTTTCCCGCGGGAATCGACATTGGCTGCGGCCGGTTGTCAAAATATCATCCAAGTTTGAGAGAAGTACGGTTTCTGGCCTTATCATTAGAAGGCTTGGTTGAGCCGGACATTCCAAACACTTGTTAGAGGTCTATTCATGCACCGCTGCCTATCGTCTCACACCCAAGGGTTGCTTGCAATCTGCACCCGCAACGCGATCTGGCTGCTGGCAACAGTGGCAATTTGTGTCGCCGCATCTGTTTCGGAGGCGACCGATGCAACCGTTACCATGACGCGCACGACTCATCAGGACGAATCAGGGCCTGCGGTTACTGCAGTTGGTCTTCAGGCAACCGGTACAAGTGGTGAAACTGCTGCTACACGAATTTGCGTCCTCGTTGACACTTCGGCCAGCCAAAGCGGAGCGATCCAACAGCAATCTCTCGAAGTTGTTCGTGGCCTTCTCGGTAATGTCCGACCACACGACCGTATACTGCTCGCGGCTGCCGACATAACTTTTGCATCATTAATGACTGATTTTGCACAAGCTCAAAGCAATGCTGTCATTGACGCACAAAATACGCTTGCGAACCGAACACCACTAGGCAACACAAATCTGCTTGAAGTGCTCCGGGCGGCTCTTGAATCTCTTCAAGCCGAATCGGGACCAGCGGCAATTCTATATATCGGGGACGGACCTGGCTTAACGGGAATCCTGCCGGAAGATTTTGCAATAACTATCGCCGCCCTTCGAGAGAGTCGCATATCTTTCTCGGCGGTCACCACGGGAACAAAAGTGAACTGGCCCTGTCTTGCTGCACTCGCCGCAGGGACTGGTGGAAACGTGGTGCAACCAAATACCTCATTGACGACAACTCAAGCGGGTGAATTAATGGCTCCTCGACTGGTCGCGCCAATTCTCTGGCCAGAAGACCAAACACTTTCTGTCGAGTCGTCAACGAAAGAAAAAGCCTCGGCAATGCTCCCTTTGCGAATGCCACCACTTCGCCACGACCGAGAGTCTTTCGTGCTACTTTTAGGCCAGCCCGACAAAAGTGTTCTTGAGTTTTCTGCTGAGATAACACCTCTTTCAGATCGCCCGGCTGCATGGCGTCACGTGAATATCCGCTTTGAAATACCTAAACAAGACCCATCGAGCGACAACGCCTTTCTTGAGCAGCTAGCTCGAAACGCTTTTGATACGGGGGGAATCTTTCTCCCACTCCTCGGCCGAGAAGGCTTTGACATTGCTCGCTCTGCAATCCGAAGTGAAGCTGCTTCGTTAGCTCAACTTTCGCGACAAGCAGAAGCCACAGGAGCTCATGACGCTGCGTCACGTCTGGCTGCTGCCTCACTCAGGCGAGACCCCGACAATACTGATGCAGCAATTGTTCAGGCTGCAGTAATGCGGAGTGGTAACTCGAATGACTCGGCTGGGATTGTCACTGTGGCAGATACAGACAAAGCCGACACTCCTGCAGAAGAACCTGAAACACCATCCACTCTAGAACCATCCACA
>JALCBP010000038.1:6373-24301 GCA_028066355.1 Pirellulales bacterium
CTAGAACCATCCACAATAGAGCGAGAGAAACCACTCACACTTCCACAACCAATCGAAGATAGCTTTACAGGACTTGGCGGACCACAGGAAGAACTGCAGGAAATTCAGGCGAGACGAAAAATTCGGGGGCAGATATTAGAACGCGAAACTGCCGTTGGGCTTCGCGACGCCCGCCATTTAATGGGAACCGACCCGGATGCAGCTCGGATTGAACTGAAGAACCTACAACTCCGGATTCGGAATTCAGCTGATATTGACGAAGCGTTACGAGGCCGACTCAATCGACAAATTGAGATAAGCCTGCGGGAATCGATTGTTCGTTCCCGTGAAAAAATCGAAAGAGATATCTCGAGAGAACGGGCGGAAGCAATTAGCCGAGAACGTGCCCGTGTTGCTGGAGAGCTTCAACGTCGCGAGGACAAATTTAGTCAACTGAGTGAACGATACCGTGCTTTAGTAGAGGAAGGGATTCGCGTTGGCTACCAACAGCCGACTCGCAACTTTACTGAAGCCGAGCGAGACGTCGGTCACGAAATGGCACTCGAAGCACCGGCTCTTTATGCAAACCAAGGGGTGCCGGTAACTGCGAGAACACTTGCTCAACAGGCACCACTTGTTGCAGGAATTCTTGATTATCACACCAAAAACACTCGATTTAGAAGAGAGATGCAGCGTGGGTTTATGGACACGCTTCAACTTGTCGACATCACAGCAATTCCGTATCCAGATGAGCCCCCTATCATCTATCCTTCCCCTGAGAGATGGGAACGCATTTCAAAACTGAGAGAGAAGTACAAGTCTGTTGACCTTGGTGGAACATCGGAGACAGAGGCCAAAATCTACAAGGCCCTCGAGGAGGATGTGAGTCTCGATTTTGGTGGTGGAGCATCACTTCGGGAATTTGAGGTCACTCTTCAGGATACCCTCGGTGTCCCGGTAAAGCTTGATGAACGGGTTCTTGCTGGAGAACTTGGCCTCGACGTCAACGAGCCTGGAGCTATTCAAGGAAGCTACAGTGGTGTCTCTGCCCGATCCGCACTTCGTCGCCTCCTATCAAATGTCTTTGAGACACCGCTCACATACGTAATTCGTGATGAGATACTGCTCATCACCGACAAACAGTATGCCGCAGACAATTACCTATCGATCAAAGTGTACCCCGTTGCGGACCTTGTGATTCCAGTAAATCCGAACTCTGGAGTAAATCCATTCCAGAGCGGAGGTGGCCTCGGCGGTGCCGGTGGTATCAATAGCGGCCAAGGCGGTGGCATCCAGGCAGGTGGTGCAGGCATGGGTGGAGGCATGGGTGGAGGCATGTTTCAGGTCGCCGATGCTCAGGCGGCTGTCTCGTCTGGACCTGTGACTGATCAGACTAACACTCAGAGATTAACTGTAGGTCGAAAAGGGTCGATCAACCCCACAAAAAACGACGTTCCTGAACAGTCGGTTCCTCTCGAAGAACTGGCGTTACCAGAGTCTTTGCTTGAATCTGATGATCTTCGAAAGGAACTCTCTGAGTATCTCGGACCAGCTCCGGGAATAGTCACTGATGCGACGGGACTCTCTTCGGAAGAGATTACAGTGCGACTTGCCCGTATTCGAGCAACGGCAGCTGTGCTTGGACGATCAAATCGCTTTGATCTCGCTGCAAAACTACTTAGCGCGACCATCTCTACCGGACACACAGAACCGTGGATGTATGAGTCTCTGGCATTAGCTCTGGAGGGTGCAGGCCGCCCTCGTGTTGAGGTTGAAAGAGCGCTTCTATCAGCCGCCGATTTGGCGTCAACACCAATAGACCTTCTGTCGTTGGCGAGCTATCTGGCACGCCTTGGATCAAAGAAACAATCTCTTCGTATCTGTAAGCAGGTCGCCATTTTGGAGCCGGATTGCAGAGAAGCGTATGCTTTGGGATTCAAGCTTGCTGCCGAACTTGATGAGCCGGACTCGTTACGGTGGACGTGCGCCGGCGTCCTTGCAAACGAATGGCCACTCGCGCAAAAAGATCTTGCAACTCGTGCGGCACGGCTTGCGAAATCTACCATTGAACGACTGGCGTCTGAGGACAAAAAGGACCAAGCCGAGTATTTCCAACAAGTCGTAGATGCAGCACTCGTACGGGATATTGATTTGCAATTAACTTGGAATGGAGACGCCGATATTGATTTGGTTGTTGAAGAACCACCCGGCACCGTTTGCTCACTTGCTTCCCCTCGGTCAAGCTCGGGCGGCATTCTACTTGGTGACAATCAAGCCGGGGTAACAAATGAGACCAATGGTTTCAAAAGAGAACGATATGTTGCTACAGCGGCATTTCCCGGCACGTACAGCGCACTTGTGAGACGCGTTACCGGTGAAGTTACTGCCGGCATTGTCACTGCGGAATTAACTCTATACAAGGGCACTCCTTTTGAAGAAACCATGAAAAAACAATTGCCCGTTGTGGCCGATGAGATGCTTTTCACAATCGAATTGCCTGCTGGTCGCCGCCGCCAACCAGTTGCTGAAGCGAAGGTACAGCAAGACATTGCGGTCCAGCAGGAATTGAGCAAGACCATTTTGGCTCAACAGTTAGCAGCCTTGTCCAGTGACGAAGCCGTTGATTCACTTTCGGATACCCGCCCGAAAACACAAACCCCAAATGGTATTCAGCGGCCGTTTACAACAGGTAACGCAGTAGGTTATCAGCCTATCATTACGACCCTGCCTGAAGGAACAAACCTCCAGGCAATGGCAGTTATTTCGGCAAACAGAAAATATGTTCGCATAACCTCGACGCCGTTATTCTCAGGCGTTGGACAAGTCACTACTTTCAACTATTCCAGCGGTGCAGGTGGCACAGGTGGTGCTGGCGGTGGTGGAATGGGTGGTGGAATGGGTGGTGGCATGGGCGGCGGAATGGGTGGCGGAATGGGTGGTGGAATGGGCGGCGGCATGGGCGGCGGCATGGGCGGCGGCATGGGCGGAATGGGTGGTGGAATGGGCGGTGGAATGGGCGGTGGAATGGGCGGTGGAATGGGCGGAATGGGTGGTGGAATGGGCGGCGGAATGATGTAATTAGCGTACCCAACGCAATGCGATGGACTGTGACAAACCGTTAACTGGTCAAAGTCCTAGATCAATCTGCCGTGACGACTGCCTCCCCCATCGAATGATTTACTCAGAAGCGCCGTTTTAGCTAGCAGCCCTTTCAGCAAGCACCGGAAATTTACAACAGCACTCTAATCAATAATGAGATCTTCGAATGGCTAGCTTTGGAGTAGTTCTTGTAGCAGCTGGAAGAAGCAGCCGATTCAATGATTCAAATTACAAAAAGCCCTTCGCTCCACTGGCTGGACGTTCTGTCTGGTTGCAAGCCGCAGAAAAATTCCTTGACCATGATGATGTGAAACAGGTTGTCATCGTCATCGCACCAGAAGACCGCGAGTACTTCTTGGAGAAATTCGGTGCTGATATCGCATTTTTGGGTATTAAAGTTGCCGAGGGTGGAACACACAGATCAGACTCTGTTTTCAATGGTTTGGCTGCGTTGCAGGAAGAAATTGAATTTGTCGCGATTCATGACGCCGCGCGACCCTGTCTCACAACCCAATGGATCGATAGTGTATTCAAAGCAGCGACTAAGACAGGAGCTGCTATCTTGGCAACCCCCGTTGTCAGTACGCTCAAACGTGCAAATGAGCAGCGGTGCATCGCGGATACGGTTGACAGGACAAATCTCTGGGAGGCACAGACGCCACAAGTCTTCAGGCGTACCCTGCTTCGCGAAGTCTTTGAAAAAGACACAGAGCGAACGGCGACAGACGAATCTCAAATGGTCGAGGCCGCAGGACATACCGTAACGCTTGTAAGCAGCTCCCCAATGAATCTAAAAATCACAACAAAAGAAGATATTCGGCTCGCTGAACAGATTCTTAAAGTATTACCAAAGCCAGGCCTAAATAACCACGCTCATCCCTTTTCTGGAACTGACATCTGGAGGTAATTCAACCGTTAGCGATCAATGCCTATGTCCAAAAACCTCATTACTGAATTCACTGAACGCGGATTGGTACACCAGACGACAGATAACAACAGTCTGCACGAATGGCTGGCTACACCCGGACGGCGCATATACGCCGGTTTTGACCCGACTGCAGACAGTCTTCACGTTGGACATCTTGTCGCCATTATTCTTCTCCGACGAGTCGCTCGCGCGGGACACGAACCTATTGCGCTCATTGGTGGTGCCACCGGAATGATTGGTGATCCAAGTGGGCGAAGCGAAGAAAGAAATCTTCTCTCACATGAGACACTAGCGGCAAATATTACAGCAGTCGGAAACCAGATAAAGGACCTCCTTGAATCAACCAACCAGACTGTTCACATTGTCAACAATGCTGATTGGATGCGGGGGGTTGGCTATCTTGAATTCCTTCGTGATGTTGGCAAGCATGTTCCACTTTCCCAAATGCTCGGCAAGGATTCAGTAAAAAGTCGCCTCGATCGTGAAGGTGGTCTGTCATACACCGAATTTAGTTACATGCTCCTGCAGGCATGGGACTTTGTCCACCTCGCAGACGAATACAACTGTTGCGTCCAAATTGGAGGAAGTGACCAATGGGGCAACATCACAGCAGGTATCGAACTTGGACGACGATTACGCGGCCACAATCTTCACGGAATCACCTGCCCACTTTTGACCAAGGCGGATGGGTCAAAAATGGGAAAAACTGCAAGTGGTGCGGTGTGGCTGGACCCATCACGAACGAGTCCATATCGTTTTTATCAGTACTGGATGAATCTGAGCGACACTGATGCTAAGACATGCTTATACCGGCTTACCGAACTGCCACTAGAGGAATGTGAATCGCTTATAAAAGAGCAAGAGATTAATCCCGCCGCTAGAACGATCCAGCGACGGCTGGCAGAAGAACTTACTCAACTTGTCCATAGCTCTGATGGCCTCCATTCTGCACAGCAGGCTACTGCCGCCTTTTTTGGCGCGGCAATTGACAATCTCACAGACGATGCGTTGACTGAAATTTTCGCTGACGTTCCAAGCCATAAATTCTCATTAATGGCACTCTCTGGTGATGGACTCTCTCTTGTAGAAGTGATGGCAGCCACGAAACTCGCAGCAAGTCGATCAGCAGCTCGTCGCACAATTGAACAAGGCGGAGCATACATCAACAACATAAGGGTATCTGATTCGACTTATCACATTAAAACTGCAGACCTGTCTGGACGAACAGCTATCGTGTTGCGATCCGGGAAGAAGTCATATGCCGTTGCCCGATTTGAATGAAAAGCAGCACCTGTAGACACTGCACAGTTCATGACAAATTTTTGAATAAAAAACACACGTACCAAAGGAGCATCTTGTGATGTCATCAAGTAAGTTGGCCATCCTTATTACTTTGGCATTTCTGACGACTCTCCTGACAAGCCTCACCCATGCCGATGTTTCTCGAAAAAATGAAGAAATATCATTGAAAGACCGGCTCGTCACCGGCCTGCGTGCGACAAGACCTGAAGAAGTACAGTATTGTGAACGAGTTGCAAACGCTGCCCGCAGTGGGAAACTACCGGCGAAAATTGTTGACTCAACGTACTTTTGGGCCACGGCAAAAAAAGTGGACTACCCGCTCCCTGCTTTTGCAAAAGCCCTTGAACTGCAATGCCAAAGGCTTGGTATTACTTGGTAAAACCACCTGGACTCCTGTCGTCTACACGTTGATTTTCGATGGGCAACTTCATCACTGCATAGTGTGAATTTTGATATATCGCCTCTGGTGCGTCGGGTATCGCACCAAAACTTTTTCGTGGGGCGACAACAAAGTCAGCACCATAAACATCTGCCACTCTGTTCAGCCGTGGCACGCCCAGAACACATGTGCTTCGAGACATATTATTGATTGTCCCATCGTATGAGTAGCAATCAATAATCCGCTGTCGCCATTCCAGAATTGAAACTGGGTCTTGGGGCACATTTTTCCAAGCAACAACCTCTGATCGTTGTGCCCGCCAAAGAAAACTTGACGCGCCACGTGGTGTTAAAAAACAGGCTGTTGGGGATGTCTCTTCTTGAATCCACTGACAAACATCTACCCACGAATCAACGGCACTGAGTTTGTCACCTCGCGAAACACAATCTTCAGCGAGTACTGGCCAATGCTTCAACTGAACAAAGGAATCGCATACGAAAAAGGCAAACACGGCCGCAACCAAGCCAATTCTCCTGAAAGAAGGTTGATCGCTTAGTTCAATCCCGCGTGCTGAAAAAAGAAACTGAGTGAGCAGGACACAAAGTCCTAGAGGAACAAGGCCATCAGCTAGTCGGAACCAGTAGAAACGCAGTATTCCGTACACCAAGGACGGAGCAACTGGTTCAAACAAACTCAATACAAATCCAACGAAAGAGAGCGCTAGAGCAGCTAGCACAACTATTAAACCTCGTAATCGCTTTGCTTCATACGGCAAGGACACATAAAGACATCCACAAAACATGATTGCAAGGAGATGCCTGGCAACGAGGGACTCCTGGAATGTCCGGGGAAGGAGATGATGTGGCAACCGATCCACCACGTAAACAGCAGCTGCCTGACTACGAATAACAGAAGGCACCCCGCTGGAGATTTGTGAGGCCGGCCATAAGCCAACAAGTGCCAGGCATGCGCCCCCGAGGACACAGGCTAGAACGAGTGACTTCAATGAATTGATTCGTGCCGATTTTCTTACAAAGTCTCCAAATACGATGAGGCCAATGACAATCATCATCCACCCACCCACCAAGGGATGGAAGGCCGTTGCCACTCCACTCAACAGCCACGCGAAGGCCCAACGACCACGAACAGCCTCACTCCACGCAGCCAAGACAAGAGCCCATGCAAAAACTTTCGCTTCACACCCTCCGATTAGCCATTCTCCAGCCATGGTGGTGTAGCGGACCGCTAAAGAAAAAATGACTGCCGCAACTAGACGATGCACACAAGAGGGTAGAAGAGGGATAACCGCATGTCGGAGGCCTAATGCTAATGCTAGCCAACCAGCCCATCTCCCCACCCATGCTGCTGTAGAAAGCGAAACGGACGCTGCAAGAGGACCAAGGAGATAGAAAAAGAGCCCATGCGCCTCTCCTGAATTGAGAAAAAAATCGTTCCCACACCATTCCGGATTGAACGAGTGACGTGCTTTTGCCAGATAATACCCTTCGTTCACATCAGGTGCCGGCCATGCTCCAGCCATCGCAAAAATGGCGGTAAATGCGAATACTTCAATTACTGCAAAAAGCAATGACTTCATCGTCTGGTGGCGAGTTCCTTCTCCTTGCATATTAAGCCATCTTCAACTTTTTGGTGCCATGCTGACAAATGTCCTACAGCCAATATGCCAGCCATTACGTTACGCTTACAAGCCTAGGGTTTTTATATTCCTCACTCGCGAGTACACGCAGATGGATGAAAAGAAAACGCCCGTTCACGTCGGCAAGAGTGGGAAGAAACTCCTCGCATCACTGAAAAACAGTCCGATAGCGATTATTGGGGCACCTTTTCCATTGGCAGCGAGAGCGATTGAACGACACAGTTTTCCAGCGGTGTATCTTTCTGGGGCCGCACTGTCAGCAGGACTGCTGGGGATTCCTGACATTGGGCTTATTCCATTTGAAATATTAGAGCAACAAACGTTTCAGCTAGCAAAAAGTGTCACCATACCTGTCATTGTTGATGCTGACACGGGATATGGTGACATCGATACAATCCCAAACAACTTCTCCCGACTCGAAGCCGCAGGAGCAGCTGCAATTCAAATTGAAGACCAAGCAACCGATAGACGATGCGGTCATCTTGATTACAAGCAGGTCGTTTCGCAGAAAGAAATGACTGAAAGAATTCGTGCTGCCTGTGAAGGACGCCAATCGACTGATACGGTCATTATTGCTCGGACCGATTCTCGTGGTGTCACCTCCATGAAAGACTGCCTGTCCCGAATGGAGGCCTACCACGACGCTGGGGCTGACTGGCTTTTCCCAGAGGCTCTACAAAGTAAAGAAGAATTTGCAGAAGCAGGGGAACTCCTCAAAAAGCTCAAGTTGCCAGGAGTTGCAAACATGACCGAGTTTGGCAAGAGTCCTCTTTTATCTCGTGGAGAGTTGCGTGATCTTGGATTTGCGGCTGTGCTCTACCCCGTCACCCTTCTCCGGCTGGCAATGAAAGCAATTGAACTTGGTCTTGATGTTCTTGCTGAGAAGGAATGCCAAGAGCCTCTTCTTGACTTCATGCAAACGCGAGAACAGCTCTATGACTTACTAGGCTATGTCCCCTCAGATCCTCGTGGCAATCCTCCACTTGCATAGCACACCGACTACACGCAACTTAACGTCTCCTTTTATCCGGCATAACACAAACGCTTCGCTATTATTTGGATACAGAACTGCACACATGCCTCATTCATCATCTGATCAAAAAGACGCTGCAAAGGGGCTGGCTGGTGTCACAGTTGGCCAAACCAGCATCTGCTCACTGGAAAAAATCCTGCGATACCGAGGGTACGCGGTCTCGGATCTCGTGCTGTGTAGTTTCGAAGAAGTTGCACATCTACTGCTCTGGGGCGATCTCCCTACCTTGCACCAGCTCGAAGCCTTTACCGAGAGAATTCAATCTGCCGCGGGATCCATACCTGAAACCGTTGTGACTTGCTTTCAGAAACTCGCCGAGACATCACCTAGTTCTTCAATTATGGATGTGCTTCGAACTGGCGTGAGTATTCTCGGACAACTTGATTGTGACAACGGGCCGATGGCATTGCCGAACAGTGGTTCCCTTGCTCGAGAATACATGAAAGCCGAAAAACTACTTGGCCAAGTACCTGCTTTGTTGACTACCTGGCTTGACTGCCTTCGCGGAAACCACCCATCGCCCTGGCCTGATAAACCACTGGCAACTGCTCTGTTAGAGAAATTAGGTCATACCGAAATTTCTGACATCGCAGCAACAGCTTTCAACACAACACTAATTTTATACGCCGAGCATGAATTCAATGCCTCAACGTTTGTCGCTCGTACTGTCACGTCAACAGGATCCGACCTGCACTCCGGAGTGACTGCCGCCATCGGGACACTTAAAGGCCCTCTTCACGGCGGAGCAAATGAAAAAGTTCTCCATCAACTTATGGACATTGGTGTGCCAGAAAATATTGAGCCTTGGCTCACCCGGAAACTGAACAGCAACGAAGTTGTCATGGGTTTTGGTCACCGTGTATACAAAATGGGTGATATTAGGGCTGATCTTTTGGATAGAACATGCCATCAACTTATTCATAGCGATTCAATTTATGAGCCGCACCATGAATTAGAAAATCTTGCGCACAACGTCGAACAACTTATGCTTGAAAGAAAAGGACTTCGGCCCAACCTGGATTGGCCAGCAGCCCGCATCTATCACGCTCTTGGGCTACCTATTAATCTTTTCACGCCACTCTTTGTTGTTGCACGCGTAAGTGGATGGACAGCACACATTATTGAACAAATGGACGAAAATCATTTAATTCGCCCGCTTGCGAAATATGTAGGCCCAACGCCACGAACTTACGTTGCCATACAAGACCGCAGATAATTTCGAGACGCTACCGAAGGCTCACAGACTGTTGCGGAGAGGGTTTGCGTCGCGCCGAAGCACCATCAGCGGGCGCACCATCAACCATGGCCTGAACAGTTACTACCGGCACTGCACCATCACCGAGGTCAGTTGTTATGGTCAGTTCTCGCTCAACTTGGCCACCGACATCTCCAGCTTGAAACGTCACTGGCAAAATGTGAACTTTCGCAGGAGTCTCTTTTGCTGGGCAACTAAGACAACCATCATTGCAGACAATCCCTGTAACGCAGAATGGTCTGTTGGCACGAACAACGATATTCTTTGTGACACTTCCTCCAGGCACAACGTTACCGAGGGCAAGAAGCTGGGGGCTTACAGTTACTTCGGCCACAACACGTCCTTCAACATCCATCGGAATCTGTGCAGCTCTCGGATCATTTGTAACAAGAATCAACTGGTCGTTTATATAGCCAGCTGGGGCATCCGGTTTCAGTCGAAGCGTTAAGTCATATGCAGACTGGGAACCTGTATGCTGAGGCTGCGAAAGGAGCACTTCAAAATTTACATTTGCGCTCCGAACGTCAGTTATTTCCCATGGAGTAGAGCCTATGTGTGTCACACGAACGACTTGCTCTGCTCCTCGCCCAAGGTCAACATTCCCAAGATTGACTGATGCAGGTTCGAATGCGACGTCACCCCGAATATTCCCGGCTACTCGGAGTTGTACTTCCGCGTAGAACGGCTGATCAAAGGTCACCGTAAGTGTCGCACCATGTTGACCAAGAAACGTTCTTGTATTGAAAGCTGCAACAATTTCACCAGTTTCATGTGTCTTGATCAACTTTTTTGTGATCGCCGGTTGGGTGCAACCACAACTTGTCCGGACGCTACTAACGTGGACATCTTCCTCATAAAGATTTCGATAGATAAATCGAAATTCCGTTTTTGAACCTTTTGCCACGGTTCCGAAATTGTGGCTTGTTACCGAAAACATTTTCTCAGCCCATTCCTGACCAGAGGCTGGAACCGCGAACAGCGTAACAAGAAGAAGTGCTTTTGGTAAAAAGCAAGAAGCTCTACCTAGTTTGTACAGTTTGACCGCAAGTCCAAAAAATAATGGATGTCGAAGCATTGCTATACCACGGGTACAAACCGCTCCAGGAACAAAACACCTTTTCGTTACATTAAAGAGTACGGGGTTCATCTTCACACCGTCAAATCAAAGAGTAATTGGCACTTAAAACTGTAGTCAAAGTGCATCCGCAGATGGATCCGATTATGGATTAATTCACACGCTTTCTCTTCTTTTTTTCTTAATAATTTGGCTTTTTTTATCCTCAGATGCCAGCAAAACCGACACAAATGGGTAAGTTTCTGCCCTCAGGAGATCTACCCTCAGGAGAAAAGACAGACGTATACTGATAGACATGTCCAAACTATATTCGGTTGGTGAAAAGCGTTTTCGAGTATCAGTTGGTGACAAATAATGGGACGGATATCGATTCGTCCCCACATTTTTACTTGTTTCACTTTCGAAATGGGGGCGTACTGGTTTCGACCGGATTGTAAGAGGTTCAGATCGCGTGTCGTGGTTGGTCGGCAGGCCACGCTAAAAGTCGACCACAGCTTCAATTGCCGAAGCTCAGTTTTCTCTGGCAGCTTAGTTAAGTTGCCCCGAGCGATGGCCCCAGTCGGAAGGGCCTACCAATCGGTCGCCAAATCCGACTCGTCCTGTTTCATCGCCTAGTACGGGCAGGACTAAATTTGTTCCGGGCTGGTGAAGACAACACCCTGTCGGCCGGGGGTGTCTTCATGAGATTGAAGTTGACCGAATACACACGTAGAAGTTTGTTCTGAAACGTCACGGGACGCGGGTTCGATTCCCGCCGCCTCCACTAAGCCAATTTGTGAGAAATCACAGGTTGGCTATTTTCATAATCATTTTGAACTCGATTTTAATAACCCCTAACAACTGTCCAGTGAAACTCCCTACCAAGAAAGCAACATAGCTAAATGCCTGAGACGTCGCCTTTAGCAATAGTCCTCGCAGCAGGAAAAGGCACCCGCATGAACAGCGACCTGCCCAAGGTATTACATGAGGCAGCTGGCAAGACTCTGCTTACGTGGGTTCTTGATGCACTAAGCGACGCTGGATGTCACGACCAGATTGTTGTCGTTGGTTATGGCGGAGAAAAGGTACGCGCACAAGTCGGAGCAAGGTCAGGCGTTGAATTCGCTGTCCAGCACAAGCAGCTTGGAACTGGTGACGCCGTTCGAGCCGCTGCTCCATTGATAAAATCAAATTTTGCCGAGGGAGCATGTTCTCGGCCCGTTGTTATCGTCTGTGGTGACTCACCGCTGTTGCGCCCATCGAGTATCCGACGTTTACTTGAAGCTTTTCAATCCACAGGTGCTGCGTGTCTTCTTGGAACCGCAATCACGGAAGACCCAACCGGCTTGGGCCGCATAGTGCGGGACACGAACAAACAGTTCGTATGTATTACTGAGGAAAAGGATGCAACCGAAACTGAGCGGTTGATTAAAGAAGTCAACATGAGCACCTATGTTTTCGCCGCCGATAAGTTACTCAAGGCCTTGGGGAAAATTAATACCGATAACGCAGCTGGAGAGTACTACCTCACGGATTGTCCGAGAGTACTTCTAGACGCAGGTGAACAGGTAGATGCGGTAGCATGTCTTGAACCAAGCGAATCACTATCGGTTAACACGCCACAGCAACTCCATGCTGTGGCAAAGGCCCTCCAAGCAATACAGCGATAAGTTCTCACGGTTCTTACATCTATGAAATTCGTCCTGCCCGGTTGAGAATGCCGATCCTTGAACATCCGCCCCAAAAGCTTAAAAGGGTGTTGGGACAATTCACTTCTTCTCTCCTCGCAGCTCCGATATCACACATGAATGATTTAAAGATTTTTAGTGGGCTGGCCAACCCTTCCTTAACTCAAGACATTTGCCGTTATCTCAATCTTCCAATGGGCAAAATGTCGATCGGAAGATTTCCTGACCGAGAAATCTCCTGCAAAATTGATGAGGATGTTCGAGGGCGAGACATTTTTATCGTTCAGCCAACATGCCCTCCAGTGGATGAACACCTCATGGAACTGCTGGTCATGATCGACAGTTTCAAGCGAGCCAGTTCGTACCGTATCACAGCTGTGATCCCATATTTTGGCTATGCAAGGCAGGATCGGAAAGACGCGGGCAGAGTTCCCATCACTGCCAAACTGGTGGCTAACTTAATCACCCGCGCAGGAGCAGATCGCGTACTCGCAATGGATCTTCACGCTGCTCAAATTCAGGGCTTTTTTGATGTCCCGGTGGACCATCTGTACGCAGCACCTGTACTCAATAATCATTTGCAATCAATCGATTTGCCTACAGATGATTTGATTGTGGTAAGTCCTGACGTCGGTGGCATCAAGCGAGCCGTTGGGCATGGCCAAAGACTCAATGCCCCTCTGGCAATTGTTGACAAGAGGCGGGTGAGTGCTGATACGACAACAAGCGCAAATATCATTGGCGCGAGCGTCGAAGGAAAAGTAGCACTCATGTTTGATGACATGATCAGCACTGCTGGCTCTATCTGCTCAGCGGCTGAAGTTCTCCACAATCATGGAGCGAAACAGATTTTTGCTGCAGCAACCCACGGGCTTTTGGTCGGACCCGCTATCGAAAGGTTGCAAGCGGCCCCATTGTCCGGAATCATCGTGACCGACTCAATTCCACTTGCACAAGAAAAAACACTGCCAAATATCACAGTTCTCTCTGTTGCCAGTTTGCTCGGCCAGGCGATAAAGCGAATTCATCGAAATGAGTCAGTTAGCATGATGTTTCAGTAATTGAGTATTCAGGCCGTAATTGAGGCTGCCCGGTTGCGAAAAAATCGAGAAATGGCACAATATGGAGCCCAATTAAGGAGTTCCTGATGAGCGATTTACTCGAAGTCACTGCCCGTAGCGTCACGGGTTCAAAAGCCTGCCAAAAATTGCGTCAAGAAGGCCATGTTCCTGCAGTTTTGTATGGACATGGAGAAGCCTGCGTTGATTTAGTAGTCAGACGTGATGCCGTTGAAGCAATGGTTCGGCACGGTAGCAAAACAGTCGAATTAACTGGAGCAGTAAAGTCACCTGCTCTCGTTCGTGAACTCCAGTGGAATGCATACGGCACCATCCCCCTGCATGTTGATTTTTTGCGGATTGATCCATCTGAAAAAATTAATGTTGTGGTCCCAGTTGAGTTCCGCGGGGAATGCCCAGGAGCAAAGGCTGGTGGAAAGTTCAAACAGGTAATCCGAGAACTGGAAGTTGAATGCACCGCCCAGACCATGCCTGAAGTTGCCGTTGCACATGTTGCTCATCTCGAGGCTGGAAACGTGCTCAGGGTCAAACATCTTGAACTCCCTCAAGGAGCCCATGCGACTGCAGACGCCGAAGCCGTTGTAGCTTCATGCCTCCTTTCCAGCCAAAAGCTTGAAGATGCCTCAGACATCGGAACAGAAACAGCAGAGTCGAACGATGGTTAACAGAGACTCGTTGTTGCGTGAACAATTGTATTGCAGACGACATATACTCCCAACGGTGATGCTCTGTGAAATTGCTGGTTGGCTTAGGTAATCCCGGACGGAAATATGAAGGCACTCGACATAATGTCGGATTTGACGTACTGGATGTATTGGCAGGTCGCGGGGGCAACCCAAGCCGACGACAACGATTTCAGGGAGAAACTGCTCAAATTTCCATTCGCGGAACTTCGGCATTATTACTCTGGCCACTAACGTGGATGAATTTAAGCGGTGGCAGCGTGCTTGCCGCTCGTGATTTTTACAAACTTGACGTAACGGACATTCTTGTGATCTGTGATGACTTCCAACTGCCGCTCAAAACAATTCGGATGCGACCGAGTGGATCTGCAGGCGGACAGAAGGGCCTTGCCGACACCATCACACGTCTCTCAAGCACGACAATCCCTCGGCTCAGAGTGGGCATCGGACCAGTTCCAAAACAGCAGGACCCACCGTCTTTTGTGCTCGGAAAATTTTCCAAGTATGAACAGGTAGACCTTGACGAGACAATTCAGCGTGCTGCCGATGCTGCAGAATCTTGGGCAGCCTCAGGGATTCAAGCTTCCATGAATAGGTACAATTGATACTTTACAAGACAAAAAAACTTTTAGAACAAAACGGAAGGACAATTCAAAATGACTGTTTACGAAGGGATGTTTATCCTCGATTCGACGAAGTATTCGCGTGACCCAGATACCGTCACTGGCCAACTTAACGACCTGGTAACAGAGCACGGGGGGACGGTTCTTGTCTCACAACTTTGGGACGAAAGAAAACTTGCGTATCCAATTAATGGCCAGCGAAAAGGTTCTTATTGGCTCATCTATTTCAGCATCGATGGGACAAAACTTGCTGCTTTGGAACGACAATGTGAGTTGAACGAAAATGTATTGCGACGACTGATCTTAAAGATTGACCCCCGTTTGGCTGAGCCACTTGTCCAGCACGCACAGGCAGGAAGCAGCAGCCTAAAACCAGCACAAACAACTGCAGAGAAATGACACCACTACATGGGCGTTCGAAATACAGGGCTTGACAGAAAGTGAACGCATGTTCACCATTACGGTAGACTTAGGAACCATATCTCACATGTCGCTTCAAGCACTGATCATTTTAGGAACGACGCAATAGGGAGATCACTATGGCGAGTAGCATGAACCGGGTATTTCTGATGGGGAACGTAACCCGTGATCCAGAACTTCGGTATATATCGAACGGTTCAGCAGTGACCGAAATCGGTCTTGCGATCAATGATCGGCGTAAATCTTCATCAGGTGAATGGGTTGAAGAAACAACATTTGTTGACATTACCCTATGGGGCCGCACTGCCGAGATCGCAGGTGAATATGTGACGAAGGGTGCCCCACTTTTAATCGAAGGACGTTTGAAACTGGATACATGGGAAAAAGACGGAAAGAAAAACTCAAAACTTCGTGTTGTTGGTGATCGCATGCATCTCATTGGATCACGCGGAGGCAATCGTACTGAGGGAAGTTCCCTGAGTGGCCGCAATCAGGAAGGTCGCAGCAGCAACAGTCCGGATCAGAGCGATCAGTCGGGTGGGTATGATACTGGCAGTGGCTTCGGGGCTACTAGCGCTGCAAGCGGAAGTGACGACGATATTCCTTTTTGACCTTTTAGGTTCTCCCACAAAACTCACTAATCAATTATCAATTTAATTTTTCTAAGGATCTACAAATGACCACCACAACAATAAGAAAACAGAGGCATCAACGACATAAGCGTCTCCCCAAAGGTGAGCGAGGTGGAATCGAACTGCTTCTTATCCAGAATGTCGAACACCTTGGCAAACAGGGTGAAGTAGTCGAAGTCCGTCCGGGATACGCCAGCAACTACCTACTACCTCAGGGGCTTGCAACAGTTGCTACCGAACATCACAAGAGAATGGTGGAAAAGCATAAGGAAAAGCTGGCTACTATTGCTCGTGAAAGACTTGCTGGACTTCGTGGACTGCTCGAAGAATTAGTCCGGACAAGCGTCACAATTGAGTCGAATGCGAACGACGAAGGCCATCTTTACGGATCAGTTGGAGCACCAGAGATTTCACGATCCCTCAAACAGCAGGATCTTGTTGTTCCTCCAGATCAAATTATTCTGCAGGGTCCACTTAAAGAGGTTGGGCTCTACACGGTAAAAGTGCGTCTTGCGAGTGAAGTTGAGGGTGAACTGAAGGTGTGGGTTGTACCAGCAAGTAGCGAGGAAAAATAAGCCAGCATCAATTTAATGGAGAGTTCGGTTTTAGTTGCTTATCTCAAACAATAAACTTGACATGCCTTTGCAAAAACTTGCTGACAATTGTGAAGTATCTTGGAATTACAAGTCAGGCTGAACAAGCAACGCTACCGCATTCTTATCACGCTAAAAAGTCTTGAATGGAATAGAGGACTTCTGAATGGGTGATTCTCGTGGAAATGCAACGCAATCCGTTCAGAGTATGGCCGGACCAAAAAAGATGAGCCGAAATGGCCATCGGTCGAGCAAGCAATCGCGAAGCCAAGATGAGCAGAGCGTTTCCGAGATAGCCAGACTTGGTCGACCAGGAAATATTGAAGCCGAAAAAAACGTTCTTGGCAGCATACTTCTCAAGCCTGATGTCTGTGACGATGTGGCGTTATCTGTACGGTCAGAGGATTTTTCCGACGAAGCGCATCAAACAATTTTTCGCCATCTACTCGACCTGCATGACAGTGGCAAGCGTATTGATGCCACCATACTACTGGAGAAATTACGAACGAAGGGTGACCTTGACGCCGTTGGAGGAGCTGCCGCAATTGCAGAACTTATTAGTTCAGTCCCTCATGCTGCCCACGCGTCACACTATGCGCATATCATTCGTGACAAAGCAATGCTCAGGTCTCTTATTGATGCGAGCACTGACATACTTAGGGATGCGTATGACGCTTATGATGAACCAAGAGAACTTCTTTCACAGGCTGAAGAAAAGATTTTCTCGATACTCGAACAGCGTAGTTCAGCTGAAGCAAAACCAATCCAGTCTGTTCTTGAAGACGTGATGGTGCGGATGGATGCTCGGATGAAACACGAGCATGCTCTTGGTGGCGTCGAAACCGGATTCACTGATCTCGACACTCTCTGCGGAGGGCTTCACAACTCGGAACTCATTATTTTGGCTGCTCGGCCCAGTATGGGAAAAACTGCGCTTGCCATGAATATTGCTGAGCATATTTCAATCAATAGCCACCAACCTGTTTTGTTCGTAAGCCTTGAGATGGCAAGTCTCGAACTTGCAGATCGACTTCTCTGCTCAGCAGCACAGGTTAATGGACATCGACTGCGTAATGGAACCATTTCGCAGGAAGACAGACGCCGTCTCGTGCAAAAATCCTCTGAGATAAGTTCCGCGCCGCTATACATTGATGACACGCCTGGCCGCACCCTGACAGAAATCGCTGCTGTAGCCCGTCGGCTCAAACGAAAGCAAGGCCTTTCAATAATTGTCATCGACTATTTGCAGTTGATCGAGCCAGATAATCCACGTGACCCACGGCAAGAGCAGGTCGCGCGAATCGCAAGACGATTGAAGACGATGTCTCGGGAACTCGATATCCCAATCCTCTGTCTTGCACAGTTAAATCGGCAGGCGGAAGTATCACGAGATAACAGACCACGTTTAAATCACCTACGCGAATCTGGTGCAATCGAGCAAGATGCTGATGTTGTGATGTTTGTTCATCGAGAAGAATATTATCAGACAACAGATGAAGATCGCGAACGAGTGAAGGGTGAGGC
>JALCBP010000006.1:0-75904 GCA_028066355.1 Pirellulales bacterium
CCTTTTCAATCTTTGGCTGGAATGGAAAAGACAAACTTAGCTCAGACAAAGCCTCTGTGATTTCATTCGAGGCTGACTGATTCCTTGCGACTGAAGAACCTCCTGCCATAAGGAGTAATTTTCTTACTCGCTTTCAAGTACGGGCCAATCTGCATAGATTGGTCTGTCCACCGTGGTGCGGCTTCCAGGTTCAGTCGGGGCAGGGGGTGCTCGGTTAAGCGCCCCGGTTAACATTTGTTTTGCTTTAGCAGCACCAACACCTAAATTGCCTGAATGAAGATCATTCGATTCTTCAAGATCTTCCGGCACATCAAAAAAACTGCCATCTCGATACAACTTGTACTGTTGCGTTCGGGCAAATTGCCCAGGCTGTGCGCCCCAGTATGGCTGGTAATGTAAAAACACAAAGCCTCGCGGGTGTCCGGGCTGGCCCAACAACTGCGGTAGAAAACTGCGTCCATCAATAGGATCGTCTTTGCCAAGTGAAACACCTGCTGCATCAGCAAAGGTGGGGTACATGTCCGTGAAGTCCACGAGATCATCTATGACCGCTGCCTGTGGAGACCTGCCCGGCCAGGATGCCACCAGTGGCACATGTGTCCCCATGTCCTTCATGCCGCCTTTTCCACCCTTGATGTCCTGACCATGCCAGCGTGATGTAATGCCTCGATTGGTACCATTATCGGCAGTGAAAACGATGATCGTATTTTCTTCTTGACCAATTGATTCAACCTTTTTCACCAAACGCCCAATAATCTTGTCCATGTATTCAACCATGGCGACAAAGTTTTCTTTTTGTTGCGTTTTATTTTTAGGGGCTTTATTAGCCGCCTGTGTTCTTGGATCATCTCCAATGGTGTCTGGTGTTTTTACAAAAGGATTGTGCACAAGCACCATCGGATAATAGACAAAAAATGGCTTTGATCTATTTCGCTCCATGAAGTCACAGAGAAAATCACACAACAGATCTGGTCCGTACTTGCCAGCATTGTCTTCAACAGTCTCCATCACACCATTACGTTCAAGTGGCGGGCTCCAGAACCGTTCACCTCCACCATCTTTCAGTTGCTTCCCTGTGGTGACCTGCCAGAGATATGACTCGTGAAAACCAGCCTTCTGTGGTCGCTTTCTGTCTTCCCAACCAGGGAGTTTGTTATATAAGCCATTGAGCTGCCACTTACCTGCAATCGCTGTTTGATACCCAGCAGACTGCATGAGATGCCCAATTGTTTTTTCATTCGGGCTGAGATACCCGAAGTGGGTGTAATTACGAAAAGAATACTGCCCAGTCATAATCTGCACACGACTCGGTGTGCAGATGGGTGTTGAGTAGCAATGAGCAAAACGAATCCCACGTGCTGCCAAGGAATCTATATGTGGCGTCTTATAGTCTTCAGCCCCGTAACAGCTGAATGCCTCCCAGCTCACATCATCCGCCATGATAAGCACAACATTTGGCTTATGTGCTGCCGCTGCTTTTTCCACGGCGTCTGCTCTCAAACTCAGAATCACTGTGCCACAGATAACAAAACAAGCCAGAAGCAGACGAAACATAGCAGCAACCTTTTTAACTCATCGAAATGAACCAATTAAAGACTCTTACTGAAAAGACACTACCAAATCACGCTTGTCAATGAGTTGCCCCGTATCGCAACATTCTTCATGGGTATTGGGTGTCTCAGAATTTTCAGAGATAGATGATGCATGTGTTCTTCTGCTGGTGAATCTCCCGACCAAAACGCATGCAAAGAAATCCTCAGGTACTGCTGTAAACATAGCTCAAACAAAAAAGGTCTTTCGCAAGAACCGGCTTTTTCCTTTATGATGAGACCGTCCTCGAACTCAAACCTAATTTCCCAAGCCACTCATGCTGTCGGCCATCACACTACACATTGACAGTTTGCTCCAACGTTTCCGTCAGATCATCCTGACGATTTGTATTGTGAGTTCATTCACCAGTGCCGAGGCCAATGGACCGGATCGTCTTATCGATCACTTTCCTGAGGCTGCTTCGTCTGGCTGCATGGCATGCCATCAGGAAGTGGAGCCAATTCGGGAGATTGGGTCTGAGATGCTCAACCAGATCATGGCCAAAGGAAAAGCCATGGGTGATCCGGCTGGCTGTGTCGTGTGTCACAACGGTGATCCAAATGAAACACAAGACGCTGCGATTGCCCACGGCGGTGAGAACTTCTACCCAGACCCTGGCAGCCCATGGGTCAATGAAAACACCTGCGGAACCTGCCACGAAGATCAAGTGAAAGTTCAATGGCAGAGTCTCATGATGACAGAGGCTGGAAAAATTCAGGGGACATGTTGGTCCTTTGGTGCACTCACTGGTTATGAACATAAATACGCCAACTACGCAGTCAAAAACCCAACCGACCGTTCAGCCCGCTTAGGTACTGAAGCATACAAGGAATACATGGATGCACTCGCCGAACTTGAACCCAACGTCTTTGTGAATGAACATGAACCACTTCCGGATGCTCTCGGCTTTGATGAACTTGACAAACTGAAGGACGACCCGTCGCTCGCAGCATTCACTTATATCCGTCAAGAGTGCAATCGCTGTCACCACGGTGTTAAAGGTCGCTCGTCCCGCGGTGACTTCCGTGGCATGGGATGCTCAAGTTGTCATATCCCTTACGGTAACGAAGGACTCTATGAGGGTGCTGACCTCAGCATCTCAAAGACCGAGACTGGCCATCCTCTCACGCATCAGATTCAAGGAACACGTGACGCTGATGTTACGATTCGCGATGTCACCTATCATGGCCTCGCTGTTGAAACCTGCACCACATGCCACAACCGTGGCAAACGAATTGGTGTGTCCTTCCAAGGACTTATGGAAACACCATACGCCTCGCCACTTGATGAAAACGCGAAGGACCAGCCCGGCCTCCATACGAAACACTACATCGCCATGGAGCAGGACATTCATTACCAGAAGGGCATGAAGTGCCAGGACTGCCATACATCCATTGACGTTCACGGCGACGGATTCCTTGCACCAACAAATCTAGCAGCCGTTCAAATTGAGTGTTCTGACTGCCACGGCACACCAGATCTTTTTCCGTGGGAACTCCCACTAGGCTTTATGGATGAGTTTGAAGCCACCGTCGCCTCGGGTTCACCACGTGGCACGACAACCAAGCAACTCCCACATACATGGGCAGGCACGAAATATGACAGCCAGGACGGGTTTCTACTCACTGCACGAGGCAACCCATACGAAAATGTTGTGCGAGTTGGTGATGAGGTAATTGTTCACACGGCTGAAGGAAAAGACATTCGACTCAAGCCTCTCAAGAAACTTGTTGAAGAAAAAGCAATCAGTCAGCGAGGGCTTGTCTCGATGCAGGGTGTTTCAAAACATCTGAATCGGATGGAGTGTTACACTTGCCACGCCAGCTGGGCGCCTCAATGTTTTGGGTGTCATGTCAAAGTCGATTTCAGTCAAAAAGATCTATGCCCAGAAATTGATTCTTCTCGCCAGGGTTTTGACTGGATTGCCGCTGGCCGAAAGCATGCCACAGAAGAACATCGTTCTGATTCTGGTGAGGGTGACTACGATCTGATGATTCCTGGCAAAATCAGTGAGTTGAGAAGTTACCTCCGCTGGGAAGAACCAATGATGGGAATCAATGGAGAGGGCAGGGTAACCCCACTTGCGCCGGGCTGCCAGCCTTCAGTCACGATTATTGGTGCGGATGGCGAACCCATTCTTACCAACCACATTTTCAAAACGCCCGGCGGTATGGAACGGAGTGGAGACGATGGACAACTCGCAATCGACATGAGCCCTGTTCAACCACACACCATGACCAAAAATGCTCGCACCTGTGAATCCTGTCATGCATCGGATAAAGCGCTTGGGCTTGGTATCAACGGACCCCGCAATTGGGATGAACGACACGTCGTTGATCTTGAAACAACTGATGGAACGATTCTTCCGGAATCGGCTAGAACACAGATGGGTGCCATTGAAAATCTTGATCATGACTGGTCACAGATTGTTGACGAGGAGGGCAATCAATTAGCCACCGTCGGGCACCACTGGAAACTCTCACGAGCTTTTGAAAAAGATGAGTTGGCTCGCATGTCCAGAGACGGCACGTGCGTAGCCTGTCATAAGGAAATCCCGGAAGAGGACCTTGCTGTCAGCCTGATGCATCATGTTGGAAAATACACTGGCAACATTCCTGTTTCAGCCGAAGAACACGGAAAACTCGTGAACAAAATTCTTCTGACTTCAGCGTGGGGGCAAACGTTATTCGCGACAGGTGTTTTGGCACTCGTTGCCGGAGGTGGATATTGGATCACGGCCCGGCGAGCCAGAAAAGTCTCCGACAAACAAACCGAGTAAACAAATATTAGCCTACCCTACACCCGCACAAGTTCTTTTCGAGTGAAAATAAAACCGAGTGCAATCAGTAGAAGTTGACTGAGTACGTAGCCACCTAGCAGCATCAGTACTCCACTTGTGAAGCCATAGCTGTGTAACCCGATGCCAAGTTGATTGGTACCAAACCAGCTCCACGCGGTGATGATATTGCCACCAATTGCAAAGAGTGCAAAGCCACGTTGACCAATCCAACGATCCCATCGGGCATGCAAGACAGCCGCATTCCATAACACGATCATAAGAGCGCCATTTTCTTTGGGATCCCATCCCCAAAAGCGGCCCCAACTGTCGTCAGCCCACAGGCCACCGAGAACTGTACCGATAAATGAAAAGAAGAGTGCAAAGCACACGACGCCATAAGTCATTCGGTAAAGACGATCCTGCACACCTGCGGCTGTCTTCGCATCCTGCTGGGCAGGTTTGATTCGACCGACCCACATGCGATGCACAAGCGCGCAGGTGCCTAGAAGGCCTGCTAACAACGTCGCTCCATATCCAAGGGTGACAGTAACTACGTGGGTAGAAAGCCAGAATTGTGTATCGAGTACAGCTTGGAGCACATGCATCGTGTCACCGGTATCAAGTCCGTATGCCACCATGAGGGTAAGTGCACCAGACAGGGCAGCAGCAAGGTTTCCAATACCCATTCGGAATAGCACTTCAAGAGCAAGGCCTGCCACAACACAGCCCCAGCCAATAAAAATTGCTGATGAATAAAGATTCACAACCGGTGGGCGACCTGTGAGCCAGATACGAGCACCGATGGCAAAGGTATGGAGTATCAGGGTGCCCAAAAGAAGCCAGGATACAAATTGATTCAGGCCACTCCGCCAGGCTAGGAAACTGATGAACGACAACACAATCGCAAGAAGGTAAAGCCAGCGGGAAATCGATGTTGGATTAAAACCGTTATACCAAGCCTCAAAATCTGCCTTCCCGGCTGTCTCTTTCACTTCAGGAAAGGAACGAATGGCTAATTTGTACTCATTTAATTTCCCATTGAACTGACTCGGCTGGCCATCAACCACTGCCAGAAGTTCTAAAAATGGGAAAATCGCTGGATTCGGTTGGTAGGCCGGCTGTCCTTCACGACCTTCAAACATCCTCGCCACCATTGCTCTTGTCACGGCAGAATAAAGTGACTGCCACTCATTCGCTGGCCCTGCAGACACCTGATCGACAGGTGCGACTTGTTGCGGCGGAATAACCGCCGGGGGATGCTCATTATCAAGAAGCCTTGACCGCTGAATCGTGAGTCGTAATTGCTCAATTGCTTCTTGACGGGCTTCTTCGTCTGCACCATCAATACGTGGTGGAACTGGTGTGTCATACGCAAACCGTATCACGTCATACACCATCAGTTTTCGATTGATTTCTGCACACTTCTTCTGAAAAAATGTTCGCTCTTCGGGTAAAAGTTCTCGCGCTTTTGCGATTTGCTTCTGCAGTGCTTCTCTACCACCCTGCAACTCATTCAACGTATAACGATGTCCAGAACGGCGTGTCAGGTCAAACAGATCAAGCACCTCCCGCGCATCAATTCGGAAGACTGGTGCATCACCAACCCAATCTGAATCTGCCATTGCAGCAAGGAGCCACTGCGTGGCCGAAATTTTGCCATTCGGGCCCTGTTCAGTCTCCGGCATCTCGACAGATGTCCGATTGCTCAAAAGCTGGAGCGTGTTGCGAGCCACCGTGTCGAGCGGTTTGACCCGGCCTTCATGCATCACTGGAATTTCACCAGCACCGCTCCAATCTGACTCATCAGGCGATGACTTTTTCACACGGGCTGCCGGCAAAGCAATCAGGCCGACAAGAGAGAGAGCAAGAACCGGAGCCAGCCAGCCCTTCTGCAGAAGAACATTCGGCTTACGCATCTGCTTGGAGCGTCTTGTCTTACCTCTCTTGCCATCCCTGCCAAGAGCGGCTGCGGCTTCGTTGTCAGGTGATTTGTTCTCTCCTTCCCGCTCGTGACGATCGGCAAACCGAACGAAAGTGCCACCAAAGTGCGCAAGCATTCCCCAGAAAGCAAGGACACAGGCAACATACGGAATGAGCCAGCCAGCATTTTCGACTACCTGCAATCCTGTCATCTCACTCAAGCTGCCATCAGCAAGTTGAATCTTCGAGTAATTACTTTGAAAAAATGTTTCTCCACGATAGCGAACAGGGTTGTTCATCCAAATTCGGCCTGGCTGCTCAGTTCCGGTAGCTTCATCGGTAAATGTTACAAACGACGAATAGTCTCGCGGGGTTTCACTTGCTGAATAATTTATGCGTCGAACATCATCAAGGCGGACCTCATACGGCTTGTATTCTCTTCGAAAACGCAACTGAATTCGCCATGGCCCTGAAGCTGTATCGACCGTGTCACATATATCTCCCTCTGCTTCCATAAATAGCTGGCTGCGATCATTCAGAAACTGTGGTACAAGAAAAACCCCAAGATCTTTGCCGTTCTTTCGATCAATAAGCTGCACGTAAGCGGCCGCAACATTGCTTTTTGACGATGCTCCACCTTCGGGTGGTCTGCCAATCGCCAACCAACTTTTTCCAAGTCCAGCTGTTGCGCGGTTCTCGGCAAATGGACCAACACGAGTCACGGATGTGTTTATCAGGTACTCAAGCACTTTGATATCAAATGGAAGATCTTCAAGCGCAATGGGCTCTCCACCGGCACGAGCCTTCAGCAACCGACCTGAAATTGCCGTTACGTCTTCTTTTGTTTCCGTTTCTTCTGCCACTTCGATGCATGCTAATTCAATTTCGTCTGTCCGGCATACCATATTCGATGTTTGGCCCTCAACGAGATTAAGTCGTTCTTCAATCTGACGATCACCGAATGCAAACTGCCCAAACATGAGCATTCCAACTGCTATATGGATAAGTACATTGCCACCGCGGGCACCGAACACCATGATCAATCCAGCAAGCAAAACAAGTGACGCGACACTTGACTGCATCAGCTGCCACATGATCCGTAATCCCGGTTCATTCATCCTCCAAGATTCGCCACCGAATAACATGCCAACGGCCGCACCGCCAGCGCTCAATGCAGCGATGGCCAGTGAAATACGAACAAGTCGCCGGCGTTTGCCAGAAAGAGCGACAGCAGCAAGACCGACTGCCGCGACAGCAGATCCAATCTGCATGAGTTGCCAGACTGTCTCATAGGCTATGGGTGGCTTTCCCTGCAGGCCATCTGTCTGATGCCCGGTGAGTATGACAAGCAGCGCTAAAAGCCCGCCAACAACAGAAACAACCCCACCCCACAGCAACCTCGAGCCCTTTGCAGCAATGTGGAAGCGGGTTGCCTTTGCCGCGATCAGATTGACCAGAAGAATCAGCCCTATAGTCGCGCCCCCGGGAAAGGGAAACCAACCCGTAAGCGTTGACTCACCGAAAACAGTTACAGGAAAGAAGTCCGAAAACGGAACCTGCGCGACCCAGCAGTTAAAGTATTCTGCCTTGACCTCCGGAAGACTTTTTTCATCTTGAGCAAGTGTTCCAACGAACAAAAGAAAATTCGCTGCGAGGAACATGACAACGGTAATCTTCAACGACCCAAGTGCTCGCAAGAGTTCCCAAGCTGTTTCTCGAACAGAACTTTTTACGACATGAGTTGTGGACAACGATGGGATGGGCATGCTGCCTGTTGCCATAATCAGAACCCTTTATATTCCATGAGTCTAGTCTTTTTGTTCACCACTGCCTTGCAGCATCCGTAAGGAAGCCATGAATGCAATGAATTTTTTTTGTTCTTTTCGAGCAATCTCAGTAGGGCCGCGAAACTTAACAAACAAGGTATTGCTATCATCCATCGGAAGCATTCCACCGAGAATGGATTCCATATCTTTCTCGTCGTTGCTCGTCGCCTCTGTCAGCAGAACCACGGTCGCTTTCTTCCCCTGCACATCTACGCTGCCTGCCTTTGCCATCGCTTTATCGACAAGGTTCGCAATCTCCTCACTCGAGGCTTCCTCATCGAGTTGCTTCTGCCACCTTTCAACATTACTCCGAATCGTTCCCGAAGCTGGAATAATTGAGATCTCCTGGCCCTCCTCACCACCAATAGAAAGGGTTGCTAGACGCATCCCTGAAGGCCCTGAGACTTCTGCCCAACCCTCAGGAAGTGTGTAATCAATCTGCCTCGATTGTTGCGGTCTCGGCGTTTGACGCCCTGCTTGAGCGATATCATCTGCTGATAGCGTCTTTTCTTTCGGCGCACTATACCTACGAACGTCCGTACTCCTAATTGCTGTATCTGAACCACAACCAAGAACACACACAAGTACAGCAACCACGCCGATGTACCCGCATGGAATCACATCAGAGGCCGCAATCGCGAGTGGGTAGTTTGGAAAACAAAAACGTGTCACAGGGATTCCAGTCGTTCAAGGTTAGTAACGAGGGACGGTACGGAGGATAATGTCGACCGAAGCGAAACTCTTATGCAAAGACAAACTCGCTTTCCGTTTTCGTATCTCTATATAAGAATAGGCGAAAAACTGTAAGAACACAGACTCCTCAGGCAATCGTGTTATTATCTGCCTTTTTGAACACACAACTTCTTAAAACGCGTCAAAAGTGTCTGGCGTGGACCACCAAAGATCTGTGATCCACGTTGCCAACCGAGTGGAATACACGCAATCACAAAATCTGTAGAATCTGGGAAATACCTTCAAGCGGCTGTAATGCACTATGAGCGAAAACGATCCAGACTTGAACAAGCTGTACAGTTGGGACAAAGACTTTGTCTGGCACGCATTTACTCAAATGGCCGAATATGAGCCACTTCTTATTGAACGCGGAGAGGGAGTCTACTTATTCGACACAGATGGCAATCGTTACATCGACGGATCTGCAAGCATGTGGTGCAACATTCATGGTCATCACCACTCACGCCTCGATGCCGCGATTTCCAACCAACTCACAAAAGTCGCACATACAACCAACCTGGGACTCTCGAACCCCACAACCGTTCATCTTGCGCAACGACTCGCTGAGATCACGCCAAGCGGCCTTGAAAAAGTATTTTTCTCGAGTGATGGCTCCTCGGCTATTGAGGCAGCATTAAAGATTGCTTTCCAGTACTGGCATCAGTCAGAGAGGGAAGAAAGTGTCGCATCTACGTATCAGACGTCACAGCGAAGAAAGTTTGTTTCACTCGGTGAGGCCTACCACGGAGATACCCTTGGTGCAATCGGTGTTGGTGGCGTGGATCGATTTACATCTATTTTTTCACCACTCACCTTTGACGCAATTCGAGTTGCTGGTCCGGGCATGACTGCCTCATTATCATCAACAGGCGATGGTGGTCCCCGACTAGATGCCAGTAGCCAAACCACAACAGCAGCAGCAACACTCAGCGAACTGGAAAATCTTTTTAAAAACCAGGGACATGAAATTGCTGCACTGATTATGGAGCCACTTGTTCAGGCTGCTGGTGGAATTCTTGTTCATCCCCCAGGATTTCTTCGTGCCGTTCGTGAACTGACACATCAATTCAACATTTTACTAATTCTTGATGAGATTGCAGTTGGGTTTGGACGGACGGGAACGATGTTTGCCTGTGAGCAAGAAAATGTCTCACCTGACATTCTTTGTCTTGGAAAAGGACTCACAGCTGGATACCTTCCAATGGCTGCAACAATCACAACTACTCAGATATGGAAACAGTTTCTGGGTAGCCACAAAGACGGCCGCGCGTTCTATCACGGCCATACTTTTGGGGGTAACCCACTTGCGGCTGCAGTTGCGTTAGAGTCCCTCAATCTTTTTGAAGAAGAGCACCTGCTGGAACAACTTCCCGAGCGAATACAAGAACTTCAAGATCATGTCGCACGCATCGCGAGGCTGCCTCATGTTGGAGACACTCGTCAATGCGGGCTAGTAGCCGGCATTGATCTCGTAGCTGATAAGGACTCAGGCAATCCTTACCCATGGGAAGACAAAATGGGGACAGTCGCCTGCTTGGCAGCGCGACAGTACGGTGCTTTGCTAAGACAACTTGGAGATACTGTTGTAATTATGCCACCATTGTCTATCAGCTCTTCAGAGCTCGCAGATCTTCTCCATGCCGCAGAATGTGCGATTAGGGAAACAACCGAAGCTGTTGTGAGTATCCCATCCGGCACGCAACTCCGTTAGAACATCAAATTTCTATGGCTGCGTGGGCCCTGTCACAATGCAATAATATGCTCCGACCTCTTTACCATCTTTTGTCTTAAAAAATGGTGCAAGTTCATACGAACCAGGCTGAAGCGATAAAGACATTTGGACACCTGAAGGCTTTCCTTCTGCGACCGATAATACTGCCTTCACGTCCCCATTGATTCGTAGACCAGCCGATACAACAGGAATCGCTTCACCAGGTGTTTCACGAAAAGCTTTACTGGCTCCCGGTACAGCTACACCGGCTGGAAGGCTGCTCGCTAACGGCTTGTTGGCTTCCGTGGGCCAACGCCTCAATTCAAAATTATATTTACCAGACTTCAGCACTTTTACAGCCCAGAAGCTTCCAGAGGCTTCCTCACTTGAATCCCCACCTGTTTGTTTCTTCTTGCCAGAATTTTTTGGGCGATATCCCATTGCCGCACGGACCATGTGCTGATTCCACGGGGGAGTACCACCAATCCAGTCATGACATGTCAATGTGACTCGTGGCGCCTCTTGGGCGCCAAGGTAGATCTCCGTCGTCTCCAAAAAGGTAGGCTCCAGCTCGGCCCACCACCCATCGTAAAAATCCTTCATCTTTTTTACCTGTTGTGGGTGATCAGCGGCTACATCTTTTTCTTGACTGGGATCTTTCTTGATTTCAAAAAGCTCCGCTCCGTTAATGAGCCTCCATTGCTGAGACATGACTGCCGTCTTTCTCCATTTGATAGGGTCACGGATTCGCTGGGAATCTGTGACGAGCATGCGATCCCCGATGTCTGCATCTTGTTTCGGATCAAGAAGTGTTTCAATTGAAACACCATCCCACCTCAGTGACTGAGGCTTCTTCCCTCCCGCAAGCCCAACAACAGTTGGTACAACGTCAACTGCATGACAGAGAATGTCACATCGATGCATCGTGTTCCATCCAGCTGCTGGCCAATGAGCGATGAATGGAACGCGATGCCCACCCTCATATTCACTGCCTTTTTTGCCCCGCATACCGGCATTAAAGACTTCATTGCCAGTGGCCGTGCCATTATCAGTTGTGAAAATAAAAAGTGTGTTGTCAGAAACACCCAACTCCTTCAAAAATTTTCGTGTTGCCCCAACATTATCATCGATGTTCGTAATCATTCCGTAGAAGGCAGCGATTTTTTGACTCTGGCTTGGATACATGTCGAGATATTTTTGTGGACAGTGCAGGGGACCGTGCGGTGCATTTGTACTGATGTAAGCAAAAAATGGCTTGCCAGCCTCAACCTGTTTTTTAATGAACTTCCTGGCCTGTCCAAAAAAAACATCCGTGCAGAATCCCTCTGCTGGAACGATCTCACCGTTATGAAAATACGAACCACCAAAGTAGGCATTGTCCCACACGTCTGGAGTTTGCCCGACTCCCCCACCCCCGTGTCGATACACCTCATCAAATCCGCGGTCTTCAGGACGATAGGGGAAATTATCACCAAGATGCCATTTCCCGAACATTCCGGTGGTGTAACCATTGTCTTTGAGTAATTGGCCAAGGGTGACTTCGTTCGCCCGAAGCATTGAGCGACCGTTTATGGTATGCCAAACTCCCGTTCGGTCAGTCCAATGTCCAGTCATTAATGCCGAGCGGGTAGGGGAGCAAGTTGGCGCGACGTGGTAATCAGTCAAGCTTGTTGATTCCGATGCAAGTGCATCAATATTTGGGGTTTTAATTACTGGATTACCGGTGTGCCCAAGATCGCCATACCCCTGATCATCAGCAATCACAATCACGATATTTGGTTGACTGGCATTTACATTTACCGCGCTGAGCAACGCACTGAACAACACTAAAGAAGGCAAAACCAATTTCATGTCACCACCCCTTTTCAAATATCTGACGTGTAGGAAAATGTAGCTTAGCCGATTCACATAGAACTAAAAAGAACGCAGACACATCAAGATACGTGCTTTTAGTCCCTCCCAAGAAAAAACTCTGCCCTAGCCCACCGTGTAACAGAGAAAAGGTATCCTAGGGAGATTCTTGAATGAATCCTGTGTATTTTTGCGTCAACAAAAGATTACTACACCAATACCACCTAAGAATTACGAAATTCCTGTATGAGCATTTATGTCTTTGGGCACCGAAACCCCGATACAGATGCAATCTGTTCCGCAATTGCCTACGCCGACCTCCTCCGCCAAACAGGAAAACCGGATGCACTGGCTGCCTGCTGCGGACCACCCAATAAACGTACAGAATATGTTCTCAAGACAGCGAACACTGCTCCCCCAAAAATAATTATGGATGTTCGTCCTGAGATGGAAGATGTCTGCCGGAAGGAAACCATCACCGCATCTTTTGGAGACGCCTTTTTCGAAGCATATCGACGCATGCAGGAATGGGACCTTCGAGCTATTCCTGTTGTCGATACGGAAAGCCGAGTCAACGGGGTCCTGTCAGTTCTCGATTTGATGGAACTCCTGTTCCGTGATGAAGGCGATCCAATTAAATCCCGAACAGTAACAACGAATCTAAAAAAAATCACAGAGGCCCTCGGTGGCTCCTTCCAGCATGAAGTTGATCCCCAACGAAGTGATGAACTTCTTGTCATGGTCGGAGCAATGAGTTCTGACGGCTTCACTGAAAGAATGCAAAAGTTTGACAAGGATCGTGTCCTTGTTGTCTGCGGAGACAGACCGACTATACAACTGCCTGCCATTGAACAAGGTGTTCGCGGGCTTGTGATAACCGGTGGCTTTGCTCTCAGCCCGGGACTCATTGAACTGGCTAGGGCACGCGGTGTCTCGGTTCTATTAAGCCCCTTTGATACCGTCAACACAACAACAAGAATACGTTCCTCCCAGTTCATTGACCCTGCCGTGAATCGTCAGGTGGTTACACTGCCAGCAAAGATGAGAGTATCGGAAGCACGTGCAATCGTTGAACGCTCAAAACAACCCGTCTTTCCGGTAGTAGGAGATGACGGACTGCTTGCTGGCATATCGTTTAAATCTGATGTCATCAATCCACCCCGGCCCAGGCTCGTCTTGGTTGACCACAACGAACTTGCCCAAGCGGTTGCAGGAATTGAAGACGCAGATGTTCTCGAAGTTCTTGATCATCATCGACTGGGAGGTGGGCTAAAATCATCGCAACCAATTCGTTTCGTGAATGAGCCGGTAGGATCAACGTGCACGCTCGTTGCACGACAATATCGAGATTCGGGAATCGAGCCAGACCAATCTATTGCACTCTGCATGGCGTCTGGGATTATCTCTGACACTCTTTATTTACAGAGCCCAACGACCACTTCAGTTGATAGGGCAATGCTCGAATGGCTTAGGCAACGATGCCCCGTTGACCTCGATCAATTCGCACGAACTTTTTTTGAAATTGGATCAGCACTCCGCACAAGCACGCCCGATGGTGTCGTTGAAGAGGATTGTAAAGAATTTACAGAGCGAGACATCCGCTTCTCAATTTCGCAGATTGAGGAAACAGGATTTGATCTCTTCTGGGAAAGAAAAGATGAACTCCGAATCGCGTTGGTGGCCTACGCCAAGCAACACGAACTCGATTTTTCAGCCCTTTTGATCACTGACGTGGTAAGCAACGGGTCACTGCTTCTGTTGTCAAAGGAGACTGAAGCTTGGGAAGAGATAAATTACCCGCGAATCGACCGAGGACTTTATGCACTAAAGAACGTGGTCAGCCGTAAAAAGCAACTTCTGCCTCTGGTGACGCAACTTATCCAGAGTGCGGTGCTTTAAATACCATATATTTTTGCTGTTCGTCTACTGAGCAACCGACTTGCTACCTTCCGCCGATCCACCGATTGGAGCACCTTCCGGGAGTGGCCGACAAGCAGCAGAGACTCCGATGCGATGCAACTCCTCACGGACAGCACGATACTCTTCGAAACTATCTGGGTAGCACCAAAGCGTCACAGTCGTAGCAGGCGTAACACCAGCCAAAATTGTGCGAAATCGAGATTGACGCGCAAGAGCCTCATCCAACGTCTCGCCAATGTCATACCGGGCTGGCTTCACAACCCACTCACGACTACGAACAAATACCTGACCTGCACTTCGATTAATTTGCACTTCGATAACATAATCCAGTGCAAAGTCCTGAATTGGACCGACCGTCTCAATTCTCGCCTCCATCGATGCTAAGGATCCGCCACTTTTACGCTGAGTGCGTGCCTTTGCTCTATCGAATAACTCTGTGAGCGGGATGTACGCAATACGCCCTGCAGCAAGGCGAAAATGTAATTCATCACCTGTGACTGTCCGGCCCACTGGCGTTGGATAGGCAAGGAGTTCCTTTGTTGTCTGTGGAGCATGGGCAATACCTTCAGCCTCAAGGTTACACTGTTCAATTTCGTCTTTGATCCGCTGGCTCTGAGCAGCCATCTCAACCTGCTTGGCTTTGTCTTTTTGTACTCTCTGTTTTTGATCTTCAACTTCTCGTTTTGTTGCTGAAACAGCCGTCGCCAAATGAATTCTTGCATTTCCAGCATCTGCCACGGTGACAGCGAGTTGTCTCCCTTGTTCATCAAGATCAACCAACTCGCTCTCGGACGCTACAACAGCATCCTCCAGACGGACAACTTCCATCATCAAATTCTCGAGATTCGGACTGTTGACCTCTTTTGGCTTTAACGAGATGCTCTGAACTCGGGCACCGATGACCATAACGAGAATAATGAGAATCCCAACAATATTAGTCACAATATCAAGGAATGAATCCTGACTCCCTGCATCAACACGGCTTCCACGTTGTCTCATCATAACTCCACATCCTGACTGGCTGCTGTTTCAAGAGATGCTGTACGACGAAAGCGCCGCTTCGTTGGTTGAGAAGGCGGCAGCCGTTTGACAGCATCGGAGGCCTGTTTCTGTCGGGTCTCAATACCGCTATCCGCTAGAAGCACCTGCACGTCTTCGCGTCGCTCACGCCCGTCTTCAGTCTCTGTGAGCACTAGCTCAGGCTTCCAATAAAGGCGGTCTCCAGCGAGCCCCCAACTGTCGACTCGACTACGAATCGCAAGAACAAGGGAATCGATGGATTGAACCGTCAACCCTGTGAGTGGAATACGATAGACAACACGCCTGCCGCTATCGTCAAACAGCCGTAACTCATCAGCAGCACACTCAATCTGAATTGGCCGAGTGATTGGGATATATCGCTGCGATGTTGCAAAACTTGCCCAGTCACTTCCTCTTGCCCCGGCAAGAGACCCGCCGGAACTGCTCTCACGCTCAGACGTCCCGTTTGCCATTTCAGATGAAGCTGGAGCTGATCCAACCTGAATTCCAACTGGCATTGGCATGCTGCCAGTAGATGAACTCGGAGAACCGCTGCCACTGCCACCCGCTGCTCCACCAGCCCCGTCAGCAAGTCCTTGACTCAATGAAGAGGATTGAGAAGAACCGTCGCTAACTCCACTATCACCCGAACCCTGCTGTTTGCCTGATGACCCAGGTTCGCTCTCACTAATCGACCCTGTGTCTGTTCCGTTGGGATAAACCCCCATAGACCCATTTGATGTACCATGCCCATCATAGGAACCAGCGTCTGATGCCACCAGCTCACCACCCAAACCATTACCAAAATGTGATTGGTGTTCTTGAGCCCCAACTGCACCGCCAGGCTGTGCTACCCGCGAGCCACCGGTGAGACTACCCACCTCTGTATCCATACCGTTACCAAATCCAATCCCTGAATTACTACTACCACTTCCAAAGTGACTTCCACCACCAAACTCACCGGCGTTTAAGGGACGCCCAACAAGCTTACCAGTTGAAGATTGCTGCCCCGTCTTACCAACACTTTCCTGGCCCGTGGGGCTGTTCCCACCGCGTAGCGAACCACCTTGCTTCTGCTGCCTTGACCAGTCCCAACGAGACTGATCCCCAAGAACAGACGGTCCACCCACAGCGACTGCACCACCTCGCACAGAAGAAGCCCGGTACTGCGTTGCGACTGGCTTCTTCCTTCGTACAGCAGAACGAGTTTGCGCCAACCATTGCAGACGTTCACGAGCCTCATTTATGGCCTGCAATTCAACATCGCGTAACGCAAGGTCTTTTTCAGGAAAAGAGAGTCGCCAATCTTCCTCAATTAATTGATACCCAAAATCGCTACCCCAAGAAGCAATGGCGTCTCTCGCTGCATAGTAGGCCATCACACCAGATGGCCGAACGAGTAACAGCGGATAAGGCCGCAGACCAGGATCATTTTTCGAAATGGACTGTCTTGCCAGATACTCACGTGCAGCTCGCAAACCACTCGCCAACGGATTGCCCGGCCCCGATGGACCTTCAAAGTCATCTGGATTCAGCCGAATACCTTCGGGCTGCAGAAATACTCCATCCAGACAGCATTCGATAAAAAGAGGACGACGATGTGTTCCCGAAGATCCTTGGTACGGTATGACTGCATACGCCGGCGGATTCGAATCTCTTTCTTTCCTTGCTTCATCAAGACTTTCACGTGCCGAAGCCAACTCTGCCTCAAGTTCACGCATTTCATCACTCGTGGTCACTGCAACTAGTTTGGCATCGAAAAGATCCTCTCTCACTTTCTGTAGAGCCTTAAGTTCCGCTGCCAAATTTCTTGAGTTATCTTCGATACCAGCTAGCTGAAGCCTCAGGGTCTCAAGTTCATCACTTGTCTTTGATCGCATCTCCTTTAACTGCTCAAGCCGCCATGAAAGACTATCTACTCTTCCTTGCAACTCTGCTTCCATTTGCATCGCCAGCTCGACTACTACTCTCTCGTCCTGCCGGCTGATGGAATTACCAAACAAGACCAATAAAACAAGCAGCGCACCCATCGTGCACAACAAAACTGCAAGAAAAGGGAAGAGCGAAATAGCTATGCCCTCTCGTGTACGCGATCTTCTCATGCAACTTTCTCAACAGGGGTGCTATCCTGGGCCAGAACACCTGACTTGCCACTAGGCACCCCCGGGCTACGCGCCGCCAACAATTGCGTCGCCGCTGAGAGTGAAATAATCGCCTCCTCAAATCGGCCACTCGCCGTAACAGCATTCAGATTACTCTCGAGCCTTTGCTCCATCGCCACTATTTCATTCAACATTGAAATCACTTTCTCAAGGGCTGCAGACTGGGCTGCGACAGCTACCTGCTGTTTGTCAAATGCAATAGCAGCATCAGCCATTGTCTGTCCCGCTAGCTCCCAACGACCATCTCGCTCATGTGCTAGCTGACGATGTGCCTCGACTAGTGACTCCCTCCACGAATCCAGAGTATCTTCCAGAGATTCGGACAGTGTTTCTCGAAGATGTTCACTTAGACCACCAAAGACATTTTCAAGGCTACTTGAGGCAACGCTTTGAAGTTCTTTCCATGACTGAGTCTGTGCCTCAATGAGTTGAGCCGAACTTCTTCCAACGGCATCTCCAAGTCGTGCCACAGCCAAAGCCGAACCATCTGCGATTCCTTCAGTCTGAAAACGACCTGCAAGTGAATCCCATGCCTGCTCGTCAACCTGATCGAGCAACGATTGCTCCATTCGCTCAATCACAAACTGCGTGAACATCAGTACCATCGACAATGCCAATGCAGTCGCTGTCGTGTCAAAAGCGGTACCCAGCCCAGCAACTACACCTGAAATATTTTCGAGTTCCGTCGGTGATAGATTTGCTATCGCCACAGTTATTCCAATGACCGTCCCTAGGAAGCCCATGATCGGGATCGCCCAGACAATAAATCGAACGAGCCCATAGCTAGCATGAGCGCGAGCCCCATCCACGTCGGCAAGATATTTGAGATGATCCTCAAGATCATCAGCTTTTCCGGTCCGTGTAACAAAGTCGAGACCATCACCGAGTCTTTTCGGAAGATAACCCTGTTCACCATTCACATTTTCGAGAAGATACGTTCGCAGACTGATCGCCTCAGAAGGATGCTGACCGCCCGACATTACAGCGGGCAAAGCACACCTCGACAAACTATTTCTCTGGCGAATCGTACTCAACAGTTTCATCGCAAGACTGCTTAGACCTACACAGAACAATCCAACTTCTATGTACTCTACCCAGTGTCCCGCAAGATATCGCACAACGTAGCTGTTGCTTATAACTCCACGCTGAATCAACGAAAAAAAGCAAAAGGCCAAACCAGTACCCCACAACAGGGGCGATCGAAGTAGAAGTTTCGATATCTTAGTCAGGAACGACACTGGGCACCTCCGTGAACGGAATTATTCGATACGGTCTCTCTCACACAAGACGTGGAATTTGTTCCTTTATCGGAAATCTTTACCCACATGTTTGAATCCAAATATCCACTGCAGTCGTTTTTCCTGGCAGTGAGATCCGTGACCAAGAGAGCAGGGCAGGCTAGGGAAGCATGGGAGGGCAGGGAGACCACGGACTTCCCGACTGGAACAAGCTGGCACGGTGAATTTCGGGCTGTCGCAGAATGTATCCGCCCTGCAATACTCTATTTCTTAACTAAGTAGATCAACGACTCAAAAGCCCTCTTCGCTGCTTGAAGGATGTTTGCACACTCATCACTTTGAAAGCACAAGAGACACTCAAGCTCACCCGGAACCGCAAACCATGAAATCACGAAAGTATTGTCTTCAAGTACTTGCTGGAGTGGCATTATTTATGTCACTTCCGATATCCAACGCTCTGGCGTCAGAAACTGAAGCACTGATCGTTTCGACGGTGCCGATTGATTCCGGACGACAAATGCTTCTCGTTATCAACACGGAAACAAACATCCTTGCCGTCTATCACATTGAAACTGGAAGTGGCGAAATTTCACTTCGCAGCACCCGCGCAATTGGATACGACCTCCAACTTGAGGACTTCAACGCTAAAGACCCGAAACCAGCCGCTATAAAAAAAATGCTGCGGATTGACTCATCTCCCAGCCTTCCAGCCAATAGGATCGAGATAATCCCACCTTCTACGACTCAATCCAGCAGGTAATAACCAGCTAAATTCCCCGCTGTTGTGGGGCTGTCCTCATACATCAGCCAGTAAAGTTCTGGCAAATTGCCATTTGATTTCGAAACTGCCCATCTATACCGGTTGCAGTAACTGCACGGACTGGATCGGCCCGATCGGGCTGCGTAGACTTTCGTAGAGGGGATAGTCGAGTTCCAAGATAGCGGGAGCTAGTTTTTCGATTAAGTAAGGAAGACTGATTTATGGCTGGTGGGTTTCTCGACATTGCTGAAGCGGCAGCGCATCTCAATATTTCAGAAGATGCAGTCAAACAACTCGTTGACCAGCGGAAACTTTTTTCACTGAGGGACACATCCGGCCTTAAATTCAAACGTGAGGAACTCGATCGTTACCTAGAGGATCAGAAAGATATTCTTGCCACAGATGGAACGGCCCCGGGAAACACAGAGAGTGGCCTCTCACTAGATGGATTAGAACTCGATCTCTCTGATAGTGAGTCCACAAGTCAAGAAAACAATGCACAGCAGCCGAATGCTGATGCACCTGCGAACGTTAACGAAGAGCAACCTGGCTCTGAAATCGGACTCGGTGAACTTGAACTTGAATCTGGCCTGTCACTCGCAGAAGGCAGCAATATTGATGATGGACCAGCAATTGAGGCGACTGGTATTCTGCCCGCTCAAGAAGCAGAAGCATCATTACTGATCGGTGGGGACCTTGATAGTTCAGACATTGATGTTCCTGCAACTTTACTCGGAACAAATGAAGAATTTTCTCAAGCACAAGACAAAGACATCTCACCACAAGAGCAAGACATTGAGGCTGCCTCGAGTGATGCGCTTGGTAAATCAGTTGACATCAGTGGAATCGATATTGATCTGAGCGGTGTTGACATCGCGGATTCCGCTGCCGCAGAAGAACCCGCACAAAGTCTGGTGCTCGGTGATTCCCTCGCTGGTGATATTGAGAGCATCGTTGCGAGTGATATTTTTATCGATGAAGGGTTGGCGTCCGCCGTATTTGAAACAGATGGATCTGGGAGCGTCGTCATACAGGATAGTGGTAGTATAGAGGCTAGCAATTCAAGTGATTTTATTGACGACAATGAAACGAGTGGCATTATTGATTCGGACCCTTTAAGCGATGGTTCTGACATTGGAAGCGCTATCTCAGACGTCAAAATGGAGGGGGGGCTTTCACTTGAGGATGGGAAAATTCAGGCATGGGACGTTGATCTAGGAGAATTTCTCAATGATGTTGAGGACGACCCTGATGCTGCAACCATGTTGGGTACCGCAAATGACTTTGATCTTGATGCTGAGGGTTCGTCAACGGATGACCCGAGTCAATCAGCCGATCTAGCTTCGTCTCAGGCTGGCGATTCAATGTTCGATAAATCAGCAGGTCCTGGTGATTCAAGCTTCTTCGGTGATGAGGTGGGACAGGATGCGGCACCACTGACAGCAGCTTCAGATATGCTCTCGAGCTCATTTGCTCTCATGGGCGACGACGCGAGATTTAATAGCTTACAGGTAACAGGTCTCATCTGTTGTGCGTTGCTGTTACTCGTCGGTGGCCTCCTGACGTTTGATCTTGTCAGAACTATCGGAAGTTCGGCAGACACCTCATTGTCGAATCCACTGGTTGGCAGTCTTTCACAGCTTTTTGGATGGCGCCAGTAGGCATCAAAAGGATCTGTCCCTTATCACAGAATACATCGCCAACTGTTGGACCGAAACTGCTTCACCGTCATTGCGTCGTCAGTCATTGTAATCAAAACCGCGCCGTGATCTGTTGGACTTTCACCTGCTGTTCTTAAAACCTTTCGCAGACCATTCCAGCTCTGATAAAAGTTTTCACAAACACAGGACCAGTCACGACCACCAGACCCACTAACTATCACGACGCTTGGCCGCACTCCTGATGCGAGTTCTCGTGAGAAACCCGTTGTGCTTCCATGATGAGGAGCGATGAGAATATCACAATGAGGTAAACCAGAATGCAAAAGATTCCTCAAGGCGTCACCCTCAATATCGCCAGTGAATAACACTCGCTTTGATTCAATCGAGAGGTCAAGCACGATGCTACTCTGATTATCACTCACAACACTTGTCGTGGGGGCAAGCTGTGGATGTAACACACGAGCGACACATGAAGCACCAACAGAAATGACATCTCCAGCCAGCACAGTTCTGATCGGCACTTCGTACTTGACAAAAAGTCTCTTTATTTCAGTTGCTGAACGGGAAGAACTGTCGAGAAATTGTGGTGACACGATTACCTGACCTACGCGAAACTCTTTGAGAATACCGGGAACGGCATTGAAATGATCGGTGTCAGCGTGAGAAAGGACCAGATAATCAATCGTATGAATTCGATTGCTGAATAATGTTGCCCGAATTGATCGCAAAGCTGTTCTAGGCGCACCCAGCCTTCCCGCATCATACACGAGACAGTGACCTTCCCGCGTTTTTACTACTATTCCACAACCGTGTCCCATCCCCGCAATGGTTATTTGACTTTTTTTCAGACCAGCTTTTGGTATCAATTTCAGGCCGATCCCCAACACACTCAATACAAACAGGAAAACAAGGAATATGCAGGTTTTCTGCTGAAAGACTGATCGCTGGCTTCTTCCGCACAGACTTGCAAACCGTGATCCGCACAAAGCCTGTGTCTTTTTTGAGTAGCTACATAAGTGGAGCAGAAACAAAAAAACAACGACGTACCAGATTACAACCCACCACGTCGGCAATGCATATACACGGAATGCACTTCCCGGAAGACTCGATATCCGCGTGACGATCAGTGTAAGAAGTTCGAATAAGATCCCTGTAAGCCAACCCAAAGGTGCACAAATCGCTAAGGGCAATCCTGCTGTTACAAGACAGACAAACCCCGCTGCCATAACAATGGGGAGAAGGGGTGCAATGAGCAGATTTGCCCCTACAGCAATTGGCACGAAGCGATTGAACTCAGAAGCCACCAGAGGGGCAGATGCAACCCATACCGATCCACTTACCATGATTCCCCAGCGAAGACTACGCAAGATTTTATAAGCTGTATTTTTAAAGCCACTCTGATTTTTTTCAATTAATTGCTGAATTGCTTCATGCGTCTGACGCTTCGGAGACAATCCGCCAAGAGACATCAACACCGCAGTCGCGAGAAAAGAAAGTTGCGAACCAACAGCGAGAACTGAAACAGGATTCCAGATAAGCAAAACAACACCGACAACTGCGAGTGAATGGATACCAGCCATTCGCCTCTTGGTCCAGACGCCAGCACACGCGACCCAGAGAAGTAATGTTGCACGCATTACAGGAAGAGCTGCACCGGTAATTCCGGCGTAAACCGTAATGACACATGTAACACACAACCAACTCATTCGATAAGGACAGCCAAGGAAGCGGAGCACATAGAAAACCGCAGTGGCTACCAATCCGACATGGAGACCAGAGATTGCAAGGATATGAATACAACCTGTATCCGAAAACACCCGCATCGTCTGTTCTGGTAGTGCCCGCCGTAGACCAAGAAGTAACGAGTCTGAAAGTGGTTGACTTCGGCTAGGTACAATTGCATGAAGTCGATCACGAAGAAGTTGACGTAGCCAATCTACGCAGCGTGTTGTGGAGTAAGTAACACCGTCTGGGCATATACCAATCGATGACCAATCACGCACCCGGATGATTGTCAATACTCGATTCACCTGTGAATGGCGACGGTAATCGAACTCACCAGGATTATTGGGCGATGAAGGTCTCATCGCTCGCCCGTAGAGACGCACATGAGTCCCCACTAAGAGCGAAGGAGAATTACCATTAACAAAAACACGTGCATACCCAGAAACTGGCACCCAATGCTGCAAATGTCTGGCAGAACTCAACTGAAGAACCCAAGTCGACAACTCAGTGTCTTTTCCGTCTCCAAGCGTCCCTTGTGTTTTTGTCGTTTGCTCCGGAGCCTCTACAACACGACCCTTGACTACTACAGGTTGCGGTGACTCTGTCAGACTCCAAGCTAAGTCATCGCGTGAAAATAACCGCGCACAGCACCAGGCCCAACAACACACCGCAAACGCAATGCCGATCAAAAGAACCCACCATGCAATACGACGCACAACAACCGGTTGGCCTTCCACCCGCAACAAATACGATGTCAGGGAAACACAGGCGATGGATACAACAATGAGCGAGATGACCCAAAAACCACAAAATGTTGGGCAGCTACTAAAGAATGCTCCACTCGCGGCTCCGACGGCCAAGAAAATGAAGATTGATACCATCAAAGGAACTGATGGAATAAGCTCTCTGAGCACAGTGGCTACTCTTTTAAAGCCATTAGCCCGACGTTTTCGAGTAAACCCCAACACAACCTGTACCGACGTTTGAACAGAATAGCATTGTTGCTACATGCGTGCAGGAAAACACACCTGACGCTGCTTAGAAGAAAAAGCGAGAGTAAGCCCGCCGAGGGGCAACTAATTACAATGCTCGGGCTTGTATCACACGGGGTAAACCCGCGCCGTCTTTTACTGTTGGTTCTCCGACCAACTCCGGCGCATCTGAAACAATTTTTTCCGCTGTTGAAGCTGTTGACGGGCCAACCTCAAGAAACATCCAACCATTCGATGACAGGCATCCTGACGCCTGCGCGACCAGTCGTTGAACTATTTCGCACCCTGTTACACCTCCCACAAGCGCTTCTCGCGGCTCGTAGATCCGAATGTCGTCAGGAAGACCATCAAACTCATCTTCGCGAATATATGGTGGATTACTCACGATTATATCCCACGGTCCAACTAGACTGGGATGGTCCAGCAGATCTGATCGAAACAGACTAATTTGCGTCTCCAGAGAGTGCTTACTCACATTAACAGACGCGATATCAAGAGCAGGTTGTGAGATATCTGTAGCCGCAACGATGGCATCCTTCATGTGAGTCGCAAGTGCGATTGCAAGTGCACCCGAACCCGTGCCGACATCAAGTACACGCATGCCAACCTTACTGGAAAATTCCTGCTTCCAAACATCAAGGGCGCGAACCACAAGACCTTCAGTTTCCGGTCTTGGAATCAACGTTGCTGGCGTAACATTCAGTGATATTGAGAAAAACTCTTTCACACCAACAAGGTAAGCCACCGGCTCTCCCCGACCACGACGACGAACAAGCTCTCTGAAGTTGTCTCGAGACTTGCCATCAACAACTTCATCAAACGTCGTGTAGAGGTGAATCCTTGGACAGTTTCGCACGAAGGCAAGAAGCACTTCTGCATCTAGTCGCGGTGAATCGCTACCCCGTTTGGTGAGCCACTCTGTTGTCCACGTTAACAGTCGACCAACAGTCCAGACATCTCCTTCATCATCCTTGCTTACCGACAAATTATCTTCCATACGTTAATCAAGTCTTATCAAGAAAGGAGAGAGTCGGCTCGAAAAAAAACATTCTTATCAACGAGCCGCTGCGCTACTACGCCGTTCCTGTCGCACGCGATCTTCCATTGCATCAAATAGAAGATTTAATCGTCCAGCGAGAATCTGATCAAGATTGAAATTCTGATTCATTCTATGATCTGTGACCCGATTCTGCGGGAAATTGTAGGTCCGAATCCGTTGACTGCGGTCACCGGACCCAACAAGCCCCTTTCGCTCATTCGCACGTTTTTCATGTTCAATTTGTCGCTGGCGTTCATAGATCCGCGTCTTCAGAACCCGCAATGCCTTCGCAAAGTTTTTGTGCTGGCTCTTTTCATCCTGACACTGCACAACGATACCCGTCTCGTGGTGTGTAAGCCGCACGGCGGAAGTTGTTTTGTTCACGTGCTGACCACCTGGCCCACTGGCACAAAACAAATCTTTCCGATACTCATCTGGAGCGATAGTAACCTCAACATCCTCTGGCTCCGGAAGCACTGCCACAGTCGCAGCTGATGTATGAACCCGCCCCTTCGTCTCCGTATCAGGAACACGCTGCACTCGATGGCCACCACTTTCGTACTGAAGATGCCTAAATACTTCGCCCCCAGAAACACCTATCACGAGCTCTTTAAAACCACCAAGCTCTGTAGGGCTGGCATCCATCACTTCTACATTCCATCCTGTTTCCGTGGCGTAACGTCGATACATTTCGAAAAGGTCACGAACAAAGAGTGCAGCCTCATCTCCCCCAGTACCCGCTCGTATTTCAACAATACACCGCGCTCGATCGGCATCTGGATCATCAAGACAAACATCAAGAATCGCATCCCACTCGTCATCTCGTCGTTTCTGAAGATTAGGCAGTTCAGCTTCTGCGAGTTCACGCAAATCAGCATCATCTCCAGATATCATCTCATTGTATTCATCAATCTCTTGACCAATCGCAAGAAACGCCTTGTATCGGCGGACAATGCGAGTGAGGCTTCCATGCTCTCGGGCAATAGCTGACATCCGTTGTGAATCAGCGAGAACCTCTGGATCAGCAAGAAGCCTTTCCAGTTCCTCAAACCTTGCTAGCTTGGCATCGAGTTCTTCCCGCATCACAACTCCAACTGCCAATAGAAATGAAATCGGCTAGCATACCTGCCACACCCGATGAACACTCTGCCCCTCCTCGGACCCTTTCGATAGCATGATCCGGACACATCTGCCTGCCAGAGAGATGAATCACGACTCTCCTGAGGCTTGGGCAGTCTTTTTCTTTTTCAAACTTGCGTAGCCACTCGTGCCGAACTTTGTCTTAAACTTTTCTATTCGTCCAGCAGTGTCAACAAATTTCAGTTTGCCTGTAAAAAACGGATGACAAACATTGCAAATATCAATCTTTATCTCAGGTACGGTACTTCGTGTCGTAAAGGTATTTCCACAACCACACTTCACGACAGATTCCGAGTACTGTGGGTGAATGCCTTCTTTCATCGTATTCGTCTTTCGATTTATTGTGCGTCCCTAAACGCGGACAAGTCATTTCCTAAACATGCTGTCTCGCAGGCAGAATGATACCGCCGAACTCGACACTGGGCAATTGGACTCTCTTTATTAAGGTCAAAAACGCCTCTACTGAGATGAACTTTCTTGTGTTGCGCCTTCGGCCTGTGCCCCGAGTTTCTTTGAATTGCTATCAAAACTTATCTTCTCCGCTCGGAAACGGCTCCCAAAACGCTGAGGCGAGCGATCTTCAAGAAGTAATCGAATCGCTCCTTTTGTGTCTCCTGCCTGAAGCTTTGCCTCAGCGAGATTCAAACGGGCTGCCGACGCCCAACGGCCGTCTGGAGACGCAAGGAGCGTCATCCTCCCGAGGTAGTCCATGGCAATTTCAAAGTCACCCTCGGAAAGTGTGACAATACCCAGCCAATAGGTAGCATCTTCCTTCATCTCTTCATAAATACTGCGGACTGCTTCTCGCTGACCATCTGGCAAACTCGCGACCAATTCGCCCACAGCTGCATTACTCGGCCGAGACAGCAAATATGCCTTTTTTGCTCCATTCGGACCTTCCAGCTGCCCTCGAAATTCACGCAGTCGGCCCGCATAAAGTGGACGAATAGTTCGTCTACCAGTACTAAGCCCGCCTCCCTGTCGTTTCTCTTCCATCACGACACCCATGCCCCGAAGTTCTCTCGCTAGTGCCTGGTTCACGGCCATGTCTTTCGACTGTCTCCTTCGACGCACTTCAAAGGGGAAGGACCAAAGTGCCACGGGAGTTTCTCCGTTGCTCTCGGGAAGCGCTCCCACGGCTAAGCTACCCAAATTAGATGCATCGACAGCTAGCCGTACTGCCGAGCTACCAAAAAGGTTTTGCTCCAACATACTCATCCTTCGTGATAAGGATTGTGGATCAGCAACAACTAAGACAACAAGACTAGTCATGTCATTCGCCGAAACCGGATAGCGGCGAGACTCATCATCGAGCTGCTTCAAAACAGCTGGATTGGTTGATGCTTCTCGCGCCGTCGCAACACCTGCCCCAGCTAAACTCGGCACCGGAATCCCATAGGTTGGTTCAAATAAATAGGCTTCGTTTCCGGAAATAAGCGCTGGCAGCCACGGGCGATAGCTGCCATCACGGTCAACCGTTGCCAACATTACTCCTTGAAGCCCTGACTGTCGTAGCAACTCAAGAAAGATCCAACTTCTTTGGGATGCACTTGCTCGACCAGACAAAAGAATTTCACCCCGTTCAAACCATCGCACTCCTTTGCTATCGGCCGATGCCGTGAATGGTGGATCACTTTGAATCGCCAATGATCGGATTGTCCAGCGGAAAAGTGACGTTGCGATGTCGACGTCATCAAGTGCGTCGCCCCGGGCTGTTTTTGCAATATCCGACAGCCATCGCTGATCGCGAATGGCTACAATGTCGTAGTTTGGGTCGAAGACAGAACTCGCAAGAACTTTCTCAGTACACATGCCTTGATAGTTTGTTGGCAACGCACTACAGAGACTGTCTACCTTCCACTCTGCAATTGCGGCTGAGTCACCGACTGGATCGGCATGTATCCATTGGTTCAAACGATCGAACACCTGATCAACCGCCAGGGTCTCCTCGTAATTTTCCAAACTGTCGAGGATGGTCATGGCCCCTTCGAGCAATTTACCACGAACGTCTTCTGAGACATGAGGAACAATAACAACCTCGGTAGAAGGATTGGCAGGCGGGTCGCCACATCCTATAAATAAAAGAGCCAAAATAACGACACATACGCGGCCAGATCGTTGCAAAAACATAGTCACTCCGTTTTCAGGGCGCCTTTATCAACCAGCCATGTCGCCCCGTTTGATGATTTTTACAGTGAACTTTTCTGAGGCGCACTCTCCGCCGCAGAAACATCATCATCCATTGAGCCACGAACTGCATGAATTTGCAACACCCGTTCAAGTACCGAACGAAATTTGGACAGCGGCACCATATTAGGACCATCACTTGGACTGGAATCAGGATTTGGATGCGTTTCAAAGAATACGCCATCCACACCTACAGCGGCTGCGGCACGCGCGAGTGGCTCAACCAATCTTCGATCACCACCAGTGGCATCGCCATGACTCGCAGGCCGCTGAACAGAATGTGTGGCATCGAACAGCACGGGAACTCCAAACGATCGCATCGTCAACAGGCCAGTGAAATCATTAACCAGCCTCCCATACCCAAAGAATGTACCTCGCTCACACAACAGTGCATTCTTGCAACCACCAGCAGCCAATTTCGAAACCGCATGCTTCATCTCAGACGCCGCCATAAATTGGCCCTTTTTCACATTCACTGCCCGACCCGTGCCGGCCGCCGCCAAAAGCAAGTCCGTCTGCCTACAGAGAAACGCAGGGATCTGAAGCATGTCACAGACTTCTGCAACCGCTTCAGCTTGCTCAGGCAGATGAATATCTGTTGTTACTGGTAAACCAAATGCAGTCTTCACGGATTGTAGGATTTTTAATCCAGCCTGAAGGCCTGGGCCGCGCTTTGAAGATGCTGACGTTCGATTGGCTTTATCGAAAGAAGCCTTAAAAACTACGTTGACAGGGAGGCTTTGATTAATCTCAACAAGAACGCGAGCGATTTCATGACACAGTTCTTCGCTTTCGATGACACAGGGCCCGGCTACCACAAAGAGTGGTTGGCCGCGACCACAGTGATATGTCCCAACCTGAGCACAACCTGCTTTCGCGTTCATATGCAATCTGTTTTTTTTCTTCGAATTTGGACTTTTGTCTCCAACCAGACGGTACCTGAAACACGTCGACGCCGCCCAGTCAAAATTTGACGCAAAAAGCAACGCAGTGAAGCTTTTTGCAAATTATTTCCATAGGTTAGAAAGGCTTGTCTCAAATTGAGACCGTGCCTGGCTAGCTTTTTGGGAAGCACACAATCCCAACCAAGTCACCGAAAAAAAGGTAAATAGCGTGTTTTAACCCATTTTTAAACTCGCATTGAACTCCAACGAAAAAAACAAATTAGAAAACGTTGCGAAAGTTGGTTTTGGCATGCCACATGCATTCTCCTATTGATGACGAGTCATTCCGAGTCTCGTCAACCACACCTTAAAAAAGTGGGGTCTTCGACTTTTTTTGGTCGAGCGGTCGCCTTGCCCCTGACCCGCTCGATTTTGGTAGGACGCTCCTGCCGGGTCGAGACCCTGCTTTTTTTACGCGCTGTGTGGCATAGAAGCCCAAAAAAAGCCTACCACTTGACGCTCACTTATCGTCTGCGCTACCTTAAAGGACTCGGCGGTACGGCGTTTCCCTGCCGGATGCCCCCGCCAGCGTAGCTTCAATTGGCAGAGCACCGCATTCGTAATGCGGGGGTTGTGGGTTCGATTCCCATCGCTGGCTCTCTACAATATTAGCCACGGTCGCCTTCGGCGATTTCTTCCTTTATGCTATAGCCCGTCTCGTCCTGCAGTCACAAAGGCATTTAACACACTATGCAAAGTTCTGTTACTCCAAGTCCAACTACTATCGACGTACGCGAACTCATTATCGGCAGCGGTCCATTTGGCCCCAACGAAGTTCGGGCGATTGCTGACTCACTTGGAACCAACACGGATACCCACCGAGAACTAAGGCTAACTGTCCAGGAACTTCAACAGGTCAGCGACCTGAGCCCAGCAGCGTCCGTTCGCCTTGGCGTCGCCCTATACCTACTCGGGCGGAGTAGTGAAGCCGTCGTATCACTTAAATCTGGTGATGGTTCAGCGCTTGCCCTATTTGCACTCGGCCTAGCTCAAGCTGCTCTTGCTGCAGCCGACGATGCGTGTGCTTCTTTTGATGCGGCCCGAACAGCAGGATATCCCGCCGGCGCATGCCTCGCCGCGCAAGCGAATACGCTGCGTGCGGCGAACAGACTTGAGGAGGCTGTTGCCGTATTGAGCAACGCCACCGATGAAGAAAAGTCATCGGCTGAATACCTCGCCGCGCAGGGGGCTATTGCGGTCGAGCGTGGTGATTCTGTCGCAGACACACTCAATATACTTGAGAAGGCGGTCGAAAGTGACAGTGGCCAACCACTTGCTTTGTTCTGCCTTGGCGTACTCCACGACAGAATCGGTAATGACGATGAAGCAATAGACTGTTACCAACGTTCGCTGCTCAGATATCCTGCAACGGTCGGGGCACTCATGAACCTCGGTCTTCTCTACGAGGATCGTGATGACTTTTCTCAGGCTCAGCAGTGTTACCGAAGAATTCTCGATGGCCTCCCGATTGATGCACCGGGTCGAGAAGAAGCTATTTCCCGTGCAAAGCTTTTCCTCAAGGATTCTGCGGCATCTGGTGATCGACAACTCGATGAGCAGGAGCAGCGACAGCGTGACCGACTCGAGCAGGTACTCGCACTCCCAGTAAGTGACTTTGAGCTTTCAGTTCGGAGCCGCAATTGCTTGGCAAAAATGGGCATCCAAACATTGGGCGACCTCACGCAGACTAGTGAAGCGGATGTACTAGCCAGCAAGAACTTCGGTGAAACTAGCCTTGTTGAAATCAAAGACATTCTTGCGTCAAAGGGACTCCTGCTCGGTCAGTTTGCAACACCATCAATGGCTGCAGAATCCTCACCGAACTTCGATGAACCTGTTGGCGAACAAACTGAAATTCATGGACTGCCAGTCACGGAACTCAACCTTTCCGTTCGCGCGAGAAAATGCACCACCAAGCTTGGCATCATGACCATTGGTGAGTTAGTTCGTAGAACGGCAGAGGATCTTATGGAATGCAAAAACTTTGGAGTAACGAGCCTCAACGAAGTTCGTGAGAGACTTGGCGAACGAGGACTAAAGCTTCGGGGCGAGTAGCATCCGCCAGCAGGAACAGCGCCCGCCAGCAGGAACGGCGTATCTACCAGTATTCTGCACACCATCATGCAATAAATTGCATGAAACGCTTGAAAAATAGCAACTCATGGGGGATTTCGCTCAAATTTGCCTAAAATTTGAGTCGTTTCTTTAGTTTCGATACCGTGGAGTCATCGGTGCGCCCAATGTGCAAAGGACGTTGACGCTCTCCAAAACCACACTTAATCGGGGTTTCTGAGGAATCACATGACAGTTGCAAGCCTTAAACAGATGCGGGTTCGTGAACTTGCGCGAATGGCGAAACAATCCAAGATTCGTGGTTGGCACGCCATGCGAAAAGACCAACTGGTTAACGAACTTGTGCGACGAGCCACAGCAGCCAAGTCAATTCGTGACACCAATGCTGATCAAGACAGCCACAAAGAGACCTGGGAAGAGGGCTCAACAGGTGAAACGAAAAGAAATCCGTCTAAAAAAGACGGTCGAAAATCCAAGTCTAATAGATCAACTGACATCAAGTTGAAGATCGATAGTTCGAAAACGGATAAAAAAAGGAGTCAAAAGAAAAAACAAGCAACTGTGCAGCGTGAAAGTACGGTAAAGCTGATCAAGGAAGCACAGGCACAACGGTCGCGTGTGAAAAGCCTTGTCACTCAACCTGAGCCGAGCCAGAAAGGAAACGCCGTACGTAACCGTGCCGTCCTTATGGCCCGTGGCCCGCATTGGCTCCATGCGTTCTGGGAAATCACAAGTGATAGCGTCCTCCGCGTTAAAGCCGCAATGGGGACCAAGTGGCACACAGCAGTTCCCGTACTTCGGGTGCTTGAAGTTTTTGGCGACAAAGGTGAGACACCTTCGGAACGTATTTTTCGTGAAATCCAAATACATGGTGGCGTTAAGAACTGGTTTATCGACATGCGCAAGCCTATGCCTTGTCGAGTGGAGGTTGGCTACAAGACTCGTTGCGGGAAATTCTACAAGCTATGCCGCAGCAACAGGATCGCTGCAGCACCGGTCTGCCGCGCTGATTCGCTCGACATACACTGGAAAGACATTGAATCGGACTCTTCCAGGATTTTTTCGCTTAGTGGTGGCTACACGGATGATACTGACTCCGAAGAGGTGCGGAAGCTCTTTCAAGAACGTTTGCGGCAGCCATTAGGACCGCCGGAAATAAACAATATGAAACACAATGAGGCAAATACTTACAGCGAGAAAAAGGGATTCCCGATGGAAGTTGACGCGGAACTGGTTATTTTTGGAACCACTGAGAAAGGCAGCTATCTATCCATTAAGGGTGAGCCAATCGACATAGCCAGTGATGGAAGTTTCCGCATACGCCTGCAGATGCCAAACAGACGTCAAGTCATTCCCATTTATGGCCAATCAGCTTCTGGACTCGAACAGCAAACTGTTGTGCTCGCCGTTGAGAGAAATACCAGAATGATGGAGCCTGCCCCAATAGGTGAAACGGCCAGCAACGAACTCTAAATCACTTTTTTGGCGATACGCACCTCTAAAATCGATGCGCTTCTATTCATTGAAACTGATGTGGGTATCATAGAAATAGTGGAAGAATGCGAGATGTCGCTCAACGAGAGTGTGGGGCGGTAAGTTTTCTGCCATGCCCGTGTTGTGTCGAACCATGCCGGTGAGCTCTTAATGAGGCTCGTCGGGTGCCAAACATAGCTCCGGTCGTTTGCGATGCCGAGACGAAAATTTTTCTCGTGTTCGGATGCCAACCCCGGGTTGCTGAGGCACCCTCCTTTTAATTTGGCGAGCTCTCCGCATTCCGCGACACCACGACATCGCGGTGGTTTGCTTATCGCCCCATGCCCTCATCGGCAAAAGTCTATCCTTCTTTGTCGGATGTCTTGTCTGGTCGTTCAAGGATGGTGATACCTGCGGTGACTGTTGTCGTCACCAGTGAACAGGCCCACCCTACGCCCAGACCAATAGCGACACGAACACAGAAACGACCGCCTGCATGATCGCCCATCCCTTCCAGCAAGCCAGCGAGGCCAAGTACGAGAACTATCACAACTGGGAGAAATAGCCCTAGTAGAACAGACCATGTAAGAACGCGATGCAAAATGGAGAACATGAATTGGCAAATCCTTGCGGCTTTACGCGACTCGATTGCTTAGATGGAACAAGTGATGAATTTTTCTACGCAGACCGATCTATAAAGATAAATAACCGCTCGGCCAGGAACGAGTATCTCTATAATATTGAAATTCTCTTCGTATATTGAGATAATGATTCACTTTTTTCGAACGTCAACCTGCGAAAGTCCAGCCCGAAGAGCTGGAACCTATTTCCCTTGTTTTTGCACGGTTTTGCTAGCCTACTGCATTTCATCTATTCCCTCTTATGCTGACCGCGTAACCCTTGATGATGGCCGCATTCTTAGTGGCACAATCGCTCTACTTCCAGGGGTAAGTGTTGACCCCGAGGCAGAGGACGGATCCGGGTCTACCGTCGTAATGTGCGACAATGGCTTAACTCGAACATTTGTTTCAAAGAAGCGGGTTATCGGAGCAGCTGAAGAGGACGCCGGTCAGGCGTTCGAGAAAATAAGAATTTCCCAGCGAGTACCAGATAGTGGCCGGCGTGTGTCGAGCATCGGAAATATCATTGCCACCACTCCATTTGACGAGTTCGGCAGACGCGTTATCACGCTCTCAACACCGGGAGGCCGTTTAGACCTCGTACAAGGGATCACTTCGATAACACCCGAGTGGACTGCAGTCGAAGGACTGATCACAGAACACTCGCTACGTCTTGACATGCGACTTGCCACATCCTCAGTTCCCCGCGAGACGCTCAGCCAGATTATCAAAAAGCAACTGGATAGTGACGATCTCGATGAGCGGCTCCAATTTGTTCGCCTTCTCATTCAAGGGGCTCAATACAAGGAAGCAAAACTTGAACTGCAGAGCGTGTTAAAAGATTTTCCCTCTCTCAAAAGCCTTCAGGAACAACAAAAGAACATCTCGAACCTTGCAGCAAACCAAGTGCTTGCAGAGATACTTTTACGAAAAAACTCGGGGCAAGACCGCCTCGTAATTAGCCTGTTGGAAAATTTTTCTGCGGAGGATGGAGACGGTGAATTACTTCAAGCTGTCAAAGAACTCCGCGATGATTATCGTGCAGAATTGAAACGGGCCAGAACTCAAGTCCAGGAAATTAAAGCACTGGCTGACCAATTGCCTGATGCTCGTGACAAGAACCTGGTTGGTACCATCGTGGAGGAGATCTCGACGGAACTTACATTCGAAAGCCTTAAGCGACTGTCGGTATTCGAACGCGTTGGCTCAAACGGCCAGTTACCACCAGAACAAGCACTTTCATTAGCTCTTACCGGTTGGCTTGGTGGTGAAAATGCGTCACAGATAAACCTCAAGCTAGCCATTTCTATGGCGAATGTCCGTAATCTTTTGAGTCGGTATCTTCTTTCAAAGGAACCCAAAGAGCGGCAAGAGATTCGCCAACGACTCGACACCGAGGAAGCGTTTGACGCAAAAACGATTGCAGCCCTAGCGTCACATATGGTGCCTCCAGCCGCTCCTGCTGGCAGTAGCGTCGATGGATTTTTTGAGCTCGAGGCTTGCCTCCCATTCCCAGAAGGCCAAAACAAAGCGACTGCCCGTTATTTCGTGCAATTGCCTCCGGAATATGACGCGCGTCGAAGATACCCGACCATCATGACATTACATGGTGCAGGAACCACACCACTGCAACAGATCGACTGGTGGGCGGGAACAAAAACCAAAAATGGAAGACGTGACGGGCAGGGCGGCAGGCACGGAGTAATCGTGATCTCGCCAGCATGGAGTGAAAAAACACAGCTTGAATATCGATATTCTGCAAAGGAACATTCATTGATTCTAGCAGTGCTGCGTGACGCTTCTCGTCAATTTTCAATCGATTCAAACCGAGTATTTCTATCAGGGCATTCCATCGGTGGGGATGCAGCATGGGACATCGGACTATCACATCCAGATCTCTGGGCAGGAATTATTGTTTTATCAGGTAAAGCTGGCCGGTTTGTTCACCACTACCACCCAAACGCACAAACGCTTCCTTTTTATATTGTCTGCGGTGGACTTGACCACACGACATTTACCGCCAATGAAATGGATCTTGATCGGTATTTAAAGAAAGGGTTCGACCTAACGTATGTAGAGTATCGGGGACGGGGGCACGAGCATTTCTCTGATGAACTGATAAATATATTTGATTGGACAACTCGTAAAATCCGATCAAGCTCTCCAAAAGAAATTGATGCTGTGAGCATGAGGCCATGGGACCGGTTTTTCTGGTGGATTGAAATGAATTCACCGCCCCAGCAAACAATGGTACTGCCTGAGAATTGGCCGCCTGCTCGCTTTGGTCAGCCCTTCTCGCTCTCAGCCAAAGCCGGCACAAGCAACAAAATTAATGCCCGCTGTGGTGCTGACCAAGTACGAATCTGGTTATCACCAGAAATAATCGACTTTCAACGGCCGCTTACGATTTACTTGGGTAGTCGTCGCTTACATCAAGGTGAGATCACACCTGATGTCGATGTGCTCTTGGAAGATCTTCGTACCCGGTGTGACTACCAACACCCGTTTTGGGCTGTCATCACAAAACCCAGCGTGGCTGAGAATTGACTGGCCTGCATTTTTGTTACATTCCAAAACTAATTGCTGGCACTCGTTGCAGCATCTTGGTTCGTTGAGGCAGCAGAACGAGCCAGCGTGATACCGCTGAGCCGCCATCCGTCCTCTAAATTTTGCATAACGAATCCATTCGTACCAAAATATTTTTTAATACGTTCAAAATCAGGCAACGTACTTCCATCAATTTTTTGATCACGAACACTGCCAGGCTCTCCATCTCCTAAAAGACTGTTCAGCAGTTGGCCTGTTATGCTTTTTGACTTTGGCATTGCACCCCGCTTTAGCATTTCAAAAGTCGGTCGGATTGAATCGCCTGAACGCCCAAATCCCCATAAAACAACTGCGGAAGGGAAGAGCTTCTTGAGAGCGGCATCAATCCGTTTGTAGTCACCTGAAGTTGCAAGAGAATCCCCTTCACTCATTGTTAACACCCGTTCAAGAACATCTCGGTGTGAGGCGATCAAAAGATGACCATGCGCAACGGTTACGGCAGAATGAGGGAGCAGTTTTTCTTCCTTTTCACGCAGCCGTCTACGACGATCGCTTGGGCTGTCTTCTTCCTGGTCTGCATGTGCAACAATTCCGCCGGGCGTTTCTATCTCGAGTGTAGGAATTTCCATCGAACGGTCTATTAACTCCCAGATAACAACACCATGAGCCTCAATCCGGCGCATATCCGGATCAGTTGCCATACTTTTGCCAACTGTGGCTGCAACTTTTTCTGGATCTGTTGCCTCAACTGCAATCACAAGGCGGTCGCTATCGATATCAATTGGCTCTTCGTAATCACCAAGAAGAACAATTCTTTTACCCAAACACGCAATCAGGTCTGACTCGACATCGATTTGCGGACCATCTGGGTCTTCTTTGAGCGATGCAATTACGTCATCAAAAACCCCTTTTTCACCAACGACGTCATCCACAAGAGATTCCGCGGACTGAAAGGCAGTCTGTATGTCCCATTTCAACGAGGACCAACTCGACACATTTTTTGGGACCCAACTCAAAGGCTGAATTTCGGCACTCTCTGGGAACCGAAGCATACGAGCAGCAAGATCATATCGGTCGATTGATGCAGGGTCACGTCCGGGTAGTGGCGGTGCATAGGCGATAGTTTGATGACGCATTTGGTGCGGGCCGTCATCGAACATGATAACACCGCCCAGAGCCTTCACTGCATCAAATCCCTGGCGGCCGAGTATCTCAACGTAGTCTGGTCCCTTCTGTCGTTTTTTGGGTGGGTGCGCCAACTTGTATGCTGCAGCAAACCTGAACGGATCGATGTACCAACGCAGTTTTGATGGAGAAGCAGCTAAATTCTCTAGCGAGCCTTCGCTTACCTTTACGAACTGTTCTTTTGAAGCGAGGCTATCTTGCCGACCGTTTTCGAGAACCGCAAGCACGTGACTGACCTGAACCGGATCATCTCCGACGACAAGAGCTCTCCCTTCGTGCACAACTGCCACGACCTGTTCTGCTGGTTCTTCAGTGCCTACATCGTCTGCGCTTGGATCCTCCTGAGGAAGTTTATAGACACGGATTTTTTCTTCGAAGTCAGCAAGACGTTCTGCTTTTTGTTCAAGCAGACGGTCTTCAATCGTACCCAGCAGTTCCTCGGTCTCCTTCTCATGCCCCGAGGTATCGACGAGTAATACGGTTGCTAGACGACCAGCCTCTGGAACGATCGCTGCTACGGCAATCTCTCCTCCTGGAATCTCTCCAAGGTCTTCAATAGTAAGACCGAGTTTACCAAGCCGTTGCTTTCCAGCCTTTGAAAGCTGCTGTCGGAAACTCGTAACAAAAGCCTCCATACTTGGATCACTCAGAAGTTTGCCGTACTGAGTACGATCAAAACTTGCTCCAAAATCTTCCGGATCAGCGATACTTATCCACGCCACTGTTGTATCTGGAAAAACTCTCTGGCTCTCCGGAAATGCTGGGTTCTCAGCCCACACAGGACCGACGCAACACACAACGAAGTGAAAGGCAAACAGCCAACCGGCAAAACCTCTCAGAAGGCATCGATGGGGTATTGTGAGACACCAACCCTTTATTTGATCGTTCGATATACGCTCCACAGATCAACTCCTTTTGATTCCGGCACCCTGCGGCGACCAGACGTAACTCCGAAAACCAATCCGTCGTGAATCCAGCTGAACACCTGACAGCTCGACAGTCTTTACGGACAAACCTGTCAGAACCAGAACTTGGAGTGTGTCAGGCTTTCCCATTTTTCTCAACATCAACTTTCTCGGATAAAGCACACAAAAACAGGCATCTACGCGCATTTTCATGGAGTTTATTCATGACAGTGTGTCATAAAAACTCTGTTGCAACAGGAACGTGCCCCATACTCCCATAACAAAGACTGCAAGACTGAAAGCAAACACAGTCTCAGTTCGTGCCTTAGCTCGTTGCAAAAAAAGACATGCAATCAGTGTTATGGCCCCTATCACAGTAAGAAAACCTACCGCCTGCAAGCCACTACCTGCTCCAGAACTCCCAACAGCAGCCAGAGACACCACGAGTGGCGGCCAAGAAACAATCGCCCCATAACTGACAAGTACAATTCCGGCTTGAAAAATTCGATTGGGTGTAGTGAGTCTCTCCAACCATCTGGCTCGTCTTCTGCATGACAAAAGACAATCCCACTCGGAAACAACCTTGTGACCGTCCAACAACGAGGCAGATGGAATTGCTATCGCACCGAACACAATACTCGCAAGAATTTCGTACCTTGGAACGTCTGAACTCGTTAGCAGAAGCCAACCTACCATAGCCACTAGTAGTGACACGATTGCAATGATTCGCAAAGTGCGCCGCCATGGTGACTGAACTGGAAGTATCCCGAGGAACGCAATTGATGAGAAACCATTCTCTTTTGAAGGTCGTGCTGCCGCCTCATTACGTAGCAGAATACTGCCAAAGATATCTGGATAGCTACTTGAGAACACTTCTGCACCAAGTAGAAGCAAGACAAGGCCCGCACCCAGCCAAACCATTACCAAGATGAAAGGGACTGCCCAAATAAGCCACGGTGGCATGCACGAAAAACTCCACCCAACTATCGCGATGGCAGACCATCCGGTTAAGAGCACACCCGAATATGCATCAGCTATTGGAAACCCAGAAACCAAAAAAGTGAAGAATGTTCCTGCCGTTAAAACAATGATTACAATGCCTTCCAAAAGCAACGTGGCTTGTTGCACTTGATCATTCTGCCCAACAATGGCCTTCACAATAAGTCCTGAAACACATCCTATGGTTGGCCAGAGAAGCCGTACGACATACCAGGAAAGCCCATGCGGCAACGCCGAGACTGACCTTGTGAAACTGCCGAAGGCCCATTTCCTCGCATGACTGCGGAATGACCAAAGTGGAAGCGTTGCGGATACCTCTCCCATACCAATGGCAGCCGCCGAGGCAAGAATACCCCAGAAAAACAGGGGGAGCCCCCACACGCCTGGTATTGTCATCTTCGGTATTGTCATCACAGCACAGCCGGCTAGGCACAGGGAAACCCACGATGCAGGGCGTTGCCAATCGTGCTTGAGCCAAATCTTGATGACGGTAAAAAACATCCCACCGTGCTTTTTTAAAGACCCTCAAATCCTGTCATGTCAACATGAATACTATTTCCTCGGACGAATCCCGCCCTGAACCCGAAGCGGCAGCCCAAGGATTCTGAGAAATCCCTCAGCGTCAGTCTGATCATATGAGCCGCCACCCTCCATTGAGGCAATTGCGGCATCATACAAACTCTCAGAGCTTTCTCTACTTTTTACGAGGATGTTCCCTTTGTATAAGTTGAGCTCGACACTACCTGTAACGGGTCGCTGTGCCTCACGAATGAATGCAAGAAGTGCATCCATTTTTGCACAATACCAAAACCCGTAATAAACCGCCTCAGCGAACTCAGCTGACAAACGATCTCGAAGATGAACCAGATCGCGATCAAGTGTCAGTTGCTCAATAAACCGGTGTGATTCATACAAAAGGGTCATCCCGGGAGCTTCGTACACACCACGACTTTTCATTCCCACAAGACGGTTCTCGAGGATATCTATTCGACCAATCCCGTTGCGTCCACCAATTTCATTGAGCCTAAGAACCATTTCGTGTGGACAAAGTTCCTCACCGTTAAGCTTCACTGGAACACCAGAATCAAACGTAATTCGTATGGTCTCGACACGATCTGGCGCTTGTTGCGGCGAAACAGACATTCCAAAATCAACAAGCTCATAGCCATCTGTATCAAGTTCTTCCAGAAGACCTGCCTCATAGCTAGTGTGCAGGCAATTCTCATCCGAGCTGTACGGTTTTGCTTTCGAAGCTTTCACAGGAATCGATTTTTCTTCACAAAATTCAATGAGTTCTTTTCGACCTGGAAAACGTTTACGAAACGCTTCTATCCGCCACGGTGCAAGCACCTCGATCGACGGATCAATGGCCTCAGCAGCCAACTGAAAACGGCACTGATCATTGCCTTTACCGGTCGAACCATGTGCAAATACGGTCGCACCCTCTGCATGTGCAAGATCGACACAGACCTTACTTATCAGGGGCCGGGCGATCGATGTCCCAAGAAGGTATGTCCCCTCATAGCGTGCCTGCCACTGCATGGCTGGAAACGCGTAATCTCGGCAGAGTTCCTCTCTTACGTCAACAAGAATCGCTTTTTTCGCACCACACCGACGGGCTTTTTCAAGCGTCGCCTCTCTGTCTTCACACGGCTGCCCAAGATCAACGTAGACACAAATTACTTCGTACCCTTGCTCAATCAACCAGCCAAGTATTACGGACGTGTCGAGACCACCCGAGTACGCGAGGACGCATTTTTTCATTCGTCATTTCCTAAAAAGTAACTAGCCTACGAAGCTCTAGACCTAAAATGTGACAAAAAATTCAATTCAGGCAATGCAGACCCATCAAGCCTGCTAACAATTGCCTGTTACTCGAAAAAAGTGTTCTAAATTAAGGATGTTTCCACCTAGCGTTCAGTGCACGACCGTTCACACTTCGTGCACCATCGCCATATTGTGACCGCCTGCTCCAAACCCTATTCCAGCAACAAGAACGATACGGTCTCCTCGCTCAAGTCGACCATTCTGCAACCCCCATTCACTTACATGGCTCAGCAACTGATTCACGTCAGCTCCCTCAGGAACAGCAACCGGAGTCACACCCCAGTACAACGTCATCTGCCTGAGTGTTGCCGGGTCATCAGTCAACCCGATTGTAGGAACGGCACCACGGTGTTTTGACCGAGCGATCGCCGTAACTCCACTCTTACTGGCAACAACAAAAAGCCGTGCATCTAGCTCTGCTGCGATGCGGCTCGCCCCTTCAACAACTGCCTGAGTGATTGGATGGAGTCCGTGTACAAGCCGTTGAGGCTTTGGTAGGTAAGCATTCCCAGCAGCACCGACTCTACTTTTTCCTAACAACTCATCGAGGTATTGTCGTCGTGAATTCAGATACTGCCGCTCAGTTGATTGTGCTATACGACGCATCATTTCTACAACACGTCGCGGATGATCACCGATGGCTGTTTCTCCCGAGAGCATGCATGCATCTGCACCATCAAGAATGGCATTAGCAACATCGGTCGTCTCAGCACGCGTCGGGCGTCTTGAATATTGCATGCTATCCAGCATCTGCGTCGCTACGATCACCGGCTTTTGGTATTGCTGACAGACCCGAATAATCTGCTTCTGTACCATCGGCATACTTGCGACATCAATTTCAACTCCAAGGTCACCACGGGCGACCATTACCACATCGGCTCCGTCAATAATCGAGTCGAGGTTATCAAGCGCCTCCCGCTTTTCAATCTTGGCAACCACTCGTGCAGAGGATTGTCTGGTGCGTAATAATTCCTTAAGAAGGTTAACCTCGCCAGAAGATCGCACGAAAGAAAGACTCACAAAATCAGCACCCACAGAAGCTGCCCATTCAGCATGCTTCCAATCGTCCGCACTCATTGCAGCAACCGACAAGTTAACACCTGGCAAATTTACGCCCTGACGGCTTCTGACAACTCCACCTTGCACCACTCGACAACGTGCGTGGTCGTTTGTCTTCTCAGATACAACCAAACTGATTGTACCGTCAGCAAGCATGATGGAATCTCCAACAGCCAACTCATTTACAAGCGTCGGATAGGTCGTCACAAAATGGTGCATCCGGTCGCTTGCTGTGCCGGGAACAAAAAAAATATCACTTCCTTCAACGCACTCAACGCTACCACCAGTGATTTCTCCTAGCCGTATTTTTGGGCCGGCCAAGTCAACAAGGATACCTACAGGCCTTCCAACTTTTTCCGATATATCTCGAACCGTGTTGAGCGTCGCGGTATGCTCATCTATGGAGCCATGCGCCATGTTGAGTCTGAAAACATCAACGCCACCTTCAATGAGTGCCTGAACACCTGCTTCACCAGAACTCGCAGGCCCTATGGTTGCAATAATTTTTGTTCGTACCGGTGCACCAGGGAGAGACGGTGCTGCTTCATCCACGCCTGAATAACCGGGAATATCTGTCACGACGCGGCCCTGCTGCATCTAAGGGGTAGGATAAATCAGTCAAACCAAACACAATTGTAGTTTACCGTAATTAAGAAACATGTTCTTAAGAGTGAATCAACCCTTTTTACCTTTGCAGAAAAACACCGTTTGATGGTTAAATCTGGCTTGTACGCCTCAACAAAGAGAAAGTCTTCGGCAGATTACTGGCGACAACAACGCGTTCTCATAGCTGGTGGCACCAGCGGATTTGGGCTCGTTTTAGCAAAACTACTAAGTCGTTTAGGTGCCTCTGTTATGGTGATTGGTCGTTCGGCTGAACGAGTCCGAAACGCAATGGTCCAGTGCGATGCTGAAGCAGACAACGCTGGGCACTCAAAAAATCGAGTGCAGGGGATTACCGCTGACCTCAGTCAAAATGGAGAGGGCAACCGCGTTGCTGCTCACTGTATTGATAAGCTTGGTGGTTGTGACTCATTCTTTTTCTGTATTGGTCAATCAAGTCGATCGCTTGTTCTCAAACTGACCCCTCAAGAGATACGCTCCTCTCTTGATGCAAATCTCATGACAGCCATTGAAATCACTCAGGCTGTGGCCGAATCTGTTTGCCATGCCCACGGGCATCTTGTTTTTATTGGAAGCCTCGCTGGAAAGTTTGTCACTCCAGCGATGGGTAACTACGCTATCGGAAAGTCAGCGCTTGCGGCTTTTGCTGAGGCCGTTCGCCTTGAAACACAACCACATGGTGGGCACGTCCTTCTTGTTTGTCCTGGCCCGATTCAGCGAGTATCGGTAGAAGGATCAAGCGATCCTTCGCACAATCGTTACGATGAACAAGTACTGAATTACGGACTCCCCAATAGCACTGCACAGCCGGGCGGTGGGGCGTCAGTGCGGCTTTTGGATGCAGAGAAACTCGCTGACGAGGTACTGGCTGCGTGCCAGCAGAATCATCAGGAACTCGTCCGCCCGAAAAAGGCAATGTTTCTCGCCGGTCTCATTGAATGGTTCCCGTCATGGGGGCGGACAATACTCAACCGCTATACGAGACAAAAAGACTGATAGCAGGATCAGCACGCTGCCCACACAAAAACATTTTTTTCAACCGAGCCAGATACCAGCAAGTGGATAGCTCATGAGGTGTCGTCACGATACCCATCAAGACATCATCTCCGAATTTACACCTGATCCGGCAACCTCTTTCAACGCCATCCGAATCGTTGCAAGACGGTCTGAGTCTTCGACTTTTGCACCATCAAAGTCGACCACATGAAATGCATCTACAATCTGGTCAAGATAGGTGCTGATTTTTGCTGAACGCACCGAGAATTGATGTTCGTAAAGCGTTTTCGATAAAGCGAGAAGAAGCCCATCAGAATCCTCTGCGAAAACTTCGATTATTGTCGCATCCGTCGACGAGTCGTTGTCGACCTGAACTCGTGGCGGCAATTTTGCAGCTGCCTGCACTTCGGATGCGAAAGGGTTCCACCTTCGCTTGATCGATGGCAACTCATTCTCAAGGCAGGACTCAACAGCTTTCGAAATCTCTTCTAACCGTCCCGCCGGAACAGTACCAACAAAGTCTTTATCCACAACACGAAAATGATCAATAAGATATTCATCATCGAGTGTGTGAATATCAGCTGAAAGGATTTCAAGCCGTTGGCTCGCCAACCCGGCTGCTATTCTGTGAAATACGCCGGATATTAGGGACGCTCTCAATCCAACAGTGACTGATATTGTCGATGTGTCAGGTTGCCACCGGACGGCAACGAATCGTCCACCAGTCGGTAGATTGGTCAATTTAGCGAGTTCTTCAACAACGCGATTCGGCTCGTACGATCGAAGATAGCCACGAGGAAGGTCGGTTGCGAGCCTTACGAGTGGTTCACTCGCATCTAGGTCTGCCAGAAGTTCGCTTATTTCTGCCCGCCTAAGATCCGCGCCCCGGTCATTCGCATCGGGATCAAGAAACTGTAGCGTCCGGTTATAGAGATCGCTCAGGAGTTCTGCCTTCCACTGATTCCAAACACCGGGTCCAACAGCTGCAATATCTGCCATCGTCAAAACGGTGAGGAGCCGCAGAATTTCAGGGGAGCCAACCTCACGAGCAAATGAAAGAACAAGTGAATCGTCATCGACATTTCGCCTGAAGGCAAGTTCCGCCATAAGAAGGTGACGCAGTACAAGAAACTCAAGTACCTCCGCCTCATCATTGTCCAGGCCAAATAGGGGAGCAACATCTCTTGCTATTCGAGCACCGACCTCGCTGTGATCACCCTCATATCCTTTGCCAAGATCATGAATTAATAGCGCAAGCAGCACGAGCCGTCGCCTTCTTCGAACCTGGCGCCAGACATCACCGAGCCAGCCTTCATCAGCATCGAGTTCATTGGCCCTCTCGACTGCCAGAAGGCAATGTTCGTCAACTGTATATTTATGAAAATTGTTAAACTGCAAAAGACCTCGTGCATGAAAAAAAGCGGGTAGCAATTGCTCGAGCAGTCTCAGTTCATGAAGCCTCCGAAGTGCCGGGCCGAGGGGAGAAACAATAGAGAAAAGTCCAATAAAGCGTTGCCGAGCCTCGTCTGTAACTGGTGGGGAAAATCGAGCGACTGACTGACGCAAAGCGGTCCAATTCGTCGGCTCAATCGGAACTTCATAAAGCATTGAGAGCTCAACCAGCCGAACAATCCGCTCCATATCAGAAGCGACTGTCTTAAAGGAACTTGGCACGATAGCAACAGCCATCGGCCCCACCACAAAGCAACCATCGACCCTATTGCCAAATAACCCAGTCATCCAGCTTCGCAGTCTACGCCCCCCCTCGGCCTGCTGTGTCAGCCCTCGTGTCACTTGGGCGACCTCACGGGTGTAACCAAAATAAACCTGCATAAAATGCTCAACACCCAACATTCCAGCAGCCGCGTAGAAACCGCGTTCCTCTGCAATGCGAACCTGTTCTTCGCGTGTTAATTCATCACTTCCTCGGCCCGCCTGAATATGAAGTTCAACTCGCAGGTCTCTAAGAAAAACAAGGCATTGGCCGAGCATGTCGGCGTCTGCATCCGAAAGCCCACGATTACGATTGAGAACTCGGCGATCATCTACGGAAATAACACTTTCTCCACCAGGCAATGGTGAAGGCCCAAGAGGAAGAAGCCGGTCAGACTCAAGAAACGATAGCCATCTCGCTAGTTGGATATCTCGAATACCACCAACGGAGCGTTTGACATTTGGCTGAAGGAGATAAACGGTTTCACCGTACTTCTTCGCTTCCTCCTTTCGAGCGGCAACGAGCATTCTTGCCATCTTCCGACGCGAACGCAGAGCCATTGCTCTCAACCGTGCGATCAGTTTGTGGCATCGCGCTTCGTCCCCTGCGAGCACCCTGAGTTCCAACAAGGAACTGAAGATAGTTGCGTCTGCTGATGCTAATTGCGTGGCCTCAGCAACAGTCCGAACACTTTGCCCGACCTCAAGTCCTGCGTCAAAAAGGTCACGTAAAAGCTGACTAGCGACTTCGGCTACTACGTCAGTCTGGCTGACATTTTCTGATAGTGAGCTTCGATTTTTCCGTATTCCTTCAGAACCAACTGTTTTCTCAAGCAACAACACTAGATCCACATCAGAACCTGGTGTCATTTCACCACGCGCGTACCCCCCACATGCTACAACCGTTACCCGCTTGCTCACCTCGCACCGATCACTCTCCCGCAATTCTGCAAGAATTGCCTTCCAGATCTCACGCACACACCGATCAACTGCTTTTGTCCGTAATCGACAAAGCGATAATCCATTATCACCGGCTGCGTGCCGAAGCCTGATATCTTTGTCAACCACCGCGAGCAAAGATGATGCATCTTGAACCGACTTCCGAACCGCTCGGCTTGACGCATTACTAGCAACTGATTTATTCATGACGGGTGCCAGGGGTCATCCTTAACGCGTGCTTGCTTATTTACCGTTCGTGCTAATACAAACAGAAGATCACCCAAGCGGTTCAGGTATTCAATTGCATTTGCTGGAACCGTCGTTTCAAGACGACCTGCCAACGTAACAACACGTCGTTCCGCACGACGACACACTGTTCGAGCAACATGAAGAGACGCAGCCAAAGGGCTTCCAGTCGGCAGAATAAAACTGGCTAGTGGTTCAAGGGCCTCTTCATACTGGTCAATGGCAGTTTCGAGAGCCTCTACCTGGCAAACCTTGATTCTTTCATCGTGGTCACCTGGAGTAGCTAATTCGGCACCAAGTTCAAAAAGATCGCATTGAATTACCCGCAGCAGGTCGTCAAATACATCGGCGTTCGGTTGAGCCCTGGCCATCCCGAGATGACTATTCAGTTCGTCAACCGTTCCAAACGCCTCAATGCGTGCATGATCCTTGGTCACCCTCGGACCTCCGAATAGACCTGTCTGTCCTGCATCGCCAGTTTTTGTATAAATTTTCATGCGTATCCTAGAATCTTCTCCGGTGCCGCGTGTGCAATTCATTCCTATACTAAGACGTATTTAGCTTAATTCTTTCGAAAATAAGTTTATTCAAGCCAATTTTCCTTTGGAGCTAACGCCCGTGATACCTCTTAAGCATATGCCTTCCGCGCCATCACAACTGCTGATTTATTTGACTGCGATTCTATCATTTGTTTCATTTCCTGCCCTCGCTTCAGAATACGAGAACACGTTTCTATCTAGCCCTGTGCGAATCACCGCTGGCCTAACAAAAGCTGGAGAAGGTTATTTCGCTCAGGACATGAGCCGCATCTGCTACCAAGGCATCCCGGACAAAAAACCGTTTTACCAGATTTTTATCCAGCCGTTTTCATCATCGACACCAAGAATCGCAGAGCCTTTCCGCGTAAGCACTGGAACAGGAAGGACAACATGTGCCTGGTTTTCGCCGAATGGAAAACAACTGCTATTTGCCTCGAGTCACCTCGACCCAGACGTCAAGACAACAGAAGAGAACGCGATTGCTCAGGCCAAGGCGGACGCACTTGCGGGAAGACGTCGTCGATACCAATGGGACTTCGATCCCTTCATGGATTTATTCGTCGCCGATCTAGAAAAACCCGGTTCTCTGAAGCAACTCACAAATACACTTGGATATGACGCTGAGTGTTCGTTTTCCCCCGACGGGACCCGTCTTCTTTTCGTGAGTGATAGAGATGGCGACCCTGACATCTATGTTGCAAATGCAGATGGAAGCCATGTCAAACAATTAACAAATCATCCTGGATACGACGGTGGACCCTTTTTTTCACCCGACGGCCAATGGATTGCATATCGGACTGATCGACTCGAGAAAGATCTTTTACAGATTCATGTCATGAAAGCTGATGGCTCGAATGATGTTGCCATTACCCGAGGGCGAAGCGTTCATTGGGCACCGTTTTGGCACCCGACAAAACCATGGCTGATTTGGACAGGTGCTGATCATTCTGACCCGACATCCCGTCCCAACTACGATCTCTGGCTTGCTGAGTATAGCACTGATCAAAATTCTATTCAGTGCGGCACTCCTTTACGGCTTACCGACCACCCAGGAGCGGACGTCCTTCCTGTTTTTTCACCAGACGGAAAGCTTCTCATGTGGACTGCAAGTCGTGAAGCCGAGGCTGGAAAGAAGCCAACCAGCCAGCTATATGTAAGTACAATCAAGACTGCCAACGTTGACAATGCTCTCAGTACCATTAACAAACATTGACCCGAACGTCAGGACGAATCGCCATGACACCCTTCGAAAACTCTATCGCCCTCATCGGAGCAGGGCAGATGGGGCAGGCCTTGGTCCGCGGGTTCTGCAGTTCTGGAGAATGTGATCCGACCGCAATCATCGCCTACGACCCCAATCCCGCTGCAGAGAAGAATCTTCAAGACACCATCTCGGGTGTACGGCTGACAACATCTGCTTCTGAAGCGACTCGAGCCGCTCGGTTTGTTATCCTCGCGGTCAAGCCTCAACATGCAGCGAGCGTGTGCCATGAGATCCAGCCTGCTATACAGGACAACTCGATTGTCATTTCAATCATTGCCGGATTGCCAACATCTTGGCTTTCTAAGGCTTTGAGAACATCCCGAGTAGTCCGAGTCATGCCGAATACACCGTGTCTCGTTGCTCAGGGCGTCTCAGCTATTTCCAATCCACCAGAACTCGACACGAAAGACTGTGAGACAATTCAACGACTCTTCTCGACCGTCGGCGTTGTGCATTCCGTTCCAGAGTCGCTTCTCGATGCTGTCACGGCTGTGTCAGGATCAGGCCCAGGCTACGTCGCACTACTAATCGATGCTCTCGCCGACGGTGGCGTACAGGCGGGTCTTCCTCGACAACTCGCTCTTGATCTCGCCGTTCAAACGTTTGCTGGCACAGCCAGCCTCATTGCAGATACAGGTGATCATCCGGCAGTTGTGAAAGACCGAGTAAGTAGTCCAGGTGGAACAACAGTCGCCGGCCTTTCGGTACTCGAGAGAAAAGGCGTCAGAGGAGCTCTTGCCGATGCAGTAGCAGCAGCAGCAGAGCGTTCAGTGGAACTGGCACGCTCTATCACCTAGCTAGCGAGCACAAGCCAGCGAGAACCTAAGTCGCTTCGAAGCTGCACCTATCTGCCGCGTCGGCCCGCCTTCTTCTTTTTTGCTTTTTTAGCTAATGTCTTCTTCTTTGTTGCTTTTACCTTCTTCAGGCGGCGACTCGCCGGGCTTGATACTCCTTTTGTTTTCTTGGAGGCCTTTTTCTTTCCAGCTACTTTCTTTTTCTTAACAACTGACTTTTTTTTCTTTTTGGCCTTCCTTGTCGACGTTTTCTTTACCGTTCGCTTTTTATTTCCTGAAGATTTCTTTGCAGCCTTTTGCTCATTACCAAAAACATTTTCCCAGCCCGCGGCATAATCAGTTGTAGAACCAACTCGAATGACCGACATACTTCCCTCTTCTCTTCATTATTGTTTTCGTGTATTCACTGTCCCGATCCATCCAGCCTTTTTCTAAACTATTTTTACATGACGGATGTGCTGTGAATGTACCAACTCCTAACCGATTTTTAAGCCAACTTTTCCAAATTCTTTTGGCAAAACACGTCGATCTGATGAAAGCTGACCGGATTGAATTTCCATGAACCATTGCTTGTTGCTGCATTCAGTTCGCTCCGCCTGACAGAAAATGAGGCAATTCCGTCGACCAAGCAGCTCTGAAATACAAACGATTCCTTTCCCGCATTTCATGTCAGCCAGGGCATCGCCGTTGAGCCACATATTGGGAAGATGGCATGGGTCTGCCACAAGATAAACCCTTTCACCAGCCACAACATTCGTAGGCATTTGGAACCAGCGCACCCAGACGGAATGGTGATCTGGCGTGACGTGTCGCTCCCATGCACGCTGAAGACTTATTTCATGCATGAAAGCCCGCCGCCTGCTTCTCTGGTAGCACAACGGCCCTCCCCACGATTCGGCCTGCCCGCATTCGAGACGCCCATTCGCCAATTTCTTTCAAGCCAATCGTTTGCACAGGGAAAAACCCACTGACTAATGGCCATAACATAGCCAGTCTAGCCCATAGTTGTGCCCGTTTTTCACGAGATGGAAGACCTGATGCATCAATCCCTGCTAGTGTGATTCCTCTCAAAATAAATGGATAGACAGTGGTTTGAAGCTCAACACCACCAGCATTTCCGATACTTGCAACAGCTCCACCTGGGGCAACGACTCGGAGAACGCTCGCGAGCACGTTACCGCCCACGGTATCGACAGCCCCAAGGTAACGAGCACTCGAAAGTTGCTTTTTATCAGCAGGAAGAGCCTGTTGTGGAGATTGCACAGCAGAAGCTCCGAGTGACGTCAATACATCGCCCAGACCTTCTTTGCGAGTGCACGCTATGACTCGAAATCCAGCCAGCGCAATCGCCGCTACTGCCAACATACCCACACCACCACTGGCGCCTGTGACAAGCCACGGTAGCGGCTCATCATGCTGAAGCCGCGACTGAAAGTCCCAGTCTATGGCCGCTCGCAAGCGTTCTACCGCTAGCATCGCAGTAAGCCCTGCCGTCCCCATCGCCATTGCCGCAGTAGCAGAGAGGCTTTCCGGTCTCTGAATGATTGCGGATGGTGGAACCCATACTTCCGTAGCAAATCCTCCTTGTATTTTTTCACCCAATCCATTGCCAGTTGCCACAACAGGCGTTCCAGCGGCAAATGCCTCACAAGTGGATCGAAGTGTACCTGCAGTATCTATACCTGGCACAAGAGGTAAGGTGCGGGCAACACCCGGGTGCCCGTCACAGGCTAGAGCGTCTTTGTAATTAAAACCTGCAGCCTCGACATCGATACATACAAAGCCTTCATGGTGGCTGTCAGGCAAGGAAGCCACCCCTGACTGGACCGCACCATCAGGGTCTCGATCAACAACCCAACCATAGGGCTCATCAGATTGTTTAGTTGTCATCTGCCTTCTACTTTCCTGGCTTAGTTCCAGCTCTCAATCACCGACAACGAGTCTTCTGAGATCATTCCATAAGGCCCCACGACCGTTTTTAGCTTTCCTGCTATACTACAAAAACTGTATGTGCAATACGTGGAAAGCGATAGAGTAGCAGTTGTTACTTTGCCCGCACCACAGGCAACTACTCTCTATTCCCCCTACAGGAGAAAACAATGGGAACCGCGATGGAGTTTACCGACGCTAATTTTCAGCAAGAGGTTCTTGAATCAGATGTGCCGGTGTTGGTTGACTTTTGGGCCCCTTGGTGTGGACCCTGCCGAATGATTGGCCCGGTTATTGAGGAGCTTGCCTCAGAAAATACGGGTACGTTTCGAGTTGGCAAAGTAAATGTGGACGACAATGGCAGCCTTGCTATGAATTACAACGTTTCAAGTATTCCGGCGATCATGATTTTCAAGGGCGGTCAACTGGTCAACCAGTTCATGGGTGTCCAGTCGAAGGAGAAGTTGCAACAGGCACTCGATGAGGCAAAGTCGGCATAGGCTTTGCCGTCGATCGCACCGGTCGCGAACGAGTATCAATTGTCCCTCGGCCCCTGTGTGGGCCGAGGGTACTTACCTTCTCTAAACGACCCTCGTCAACAAAACCTGCAAGATCGGCATGAAAACCGGGCTGTCGTAATTTCTCAACCGCCTTGGCTTCAATCTGCCGTACGCGTTCTCGTGTGACACCAAAAATTGTGCCAACCTCTTCAAGCGTATAAGAACACCCATCGGCGAGACCAAACCGCAGACGTAGAATCTCACGTTCGCGATAGGAGAGTGCATTGAGGACTTTCCCCACTGAAGTTCGTAACGCGTGCTGATTCATGGCGCGAAGCGGGTCATCTTGATGACTATCACAAACAAAGTCACCAGTTGCGTTTTCCTCGCTCTCACCCAAAGGCTGATCAAGGGAAACCAGCCGATGAGCCATACGTTCGATACAACACACATCCTCAAGGGGCATCCCGGAACAATCAGCCAGTTCTTCAACACTTGGCTCTCGACCATGCTCCTGAAGAAATTCCCGAGAAAGGTTTCGTAATTTCCCCATTGCATCCACCATGTGTACAGGCATTCGGATTGTGCGACTCTGATCGGCAATAGCTCTGGTTATAGCCTGACGAATCCACCAGGTCGCGTACGTAGAGAACTTGAAGCCACGAGCATGCTCAAATTTATCAACCGCTCTCATCAAGCCCGCATTCCCCTCCTGAATCAGATCTAGAAATGCCAGCCCACGATTGCGATATCTTTTGGCAATCGAAATAACAAGACGCAAATTTCCAGCAGCAAGCTGCCGTTTGGCAGTGTCGTATTTCTCTTCATAGGATTTCAATCGCGATAAACGCCGACGAAGGGTTCGCCGGGTCTCACCCAAGCCAATGTAGAGGCGGCGACATTCTTGCTGGCTCATATCACCTGCTTTGATTGCCAGATCACGAAGCTGTTTAAGCATCGGATCGAGTCTCTGGACCCGTAGCCGCATTTCCTCGACAAGACGAACTGCTTTGCCTCGCTGCCGAACTAATTGTCGCCAAATCTTGCGCCGTTCGGCCAGAGATCTTGTGGTCGACGTTGCCTGACGGAACAGTTTGTGATTTTCAGAAATAATTCCACGCAGAGTCTCCAGGTTCGGACGCAGACGTTTTAAAAGCCGTTTTTTTTCATCTGTGTTCGTGACAGAGACTTCAAGGGTACGATCAAGCCGAACAGTTCCAGCTTCAACACGCTCAAGGAGTTTGACTGCTGACCTGAGTGCGTAATCATTCCCCAGCAATTCATGTCGATAACGGCGACGCCAAAGCTCGATTTGACGTGCACTCTGCACCTCACCATCACGATTCAGAAGAGGAATGCCGCCCATCTGCAAAAGGTACAGACGGATGGGATCATCGATTGCCTGATTGGATTGACGGCTATTTCTGCTCTGAGTACTTTTCCGACTTGATGAAATGACAGGAGATGGTGACATACGAGCTCTTTTCGTAGACGGGAAGTGGAAGCATATGCAGACAACGAACAATCGCTCGTGTCTTTGAAACCGCCTTCCACACCAGTGCATTCGCTATGCCAAGAAGACGCCTAGAAGCCCGCCGGTACCGTTTTTTCGGCCAAAACGGCGGTTTAAAGGCTCCGCAAAGCCTACGTTGCTGCACTTGTACTGGATGCCGTGTCGCCTCTTGGCAACATGGCAACAGGTGCCTGTTGCCCGAAAACAGCAAATTTCCCCGAAAACTGCTCTCGATTTCAGGCCTAGGGCACTGGCTATACTGCGGCTATCCCGGGCGGAGTCCCCTTATGAATTATGTAATAGTTGGTCTCATCGTTGTTCTCTTACTTGCCGGCGCCACTGCGCTCGTGCTTGGACGGCAAGGTATTAACAGGACAACACTAGTTTTTGCGTGGCTTGTTCTTGTCGCATCGGGCGGCTTTATTTATCTCGCTGGCCGTGTCGGTGAGCGTGAGCGTGTCTGGCGAGAGAAAATCCGAACAACCACAGAGGAAATCAATACAGCAATCTATGGGAAATTTGCTGGAAAAAAATTTTTCATTGCAGATCTCGCCGGCACTGACATCTCAGATGAAACAACCAAACTCCGACGTAAGATTCTTTTACTCGGAGGTACAGTCAGCACTACCAAAACTATCCGCCGCGATGTTGATGTAGTGGTTGTGGATGACTTGGAAAACATCCCCCCGCGCGCGAAAGAATTAAACATCGAAGCCATTGTCAAGTCGGACATTGACGATGCTCTAGCACGAACTCTTACAGGCCTCAACACAGCCATCATTCATGAACGACGGGAGCAGACCAAAATAGAAACCTGGCGAAACCGCAACTGGAAAACTTCTGCATTCGCTCCTCCAAAAGTTGAGCCTGACGTGACCAAACCCGGGCTTTACCGCGTCGCAAATAACGGCACCCTGCAACTTACCTTGTCCGCCAAAGATACAGAAAAGCCGTTAAACGAAGGCGCTGAGCTTGCGGTCTTCAACTTACAAACGGATGACAAATATGGGTTCCTCGGTGTTTTCAGTGTGAAAGCTGTAAAAGACTTGGGAGAAAACATTCTTTCTCTTTCTATATCCCCATTAGCAACTCCTGATGCACACGATATTGCTGCATGGAAAGATTGGGGATTGACCTCACGTGCCGCCAAGGATCCCAAAGTAGCTGTTTACGAAGACCTTCCAACCACCAGCGGGGTTTCCGTCGATGCCCTGACGGCACTGTTTGGCACCGAAGTGGAGACTGCAAATAATGGCTCTATCACATCCGGTGGAATTGAGGGAATGAGGCGCGACCTATTTGAAGAGCTATCTGCAATCGACGTCATGATCGATTCAATCAGTCTGGCAAAGTCGGCTACTGAACGAGAGCGTGACCGAAAAAAACAAACTGCAAGTGATTTGGAAAAAGATCGTGACGCATGGGTAGAGGATCAGCAGTTCGCGCAGGCTGCTCTCGAAAGGCTCAATGTGAGAAATAGCCGCTTACAGAAAACGATTCGTGATACCAGAGCCAGCATTTTCGATTTGCGAAAAGAGCTAGCGGAACTTAACGGACGACTCATGGCGGAGGGAAACCGGAAACAGCAAACAGGGGAAAAAAGTGCTGCCGACAGCGGAGCAACTGCTCTTCGCTAGCAGCCAATTTTCTCCTCGAATTTTCAGTCACTCCAAATAGCTATCAAAACCGACTGCGAGCCCCCAAACCTCTGCTTTCTTTGACTGTTTTGCTATTTTCTGGCTATCCATCGACGAAGGCTATGCATCTCCGTTACACTTTCGCTGAGGGTTTACGGCCTTGCCTAACGGCCGGAGACATACCATTGTTATTTTTTTGCAGGGAAAATATCCGCTGATGACGACCGTTACCGATGGCCCCAAAACGGAAGCCAATTTAAAGAAGGCCGTTCACCACCATCGCCTTGCAAGCAAGAGAGGCCTTCTTGAGCGGTTGTTCACACTTTGGTTTCGCGGATTCGTCTACAACCAGATTTGGGAAGACCCACGGGTGGACGCCGAGGCACTATCAATCGGTCCGCAGTCAAACTTACTGACGATTTCGAGTGGTGGTTGTAACGTATTAAATTATCTCGTGCATAAACCAAAGAAAATCGTTGCTGTCGACCTCAATTCCAATCACATGTGTCTTACGCGACTTAAACTCGCGGCTGTCAAATATCTTCCTGATTATGAAACATTTTATAATTTCTTTGGATTTGGACAACATAGAGACAACATCGCTTCGTATCGAAAGTACATCCGGGATAATCTCGATCCTGCGACTCGGTCTTTCTGGGAATCGAGTGATTGGCCCGGAAAAAAAATCGGTCCTAAACGTATAAGTTATTTCAAGCGTGGACTCTACAACCAAGCAAAGCTTGGCCAATTCTTTCGCGTTATCCACGGACTCGCGCGTCGGATGGGAAAGGACCCAAACAAACTTCTAGAAGCTCGCTCAATAGCTGAGCAGGAGCAAATTTTTGATGAGTATTTCGGTCCCCTATTCAATAATCGACTTGTACGATGGATGGGCCGGCAGCCTGTAGCGGTTTACAGTCTTGGTATCCCGCCAAGTCAGCACGCTGCAATGCTTGAGGAGTCTGGCGGCAACGGCCAAAAACTCTTTGACACATACAAGGAACGAATCCGTCGCCTTGCATGCGGTTTTCCTCTTGATGACAACTACTTCACCTGGCAGGCATTTGGACGCCGGTATGATCATGAAAACAGGAAGGCCTTGCCGGATTATCTGAAAAGAGAAAACTACGACACCATTCGTGAGATGGTTGAACGTGTTGAGACCCACGTTGCATCCCTCGGCGACTACCTCGGAACTGCCGAACCAAATTCACTGAATGGATTCATTCTTCTTGACAGCCAGGATTGGATGCCTCCACATGTTATCGATGAACTCTGGAGTCTGATTGCGAAGGTCGGAGCAGACGACACCCGTGTTATTTTCAGAACTGCGGGCGAGAAATCCCCTGTAGACGAGGCCTTCTCGCCGGAAACTGCATCTCATTTTCGCTATAAATCAGAAGAATCTCGCCGGCTTCACGAACAGGATCGCTCAGCGATATACGGCATGTTCCACATCTACAACAAGGTTGCTGCTTCAGAAAATCAATGAGCGATACTCCAGAATCTTTTCCCTCACCCCAGCCACCGGTCTCCTCATCAAATAACAAATTGTCCGCCGGGCACGATCAAGCCGTAGCAATGGACAATATGTATCGCTTCACTCGACATATTTATGACCTCACTCGACACTATTACCTTCTTGGTCGAGACCAGCTACTCGAAGAGGTCGTAACTGGGCCCGATACAGCGACCCTTGAGGTCGGGTGCGGAACCGCTCGAAATTTAATTAAACTCGGAAAACGGACTACAGCCGGTGCACTCTACGGACTCGATGCCTCTCACGAAATGCTTGAAACTGCCTCGCAAAGCATCTCTTCAGCTGGCTTACCCCAAGGCAACAATCCACCGATCATGCTTCGACAAGGTCTGGCGGAAGAACTAGATGGTGTAAAAATGTTTGGCCGAGATGAGCCGTTTGATACCATTTTTTTCTCCTACTGCCTGTCAATGGTGCCAACTTGGCCAGGTGCACTTGAGGCAGCCTTTGCAAATCTCAAAACAGGTGGAGAGCTTCTCATCGTTGATTTTTGGGATCAGGCAGACCTTCCCTCATTTTTTGCAAAAGGCCTCAAAAAGTGGCTTGCGTGCTTTCATGTCCACTATCGACCTGAACTCCACAAAGCCATTTCTGCCATGTCAGAACAAAAAGGCTGCACTGTTGCATTCAAATCGATCCACCGACGCTATGCGTATTTGGCAACTGTGAAGAAAAACTGAACATACTCACCAGCTAAAACCCTGGGCCAGGGAATGGGAGAATAAAGTACGCACCGGTAAGTGCAGCGGCTTCTAGGGCCGCACCTCGCAAACTCATCGCTGGTGCCGGAACGGTCCACGGAGCACAATCGCCAGGCCGGTAATAGCCAAGAGGATACATGCACTCCCAAGGCAATTCGACTCCCATTTTGTATGGAAGAAATGCCGCCGATGTAAAAAAGTGACCTGCCGACAAGAACGGGTCTGCCACTGGATGAACCGAATGGCCATACCGTTCAAAGTTCCACTGTTCAAAATAGAGCGGTTTATGACAGTATCCAGCGGCTTTCCAGGTCATTGTTGTGCTTGTAAACTGGCGAGCTTTCCAATCTTCCCCCTCAAGCCGGCATTCACACGGAAAGTCATTTCCAGCTACACCTGTAACATGGATATCCAGATTAATTGAAGCCAGCGTATCAGCACGCAGTTTGTCAAGTTCTTCCCGGCAATCATCAGCAGTATTTAGACAATTACTGGGAACCTCAGAAGAAGCGAGTCGGATATCTTTTTGAAGCAAAGGTGAGCTACTCTCGTCTGTTCTCTCTATGGCAGAAACAGTGGTTTCGTAAGACTTTTTACTGGAATTCATCACAGCGTGCTGAACAACGTACTTCGAGCTAGGTGAAAAATCCTGCCAGCCACCTGCCATTGCTACACTCCAACACAAAGCACTCGCCATAAATGCCGTCACTGTTAACGCCCACCAGAGAGCTGGCCGACGTGTTGTCCTAGTCGTCAGAATCCATCGTGTAGTTTGGTGCTTCATGCGTAATGGCGATGTCATGAGGATGGCTTTCTCGAACAGTAGCGGCAGACACCTGAATAAAACGAGCATCTCGCCGTAAGTCTTCAATTGTTTGCGTTCCACAATAGCCCATCCCGGCACGAAGGCCGCCGACAAGCTGGTAAACAAACATGCTCAGAGATCCTTTGAAAGGCACCCGGCCCTCCACACCCTCTGGAACAAGTTTGTTCGTATTCCGACCATCCTGCTGCTGTCGATATCGCTCACTCGAACCCTGAACCATTGCTCCCAGCGATCCCATTCCGCGGTACGCCTTAAATGTTCGGCCGTGAAAAAGTACGGTCTCACCTGGGCTTTCCGCGACACCAGCCAGCAAACCACCAATCATTACAGAGTTGGCACCAGCTGCGATCGCCTTCGTAATATCTCCCGAGTAGCGAATACCTCCATCAGCGATGATTGGAACATCTGTACCGGCTACTTCTTGTGCTGCTTCCCAAACCGCGGAGATCTGCGGGACACCAACACCGGAAATAACCCGTGTAGTACAGATCGACCCGGGACCGATCCCAACTTTGATCCCATCTGCATTAGATTTCAAAAGATCACGACAGCCTTCCCGGGTTGCCACATTGCCCGCGATTACCTGTATTTCCCATTGCTTCTTAATCTCCTGCACCGTCTCCATCACGTTACTCGAGTGACCGTGTGCCGAATCCACAACAAGCACGTCCACGCCCTTGGAAATAAGATTTTCAGCTCTTTCGAAATCAAATACGCCAACGGCCGCACCAACTCGCAACCGCCCGTGATTGTCCTTGCACGCATTCGGAAATCGCTTGAGCATATCGATATCCTTGATGGTAATGAGTCCGGTGAGTACACCCATTTCATCTACCAATAGCAACTTCTCGACTTTATTTGCCATGAGGACTTTTTCTGCCTCATCAAGCGTTACCGCGCCAGTTGCCGTTACCAGCCCAGCTTGTGTCATGATTTCCGCGATAGGTGTGTCGCCACTTTCAAGAAATCGCAAATCACGTTTTGTAATTATTCCAACGAGCTTTTGCCCCTCAGTCGTAATTGGCACACCTGAGATATTTGACTGTGCCATCACTTCACGTGCACGCGCTACAGTGGCCGAGGGTGGCAGCGTCACTGGGTCAGCAATAATTCCATTTGCTGTTCTTTTGACCTTATCCACTTCATCTGCCTGACCTTCAATCGAAAGATTCTTATGGATGACGCCCAGTCCACCTTCTTGGGCCAACGCAATAGCCATAGCACTTTCAGTCACCGTATCCATTGGAGAACTCACAAGGGGGAGGTTCAACCCAATAGATCGTGTCAGCTGGGTACTGACATCAACTTCTGACGGGACAACGGTTGAAAACCGTGGAATCAACAACACATCGTCAAAAGTAATCCCAGCTTGAGCGATTTTCCCTTCCATTACGATCTCTTACCTCCGATGAATTTGAATTCTCTCTCTTGTGGAAACGCCCGTACTCATAAACGCCGCGGACTAGAACAGCTTTAGTCGCTCGAACAGTTGAGTCACTTACGACAGGATTTGCACGATCCTTCCCATTCGCACCTTCGGGAAGTTGGGATTATGCGGGCAAAACCGAAAAAAAGGCAACGGCAACGTATTAAGCCGCTATTCACAGGGCACTCACGTGTCGTAAACCGGCGTTGATGAAAACCATAACCTAAGTTTGAGTGGCTTCTGTTTCGTTTCTTTTCCAATCATATACGGCCTGTATGGCTCACGTAATCCTTCTGTATCCCATCGCAAGAATACCAGCCTTAATCGCTATCCACTATGCAACAAGAACAACATATCTCGAAAAACAAGACACCTGTTGAAGACATCGCAACACCTCTTGCAAGACCTGATCGCACAACTTTTGAAGCACACCTAGCAAGAAGACGCTACGGTCATTTTACGCTCACTGAAGCAATACGACCCGCCTGGCAACTCGGTATCGTACCAGAGGCGGGATACCGTCATGACTCGTATCATGATCCAGTATCAGGTGAAAATCTACCTGCCATTGTTGCAGCAGTTTCAAGCGAACGGCTCTTTGAGACATTCCTCCAACTGATCGATTTTCTTGGTGATACCTGTGATGTTGTCCTTGAATCGTCTCACGAACATAAGAGTCATCCAAAAGAATATCGGCGCGAGGGTATCGAACGAATCCTACTTGAAAGCCAACTCTGGAATTTTGAAGATCTACTTCTCAACGATGGATGTACGAGTATTGCTGTACTCCATGCTCAGGAACCTTTCGAAGTACAACTCGACGAGCATAAGTTGCTCATTACGTACGGACCGACCTTGGACGGCTTTGAAACAATACTTTCCGAACAAGGTGTCCGGCAGAAAGATAATCTACGAGTCATTTCACAGGGGGACCACATGCATACCTCAACAAGCCGCTATACGTCTCAGTTTGAAGACCTTGTCTCTCACCTGCATGCCGACCTTTAGGGCTTAGAAGCGTCCGCAACCAAAACTACGCAATCAGCGCTTCCTATCACTCACGCGAATTCTGACTCACTTAAAAAGTCGTGGGCCATCGCGAAAATGGCACTTATTTTGTGAAAAAATTGGACTTGAGTCCAAAGCACCATTCAACGAATCTTACAGATCTTCGTGACAAATTTTCGGTTGCTACTCAGGTGATTCATGTCTGCACGACACGGCCTTGCTATCGTATTACTTGCTGCCGCGACATCTGGCTGGATTTCTTCAAGCCTCGCCCAGCAAGTCTTACCACCGCCGGTGCAATTCAATCCGCCACAGGTACCTTACGATCCCACAAGCCCACTTCCTGCCGGTACCGTGATTGATTCTTCCGGTCCTATATACCCAAGCCCGATCGCCGTGCCTGGAAATTCCGTTCTAATTCCACCTCTTGACGCCGAGGTTGTCTGGTGCCAACTCGTGAATGTTACCGATGATTTCTTCAAAATTCAAAGCGAACAACGGGTGGTTTTCGCCCAAGGTATTCCAACAGAAGGGCGAATAACGACGTTCCCTCAAACCGGCGCCACCCTTCTTGAGCCCTGGCGGGGTGATTCGGTTGGCTTTCATGAGCGACTTGAGAGCACTTTACAGTCGATTCGTCGGATTGCGTCAGTCCGTCTGATTCCTGACCCTGGTGGCTGGAGGGTCGAAGTATCAGTACAAAAGGAACTAGAGAATCTTCTCAGACCGATGCACGCCACTGCTGGTGGAGCTACCTTTCGTAACGATGATTCGCTGTACCGATATGGCACACCTCTTCCTGTACTCGGGCAGCGGGTTGGGGATCAACCCCGACCCGTAGCAACACCTACACGAACCGATGGCTGGATCCCGCTTGGCCGTGACGCGCTCCTCGAGCGGCGAATGCTTGATAAAATTCTTAAGCGATTGGGTGTTGCACCAGTACCACAATATTCTGCAGCGGCAACACTTCCTGTGAACTGATCATGGCTACTCGTCAGTAACACATCCCTCTGAAGCTGGCGAAACACAACGAATATATTTTGCCAAGATTCCACGGTCACATTTTGGAGAAGGTTGTTGCCAACGACTCTTTCGGTCCGCAAGTTCAGTCGCACTCACATCCACGTCGATGGCTGCCTTCTCAGCATCAATGGTGATGACATCACCGTTCTCAACAAGTGCAATTGGCCCCCCGTCAAACGCTTCTGGTACAACGTGACCAACAATAAAGCCATGCGACCCACCAGAAAATCTGCCATCGGTAATTAGTGCGACATCGGCCCCCAAACCAGCTCCCATTAACGCCGATGTCGGCGTTAACATCTCAGGCATTCCGGGACCTCCCTTCGGGCCTTCGTAGCGAATAATGACCACGTCTCCACGGTGAATACCACCGTTCTCTAACGCCGTCAGCATATCCTCCTCACTATCAAATACTCTTGCCGGGCCAGAGAACCGAGATCCCTCCTTTCCGGTAATCTTCGCAACAGCAGTCCCAGGAGCAAGATTGCCAGTAAGTATCGTTATGTGACCAGTTGGTTTAATAGGATCTTCAACCGGTTGAATAATCCTTTGACCCTCAGCCAAACCTTTACTGCCAGCAAGATTTTCAGCCAAGGTTTTTCCAGTCACCGTAAGGCAGTCTCCTTCAAGAAGGCCCTTGTCAAGGAGATATTTCATGAGGCCACTCGTGCCACCAATCGAATGCAGATCCTCCTGGACGAACTTTCCACTTGGTTTCAAGTCAGCAAGGTAGGGAATACGCCGGGAGACTGCCTGAAAGTCAGAGGGCTCAAGTGTGACACCAACACTTCGAGCCATCGCAATCAAATGAAGTACAGCATTTGTTGAACCACCTAGCGCCATGATAACGACCATGGCGTTCTCGAAGGCTGCCCTAGTCATGATGTCCCGCGGCTTGATGTCCAGTTCCAACAGATGAAGCAGTGCAGCACCAGCTCGACGGCACTCAGCGATTTTTGCTTCATCTTCAGCTGGTATAGATGCCGTATCTGGAAGCGCCATCCCCATCGCTTCAATGGCTGTTGCCATCGTGTTTGCGGTATACATCCCACCGCACGCACCCGAACCTGGGCATGCATGACGCACGATATCTGATCGCCTGCTGTCATCGATACGACCAGCAACATACTCTCCATAACACTGGAATGCCGAGACGATATCGAGCGACGTCCCGTCATCGAGATGTCCCGGTTTAATCGTACCACCGTATACCATGAGGGCAGGGCGGTTCAGTCGACCCATTGCAATCAAGCACCCCGGCATATTCTTGTCACACCCAGGAATCGCAACGAGCCCATCGTACCATTGAGCCTGCATAACAGTTTCGATTGAATCAGCAATGATATCTCGTGACGGCAATGAAAAACTCATGCCATCAGTGCCCATTGAAATCCCATCGCTCACACCTATGGTGTTGAACCGCATACCAACCAGACCATTCTCGATAACACCGTCTCGCACCGCAGCTGCAAGTTTATCGAGGTGCATATTGCATGTGTTTCCTTCGTACCACATGCTCGCTATACCTACCTGCGGCTTGCCGAGGTCTTCGGGAGTCAGGCCCGTGCCCAGCAACATAGCCTGCGAAGCGCCTTGGGCGCGTGGTTGGGTAATTCTTGAACTGTAACGATTAAGCGTAGTCATCTATGTATGGTCTCCAGTTAGTCGGACCTCCGCAGAATAGATTTTCTTAGCAAAGTAGAAAAGTCTTGCCAATGAAGCCCCCACCACAGTTCATCTTTTTCGATGCCGGCAAGCTTTAAATTTTTTCCAGTTACGACCTTGAATTTCACGAGATCTCTGAAAGAACAGGAATTTCTTTCTCGTATGTGAAGGAGTTGTACACCCACAAAAAAACCGGACACCTCTGCCCACCAGCTTATTTGTGACCTGAATCATCCTGACATTCGTTTGGGGGATTTGACTGACAAAGCCAGCCTCGCAACATCGGCTTCTCTAAAGGCTCCTTCCAGCACTACCTCACCATCTTTGAGCAAGACGGGAACCCGCACTCCATACAGACGCTTACGCGACTCATCCACATCGACATCCCAAACCAGGCAGCCAGGAAAATACACAGCAACCAGATCTTCAGCCTGCTCACAGAGATGGCAATGTTTCCGACTAATCAGTGCGATGGTATTCGTCATGAAAGCCCACCTACCGCCACACCCCTTAGATTTACTGTTTTGGACATGTCGCACAACCTTTTCCAGTCAAATGCTATGATAGAATTCGGTTAGTTTTAGCAAAAGTGTTTATTCAAGTTCAGATGGGCAACAATGAGCCAGTCGGTCTCTACTATCAAAAATTTTGTCGACATTGTGAGAAAAAGTGGTCTCGCAGAGGCATCAAAGATTGATGAGGTCGTTGCCTCCTTGGATAATCTCGACGCGGCTGTAACTGATGAAGTCACCAACGCTTTTATTGAAGCCAAACTGATCACAACATGGCATCTTAAGCAACTCCTCAAGGGAAAACACCGTGGCTTTTTTCTTGAACGCTACAAACTACTCAATGAGTTAGGCAAAGGTGGCATGAGCAGTGTGTATCTCGCTGAGCACACAGATATGCATCTCCCGGTCGCCATTAAGGTTCTCCCTGTAAAAAGAGTTGGTGAAAAATCTTATCTTGAGAGGTTTAAACGAGAAGCAAAAGCTTCTTTCAAACTCCGGCATGACAATATTGCCGGTGCGACAAACTTCGCACATCATGGTGACCTCTGGTACATCGTGCTGGATTACATTGAAGGTGAAGACCTTTACCAAAAAGTCAAGGCGAGTGGCCCCCTCCCTGTTCGTGATGCTGTGGAATATATTCGCCAAGCAGCGTGTGGTCTTCAATACGCGCATGAACAGGGGCTAGTCCACCGTGACATAAAGCCCGCCAACTTGATGTTAGACACGAAAGGTACCGTCAAAATTCTTGATCTGGGATTGGCCCTAGACGGTGATGACGATGAGGAGGGCGGACTTACAAAGGCACACGACGAGAAGGTTTTAGGCACGGCAGACTATCTTGCCCCAGAGCAATCAAAAAACAGCCACTCCGCTGACCCACGATCAGATATCTACGCACTCGGTTGCACGCTCTACTACCTCATCGTTGGCAGAGCACCATTCGCACGGGGAAGTGTTATTGAGCGAATTAAGGCTCACTGGAACGAACCAGCCCCGAACCCTCTTGACGAACTTGAAAAGCCACCAACAGACCTCGATTCCGCCCTCATTGACTTGTATTTCAGGATGATGGAAAAGCATCCTGACGCACGCCCGCAGACTGCAGGAGAGGTTGCTGACCAGCTCAACGCGTGGCTTAATCAGCATCAACAAGATCGGCCCCAACCAGCAGGACTACGTCGTCATACCACCGAAAGTTCTCAAGACAGTAGCGGATCGCTCCCCACATCCAATTCTTCAAGTATCGCTGGACTGCGGCGACAGCCTTCGAAACAACAACCCTCTGGTATTGGAAACCAAGAAAACCTTCGCCGGACCCCGTCAAAAACAAGTCCTGAACCAACAGATGATTTTGATAACCCCGATGATGAAGATGATTTTCTCGGGGGTGCCGAAGCAGATGAAGACGCTGACGACGAAGACGATGACTTTCTTTTTGCCGGTGCTGGAAATAGTTCACCGACAACTTCATCGAACAGTCAAACAGGAAACGCCGATGACGACGATGATGATTTCCTAGCCATGACAGGCGGTGGCTCAGCTGCTAGATCTTCATCGCAGCAGCAACTCCATGCTGATGAGCTTTCTGTTGATGAGTGGTGGAGCACAACATTTTTGCGTCTCTCTCTACGCGCCTGGTTCTGGATCGGCATTGGCCTCTTTATTACCTTTGTGCTGACTGTCATCACAATTGAAGTATTGAAGGCATATAACGTCGGACCATTTAAAGAGACAACCGCCCAAACATCCGACACGGCCAACTACTTGTCGCCATCTGGTCATTTTAGCCGTGAATTCAGAGCACACTGTGGAAATCAGATTCAGTGTTTTCTCTGAAAAATTAAGCGATCGCCTTTGTGTCCAATTTTTAAAATATTTTTAAAAATGTTATGGCACAAAATAAAATAGTGATTTCAACCATCTATCTTGGTATTAACAGAACTGCAGGAAATCCACTTCCCTCAGCTCATTAAGCTGAGAGCCGTTTGTAAGATCATATTTGAGCGGTGTGACGGTAATCACTCCTTCGGCAAGTGCTGTAACATCACTGTCTTTGGCTGATGGTGGTGGTGGTGGATCGTTACTGGCCCAATAATAGTTCCGCCCACGTGGATCGATTCGTCGCTCGAACGCTTCTCCGTAGCGGGCGACGCTCATTGGAACAACTCGCACCTCAGGTTTCCGGGTCAGGGCAGCTGTTGGAATATTGATATTGAAGAGACTGCCGGCAGGTGGACGAAGTGAAACCAACCCTTTGACAAGTCCACCCGCCATCGCTGCCGCCTGTTCGAAGTTCATGTGATCATCCCATTCCAGGGATACAGCAATACTCGTGATTCCAAAGAATGAGCCTTCAATAGCTGCCGCAACTGTCCCGGAATAGAGAACGTTGATACCGGCATTCAGACCAGCATTAATGCCGCTTATGATGAGGTCTGGTCGCTGTGGGCATATTTCTGAGACACCGAGTTTCACGGCGTCTGCAGGACTACCATCAACTGCCCATCCCCGACGCTTCTCACCTCGAAAAACCTCTTTTGCCGTAAGTGGTGAAAGAAATGTAATACCGTGACCAACGCCACTCTGCTCAGTTGATGGTGCAACAACCAGGGTCTGAAACTCATCTTTTACGATGTCCTCCAAAGCGGCAAGCCCTGGCGCGTAGATTCCATCATCATTCGAAAGCAGGGCAAACATGCAGTTTCTCCATTTGTCAGACTAACCCATATTTTATCGTGACTCTCGAGCCAAACACTAATTTAGCAGTTCATACCGGGAAACTCATACATGGTGTGTTTTCATAGGGCAGGGGGAGTATACTGTCGGGCTTTCAAAAAAGTCCTCGTAGGGAATGACCAGATACCAATGACGAGTTCACTGCCGGAAGCTACTAATTCAGATCACAAAGCTTTTCAGTCTGTAAATGCTGAACGGGTAGTGGTATTGGATTTTGGATCGCAGTATGCCCAACTCATCGCTCGGCGAGTTCGTGAACAACACGTATACTGCGAAATTGTCCGTCATGATATATCTGCAGAACGCCTCGCTGAAATCTCACCAAAGGGCATCATTCTCTCTGGTGGACCAGCGAGCATTTATGAAGATGATGCTCCTCGCTGTGACCCCGGACTATTCTCGCTAGGCATTCCAGTTCTGGGAATTTGTTACGGCATGCAGGCTGCGTGTGAGGCTCTTGGTGGCACGGTAGGCCGTGCAGAATCAAGGGAATACGGTCGATCCAATTGTGATGTCATCTCAGATAGTTCACTTTTTTCAGGTGTCCCCACAAGCACTGATGTCTGGATGAGTCACGGTGATCAGGTAACCACTGTCTCAGATGACTTTGTTGCGCTTGCAAAAACAGAAACGTGCCCTCTGGCTGCAGTTCGGCATAGGACCCTTCCAGTCTTTGGCCTACAATTTCATCCTGAGGTGACCCACACGCCCGCGGGTAGCGAAATTCTTGCCAACTTTCTTCAGCACGAATGCGGTTGTACTGGCACGTGGCGGCTTGAAGATTTTGCCGAACTTGCAATTGAGTCAATTAGACAAAAAGTAGGCTCTGACCGTGTCATCTGTGGCCTTTCTGGTGGAGTTGACTCCGCTGTAGTCGCAGCGCTAATCAGCAAGGCGATTGGAGATAACCTCTCTTGCATTCTTGTTGACAACGGTCTTCTTCGCAAAAACGAGGCTTCTGCTGTTATTGAAGAGTTTTCCGATCACTTCAAGACAGATCTTCACGTTGTTTCAGCAGAGGACCGTTTTCTTGATGTCCTCGCCGGCATTACCGAGCCACAGGAAAAGCGACGTCGCATCGGCGCAACGTTTATTGACTGTTTCGCCGATGAAGCATCAAAAATTGAAGATGCTCGCTTTCTCGCGCAGGGAACGCTCTACCCGGATGTCATCGAGAGTGGTGCAGCTGCTGATGGGCCCGCGGCGACGATTAAACTACACCACAATGTTGGTGGCCTGCCAGATGATCTGCAGTTTGAACTTATTGAACCACTCCGAGATCTATTTAAGGACGAAGTTCGCCAACTTGGCATCAACTTAGGATTGCCAGAGCATATTGTCTGGCGGCATCCGTTCCCCGGTCCAGGCCTTGCCGTCCGCTGTCTTGGTGAAATAACAAAAACACGGCTTGATACACTTCGTGAAGCTGATGCGATTGTTCTGCAAGAACTGCAAGAAGCCGGCTTAATGAGAAAAATCGCTCAGGCATTTGCTGTACTGCTTCCGGTACAGAGCGTCGGGGTCATGGGTGACGCGCGCACCTATGAAGATGCTCTAGCAATTCGTGCTGTTGAAACAGAAGACTTTATGACTGCTGACTGGAGTCATATTCCCTACGAGGTTCTCGGCCGAATGTCGACAAGAATCATTAATGAAGTACGGGGGGTTAACCGAGTAGTCTACGATATTTCATCAAAGCCACCAGCAACGATTGAATGGGAATAATATTTCCTGCGGGTCAGATTTTCATTACCGAACATCTATTACTCTTACGAATAGTGACGCACAATAGATAACAGACCCTACGTCAGAAGCAGATAAACAACACCGTGCGATTCACGGAAGCTGTGAAGTTTCAGCTTTTAAACATTGGATGATTTCAATGGTGAACAAAGAGAACGGATCGAATCCACGTCCCCTCGGTATCATCTTTGCGTTACCTATTGAAGCCCACACATTTGAACGTCGGGCTTGTGATACGAAGGAGTTCCGAGGACAAGAATGCGTTGTCTTTGAGGGACGTATTGGGAACTATCCGATTACCTGGACAATTTCCGGTGTTGGGCGAGACGCAGCTTCACGTGCTGCACAACTCATGATTGACGGGCACCGACCCCACACGTTGATTTCTGCAGGATTTGCAGGCGCTCTGGCCCCAGACCTTGAACATGGAAATGTGCTTATTCCAGACAAAATACTGAACGATCGCCATGAATGCATCTACACCGTAGTCTCGATTGATCAAATTCCGTTCCTTGTTACGAAAACAAGAAAACCGAGAGCACTGATAACTGTTGATTCAGTTATCACTTCAAAAGAAGCCAAGGCTCAACTTCGGAAAAGCTCGAATGCTGATCTGGTTGACATGGAATCTGTAGCAGTCGCACAGATTGCACGAGAAGCCGACATTCCATTCCTGGCTGTCCGAGCAATCTCTGACACGTCCGATGAAACACTTCCTCCTGAAGTTAGTCGCCTGAGCCAGCCACAGTCACCGATGCATCGTTTTGGTGCTGCCATTGCCGCGATTACTCGGCGTCCAGCAGCCATCACTGATCTCTGGAAACTATGGGAGCAGGGCATGTTCTGCTCTCGAACGCTTGCAGATCAACTCGAAAAGATCATCCGAGCAGACAACTGAGACTGCGCATTCGCAAGGTCAATTGAGATGTTTCTGACAAAACTCAACCGACAGACCAAGCCATGTCATTCCAGATTCTACTTTCGGCAGTTCATTTCTATCTCCACCATATAACGAAGAAGGAACGCCAAGCTTTTGAGCCTTTTCATAGACGATCTTGGCGGCCCAAGGTGGATGAATTTTGTCTTTGGGCGAGGCATTCGAGTAAAGGAAAACCGGGGCTTCTCCAGCATCCATAAGCGGTATGATGATTTCTTTCGTTCGCCATGGCTGCCAGAGGCTCACCACCACATTCGGGCGTGAACTCATGCGAGCAACATTGTCATCACTCTCAGGGTTTGCATAATCATCTTGGTACGCCAGGTATTCACTGATGATAGCGCCGGCAGAAGCTCCACCACACACAATTCGATCAGCGTCAATTTTCCAGTTTTCTGATTGAGACCGTACAAACTGAATGGCTCGTGCACAATGCCTTGCTATTTCAAGGTGATCAATGTTTTTGCTGAGAAGCGGATAGTTGCAACTAGCAACGGCGAAACCAGCCTCTTGATACACATCGAGCATTGCCGAATTCTTTTTGCCAAACTCGCTTTTATCGCCCGTCTGAAAACCTCCACCATGAAACCAGACAAACACGGGAGCCGGACCTTCTTCAGACAGAGCCGGCCAGTAATCGAGCACATCTCGTTCGTGCTTTGTGTCGTACGCGATGTCCTGCTGTGGTTCAGCACCAAATGAGACCGCTGAACACCACGCAACAACAAGTAGTGCTATTTTTTTCATCACAACCCAAAAAGAAACTGACAGAACGGGACAATGAAGACTGATATCAACTCGAAGAAGTTGACCCCGTTCATTTAGTAATGGCTATTAGATCGATTACTTCGATGTAAGCTCAAAATTAAAAACATTTTCGCCATCAGCAGTGACCGTTGCAGATAACCCTGACTTCTCATGATCACTGTATTTCTCTGGCAACTCATTGACAGGATCTTTTTCAGAATCGGCTGACGGGCCCTCGTCTGTGTTCATCGATTCATCATATGGAGTTCCACCCGGGGTCGTCTCAATTTCAACAGCAGGAAATTTCTCAATTGCGACACCGAATGAGCCGAGCATAGCGCCATCACCAGCATTGAAAGAAGTTACTTCAAAGGCTCCGCTCGCGTCCGTTGTCGCGTTCGCTGGCTTCTGTCCATCGAGTGGATAAAAAGAAATGGTTGCTCGCTCAACCGGAGTTCCGTCAAGCGTAACGGTACCCGAACTTTTATATGTTGGCGGCCACTTTGGGCCACCACAACCCACGAAGGCTACAACAGTAAGGCTTGCCAGAAATACCGTCAGATAACATACAGGAGTTTTGCTCATTTTGGTTCACGGCGTAAAAAAGAAGATGAATAAAAAAGCTTGCCGCAGGCCAAGAACCTGCGGCAAGCCATACTTGAATGCTTACTGACGAATTGCCTCGCCACCCATTTTTGATCCCATGGCACCCCAGACACCATAAGGTGAAGGAGTTGGATTAGCTAAACGATCAACACCACTGCCAACTTTTTTGGTCAGATCACCGGTATCGATGTTGTCGTTTACAAATCGGGTACTCGCATCAGCCATCGCAAGCACAACTCCACCCGGATGGTAAGAAGATGCTGACAAAACACCGTGATTCCAATTTACAGGGTTTTGCACAACACCACACGATGGCGAGTTGGGTGGCAGCACCGTGTTAAATCCTGTCCTTGAAATGTAACCATCAACAAAGTTACCACCCTTAATCGAGTGAAGAGACTGGCCAGCTACGAACTTCTGTCCATCACGGACTGCTAAACACCTACTCGGGTTATTCTGCACACCCGCAACACCAATTGCTTCAGCCGTCCGATAGTCTTCATTTGTTGCCGAGATATTAGTCCGACCGTTTCCAACACACCCCTCACTGATAAGAGCTGTATTCGATAGACCGTCAGTGACCTCTCTAAATTCAATTCCTCGTTTTGTCGCGTTGTCAAGGGGCGTTGTCGGGTTTTGTACGGGATATGAGGCATTCCCAAACATACCGCGATACCATTCCTTCCAAACGCGCCCTGCGGGGTCGCTCTGAGGAAAATACCGTTGACGCAGGTTCACTGTACTGTCGCCATAGCAACCGAGATAATTAGTTGGCGCGTACTGACCTGCAGCTACTGTCGGTTGCGTATCTGATGGACAGCGGAGAAAGGTCGGTTCACCAATACCTGGCCGACCATATCTTAAAGCCCCGTGCCAAACGGGCTTGTCAGGAAACGAAGCAATTGTATCTGCAACCATCTGCTGTTCCATAAACGGCATCACTTGAGCTATCCAAGACAAACGTCCGCCCTGACTAATCCCAGGACCAACCCACTTCGTGTATGTGCCACCCTGACCGGAAGGGAAGGCCCCATTTGAATCCGAGAAAGTATGGCAAGCCAAGGCTAATTGCTTCACTTGGTTCGTGCACGCGCTACGACGAGCAGCTTCACGTGCCTGCTGAACTGCCGGCAACAACAAGCCGACAAGAACACCAATAATGGCAATAACCACGAGTAGTTCAATCAGCGTGAAGCCGACTCTGCGTTTGTCAGCAGGTGGAGCACCACACCGCAATGCATATTGAAAAGTAGACATAGTAAAAACCTTCAGAAAAAGTATTAAATATTCATTCCTCACCAAAAACTAACACTACAAATATGACAAAGCAGCAACTTAAGGACAACTGCTATTTTTCTGCTTGTTTCCGGCCAACTGATCACACTAACGCCTGAAAGCGGTTTCACGGCTTGGTTGCTGCTTGTGATTCTACTTAATTATCAAAACTCACCATGAAGTTCAGCCGCACCATGTGGCCACCTCCCGGAGCGCTGGCAGACAATCTGTCTGACTTGGCCAATACTCGAGCCCGACATAGCCCGCAAAACCAGTCGCTCGGATCTGTTCGAAAACGTAGGGGTATGCGATTTCACTATTTTGCAATTCATGACGTCCAGGATTTCCGGCGGCGTGAAAATGACCGATTTTATTTATGTTCCGCCGAATGTTCTCGACCAGATCACCTTCACTGATCTGCTGATGATAAATATCGAAAACAACTTTAATGTTGTCGCTATTCACTTCATTAATAATCTGAAAGGCCTCGTCACTACGAACGAGATAATATCCGGGATGGTTCACTCGTTCATTGAGTGGTTCAATGACCAAGGTAATGCCAGATTGCTCAAGGAGTGGAGCAACCTCTCGTAACCCATCGACTAACGACTCATGCTGCGCCGCCCGCGGTACACCCTCTTGAAAATCACCGACTTGCGAAATAAGAATATTTGTTCCGAGCTTGTGGGCTGCTTCAATCGACGCCGCTACCCCATCAACATACGCAGAACGATCAGCTGGATTCACAAGGCTAATAAACTTGGTACAGCAAGCGGATATTACTAACTCATTTTGTAGTTGCGCTTCCTGCAAAGCATCGAGGTCTTTGTCCCACCAGCCCCAGAACTCAATGGCTGGTATACCTGCTTGTCGGACCATCTGACATGCATGCTGGAACGACTGTCCTTCGAATACAGAATCAATACAAACAGATGGTTTAAAGTCGGTCATATATCCTGCTGTTCACTTTCTACTACTGACTGGTCCTCTTATAAAATCGCGAGCATGGCGTACAAAACAACTACTGTTGTCACCAGTCCCACGCCGACATACGGAGCAGGGGCCCACGGCGTAAGATCTACTTTCTTCGCGTCCTTTTGCAGATAAGCAACCTCACGCTTCATAAATTTCCCTAGGACAAGTTGCAGAATTACCAAAGCAATAAAGACTGCGCCCATAAAGTGATATCCCGAACCAAATACATCCTGAATGAACGATTCTCCGAAAAAGGTCCCCCAGATCATGACGCTCAAGCCAACCAGAATCGTAATAAAGGCAGTTCGCCCATTCACCCATCGGTTCAGCATGCCAACGAGGATGACAGCTAGTAGCGGTATAAAGTAGACGCCGTTCAGTTTTTGGAAGTATCCAAAAATTCCATCGATACCCATGAAAATGAGCGGAGCACCGACGGCGGCAAACACTGCTACAAGCCCACTACACCAGCGCCCCGACTGGACAACCTGCTCCATGGTTGCATCCGGCCGAATGCTTTTCTTGTAGACCCCAAGCGAAAACAGGGTGGCGCTCGAATTCAAAACAGAATTGAACGTTGACAAAATAGAACCGACGACCACAGCCGCAAAAAAACCTGTAAGTGGTGCTGGTAGAACCAGTCGAACGAGTGACCCGTATACCTTCGAATCATCTCGCTGCCCCGAAGCATTGAGAAGCATTGCATTAAATTCTGAATCCTGGTTTGCGATATAGAGCGCAACAATCCCAGGTAGAACGAGAATAATGGGCGCGAGTATCTTGAAAAATGCAGCAAGGAGTACACCCTTTTGGCCTTCTGCCAGATTTTTGGCACCAAATGTGCGCTGAATGATTTGCTGGTTTGTGCACCAATAGAAAAAATTTAGAAGTAAGACTCCGGTAAACAGTGTGGGCCAATGCACGTCCTCACCGGTTCTACCAAGGGACATGAAGGCGTCCGGATTATCTTTCTTGATATTGGAAATTGTTGTAAAGAAAGACGCATTTTCTCCAGCGGCATACGCAAAAGAGTAATACGTAATTAGAAAACCACCAACGAGTAACCCAAGTCCGTTAAAGGTATCGGAAACAGCGACTGCCCGAAGTCCACCGAATACTGCATATGCAGAGCCAACCACTGCAATAAACGCAACAACTGCCCATATTGTGCCCGCCTCGCTTAGGCCTAATTTGACCTGAAGATCAAGCATATGGGTAAGCGCACTCGCGCCACTAAAAAGTACAAATGGCAGCAGAATTAACATATAGGCAATGATGAAAATACCTGTTGTCAGTGAACGGACATTCGAGTCGTAACGCTCCTCGAGAAATTGTGGAATAGTTGCGATACCTGATTTCAAATATCGAGGCAGAAAAAAGAGTGCGAGCACAACCAGCGACATACCGGCGATCACTTCCCACGCCATCACAGACAGTCCTTCTTTAAAGGCTCCGCCATTTAAACCCACAAGCTGCTCGGTCGAGAGATTCGTCAAAAGCAGCGAACCGGCAATAACTACCCCTGGAAGACTTCGTCCGGCAAGAAAAAAACCGTCCTCAGTATTGGTGACTTTTCCACGAGTGATAAACCACGTCAGGAATGCAACTAAGGCGGTAAAGAGAACAAATGTAATAAGAGAAATCATGAAGCACCGACCTCTTCGAGCGAACTTGTGGAAAAAGACCCAGCACTAGGATACCCGACGCGAATCTTTTTGCACTTCGTCACAAAAAGATTCAGGACAAGCCAAACCTAATCAAGCTGGCTTTGACGAGTATTGTCCATTACTTTAACTCAGGACTGCAAAAACTCGCCAACTGCTTCAACCACCGACAAACAAACGAATCAGTGGATTTTTATGAAGTTCCTCAACTGCATGAGGTTGCGTTTCATTTGCCGATTCGGCGAGCATTAACGCAGCATGTCTGCCACTACGAACAGCACCCTCCATCGTGGAGGGCCAACCGGTCTGCGTCCAATCACCGGCAAGAAAAAGATTTCTAATTGGAGTCACCGCCGCAGGCCGTACCATGTCAATTCCCGGTCTTACCGAAAGGACTGCTGTGGGATCAGTCACAACACGGGAGCGTATCAGACGAGCAGTTTGTGCATCTGGAAAGATTTCTCGCAACTCAGATACAACTGTCTCCAGTAGTTGTTCTCTATTTCCATCACAGAGTCCGCGTGAGGCACTAATCACAACTTGGCAATGGTAGGCCTTCTCGCTTTTCCCTTCACTAGACAATTCTTCGTGCTTCTGAACGTGTTCTTCGCCGCCTCGAAAAACCCACTGTGACACCCGTCCAACAAGCACAGCGTGAGGCAAATCCACTATCTGTCGATCAAACCACAGATGAACTGCGGTGATCGGTGATCCAACAAATGAATCGTCCACAGGGGGTAAGACTTCAGGAACAAGCCTCGCAGCTGCTCGCCATGGAACAGCAAGAACAACAGCTTCCGCGGGCGTAACCTCTTCACCGCACCAGACTCCCGTCACGTCATGAGACTCACCGTACTGAATCCCCGTGGCAGTCCGGCTCGTATGAACCACCACCCCTTGGTCTTGGAGCCACGAGACGAGCTTCTTTCCAAAGAGTTCCCCTAGAGGCTGAGTTGGCACCAAAAGATCTGCCGCCTGAGGGTGCGCAAAAAAACCGTCAACAACCACTTTTCTTACAGCGGTAATTCCTACTAATTCAATTGACTCACCTAATGCACTTTCAATCACAGGCTGCCAGAATAGCTGAATGACTCGCTCCGGCTGCCGAGATCGAAGCCACATCGCTGCTGTAGGCTCTGTGTCATCTGTTGCGAATACTTGACGCACCGCCAGTCGCGTCATGCCGTAGACAAGTGATACTTTTTCCCATAGAGAAAAGTGAGACATCCCAAGTAACAGTGGTACAAGATGCAGCGGTGCAGGCAGCCATCCGGCTGGCGTGCAGGCTGACCGAGCCCCGTCAGGGCCGATGAACCAAAGCGTCCGATCACGTCGTAATTGAGACCCAAACCCTGCACGTTGAGAGAGATCAAGAAAGTTCGTGCAACAGCCCATTGCAACATGCTGGCAGGCATCGACAAGACTTCCATCCTGAGGATCCTCAAACGAAGCCGCTCTCCCACCACAAGTCCGCCTTGATTCAAAAAGCTGAACGTCAAAACCACTTTCGACGAGAGCAGCTGCCGCAGATAGCCCAGCGAGCCCACCACCAATTACAACGACTCGCGGGCGGCCGCTCAAAGTATCAACGTCTGGTTGGTCTTTATCGATCTGGGTCATGAAATACCTTTAAGAACACTGTAGACACCCATGACCGAAAGTCGCCATTTGGATCCACGAATCCGCTGCGTAAAGATTGCTGAACCAGCCTTTTCAACCGTCTGAAGTAATTCCCGATAGACGCCGTACATCGCCCTGAAGACGCGCTGACCTTCACTCGAAAGAAAATCGTCCAAATGCCTCGCTTCAGCAAACCATCTGTGGGCACGAGATATCTCATTACGCGCAAGAACATCAAATTCTGGGCCGATACGACCGAACAAAAAATCTTCTACATCACAGCCTGCTTCATGAAATGATTCTTCAGAAATGTAC
>JALCBP010000145.1:0-3812 GCA_028066355.1 Pirellulales bacterium
GCAGATTCTCGGACGGCAGGGTACAAAATAGGGCGTGCATTAATGCCCATTTCTAAAAGTCGTTGTGAGACGGCAAGAGCTTTTTGTGAGCTGCCGACGATAATTGGGATGACCGGGGTGTTCAGACTTGGTCCGGTGTCCAGTCCAGCCTCTTTTGCGAGAGAAAGAAAAAGTGCTGACTTTTCGTGAAGTTGGCGAACACGCCATGGTTCAGCCTGAAGGGTTTGGAGTGCAGCAAGAGCGGCGGCCGTATTTGGGGGAGAGCAGGCTGTCGAAAAAACAAAAGCTGGTGTTGTCAACCCGAGGTAATCGATTAGCTCACGAGATCCAGCCAGATAGCCACCACCTGAACCGAGGGATTTACTAATCGTTCCCATCCAGATGTCAACGTTTTTCGGATCAATTTCAAAAAACTCAGCAATCCCGCGTCCGTTGTTTCCCATTGTTCCAAGAGAGTGGGCCTCGTCAATGTATAGGAGTGAGTCGTGTCGTTCCTTCACTTCTATAAAGCGTGGAAGATCTGGGTAGTCGCCATCCATGCTGTAGACGCCTTCTATGGCAATAACGGTACGTCGGTATTTATGGCGAACGTCTCGCAAGAGGCTATCGAGTTGCTCAAAATCGTTGTGGCGGAAGCTGCGACTTGCCGCCTGCGAAGTCATTGCCCCCTCGGTAATACTTTTATGAGCCAGTTCATCGTAGAGAATGAGATCCTTGGCATTAAACAAATGACCAAAGACAGATGCATTCGTGCCGAAACCACACGGAAAGACTGTAGCTCGTTCCGTACCAATGAAGTCTGCAATTGCATTATCGAGCGCATTGAGAAGTGTGGTGTTGCCGCCAACCATACGACTGGCTGTAGCCCCACAGCCAAATTGGTCAATTGCAGCTTTTGCAGCTGTAGTCACTGCTGGATGGCTGGTCAGGCCGAGATAATCAAAGCTCGTAAAACTGATCACGTCTTTGCCACGAATTGAAGCATGCTTCCCTGTAACAGATTCATGAGCCAGAAGGAAAGGATTTTCAAGACCAAGCGCTTGGAGATCAGCAACACGTTTTCGAAGGACTTCGCATTCTTCGAAGGAATATGTTCTGGCAGATACACTTTCTCTTTGTGCTTTTGATTTTATTGAAATGTTTTGTGAAGCTCCTGAATCTTTTGTATCGAACATTCTCGTAGCGATACACGTCACGAGGTCGTCGCATGTTTGGATGTCCTGTATCCACTCTTCGTGTAACCGCATTCCGTAGCTACCCTGAAGGCGGACGATTGCGTCTTCGAGGCGAGCGTCGTCAATACCAGCTTCTGTAAGATTTGATTCAGGTGTTAGAAGAGACTGATTAGAATTGGGTCTGACACGGGATAATTCATTGAGGACCACCCCATAGATAACGTCACGTGTATGTGCGTTTGGAACAATCCGCTGATCATCAATTGTGATGGTTGAAGCTGGTGCAGTACCGAAGCGAATCATGGGAGATCTTTCTGCCTAAGGACATCGAGCGAGTTGCAACCGTGAGGCATCGAACCCATTCACTATAAGCAACCACCAAACCCGATCAATTAGAATGACGAACTGAGTGAGGCATTTCGACCGCGGGGAATCGGACGAAGCGTCACAATCGAACCATCTTTAAATGATAGGTATAGCTAGAGAGATGGCTATGAAACCGGTCTGAAAACCTAATTAAGGTGGCTCGATTCTGTTATTTGTTGCTTACTAGAAGGCCACTGCTCATTGTTTAGAAGGTAGGTTTCCTCATTGGACTCCTGTTTTTATGAAATTTTGTTTAGCTGAGCCTGTTTCGTGATCCGTTTTTATGATAGCTGCTTTTGTTTTGAGTATAGTGTTTGGCGTTGTGCAATATTGAGGAAGGGCTGGGCTCGTCAAAGTGCGGGAGAAGTGAATGCAAGTTGTGTTTGAAAAATTGTTCTGGTTTGTCATTCGTCTGATTTTACGGCTCCGTTATCGCATTCGTGTTGATGGTCTTGAACAGCTCAGCACACTGGAAGGGCCAGTACTCGTCTTGCCGAATCATCCGTGTTATATAGATCCTCCGACTGTATTGTCTCACTTGCACAGAGCAGTCAAAGTGCCACTTCGGCCACTTGTTTATTCTGGAACATATCGTGTTCCGTTTCTCCTGCCGTTGATGAAGCTTGTTCGTGCATTCGAAGTGCCAGACTTGTCAGCGCAGAGTCAGTCTGCTGTGGTCCAGGCACAGCAACTGATCGATACGGTCGTTGAAGGCATTGATAAAGGTAACAGTTTTATCATCTATCCCTCTGGGCGGCTGCAAAGAACGAACCTCGAGAAGATTGGTTCAAACCGGCTCGTTCACGAGGTTGTTAGTCGGTGCCCGTCAGTCACAGTTGTTCTTGTGCGTACCCGTGGTTTATGGGGAAGCCTTTGGGGTTGTGCACGAACCGGGCAGCCACCAGATCTCACGAATAAAGTTCTTGAGTCGCTGGGTTGGCTGCTGGCTAGCCTGGTGTTTTTTCTTCCGCGGCGGAACGTTCATCTCCACGTGGAAACTATGCAGGCAGAGGAGTTGCCGACCGAGTCTCGGGAGGTCTTTAATCGAAAATTAGAGGACTGGTTTAATGTTGACGCACCAGAGTCACCAATATTTGTTCGATATAACTGGTGTTTCGGACCGGACACTGGTACCTACCAAACTCCAACGGTGACAGGTATTGATACCGATTCAATAAACAAGAAGACAATAGGGCAGGTTAATGAACTGGTTGAATTGTTCTTGAAGCGTGACCTTATTGACAGTGAACAGGTGTCAGGGACACGGCTGGAAGATCTTGGGTTAGACAGCCTCGATAGGATGGACCTAGCACTTCGGATAGAGCAGCAGTTCGGGTTTCAAAGTGATGAGGTGGTGGAAACATTAGGAGGCCTGTGGAGTCTTGCTGATGGAAAACTAGCCAGTCGTACCGCTGGGAACAACTTGGTCGTGCCAAAGAACTGGTTCTCATCGATGGCACCTGAGGTTGGACAGAATGTCACTGGTAAATCACCATGGCTGCTTGATGAAACTGTTGCGGCGGCATTTACTCGGCGGATGATTGAGGCACCAGAGGCAGCTGCCACGGGAGATCAGATGTCTGGTGTTCTCTCACGTCGTCGTCTGCTTGTGGCAGCTAATTTGATGGCGAAGCGGTTTGCCAGAATCCCTCAACAACACGTCGGTGTTATGCTGCCCGCGAGTGTTGCAGCTGATATCGTCTTTTACGCAATGCATCTAGCTGGCAAGACACCAGTCATGATGAATTGGACAACAGGTCCTTCGGGTCTGGCTCATGGTGTCGAAGTAACAGGAGTTCGGCAGGTGGTTACTTCGAGTCGGTTGGTTGACCGGCTCGGTATTGCAATCGAGGGTTCGGACTATGTCTTTCTCGAAGATGTTAAGAAGTCGATAAAAAAAACAGAGGCTCTGGGGTTAATGGCCCGCACATATTTGCGGCCGACGGCTTTTCTCAAGAATCTACCAAAACAAGACGAACGAGATCCTGCGGTTTTTCTTTTCACTTCGGGTTCGGAATCAGCTCCAAAAACTGTTCCTTTAACGCACCGGAATCTCCTCACGAACATTCATGACAGTTTGGCTGTTCTTCAGCCGGATCAGCACGATAGCCTGCTCGGCTTTCTTCCCCCATTTCATTCATTTGGTTTGACCGGGAACGTGCTCCTTCCCCAGTTGTCCGGCATTCGAAGCATTCGGTATGCAGACCCAACGGATGCGCCGGGACTGGTACGGCTTATTGGCTCATATAAACCTTCGATGCTGTTTACAAC
>JALCBP010000146.1:0-3810 GCA_028066355.1 Pirellulales bacterium
TAGATGAATACTATATCACAAGGATTGAACTCGCATTGATGCGGGAGATATCTGATGCAATTGGAGATGCGGTCGGAAAAAGGTGTATGCTTATTGAGCCTGGCAGCGGTGCGAGTCTCAAAACAGATCTTTTATTAGCTGCAATGCCAGACCCTGCCGCGTATGTACCGGTCGATATTAGCCGTGATTTTCTTCTCGAGTCTGCAGCTGCAATTGCGGACAGGCACGATATAGAGGTTCTGCCAGTCTGGGCGGACTTCACAAAAGAACATCCAGTTCCATCATGTGAAGCTGCGGTACGCTCGCGAGCAATCTATTTTCCTGGTTCAACAGTTGGCAATTTCAATCGATCTGATGCAGCGTCACTTCTGCGTACTTTTGGCAGTATGATAAAGGATCAGCCAGATGATGGGTGTGCTGTAATGTCCGGGAAAGTGGTTGTTGGTTTTGACTGTAAAAAAGATAAGGACCGAATGGAAGCGGCTTATAACGATAAAGAAGGAGTCACAGCAGAATTTAATTACAACGTTATCGATCGACTGGCAGATGAATTAAGTGTTGCGCTTGATCGCAACATGTTTTCATTCCGCGCTGACTGGGTCGAGGAAGAAGGCGCAATCGTTAGCCGACTTTGGGTGCAGGAAACTCATTCTGTTGAGATGGCTGGTGACGTTATTACCTTCGAAGCTGGCGAGGCAATTCGTATGGAGGAGTCGCATAAGTACACTCCAGACGAGTTCGAGTTGCTTGCAAATGAAAGCAACCTAGCATTGGAAAAGCTTTGGACAGATGATGCGGGTGACTTTGCCGTAGCATGTCTGCAACCACTTTCAGCCTGATACAATTCTTGCGCCTTGATATTTGCGGGTGAGAAGGAGTGAAACGGAGAACATGTGTGTTCCCGCAATAGAGCTTAATGCTCTGACGAAACGCTTTCGCAAGGCAGATGAACCTGCAGTAAATGCGGTCAATCTTTCCGTGTCGCAGGGAGAGGTTCTGGCAATCGTTGGTGGTTCAGGCAGCGGGAAAACAACTACACTCAAGATGATCAACAGGCTTATCGAGCCATCTTCTGGCTCGGTGCGAGTGATGGGAGAGGATGTCACCGATGTCGATCCAGTTGTTCTTAGGCGATCAATTGGATACGCCTTTCAGGGAGTTGGGCTTTTTCCACACATGACTGTCGGCCAAAACGTTGGTGTCACGCTTCAACTGCTAGGCTGGACAAAAGAGGCGGTTGCTGAACGAGTGAGCGACTTGCTGGCAATGGTGGATCTGCCAATGGATGAGTACAAAAACCGAATGCCTTCAGAACTTTCTGGTGGGCAGCAACAGCGGGTTGGATTTGCACGAGCCCTCGCATCGAGTCCGCAAGCCATTCTAATGGATGAGCCGTTTGGTGCACTTGATCCAATTACGCGTGATGCCTTGCAGCAGGAATTTCGAACACTTCAGAAGGAATTGAAATTAAGTGTTGTATTAGTGACACATGATATGTCAGAAGCGGTGCTCCTTGCCGATCGCATTGCGGTCATGCAGAAAGGTGCGATTGCACAATTAGCGAGCCCACAGATTCTGCTAACGTCTCCCGTAAATGAGTATGTGTCGCGACTGATAGATACGCCTCGTCGTCACAGCGAATTTATTGAGTCGTTGCTCCATGGAAAAACCCGTGGAGGTGTTGAGTGAGTTCCCAACTCTATCTTTTATTCGAGCAGTTGCCAGATTATCTGGGTGGGCATCTTATGCTCGCCATTCCGGCGATTGTTCTTGGAGTGCTCATAAGCGTTCCTCTAGGTGTGGTCTGCGTAAAGTCAGTGACTATACGTGGTCCGGTTGTCTCACTAGTATCTCTTGTGCAAACGGTTCCCAGTATCGCGCTATTAGCAATCATGGTTGCACTGCTTGGAGGAACGATCGGCTATTGGCCAGCATTTATTGCCTTGCTCATCTATAGCATTTTGCCAATCGTTCGAAATACAATTGTCGGCCTGGAGTCGGTTGATCCGGCGATGCGTGAGGCGGCAAAAGCCGTTGGGATGCGGCCGCTGCAGCAGTTGTTTCGTGTTGAATTGCCACTCGCGTTCCCTGTCATCTTAGCTGGCATTCGAACAGCAACCGTATGGGTTGTTGGTATTGCGACACTCTCAACACCTGTTGGTGCCCCGAGTCTTGGCAATTACATATTCAGTGGCTTGCAACTTCGGGATTGGCAACGAGTGATTTTTGGATGTGTTGCGACAATGACGCTGTCGCTTGTTCTGGACCAACTTATAGCGGTTATTGAAAAAAGTATTCAATCACGGCGACGAATGCCACTGGTTATTGCAACGTGTGTCATGCTGGGGATCGTTGTGACTGGTATCGCATCAGGAATATTCGCCGGGCGCTCCGCCGGGTTTTCAAACATGGTGAAAGTCGGAACGAACCCAGCAAAAGCGCACAAGAATGATTTGTCACAAAAAATTCTCACTGGACAGCGTATACGTATTGGGGCAAAAGGGATTACCGAGCAATTTATTCTCGCCGAAGTCCTGCGAGAAAAAGTCGAGGGTGCTGGTGGTGTGGCTGAAGTACTTGGCAATATGGGGTCGACGATTGTTTTTGATGCGTTGGCTAAAGATACGATAGATGTTTACGTGGGGTATACCGGAACTATTTGGAGTACGGTTCTGAAGGAAAATGCACCAATAGGTCGGGTCGCGATGCGGGCTTCCATTGCGGGAAGGCTCTACGAAAAGTATGGCATTGTTCTCGTCGGCCCGTTGGGGTTTGAAAATACGTATGCACTTGTCGCCAAGAGTCAGACGCTGCAACGCTTTAATCTCCAGCAAATTGGTGATCTGGCACCAATAGCAAGAGATCTAAAGATTGGAGGTGATCCGGAGTTTTTTGGCCGGCCGGAATGGCAGCGTGTTCGAAAGCTTTATGCACTGACGGATATTAATGAAGTGGGAATGGATTCCACTTTTATGTATCAAGCCGTTGCCGATGACCAAGTCGATATTGCAGCAGGGTTCTCGACCGATGGCAGAATTGACGCGTTTGATCTTGGCGTTTTAGACGACCCTAAAAGGGCCTTTCCGCCATATGACGCAGTGCTTCTTTTGTCACCAAAGGCGGCCAAGAATAATGATCTGGTGAACGTCCTTGAGCCGCTCGTTAATCAAATATCTGTTTCAGCGATGCGGTTTGCAAATGGGCTCGTTGATGAGAAAGGAATCTCACCAAAAGAAGCTGCAATAACCCTTCTTTCTGATGACACGCTATGAGTTAAAAGCGAGAGGGAAACCCAGCTTCTTGTCCTTGACTAGCAGGAGTCGATTGTGGCCACTGCCTTGAGTACACCGCTTGTTGGGTCAACAAGATGCGGGAATTGCTCAGGAAGATCAGTCCAGCTCATCCGATGGGTTATCCAGGGTGCTGTATTAATCCGCCCGGCTTCGATTTCTTTGATGATGCGGTCAAAGTCCCGTGATAAAGCGTTGCGGCTTGCAAGGATAGAGAGTTCCCGGCGATGGAGGAGTGGAGCGTGTGGAAACGAAAGGGTTCCCTGCGTTATACCAACGTAAACGACGCGGCCACCAAAGGCAGCAAATTCGAGTGAACGGTTCATACTGCGGTCACTACCAGTCGCATCAATGACAACATCACAGAATTCATTGTGCGTAAGCTCGGCAACTTTACTGAGATCCTCTTCAGTGCCATCAGCACAAATAGTCTCAGTCACGCCGTATGTTTGCGTCACAAAATCCAGTCGACTTTGTACCATGTCCATTACCAGAAGCCGTGCTCCGGCAAGACGAACAA
>JALCBP010000147.1:0-3809 GCA_028066355.1 Pirellulales bacterium
TTGTTGTTGGTACTGTCGCAATATTTGTCCTTGCAACGCTTTTGTTTAGGACTTCGTTTGCTGGTTAGAACTTTCCCCGCCGTTCATGGAATAAGTCATGGCATCCGCTGAGAACCCCGCCTTTTGGCCGCTTACCCTTGTTGTCTTTTTGCCCGCACTCGTCGCTGCAGGTTTATCTTTACCGATTTTCCCTAAGGCTCGTGAAGAAATCATTCGCTGGGGTACGTTTGCGACAACAGTTGTTGTTTTCCTGTTGTCCTTATGGATTGCGGTGCCCCAGTTTTTTGGTGCTGTGGGTCCTGGTCAGTTTGTTGTTGGTCAGGCCGAAATGCAGGGGGTCGTGAAACTGCCGTGGATCGAGTCTTTCGGTATCGAGTATCTGCTAGGTGTTGACGGAATCAGTTTGCCTCTAGTCGTTTTAACAACATTTATTTCCATGTTGGCTGCTGCAGCAAGTTGGTCCATTAAGAAGCATGTGAAGGCGTACCACATTCTTTTTCTTCTGCTAGAAACTGGCATGCTCGGTGTCTTCGTTTCGCTTGACTTCTTCCTGTTTTATGTTTTTTGGGAAGTCATGCTTTTGCCAATGTATTTTCTCATTGGTGTGTGGGGTGGTCCGCGGCGTGAGTATGCTGCTATCAAATTTTTCCTTTACACGCTGCTTGGTAGCGTGCTGATGCTTATAGCAATTCTCATGCTGTATTTTACGAGTGACGTTCGGTTGCTGTCCGATGAGCAATTAATCGCGACACACGTGGTGCAACCCTCAACGGCAACACAGGAGATAGCCTCGATCCGTTCAGCGGAAAGTGCCGTGCATACGTTTAATCTGATGGCGCTGGCTGCTGTTGGACAGTTGCCGAACTCACCATTTGCAGCGACGACTGTCTGGCTTGGAATGAATCTTGAGACCTGGGCTTTTCTGCTGCTTCTCATTGGTTTTGTAATTAAAGTCCCAGTCTTTCCAGTGCATACATGGTTGCCTGATGCGCACGTCGAAGCTCCAACACCGATTTCAATGATTCTGGCTGGAGTCTTGTTGAAACTTGGTGGGTACGGCATTTTGCGTATTTGTTACCCAATCTGCCCTGGTGCAGGCTTGTCCTTGGCTTGGCTCGTTTGCGGAGTAGGTGTTGTGTCTATGGTCTATGGAGCCTTTGCTGCACTTGCTCAATCGGACTTTAAACGTATGGTCGCGTATAGTTCGGTTAGCCATATGGGCTATGTGATGCTTGGGCTTGGCGTCTGGAGTGCTGTAGCTGGCCAAGAGTATCGCTGGGAATTTTGGGCTCAGGGTGTGAATGGGGCCATGTTCCAAATGCTTGCCCATGGTATAAGTTCGGCGGGAATGTTCTTCATGGTCGGAGTGCTTTACGACCGGGTTCATCACCGAAACTTGAATGAGTTTGGTGGGATTTTCAGCAAGATGCCCGTTTACAGTGGTTTGGCAATTGTCATTTTTTTCGCTGGCTTAGGGTTGCCTGGACTCTGTGGTTTTATTGGAGAGGTTTTAGTAACTCTCTCGAGTTGGAACTACAGCAGGGTGCTTGCCGTGATTTCAGCTTTCACAGTTATTCTCACCGCGGCATATATCTTATGGGCAATTCAAAGAGTCTATCTTGGGGCAGAATATCGTGGGCCGCATGAAGATGCACTGACACCAATCACTCCACGTGAATTATCGATTGCGACACCACTGGTTTTCTTGGCGATTCTCTTTGGTGTTGCACCTCAAACGCTTTTCCAATACGTGACCCCTTCTGTCAATCAGCAAGTCGAAAATCTTGCTGAGTGGACACGAGATGTACATGACGGAGCACGGAAAATGATTGTCGCTGAAGGTGATCGAAATGTAACGGATGATGATAGCACTATCGCACATCCTGAAATGATCAGTGATGAGCTTGCCTCGCATTGGGCTCAGGACTAATTCCACATATCTGGGGACTGCGTTGAAGGAAAGGAACTTTTGGTGACTCCCGAGTTGAATGTTGGCACACTGCTAAACGAACTTTTTGTTGACACCGTTCGTGTCTCGTTGCCCCTTTTTCGACCTGAGCTATGTTTAGTGGCAACAATTGTGTTGCTATTACTTTGCAGAATGCTTCCTTTGTTGAGGTATGTTGATTCTGGTGCGATTGCTTTGGGTGGAGTGTGTTTTGCGGCATGGTACGCATACACCGACTTTCTCAGCATTGACAGCCAGATGGCGGACTCTCTGCTCTCTACGTCCGCAGTAAGGAATGAACTATTTGGTGGCCTGCTTGTCTTTGATTCATTTACCGCATTTCTTCGACTCGTTCTGGCTGGTTTTCTAGTCCTCTATGTTGTGCTAACGAAATTGTCTGGAATTCCTGACCGCGAGGATGGAGCTGACTTCTACTCACTCGTTCTGGGAAGTTCCCTCGGAATGTGCCTCATGGTGTCGGCCAATAATCTGCTGATGGTTTTCATGGCGGTTGAGATGGCAAGTGTCCCCTCGTACGCGTTAGCAGGCATGCTGAAGGGTAGACCAGCAAGTTCTGAGGCTGCCTTGAAGTATGCCGTTTACGGAGCAGGAGCAGCTGGGGTCATGCTCTACGGAATCAGTTTGATTTCTGGAGTGTTGGGAACACTCGTTTTGCCAGATGTGTCATTCGAAATTTCTCGTGTGTTAGCAGCTGGTGGTACTAGTGGGAGCACAATGGTACTTTGTTTGGGAGGGCTTATGCTTTCTGTTGGCTTGGCATTCAAACTCTCCGCGGTTCCGTTTCATTTTTGGTGCCCAGACGTTTTTGAAGGTGCAGCAGCTGAAGTCGGTGCTTTTCTTTCTGTGGCAAGTAAAGCCGCTGCAGTAGCTCTGTTGGTTCGGGTGGCTTTCGCTTTCTCCGCCCCGGTAACCGAAGACGTCGTTGGCATGTCTGCAAACGCGGTTGCAAATACTGATGTGAGGCATTTCATCGTTTATGTTATTGGTCTTTTTGCTGCAGTTACTTGCACGTTTGGTAATTTGGCAGCGTATGGGCAGACAAACATGAAGCGGCTTTTGGCGTATTCGACAATTGCCCACGCTGGCTACATCATGATGGCCGTTGCTGCTGCTGTTGCTCTTGTGGCAACGTCTCCGGAGGGAGCACGTGACGCAGTCTCAGCGGTGGCATTTTATCTTGCAACATATCTTTTTATGAACCTTGGTGCATTCGGTATTGTGGCTCTCCTACGGAATCGCTTGAAAAGTGAAGAGATTTCATCGTATGCTGGATTGATCCGTGTAAGCCCGGGGATTGTTGTTGCTACGGCAGTGGTCCTTGTGAGCCTTATTGGCCTTCCGCCTCTGGCTGGATTTGTTGCGAAGTTTCTAGTGTTCTCATCACTTGTTGACGCAATCACGGCGGGCGCGGAAAGTCCTCTGATGTTGAGCCTGTTGGTTATTGGCGGATTCAACACGGTGGTGAGCCTGTTTTACTACCTGCGAGTGCTTAAGGTGATGACCTTTGACCCACTTCCAGAAGACCGTGTGTCAGAACCGTTTTCGTTTGTTTCAATTTCTGGGGCAATGATCACGAGTCTTGTCTTGCCCGTTGTGATATTCGGTGTTTTTTGGTCTGGCCTTTATGCAGCGGCCCACTTAGCAGGCGTCATTGCTTCGTGAGAATTTTTGTTGGATATCAGACTTAATTGAGAAGGTCTTAGGGATTCCAGTACTATGACTTCAATACATAAAGAGGAAGTGATTCTTTGTCGTCTTGTGCGGCTGTTTCGCCAGTCTCCGTTGATGTATCTTTCTGAATCAAATGTCTGGACCTACCGGGGTGATGAATCACTCAAAC
>JALCBP010000148.1:0-3809 GCA_028066355.1 Pirellulales bacterium
ACGATTACCATCGCTCTCATCAAAGCAAGATGTCCTCTGGATCTTAAAAATTTAATCGAATAACGGTAAAAACAGTTGTTTTTCGCGTATTCGGTGATGAATGCCTGTTCTTTTTCTCTCAAGAATTACAAATTCCCCCTCAAATTTTCGTATATTTACGGTGATACGGGGACAAGGCCAGCGAACGAATTGGAAATGTTTGCACGAAACATTCTCACAATCTCATTTGTTTGGGGAGGACTTATGGCTACCGTTTCACATCTTTTAGCTACGAAAAGTGGCTGCCATGTTTTCAGCGTCTCACCAGAAACAACTGTTTTTGACGCAACTCGACTGATGAACGCAGAGCATATTGGTGCTTTATTGGTTGTTCAAACATCACCTGCAGGCGATGAACTTGTTGGAATTTTTACCGAGCGTGATGTTCTCCGCCGGGTTGTAGCAGCGGGAAGACAGTCGGATTTCACCAGTGTTGGTGCGGTAATGACCCGAGATATCATCACGTGCTCGATTGACACCCAACTTGAAGAGATTGCTGAACTTATGAGGGTCGAACGAATTCGTCACCTTCCTGTTCTTGAAGGCAATCAACATATTGCGGGGCTTATCTCAATAGGTGATCTCAATGCCTATAAGGCTGGAAATTGTCAGTTAGCTCTTCAAGCAGCTGAGAACTACATTCAAGGACGTGTCTAGTAGCTGACAAAAGATCTTATTCTTTTAAGGGGATCACTATACTCGCAACGTCTGGTATACATCTTGAAGTTACGACAAGTCAGTCATCGTAAAAACTTCGCTTTTTCAATACCCAAATTGTTATCTTTTCGAAGTGCCAGCATTTTAGTGCTACCCTCTGAGATGTGAACACGACAGCTACTCACCTTGAAAGTACTTCCTATGAATCGTCGTATTGCTGCCATCTGCCTACTACTAGCCCCTTTGGGATCAACAGCTATCCGGGCTGATGTCGCGCTCAATAATTTATTTACCGATCACATGGTATTGCAACAAGGCATTCAAAATAAGATTTGGGGCAAGGCTGATCCTGGTGAAGAGATCTCTGTTTCCATAGCAGGTCAGAGTCATACAACAGTTGCCAAAAAAGATGGATCATGGTCAGTACAACTTGACTCCATTATTGAATACGGGGGGCCTCATACACTGACTGTGGAGGGAAATAACACGCAAAGATTTGAAGATGTTCTTATTGGAGAGGTCTGGGTCTGCTCTGGGCAATCGAATATGCAGTGGCCTGTTCGACAGGCCACTGACGCTGACCTTGCCATAGCGACTGCAGACTTGGGACAGATTCGACTAATTTCTGTTCCTCAGGTGGGTACGCAAGAACCTCAGTGGAACTTTAAAGGTGAATGGGCCGTTTGCTCTCCTGAAAATGTTGGTGATTTTTCTGCTGTTGGCTTCTTTTTCGGACGGCAACTCCACCAGACACTTCATGTCCCAGTTGGTCTCATCGATAATGCTTGGGGCGGAAGCGCTTGTGAAGCTTGGATTGACAGGAATCTCTTATCGTCTGACGACAGATTCAGTCCATTAATAGACCGATGGATCCAAACCGAGACTACGATGCCTGAGGCCGTAAAGGCTTATGAAAAGAGACTCGATGTTTGGAAACAAAAATCAGAAGAAGCAAAAGCTGAAAAAAAATCACCTCCGAGACGTCCTCGGCACCCCGAATCGCTGCTTACGGGTAACTCCCGACCAGGAAATATCTACTGTGGAGTACTCGCACCGACGATTGGCTACGGCATGCGAGGTGCCATCTGGTACCAGGGCGAGTCCAATGCAAGCCGGGCTGTTCAGTACCGCTCTCTTTTCCCATTTATGATTGACTCCTGGCGAAACGAGTGGGGGCTTGGCGACTTCCCTTTTTATTGGGTCCAACTTGCTGATTTCAGAGACGAGAAATCAGAACCTGCTGACAGTGAGTGGGCTGAACTTCGTGAAGCCCAAACAATGACACTCACCAAACTCGATAATACCGGTGAAGCCGTAATCATTGATCTCGGTGAAGGAAAGGACATTCATCCAAGAAATAAAATCGATGTTGCTAAGCGATTAGCTCGATTGGCACTGGCAGAAACTTACAAGCTACCCGGGATTCAGTGTCGGAGTCCCCTGTTTCAATCGATGCAGCAAAACGGCAATCGGCTGGTCCTTACCTTTGAACATGTAGAACCAAAGGCAAGTGGGTGGAGACCTTTCGATGTTCGTGATCCCATCGGTTTTACAATTGCAGATTCAAGCCAGAAATTCGTTCATGCTCAAGCTCGAATACTCGCTGATGGACGGATAGAGGTCTGGAGTGATACGGTGTCCGATCCGGTGGCCGTTCGTTACGCATGGGCCGACAACCCGATTTGCAACATGTATTCTTCCGCAGGATTACCAATGACACCCTTCAGAACCGATAACTTTCCCAGCATAACAGAGGGTCGCAACTAGACCGCTCCGCCCTGTAGATTTGGCACAAATACGATCTCTCGGGATACACTTAAACCTACTGGTTTGGCATCAAAATAATTAGACAAGTTGTGCATTTGTGACCAACTGCATAAATCTTTGTCCAAGGAGGGTTTTATGAGCCGTGTTTTCAGTACAAGATCTTGGCGAAAAAAGAATCTCATATATGTTCTTGCTTCTTTGAGTCTTCTGGCAGGCTGCAGCCCGTCTGTCAATCAGCCAGTCAGCCAGTCACTTCCTTATGCTGACTCGATAACACCAAGCGGCTCCCCTACAACACATCAAGCCGCTCGACCAATCCCAGTTGTAATCAAGCCTGCCGTGCCTTTTCGCATGACTGAACTTCAAATTCAACGGTTCGGAAATGGTAACGACCAAAATGCTATCCTGCCAGTTTCTACTGAAACCCCAGCAGTACTCCCTCAGGGAACTTCATTTGAAAACCTGAAAAAAATTAAGAATGCAGTGACCGCAAATGTCTCAACAGAGATACAAACCACGTTTACCAATTACCTTGACGCCTTTAACCGTCATGATGCCATCGCACTCGCGGCTCATTGGGTACAGGATGGTGAGAACCTCGATCTCGACACCGGAAACCGCATTGTCGGACAACATGCTGTAAAACATGTGTTTGATCGACTCTTTGCACGTGATGACGGTGCTCGTATTGGTTTTCAAATTGATTCGATTCGCCCAATTCATGATGATGTTGCTGTCGTCGACGGCACATCACAAATGTCTTTCAACGATCAAAAATCTTGTCGGAGTCGTTTTTCTGCAGTGCTCGTCCGACACGAAGATCGATGGCTCATGGAATCTGTCCGCGAGTCTTCAGCATCTGCCGAACCGACAATTCATGACCGTCTCCAACAACTCGATTGGTTACGAGGCTTTTGGGAAGATATTAGTGATGGCATAACGGCCAGCCTTCAGTGCGAATGGAATGAACAGGGCACTTTTTTGATCCGCCGGTATCTCGTCACGAAAGAGATTGAGCCGCGGGGTGCCGAAGAACGACTTACTTTGGGAATACCAGCTCTTCTGCCCAATGAGGACACCTCCGACACACCTGACCGTTTGACTACTACCGAATACATAGGATGGAACCCCCAGCAAGGACAAATTTGCTCCTGGCTTTTTCGTTCCGACGGACAAATGGCTCGCTTTGCTTGGCAACGCAATGGTAACACCTGGTTACTTCAGTCGCTTTCTGACCGCAATAGTAATGAGATTCCTGCTCAGTACTCGCTCCATCGCGCAGGGGAAGATGAGCTGACTCTCGAACACCTATCAGGAAGTGATTGTGCATTAATACCCGAAGCTGA
>JALCBP010000149.1:0-3750 GCA_028066355.1 Pirellulales bacterium
CACGTGCTGTGAGACGTGAAATTACAAACAAAAAGGTTGCGGGATAATGAAGATTTTTCACTGCATAACAAAACTACTACTGCTTATACCAGTTGGCGTCTTTCACTTTCACGCAACCGTTGCCGTAGGCAGCCAGCCCAACATCGTTGTCATCATGGCCGATGACCTGGGCCTCGGTGACATTAGTTTTCATGTTCGATCAATTCAGCACAAAACACCAGTCGTTGAAACCCCCACACTCGATGAACTTGCTTCTCAGTCACTCTGGTTTACCGACGGCCATTCAGCCACAGCCCTCTGCGCACCTACTCGCTATGCCGTCATGAGTGGAAACAACAACTACCGCTCCTATGCGCCGTGGGGCGTGTGGAGCACATTTGGTGAATCTGCGTTCAAGCCTGACCATGCCACGCTAGGAACGGTTGTTCGTGATGCTGGTTACCATACGGGATTTATTGGCAAATGGCACTTAGGAGGTGACTTTTATATCCCTAAAAGTGATTCTTTTTATCGTGGACCAAAAAATGGTGACCTTACTGGCAAAGTGGATATGACGCGGTTTGTCTCGGGTGGTCCGAGAGATTGCGGATTCGATTATGACTTTACCGCACCATGCGGAATTCAGGGGCCAATTTATTTGCTTTATGAAAATCAGCAGTGGAGCCCACTAGCCAGAAACTCAGAAATTATTTTCCTGAACGAAGATACTGCACTTCACCCCAAAGACATCAGTGATAAAGGACCTGGATTAGGTGATTCACAGTGGGACTCCCGTCAGATTGGCCAACTTTTATCAGCTAAAGCAGTTGATTTCATAACGAATGCCACAACAAACAGCCAACCTTTTTTTCTGTATTACTGTTCGCCAATGGTTCACCTGCCACATTGCCCTCCCGATGTTTTTGATGGGAAAAAAATAAAGGGGCAAACACCAACCAACCACCTTGACATGCTCCTCGACCTTGACATGCAAGTAAAACGAATTGTCACTGCTCTTAAAGATAACGGCCAGTACAATAATACGTTATTGATTGTCACCTCCGATAATGGCGGTCTCGCTGATCAACCAGCAGAAAAGGAAGGGCATCAATCGAACGGTGGATGGAAAGGCAACAAGAACTCTCCGCTCGAAGGAGGTCACCGAGTTCCATTTTTTGCAGTCTGGCCAGGCCGGATTACACCGAGCATTACTGAAGAACTTGTAAGCAATCAGGATATTCTTGCAACACTTGCAGCGTTGGTTGGCACTGCCATCCCCAATGATCAGGCAATGGACTCAAACAACCTACTCCCGCTGCTTATAGGAAACGGAACATTCCGCAAAAGAGACCTCTTTCTTCAGCAAGCCGGCTCGCAGTGTGAGGTCATGGTTCGAAAAATGCCCTACAAACTAATCATGCAAAGCGACCAGAAACGCACCTACTTCACACCAACAAAACTATTTAATCTGGAGGACGACCCACACGAAGATATAAACCTCCTTGAACAACCAAAGTATCAGCCTGTATCGCAGACACTCTTGTCAGAATACAAGGATGTTGTTAGGTCGAAACGCCCAACTGTTCCGGGACACTTATAAAATCGGGCACACTACGATTTCACACCAACTGGCAAGTCTTTTCAGTGCACGGCTGAAACTGAAGCCAAAAACAGCCAGACATCTTTCCAAAAACCAGGCATCTTTTCCAAAAATAGTGCTGTTGCCATACTGAATGAATCTTTTCCATCAATTACTCTGGGGAGCCCGATTATGAGGAATTTTTTTCTAAGAATAAGTTCGTGTACCGCGTGTTGCATCTTCCTTTTGGCCCTCTCTTCGAATATTCAAGCAGAAGTTTATGAAGTCCGTGGCTACATTCTCGGTGACGACAGCAACGAAGATTCAGTGGACAAGTATTTGTCACATGCTCTCATTCCTGCTCTTAAGCGACATGGTATTGGGCCAATTGGTGCTTTCACAAATGCTTCGAATGATGAGACTGGGGTAAAAACTATCTTTGTGATCATTCCTCACAATGACCCCTTAGCAATGCTCCAGGATCGTGAAGTCATTCAATCAGACCAGCAATACCAAGGTGACGCAGCCGCCTTTTTTGGGCGCAGCAATCGAGACAAAAGCTATCAACGGATATCGAGTGAACTTTTGGTTGCGATGCAGTGTTGGCCTAAGGTGAAAGTTCCTTCAGGAGTCACCACAAACAAAAATCGTGTGTATGAACTACGAACATACGAAAGTGCTCACGAAAAACTGGGGCAACTCAAGGTAGATATGTTTAATAATGGTGAGGTGCCAATTTTTCTTGACTGCGGAATTACTCCGATATTTATAGGGCAAGCCGTCATTGGTCCGTACACCCCAAACCTTACCTATCTGACAATGTACCCCAACGAAGAATCACGGCTTCAGGCTTGGAAATCGTTCCGAGAACATCCCGCCTGGAAAGTGCTTAGTAAAGTAGAAAAGTACAAAGGAACGGTCAGTAAAATTCACAAGTACGTTCTTGTACCGAAAACTTATTCAGAAATGTAGCGAAATGAGCCAGATTGAGTCTGGCCGCATCAATCGGCTTTGTTGGGTTTAGTAAGTTTGTCCAAAAGCTTTTGCTCTTCTTCAAACACTTTGAGAAAAGGAGTGTAGATCGTTTCATCAGTAGACCATCGCTTTGGCTCTGGATCAGGCTTTTCAAGCTTTCCTGAGGGATAGTCTCGTCCGAGTATACTTTCATCAATTGACTGTGAAAACTGCGAGTACTCACGCATCAACTTCTGGAAGATGGCTGGCTTTTCCTCGGCAATACTTCTTGACTCTGTCGGATCAGCTACAAGATCGAACAGTTCCTGAGACTCTTTTACTTTCTTCCCCTGCTTCGTATTTTTGGATGAGTCCAGGACAACTAACTTATATCGCCCGCTAATCCAAGCACCACTGCCATTCCAGTGAAACCCCATCGGCTTCTTGCGTTCACTCAACTCAGTATCAAAGAGTTGACGCAAACTGATACCATCATGTACCGGCAGCATGGTTTCTTCTGGAAGCCCAACAACATCGAGAATCGTTGGAAAGATATCAACTGCACCAGCCTGAAACTGTGAGACTTTTGGCTCAATCCGTGACGGCCATTCAACAATCGATGGAACACGCAACCCCCCCTCATAAAGTGTCCCCTTTGAACCACGTAATGGGACCATACCATCAATCGATTCATTCAGTTGACCAACCGTTGGCTGAAAATCTTTATTTGGCAAACCCCCATTATCTGATGAAAACCAGAGCAATGTGTTATCTGCAATACCAAGTTCTTGAAGTCCACTCCGAAGTGCTCCGATGCTTCTGTCCATTGCTACAAGTTCACCGTAGTGTCGCCGCGCCTGAAATGATAATTGAGGAAACTGCTGATGATCTGTTTCCAGAGACGCCCAAGGAGAGTGCGGCGTTCCGAACCAAATAACCGTAAATGTCAGCGCGTCGGAGTCCTTATTGATTTGTTCTTTCAGAAAACGGAGTGCTTCCATCACAACTACTTCCGAAGAGTCGCCTTTCTTCTTTTCAAATTCACCGGCTGGTCTTCCTCGTCGCCCCATGAGTGGGTGCATATCAAAAAAATTTGTGACCGAAAGCCAGTAATCAAACCCAAAGGCATCGGGGCGGCGGTCATCGTTCGGCAAAATTGGGATGCCAGCCCCTCGAATACCATTCAAATGCCACTTGCCAAAATGACTCGTTACATAACCGACTTCAGCAAGTGCCTG
>JALCBP010000150.1:0-3702 GCA_028066355.1 Pirellulales bacterium
TTAGAAAGTGCATAGTCCGGATCAACTGCCCGTACTCGAATTCTCATTGCAGCACGTGAAGGCATTCGCTCGGAATCTGCTACAGGAAGTTCAATCGCAACTTCGGGTGCAAGGTCTGGAAAAACCTCGATGCGATGGGTAAGTAATTCATCAAGGATAGGAGCACGTTGTGTACTATTCTCAGAGCGAGGTCGAAAACGCAGTTGGTACGAGGGATGTTCTGCCGACAAGCGATCTGCCGCCAACCGTAATTGAATAACCCCTGTTGCGACGTGCTGATTGACGCTTGTTACAATTAAACGCAAATCATCAGAACGATTGGTGTCGAGGAAGTTAATCCAGGCTGCATCGAGCGCCTGATTCGACTCAACTTCGAGCTGGGCTTCAGTACCCTCGATTGCTCGAAGATCACCCTGCCACTCAACAACCTGGTCAGGCTGAGCGGTATATTCCGGAAAAACATACCGCACTTTTTTCACTAACAATGACGGGGCATCAACTACGTTTACATCAAAAGGATCCACCCTGGCATCACCCGCTTCCAGTGTCACTCGTACTGACCTGGCGAGTCCAATCTCGCTTGAAGGGAGTTTCACCCAATACATATTGCTGTCAGCCTGCTTCCGGAGATTTGCTTTCCATGGCTTAGCCTGCTGATCGCGTTTTCCGTCCTCAAGCAATGATGATACGACTACAAAGGGGAACTCTCCTTCTCGCAAATTGTTTATCTCTGCTGATACAACCACTTGCTGCCCACGAATAAGCTCGACGACTTTGCGATTTTCCAACCACTGAAGGTGCTGCCTGTCATCGAACATAGAATTGCCAGAATGCGAGGTGTTCAGGACGCGATCCTCACCAGAAACTGTCGCCCAATAACACTCGATGTCCTGAACAGAGACGCGCGAGGGTGCCGCCCAGGCAGACCACGGAGCAAAGAGTCTTGCCGCCGTGACAAATGAATTCTTCGGTGACAACAACGCGTAGAGCGTGCCTACGAAAACAAGACACGCGAGTATGGTTGCCAGAGAAACGAGATGCTGTTGATCAATGACTGCATCCACCGGAATGGTTGTCATCTGACGCGCCGCACGTTTATCGAGGGATCGCGTTATGAGATCTTTGTGTGGGTCAGTGCCATCTGGGTTCACAAGAACCGCATTGACAAGGTCATTATGCAACTCGGGAAACTCTCGCTCGATAGATCTCGCGGCATAGAGAACATTCACTCGATACCGAAGAACTGGCAAAAGTGATTTCAATGCAAGTACAATTGCCCCGAGAAGACCAACGAGCAGCCAGGCCCAGCGGAGCCAGGTAGGCATTCCACTGGTTATCCACCAGTGCTCAAAAAAAATACCAAAGAGCAACCAACCAAATCCTGCAATTGCCACCTTTAGAAGAAATGTAGCTACTGCGACACTTTTGTAATTTGAACTTGTTTCAGCAAGCCGCTTATCAAGATATCTTGACGCCCGCGAGCGATTCGACCCCTCCCAATCGCTCAGTACTAGCTCAGAGTCAGTTTGGCTGTCTATTGTTGCCATGAGTTTCCTCGCTTTACTTCAACGACCGCCAACTCTGAAGGGAGCAGGTACATCCTGCACTCACAACAACCTGCCTTTTAACTCGACATTTTATCACCACTCGCATGGAACCCGTTGACGCCAACAGAATAACTCTCCTATTGTACGACTCACAGTTAAAAAAATCCCTTATTGTAGAATTAGGCCTAATTTCAAGATGCTTCCCAACGCAGAGAGTTTCCGGCGACTGGTTGATGGAAGAACCACGGGTTTCCTAGCCACCCTCAGTCGGGCTGGTCTATCTGCGATTGAAATTCCGTATGAGGCTATCGTGCGCTTGCGTAACTATGGCTATGACCAAAGCATATTCGCCTCGAAACGGGCATCTGTCTCTGTTATTTCTGTTGGAAATCTCACCCTTGGCGGAACTGGTAAAACACCACTTGTTGCATGGCTAGCCCAATGGTTGGCTCAAAGAGGAAAAAACCCGGCTATCATAAGCCGTGGGTATAAGGCCCAGAATGGACAACTCAGTGACGAAGCGGCAGAACTAAGAATCCGTGTTCCGACTGTTCCTCACTTTGCAAATAAGCGAAGAATCATTGCCGCAGAGAATGCTGTTGCAAACGGTGCTGATGTCTTAGTGCTTGACGACGGATTCCAACATCGACAAATCAAACGTGATGTGAATGTAGTCACGATTGATGCAACTGATCCATTCGGCTGTAACCACCTTTTCCCCCGTGGGCTTCTTCGTGAACCACTTCAAGGATTAAACCGAGCAGACGCGTTGATTTTGACACGAACAAACCAGGTTTCCTTAAAGACCAAGAACGAGATTCGAGAACGATGCTTTCAGTTCGTCGAGTCCCGTGACAAACCATGGATTGAAACAGAACACAAACCATTGAACCTGCGTTTCCTTGACGGAACAATACAGGCTCTTCAAACGCTGCAAAACAAACGCCTACTATTGGTGTCAGCTATCGGCAATCCGGCTGCATTCCATGCAACACTAGCAACGCTCGGACATGAACCAGTTGCAGCCCTTACGTTTCCTGATCATCACTCGTACACCACGAACGATATTCATCACATTTCAGAAAAAGCTGAATCAGCGGGTGCCGAAATCGTCGTGACAACCTTAAAGGACCTTGTCAAACTCCCTTTAGCACATACATACACCAGACCGGTCTGCGCACTTGAGATCGGAATACAATTTCGATCGGGACTTGAAGACCTAGAAAAAATTCTGCAGAAGATTCCGAACTAGCTCCTTGATAAAGTAAAGCAATCTCTTCTGGATAAGCCTTACTTTTTCTTTTTCTCATTATGAACTGTATGGCGACGAAGCCGTGAGGAATACTTCTTTAAATGAAGTTTCTCTCCGCCGGACTTACGGCGCAACGTATAGTTCACGTCACCGGTCTCTTCACACACAAGGTGAATCACTTCCAGCTTTTTTTTATTCTTGGCCATTCAATCAGATCTCAAAAAGGGCAAATGATAGCATCACGTCGCAACAAAACCTCGTCCAAGTCACATAAAATAGAGGCTTCTTAACGCCTTCGCAAGCGGTGGCATGAGTACCTAGGCTGAAAACGGTCAGAACTGACTAATCCAATGGAGCCTCTACTGTGTTACGGTCGATGATAAAAAGGCAGTTTCTTACGAAAAACATGGTGGTTCTCTTCCTTGAGGCGTACCATTTAGGGATCGGGAATCTTTCAAGCCATAGGTCTGGCAATAGCGAACGTAATGGCGATCACAAAACCACCTTACGAAGATGTTCCTTCAAAAAAGCATCCTACGGATTCTACAACTGCCGGCACTCATCGTGAAGAAACTGGGTGGGCAGAAAAAATCACTGGGAGTACGGGTGTTCGATCTGTCTATCTCAGCCTTACCACACATCTCATCATCGCCATTATCCTGACGCTTTGGGCCATATCACCAGAAAACCAATCGAATCGTCTCGCCCCTGTGATCATCGATTTTGGCACAGAGGTAGAAAAAGAATGGGGAGAGACCAACGGCGACAATAAAGCTGCGACTGTACTCACTGAGGCTGACAAAAAAAATGATCCCAATGAAGTGCCAGTGGACCGACCTGATTTAAGCGAAGAAGTCGTAACTTTTGCTGAAAATCAAATAGATAGACAGATGCAAGCAGCAA
>JALCBP010000039.1:0-23385 GCA_028066355.1 Pirellulales bacterium
GCCCAACATCAATTTAGACGGCATTGACCTGAGTCCCTTCATAAAAGGGCAGGTATCGGGCTCACCACACGACACCCTGTTCTGGAGCAACGGTCCTAATATCGCTGTCCGCCACAGCGACTGGAAACTTATCAAATCGTATGACAACACCTGGCTGTTTAATCTTGCGAACGACATTGGTGAATCTAACAACCTTGTGAAAACAAAACCTGAAATTGTTGAACAACTGGAAACGCTCTATAACGAATGGCGATCTCACATGAATGAACCGGCATGGCCCAGCAAACCAAACCGCCGAAAGATTGAAATCGATGGAATGTTGTACGAGCTAAATATCTAAGGCAATGAAGCAGTGGTACTCCACTCAACTCTCTGCACAAAGCGAGCACAATCTTTCTTTGCTTCATCTCGTAAAGAATGGAAAAGCAGACTAAAAACATAGATTCACACTGTCTTTCTCTCGATATAAAGACAGCATATTGCCTAAGAACGACCGAACGATGAAGTGACAAAATGTCTCAGAGTTTCGACGGATTGTCTCATTGACTAGTGAGTGAAACAGACGGTAGTATTAAGAGGTCTGAAGGGGACTACAACCGAATGATTCAAGAGAACACCGACTCGTTCTTTGGGACGTCGTTCTTTGGAATGTATCATAACTCCCGAAGGCGCTCATTCTTCATTTCTAATTTTGTTTGGAGGGTAATCATGTTTCTTTCTCAATCAAGAAAGACAAGCCGAGGTGGCTTTACGCTTATCGAGTTGCTTGTCGTCATAGCGATCATTGGAGTTCTGGTGGGCCTGCTGCTGCCTGCTGTACAGCAAGCTCGAGAAGCAGCTCGTCGATCTGCGTGTACAAACAAGCTTAAGCAAATTGGACTCGCTGCTTTGAACTATGAAAGCTCCAACAAAAGGCTACCGTCAGCACTTCGAACACAGGAAACGTATGCAATTCACGGCCAGGCGAATAGCTCGGGCCGTTGGAGTTTTATTGTTACGTTGCTTCCATTCATGGAACAGTTACCACTTCACCAAACTTTGATGGATAAAATTACCACTGATTCCGGAGCGAGGCCTTGGAAAGGAAACAACGGTCAACGTCACAATGGACAAGATACGAATGACGTCGAACTTTTCGAGTTGCTCTGCCCATCCGATGCTAATGGATCACGTACAAGTGCTGGCATGACTACTCGTGGTCGTACGAGTTACCGTATCAATCGAGGAGACATGCGTCGGGAATCATGGACAAGCGGGTGTTCAGAGAAGCCCCCTAGAGGGCCGGGAGCCGCAGGATGGACTGGTTGGAACAACTCATACGCAGAGCAGAGTATCCAATTCAAAGACATCACTGACGGAACATCCAACACGATTATGTTTGGTGAAGCCCGTATTGGTGACATGAGTGGAGACTCAAGAACAGGTGGCTACGGTATCGCTGCCGGCATGGCCAATGGTAAGGCAGGCTATGGGACCTGCGAAGCCCTCATTGGTGCCGACGGAAAATACACAGCCCCCGACAATGGAGGTACCGGAAATATGTCGAATGCACCCGGTTGCCGCTGGGCTGACTCTGAAGAAGGATTCACTCAATTTTTTACTCACGCGCCACCAAACGCTGCTCGGTGCTCAGTCAATCAAGAAAACTGGCAGAGCAATCCGGCAAGCAGTTATCATCCGGGCGGTGCCAACATGACGCATGTTGATGGTTCTGTGAAGTTTTATAACGACAATATTGATGCCGGTGACCCATCACATTCGCAAACAGGTTGGAGTAACGCGAATGGTTACAGTGGTGCGAGCCAGCGAGGTCTGATAGGAGCACTCGGTTCAATGAACGGTGGTGAAGTGGCTTCTTCACCGTAATCAGCCCTGAATATCCAACGTTCTGTGTGGCATCTTTGTTCTCTGAAGATGCCACACAGAACAACGGATGCAACAACTGCCTACTCAGCAGATTACCTTCTTTGGATTCCTCTTACATTGCTACCTGCTTACGCGTAAGGATTACAATGCGACTTTATTCTTGTCATCAAATATGCTTTTTCCTGACACTCTTTTCTTCGCTCACTCTCTTTTCTGTCGGATGTGGCCAATCTGGACCCGCGGTAGAAAACGTGCAAGGTATTGTGACACTTGACGGAACTCCACTAGAGGGTGCAACTGTTTTCTTTTCACCCAAAGGGACTAGTGGAATAAGCGCGGCGGGACTTACACAATCCGATGGCTCATTCACTTTGAATGCAAAAGGAGCACAACCTGGTGCAGGTACAGCAGTCGGTGACTACAGTGTGACCGTTAGTAAGGTTGAGATGCCGGAGATGCCCAACATCACTGAAGATGACCCAAGGTATGGCACACCTGAACATGATCGACTTAACCAAGAAGCAAGCACCGCAAAACCAAAAGTGATCGTTCCCGAGAAATATAATAACTCTGAGACAAGCCCCTTCACCGCAAAAGTCGAATCTGGAAGCAATACATTCACATTCGACGTCTCCTCAAAATCGAATTAACAAAATCTTTGCAGTAGCTTTTGCATAACCAAATGCCAATCGTCATCAAGCCATAATTCAACGCGGTGACTGAAAAATTACCAGCATTAAAAACCGGTTGAATGATCGTGGCACTAGCAGTGCATAGCGAAAAACCGAGCGATAAAAGTGCCCTCGGACAAACTGCAAGTTAATAATAAGGAGCACCTTTTGCCGTAATGCTCTAACGGCAGGAGAAGAACTGAGACTAATCAAGCAAAACACTAGCGGGAACAGGTAATGAAATTTGTAGCCAATATTGCATGCACAATCATTGCGTTTATGGCGAACGCAGCTGAACCACCAAACTTTCTCATCATCTATGCAGATGATCTTGGCTACACCCAGACGAGCGTTCCGATGATGAAGGATCGTCCTAAATTAGCCCATGAACTTCATCAGACCCCAAGCCTTGAGAAGTTAGCCAAAAGAGGCATGCGATTTTCTAGTGCGTATTGTCCTGCACCAGTCTGCACTCCATCACGCGCGAGCATCCAGTTCGGCAAGACGACGGCACGTGTTGGCTGCATATCACTTCATGATGTTGTGATGAATAAGAAACAAATTGATTTAGGAAAGAACCTGTCGATTGCAGAAATGCTTAAAGAGGCTAATAAAGGCTACATCACGGCTTTCTTTGGCAAAGGCTGTACGCCGATGCATTGGTTTAAAGATCACGGCTATGATGTGACCGATTTTCACCATAAACATCCAAACGGAAATGCACATGGTGATTGGTGGGAACCAGTCAACAAAACTCCAATCCCTGATGATGACCCCAAGCGTGTCTTCAGTCTGGCAGAGACTGCTAAAAATTTTCTTGCGGAACGCGGCCGTGACCAAAAACCGTTTTACATGATGGTCTCTCATTATGCTGTGCACGTACGGAATACATCCCTCAAAAGCACACGTCATAAATATCTTCAGATCCTTGCCGAAGAGAACAGTATTGAAGGTGGAATTCCAGATATTTCACCGTTTGATGAAAACGCAGATGAAATGCCAAAGAAGCTCCAAACTCTCTGGGAACGCGCCAATTACGCAGCCATGATGGAAAACATGGACACATCGATTGGAATGGTTCTAGACGAACTCAAGGCACAGGGACTCGAGGACAGCACCTACGTCATCTTTTCTTCAGATAACGGCGGAGGCCAGAGCAACGCCCCTCTCCAAGGCGGAAAAGCCAAAATGTGGGAAGGCGGTTTACGCATTCCAATGATTGTGGCCGGGCCTGGCATACCTGCTAATTCTCAGTGCGATCACCCGGTAGCACAGTGGGACTATTTACCAACACTGCACGATCTCGCTGGCAGTGAGATTGCCTTACCAGATGATTTGGATGGAGTCAGCCTGCGACCCGTTTTCGAGAACGGCAACAACGGCAAACTTGCCACACGTGACACCGGTTTTATTTTTCATTTTCCTGCACACTATACCGTGCCAATAACCGCATTCAGAAGCGGTGATTTCAAACTGATGCGACATCTCAATTCAGGTGAACTCAAGTTATTTAATGTCGTAAAAGATATGGGTGAGACAAATGACTTGACGAAGAAGATGCCCGAGAAAACGACAGAAATGGTGCGACAGTTGGATGCGTATCTTCTAGAGGTAGGTGCATGGACGATGGAAGAGGTCTATACAACCCGTTTAGAAGAACTTGAAAAGTGGATTTTGAAAAATCAACTCAAAGTTGATCAGTTGAATCAACAGTTGAACGAAACAGGTTTGTCACAAGAAGACCGTCTTGGAATCCACAAGAAGTTGAAGGAAAGCACGACAAAAATAAAGCACTGTAAGGAAAATCTTGACAAACTGTATCTGGACCAAAAATCTGATCTCTGGTTCTGAAAGAGAACAGTCTGACAAGACTACATAAGCTCGATTCCATTCGACCTCGTCAGATTCCTTTGCTGAACAACAGGACTCAGCATTATGTCCAACATCGCGATACACTTGAATTGTTGACCAGCCAAAATCTCCAAAGCATAGCGTTCTGTCAACTTGAACTATCTCTCGAAATTTGCTCCCAGGATAATGGCGACCCCGATACGTCTACTTTATCTTTCTCATAGCGAATTGTTGTCCATTCACCCTTGAGTGGCAGTCGGATTTCCATCCATTCCCAGTCGTCCGGTAGGGCGGGGCGCACGAGCAGTTTATTCTCAGGGATGGAATACTTGAGCCCACCTAACCCTTCAAGGTACAACAGAATTTTTCCAGCATTGAAGTTTGAATACTGGTCTCCAAAAAGCGTGCGGTCACGGCGGTACGCCTCTGGTGCAACAGGAATGTTCCATTCGTCATGCCAGTTGTAATTGCCGATGTGATTGAGTGTTAATTCCGGGGCAACGGAAAGGCCTTGGCAGAACATTCCATCGAGCATGAAGTAGGCCGTATCTGGCGTATACCCAAAGGAATGATCGACTTTGGTGTCGAACTCCTGCATTGATTGTTTTGACATCGCAAGTGGGAAAAACTCACCAAAGAAACCCTTCTCACGATCAAGCGCCCAGTGCTGCACCATTTCCTCGGCATATTCTCTTGGGAAATACGGCGAACGCATTGCCCAAAATGAGTTTGTCCCAATCAATCCACTCTTTGGACCTGCGAAATACTTTTCTATACCGTTCATTTCCCATCGCTGATCAAACATGAGTCGCACATGATCGGGATCTGTTCGCACCAGCGACTGCCAGTGACGCACATCTGCTTCTTTGCCAAGAACAGAGGCCATGCGAGCAAGTGTTTCAGCCACTTCGAACTCATTCATCGCAAAATTCGTGAGCCTCTTGCGAAAAAGCTTTTCGAAATGATCTTCATAACTCGCTCGTAGAAACTCCACGTCACCCGTGTGCTCATAGATCTGCCATGCACCAAGAACATGCTCAGACATTTCTCCACCGTAGGCACCACTATGCCAGGTAGTCCCTTTGTTATCAGAAAGCATACGAATGCCATTGGGCAGTTCACGAAATCGGTCATTTTCAGTGAGGTGCTTCCATGTCAGGACATTTCCGTAACCGTAGTGAGCCTTGTCAGCAGCCCACGATCCGACTTTTATTTGGAACATCGCATCATAACGATGAAGTCCAAGAAAATTATTTACAGCCGTCTGCGTATGGTTCTCCATCTCCCACCCATCACCTACATCAATTGAATACATCAGGTAGAGAGACCAAAGATAGTAGTAGATATCTACAAACTTACTATCAGGACAACGAAACCAAGGAATTTCATCATTCAGGAGCTGGTTCATAGACGTTGTCTTTTCTGCAAGCGCATCTGCAGGATGCTCAATTATGTCATGGCCCGCCTGTATTGCTGTGGCTTCGTCATCGTGCATCGCCCAAGAAATAACAGCGCCTTTGGAATCACACGGGATTGAAAACGTATAGTGCATAACCCCCTTGCCATCTTTCTCAAGAACAAGGCTTGTTGCGAGTTCCGTTGAGGCACTCAGGACCGTGGTCATACCTGAATAAACAGATGGGCCAATACGTTCGGGGCCGCCCGGGTCCGGACGAGATTTGATCGTGCCAGCCTCAGTGATCAAAATTGAGTGTTTTGACTCATCAAGCCTGGCAGCAGCCTGCGACGAGACGCTATTCCGCGTAAACAAGCTCTGGCCAGTGAATCGCAGGGTGACTGGCTTTGACGAAGTGATGATTGAAGCCGCTGCATCATTACTTCCGATAAACTTCTGCTCTCGAATCGTGATACCATCAAGGTCGTATTCACAAATGACCTGATCGGGACGCCATCGCATGATGCGCGGCTTGGGCGTCTCATAGGTCTTTCCGTTTACAATGACACTTCCATACAACACACGGGTGTCTTTGTAGAATTCCCAGCTCATGTAATCATTGCCAGTACCTGTATTCTCTGTACCAGTGATCTCACTTTGCACACGCGCGGCACCACGAGCGCGAAGGTCATGATAGAAGGGATGAGTCAGGCCTATGGTCTCATCCTCAATGGTCCTCCAACTCGCGTGAAATCCACCAACGTAGTAAGTCACGTTGCCTGCAAGAAAACCGTGCTTACGACCTTGGATATCGTGTTCAAGGCGGCTGCAATAATCTGTGAACGCTGGCCGTTCACTTGCCATGATCTGCGTGTTAATTGATAGGTGAAAGACGCAGCACGTGACAAAAAAAAGGACTGCAGAAAAGAAGTGTTCGGAGAATTTCAGAATGGACATAAGTCTAGAGCTTGAGGAGGTGGACATGGATGACCAATTAATACAGGGATACTTGCAGGGGACAATTCAGATCATTGCTTTCAGCAACTCGTTTTCCATCAACCCACACAAAGAGTTTGCTTTGCATGCCGGGAGTCTTTGAAGACCAATCTTCTTTCCAAAGAATATCGATGTCGTGGCCGTGATACCGAATGTCCCCAAGGTAGAAGAATTTCCATTTTGTTTTTGGTAGCAGAGGGTGAACCTCAAAACTGTCGCCGTGACTACCCTGAAACCCAATGAGATCTTCAATGAGCACATCAGGAAACGTTGAGTGAAAATAGTCTTGAACATCCCCAAACCCTTTACCCATGGCAGGCAAACTTTGCACAACATCGCCCCCACCAGGCATCCGGTATCCTCCAGTACGGGGTAGATACCATTCGCCAATACTGCGGCGACGCCCATGAAGCTCGACATATTGGGTCACATGGTCATACAGCAGCTGACGATCCTTCTCGCTGATCGTACTTCGAGTTGCTTTATAGTCTCGGAGGTACTTGGCATACGCTTTGTAGACAACAGAGTTTTGGAAAGGCCATCCGCGGCCATTCCAGCCGTATGACATCTCATTAAAAAAATCATGCCTATATTCGGTGGTGGACATACCAAACGGTTGCCGGAATCCCATTTCATCACCGAACTGCTTCCATGCAATATCGTATTGACTGTCATCGTAAGGAAGCATGGAGAAATACCACGGCGTGTAGCCGACTGTTTCTCGAACAAGGCTTAACTGATCGACAACACCTCCCGTGTGCAGGTTGTCCCCGGCAAGGCGAGAATAGAAAAAGGGGTCATCGATCGACCCACGTTTCTTGTAAAAAACAAAGGCGTCATCAGGTGCAGGGTAGTGCCAAAGCGAATCAAGAATCTTCTTCTGAAGCTCAGATGCTCTCTTCGCATACACATCGGCTTTTTGCTTAGAAGCGTGGCCACCGTCTTCTGCCGCCTGAAGGGAGTAGAGATTGGCAAGCGAATGAAGATTTCCATACATATAACAATTCAGTGACGGACGAACCGTAAAACAGTTCGGGTAGCTGTTCGGATTTTTTGTTTTTCTTTCGCCGTCTTTATCGATATACCAGTCATGATTTCCACCAAAAGGCTGCGGCTGCGTTTGATAATCATCGAGGTTAAAGGCTTGTGGATAGACCAGCGGCTTGCTTTTCAAGCCTTCCTTAAAAGCTGCCTGCCACCCTTTGCCATCCGTAAAGTACCGCCGCCAGCGTTCTTGCCCCTTATAGGGCTCCTCCTTGTTCAACTCCGCGGTGTAGTCAGAAAAACTGCCTTCAGAGGCAATCAAACCAAGCGTGGTTGAAATCGTGAATTCATTGGCATCGTACATATCGAGGCACTTGTAGAGCCCGTGCGTCGTAGTCTGAGGAGCATTGACTCCAAAGATGAGATCCCAGATTTCCTGATGGCGTTCCATGGATGGAAGCAATCGGTCCCGCCATTGAGCGTCGGGATGTATTTTCAGCATTGCTTCAGAGGCATCAATCATCCAACTCGTGTAATGATGGCTTTGCGGACGAGGTAATGTTGAGAGCCAACAATTATTTTGATACTGCATTTCGCGAGAGGGTGGGCCGCTGAGCCAATATTCAGCATACGACTTCAAATACTGAGGATCTCGCATCCACCGAAGATCATAGAACTGGTGTCCTGCAGGAGCAGGGATGGCACCACTGTTTGATGCCCAACCTGGAAAGCCTGGAAACTCCGTGAAGACGAAATAGTTTTTATTATTCTCTTCCCATTTCTTGAGATGCTTTGTGATCATCCACCAGCGATAGTTGAAGACCTCAGTGTAATCTTCGTGTGAGCAGAGAAATTTCGGAATCGACTCTTGCAAGAAAAGCTTATTGTTTTGCTTATTAAGCCAACCATCGAATTCAGGCCGATTTCCATTGAGGTGGGAATAGCCATTGAACTCATCGACGTCATCATCAAGTGTGGCCTTCGCTAATGTCTTGATACGTTGAAGCTCATCGTCAGGATCATCACAGTCAGCTTCTACATCTTTTTGGGCTGGGGCATGAAACCGGCACCCCAACACCCCCCCAGAAAGCTCGTCGTGGAGTTGAACTTCAATTCGGATTTTCTTGGTATGAATCGGCCTCACACACGTCACGTAATTGTATTGATCTCTTTCAATACCAGGATCCTGCTCCCGCACACTGACTTCACTCCATGTATTATCGATCCAGGCCAGAACTCGCCACGACCGAGGGAGAATCTCTTTTCGTTCATTCCTGAATGACGCAGCAGCCTGTGCTTCATCGAACCAATACACTCCTACAGTTTTTATTTTCCGTGGTTCCTCAAACTCATACTCGAACCACTCTGTGCTGCCCTTGTTCGGATGGAAACTGAGATGAGAAATTCTGATATCAGAAGAAGTCTTTGGTTCCCAACTATCAATCAGAGATCTACCATTGGCTCCTTTCACCGAACTTCGCACAGTCGGCAAATCACGGTCTTCCGGAAAAGGTTTCGCATGCACCCGATTGGCCAAGTTCTGCCAGTCAGCATTCATCGCTGAAACGATGTCCGGATGCTGATCAGAAACATCGTGTGTCTCACTCCGATCATTCGAGAGGTCATAGAGCTCCCATTCAATTGGAGACGCACGGTCATTATCAGTGACGATCTTCCAGTTCCCTTTCCGTACCGCCGAATGTGTTTCATGTTGCCAAAACAGTGACCGATCAGGCATCGATTTTTCAGGATCAACAAGATAGGGAAGCATGCTGATCCCCTCTAATGCCATGCGTTCCTTGTCTTGATAATGATCTGGGTAATCAATGCCTGCCACCTCCAGAAGGGTTGGCATAATGTCAATGAAATGAAAGTACGGGTGACTAATAATTTTGTTCTTTGACTTCAGGCCTTTGGGCCAGTGTGCAATGAATGGTGAAGCTATTCCCCCTTCATGAACAAACTTTTTGAATTTTCGGAATGGGGTGTTTGAGTAAGACGCCCACCCTTGCCCCTGAGAGGTTGCCCAGCCACTGAACTTTTTCCACGAATCGTAGTTGTCTTTTTGATAGCCGACCCCTCCGAGCCTGTCCTTGACGGCCCATGCGTCCGTTTCTTTTTCCCCACCAGGAATAAATTTCCCCTTTTCGAATTTTCCTGCCGTATAGTCATATATCCCTCCCTTGAAATGGGTTCCAAAGACACCCATTTCACCGGAACAGCCGTTATCAGAAACGAAAAGAATCAGTGTGTTTTCGTATGCGCCTTTTGCTTTGAGCGTACGTACGATTCGCCCAATGTTGTCGTCCATCGAAGTTATTTGAGCGTTGTAAATGCTACGGCGGAACAGAGTCTCTTTTTTCACATCGTCCGGAAGATCATTCCACGCTGGCAACTGAATGAGTGTTGTTCCAGTCTGAAGGCCAGGCATGACTGACTGATTATGAAATGAGTTCACAATGGGAAGCTGCTGTTGCTGAGGAACAACACCAAGTTCCTTCTGCCTGACGAGCTTTCTCTGTCGCATATTATCCCACCCGCTGCCCCATGTTGCGAGCCACTCGGCATCCTCAAAATTCACTTCATACTCGGCAGTGATTTCATCAGGGGCTTCAAGGGGAAAATGCGGGGCGTTATATGCCAAGTAGAGAAAAAAGGGAGTTTTCTTTACAGCGAGAGCGTCTTCCATGTACTCAATCGCAACATCCGTAAAGAAATCTGTCGTATAGAAATCCTGTTCTGGCCTGTAAGGATTTTTGAGATTAGTTTTTTCGTTATCTCCTTTGATAAAAATTTCGCCATCGCGGTAGATGTCACAGCCTGCCAAAACCTTCCAATAACTATCAATATGCGTTCGCACAACAGTCGACCGATCAAAGCCACGATTTTCTGGAAGGGAATGCGCAGGTGGGTCATTGTGTGCAGCAACATGCCACTTTCCACTCACAAACGTTGCGTATCCAGCAGCTTTAAGCGATTCACCAAGTGTAAGGCACTTTTCATTCAGTGAACCCTGATACCCTTCACCCCAATCTCTATAGACCATGTGACCTACACCCGCTTGATGCTGGTAGAGACCAGTCAGCAAACTCGCACGCGAAGGACAGCACCGAGCCGTGCTGTACATCTGAGTACACCGAAGGCCGTTTTCAGCGAGTGAGTCGAGTGTTGGGGTTGTAATTTCTCCGCCAAAGCACCCCAGGTCAGAGTAGCCAAGATCGTCTGCCAAAATCACAATGATATTCGGCTGTTCCTGAGACACGGCATCTGAGCAGATCGTCGCAAGAAGAAGAATCGCCGCCACGACTGATCGTAGTGTAAAACACATTAATATCGTCCGATCCTGTATTGGAAAAATAAAACCCGGCTTTATTCTACCCGGCCAAGTGAGAAACAGAATGAGACAATCCGTACTCGTGTTGAGACATATTGTCAGCCAAGACATCGGCTTCTGACGCGTGCCGCAACACAAATGTCACCCCAAGCAACAGGAATCGATCATCAAAAGCAGTTGCACTGTTAAGAAAAACTACTCTCGCTCAAACCTCCGAGTACTTTACCTTAAAAAAACCTTTAGGATTCCGTGAACTCTCAAAGTTCATCACGCTTATGAATTTTCATATCCCTCATTCCCACATCACAGCAGCACTCCTTCTTTTTGTATGGGGCAATCATTCCGTTTTCGCAACGGATGAGATCTCTTCTGGGTTGTCTGCCAAAAGTCATGCCACAACCCGGCCAACAAAACCAAATATTCTGATCATGATGGCAGATGACATGGGGATAGGTGACACCAGTGCGTATTTGAATCTGCAGCTATCTCCGGAAAGCCCTCCTATCACAAAAACATTACACACACCGAACCTGAAGCAATTCACAAAATCAGCAATTGTGTTCACCGACGGCTATGCACCAGCCTCTATGTGCAGTGCAACGCGATATTCTCTACTCACTGGTCGTTTCGCCCATCGGTCATATCTTAAGTATCAAGGATGGCTTCCTCACGGCCCCAACACGCCAATGATCCAGAAGGGGCTAACTACTTTGCCCGAGATGTTACAGTCAAATGGATACCACACCGCTTGCATCGGCAAATACCACGTCGGCATGGCGTTCGATAACGGACAAGGCAAGCCAGCAAAAGACTTCTTCTTTGATGATGTCGACTTTACGAAGCCCATACTGGATGGCCCAACACATCACGGCTTTGACGAATTCTATGGTGTCACCGGCAACACTGAAGATCCTCTCGACACAGAGCCACGCATCCTGATTCGCAATGATCGCTTCACCTTCACTGACCGCAGCCGCATGAAGCTGATCGGAATGAAAAGGCACGAACGACGTATTTTTTCAGCACCGGACTGGGATCTCAGCCGACTCGGTCCACAGTATTTGGAAGAGGCAGAAAACTTCCTGACGCGGCAGTCAAACAGCACACAACCTTTCTTTCTTTACTACGCTCCCAACGCCAACCATTTCCAACGAAACCCTCATGGCGATTATGCGGTTCCGGACGAGGTAGCAGGAATAAGGATTAAGGGTAAAAGTCGCTACTCAGATGGCTCAGCCGCAAATGATCGTGAAGATATGGTGCTGGAGAACGATGTTGTCTTTGGCAAGCTACTAGAAAAATTGAAAACTACAAATGACCCGAGGTGGCCCGGGCACAAGCTTATTGAGAACACGCTCGTCATCTTCACAAGTGATAATGGTCCAAATGTCGGAGATAATCTTGGCCCGAATCAGGAAAGCGGTGAATTGCGAGGCAAGAAAGCCAAGATCTGGGAGGGCGGCATCCGTGTACCCTTTTTAGTTTCCTGGCCAGCTGTTTTTGAAGGCGGCAAACTCAATCGCTCCATTGTGACCCTGACTGATTTATATGCGACGCTTGCCCGCATCATTGGCCACTCATTAAAGCCTGAAGAAGCGCAGGACAGTTATAATGTATATCCGTATTGGGTTGGCCAGCCTGAAAAACAAGATACACGTCCACGTATTTTCTTCTGCCACTTGGGGCCACCGTTTCTCAACGATGCGTTGGCCATTCGGCAAGGGCACCACAAACTGATCGTCGAAGGTGGTTTGGCAATGCCTTGGGTGCCCGGGGGTTCACGTGGTGCTGCAACGCCCGTCGCTTTGTACAACCTCCAGCAGGATCTCTATGAAACAAAAGCGTTTGCAGATGCTTCATCCACTGACATCATCAATGAACTTGCGGCAACGCTCTTAAGACTTCACAACCGCGGCCATGCGAGACAAGTCGGTGTTATTGGTGGTGGACCGATGATTCAGAACCCCGGGTGGCATCATCTAAGAAATGACGTCACTGGAGACGTTGGGTTCACATTTCAGTTACGTTCCGGAGTAGGAAAAAAAATGGTAACCCACCTCGGAATGTTTGATGATCACGACCGAGAGAAACCAGTTCGTGCAGCTCGATCTATACCATTGGATCATGAGCGCGACCAACCGTCGAAGAGTCCCCTCAGTAGCAAAAACCATTCATTAGAGAACCCACATGTGATCCGACTTCTGGTGTGTTCCGAAGACAAGCAGGTTGAGCTCGCCCAAATTCAGCTGAAGCCCGGCACCTCCGACGAATTGTTACACTCCTTTCAATATATACGTTTATCAGAGCCTGTTCCGCTCGAACAAGGACTGACCTACGTGCTTCTGATGTCCACGCAGGCTGCGGATGGCGATCATTTTCGTGATCCAGTCAGCTTCGATGGTCTTTCACCGCAGCTCAATCCTGACATTGTTGTTCAGCGGAGCCTATTGCTTCGGGGAGATTCCCTATCTGGCTATATCGACGTGCCAGCGTTTGAAGACCTGACTGAATCCTACTCGCGATATCGCATGCCCGTAGGACCCACTCTGCGACTTGCAGATGAACACTTGGTGAATGATCCCCGTGTGTCAAATCCGTAATGAGCGACACATCAAGACTAAATACGAACAAGCTTTACGAGAGGCCAGCAGCTTCGTCTGGGCAAGTCACGCCATGTCCTACTGAAAGATTACCTTTCGATGACTTTTTCGGAAGCATCTTCTACGGCCCAAACTGCTGGACTTCATCCGGTCCGGGGGTTGCATAAGCAGGATCTTTTGCACGGATAGAGACTTCGCCATTGTCGAGCACCCGAACATCAAGCGGCACGATAGTCACACCTTGCTCGTTAATTGTCCTGGCGTTGTCACCGATATTGCGTGACACGATACCGTCTCGTGATTCTGGCGGCACGTTGCCATTGAAAAAAGCAGTGCACCACCACTGGCCGTTCATATCCTTAAACGGTGTCCCGTGACCAAGGAAGCGACCGGCAAATTTGCGAGGCCCGTAAGGACCAGTGATCTTGTCAGCGATGCAGTAATAAAGGTTGTACGACCCCTTTCGGCCTTGATCAGTTGACCATGCGGTGCCCAAGTGAACGTACTTGCCGCCAACTTTGATCATGGTCGCTCCTTCGTGACCGATGTGACTGATGGGTTTGCCGTCTGGCCCCGGGCGAGAACCAGCCGGATCAATTCGCACCGGCTCGGCGGTGTAGCCGGTAAGGTCATTGGTGAGCGGAGCGACAAACGTGTTCCCCCACAACATGTAGCGTATGCCATCATCGTCAGTGAAAATCGAAGGGTCGTGCCGCTGCCCCATGTTGCCAGCCATCGGATGCTTCCAAGGGCCTTGTAACTCTGCACCGCTGGTCAGCGCCAGACTGGAGTGCTTCTTAGGGCAATGTACTAATGCCCAGCAGCCTTTGTCTGCCAGCCAGTGTACTTCCGGTGCCCAAATCAGACGCTTCGGAATTTTTTTGCCACTCTTCGCCTTCATCGTATCGTCGACTGTAAAAATCGGGCCTAATGATTCCCACTGAATCAGATCCTTGCTTCGCCATAATCGAACTTGATGACCAACGATGCTCTCATCACCAAGCCCAATGTTATATGGATTCTTAGCTTCCCGAGGATCACCTTCGCGTGGCTGCGTCCCCGTCAGGTAGTAATACTTTCTTTCGGGACCAATCGAGATGTATGGATCACGAATCCAACCCGACTTGATATACAGAGCCTTATCATGTGACTTGAGCCCAGCACGAATTGTTTCTGCATCCATCACTGGGGCAGGTTTTCGATCCGTGGGAACTTCGGCGAAGGCTTTTTTCTTTGGTCGATCGGTTTTGGCCGCTGGCTGCGTGGTACGAGCAAACAGCACCTCGTGCACCTCGACTCGTTTCTTCGTAGAACTCTCGTTTACCTTTTGATCAGATAACATCGGGAGCGTATAGGGAACATCTGCGGCCACAATGAAACTGCTATTCGAAAGCAGAATCGAAAGAAGTATTGGGAATGCGAAACAACACCAAAATGGTGGCATGTACTCGTTTTGTTTAGATTTATTCTGGTGATGATTACTTCGCTGAAAACTTAAATACAGTTTTCGACTCATACGTATCCCCCGGCTTCAGAATTGTTGAAGGGAAGTTGATTTGATTTGGGCTATCAGGGAAATGCTGTGTCTCGAGGCAGAATCCACCTCGATGAACGTATGCCTTACCAGACTTGCCTTTCAGTCGTCCATCAAGAAAGTTGCCACAGTAAAACTGAATGCCAGGTTCGGTCGTATAAATTTCCATTACGCGGCCAGATGATGGCTCACGAACTTGAGCAGCCAATGAAAGCTCACCTTCTTTTCCACCTTTATCAAGTATCCAGTTGTGGTCATAGCCAAGTCCAAAGGTCAGTTGCTCGTCTTGCTGTCCGATATCACGGCCGATGGCCTTGGTCGTAGTAAAGTCAAACGGAGTACCAGCAACAGCCGGCATCTCACCAGTTGGAATTAAGGTCTCATCAACCGGAGTGAACATCTTCGCGTTCAGCATCAATTCATGATCAAGAATTGTACCCTCGCCCTCGCCCTTCAAATTGAAGTAGGTGTGCTGAGTCACATTCACCGGCGTCGCCTTATCGGTCGTCGCGTGGTAGTCAACAATAAGCGAGTTATCATCAGCCAACGTATAAGTAACCTTTACTTGTAGGTTGCCTGGGTAGCCTTCTTCCTTATCTTTGGCGAGGTATGACAAGGCAAGCGATTTACCTTCGACATATTCGTCAACTGCCCAGACGACTTTGTCGAACCCGATGGCTCCACCATGCAAATGGTTCTCACCGTTATTTTTCAGGAGTGAATAGGTTTCACCATCCAACGTGAACTCACCCTTTGCAATTCGATTACCATACCGGCCAACGACAGCTCCAAAGTACGGTTTATCAACGGCGTTGATGTAGTCTTCTACACGATCATAACCAAGGGCTACATCGGCTAGGTCTCCGTTTCGGTCAGGAACGATGATTGAGGTGATGATCGCACCATAGTTGGTAGCACGAACCGTCATGCCAGACTCGTTCTTTAGCGTATACAGTTTGATCGAATCAAAATCCTCGACCTCGGCAAGCGAGGTAGAGGCAAAAAGGGTGACGCAAGCTGCCAAACTGCAGGCACGAATGAGCAAACTCTGTGCAAGACAAATAGATTTCATGATCACTTTATCCTCTAGTATGAGTTTTTTAATTATTGAGATTCAAATTAAAGCATGAGCCAGTGAGCCCGAGTACGCGACAAATAGACCAACAACTAACTGATGAGGTTATCCAGCTACACAAATTTTCATTTTTCATAAGTATTGTTTTTGATCAAATGAGCACCAACCGCTGGACGACTTGTGAAGCAGCTCCCTTCGATACCCGTTTCACTTTTGTAATCAGCCAGAATTCTTTTACTTACTTCATTTGCACGGCTCGTGTCGACCAATGTGACGGTGCAGCCACCGAACCCACCACCAGTCATTCGTGAACCGTAGACACCGCTCTGAGAACCTAACTCACGAGTTATTCGGACCAAAACATCAAGTTCAGCACAACTGACTCGAAAGTCTTTTTGAAGAGATTCGTGGCTTGAGTACATGAGTTTACCCACCGATGCCCACTGATCACTCGCAAAGGCCTCCGCTGCTTTCAAAGTCCTCGTGATTTCAGTAACGACATGGCGTCCACATGCAAGCTCATCCTCGGTCAGTAGATCTTGAGCCGAATGAAGATCAGCTAACGTTACGTCTCGCCAAGTTAGCCGGCCCATTTTTTTTAATGCCGACTCACACTGATGTCTTCGTTCTGCGTACTCACCGCTGGCTAACTCATGCTTCACGTTGCTGTTGGTAATTAGCACCGAGACGTCTTCCTCGCAAAAGGAAACAGCTTGTATCTCCTGACTCATACAATCGAGCAACATCAACTGATTCGGCATACCAAACACACTCGAAAACTGATCCATAATTCCGCAGGGCACACCAGCAAAATCATGCTCTGCACGTTGACAAAGAAGTGCTTTTTCCAAGGGTTCTAACTGATGACACGTAATACCCTCAAGCATCGTTGCGGTCGCTACTTCCAGAGCCGCGCTGCTAGACAACCCACCGCCGCGAGGGATATTAGAGCCGATGACTGCCTCAATTGGTGGAACATCAACCCCGACTGACACCAAACCAGCAATCACACCCCGAAGATAACTTCCCCATCCCAGACCCGTCGATGAAGAAGACTGACGAATCGGAACATCTCTACTTTCCTGCAAGTCACTGCTAAAAAAGGTTGCGTGTTGTTGAGATGAATCCCAACATGGATCTGCCGCGATCACCACATATCGCTCAATCGCCATCGGGAGAACGAATCCGTTGTTGTAGTCGATGTGTTCGCCGATAAGATTCACTCGGCCAGGAGCCGCAGCAACAACTGATGGTGATCGACCAAACCGTGACTGGAATTCATTCTCTACCCGCTCACACAACCTTATGAGGTGCTCGGCAGCAAGCAATGAAGTTGGATGAGATGAATCTGTCAACGAACTACCGATCAACTGAGGAACTGACACTACGTACAAAAACGGTGGGAATTAGTAATAGCTCATAGATCAGACCGGTCGTCAATGAGACGGGCCGTCGTGCCCCTGAATTATATTACCAGATCTCGAAGCACCATTTTTCTCTTCAGTACATTGAATCCCGCCCAAACCCAATTTTCACCAGAGCCCTCTAGGGCTTGGCTTGTTTGCGAAACACACCGATAGTCGTGCCAGTCACGCGCTTAAAAACAACATGCAAGTACTCTGGATGCTCAAATCCACACAAAGGCGCAATTTGCTCGGCGGAGAGGTCCGTGGAAATCAACAATTCTCGCGCACGCTTAATTTGCACGAACCGAATCTCTTCCTGCGGTGTACGCCCGAGATATTTTCTTACCTGTCGCTCAAGCGTACTGCGAGAAACTGAATTGTCACGAACTACTTCTGCGACTGTGATTCCACGGCATGCATATTCACGGATATATCGTAGCGCCGCTGCAATATCGGGGTCATCAATTGCCACGGCATCCGTTGATTGACGCGTCGCCACACCGAGCGGTTCGATTAATTGAACCTCGGATGCCGGTGACTTCCCATCCATGAGACTGGCCAAAACTTCAGCCGCGCGGAACCCAACAGCCTGGGCATTCGGAATAACACTCGACAGTGGTGGTGAACACATGCGACAGAGCAGCTCGTCGTCATCGACTCCGACAACCACAACCTGCTCGGGAACAGCCAAATCAAGCTCCGAGCAAGCATCGATAATCTGACGCCCACGTATATCATTGCAGGCCATGACCGCAAAAGGTGGCGTCAACGTTTGCAACCATTCGATGATACACCGCTGCTCGTCTTCCCAATTTCGTGCGCCCCGACCTTGCCAGGTAGAGTTGTAAAGGGAGCAGGATCCAGATGATTTCTGGTCAATCGTCTTGACGAATGATTCTTCACGACGCTTTGACCATGCCTCACCCTTGTATCCACAGTAACCAAATCGCTTAAAACCTCGTTCCAGCAGATGCTCCGCACCCATTTTCCCAATAGCTGCGTCATCTGACCGAATCTGGGAGAACTCAACATCGCCCTTTCGATCCGTCAACTCAACAAATGGTACTCCGGTATCTGAGATAGCATCGAGCAACCGAGGCGTTGTAGCACGCGAAATAATTCCGTCACCTTGCCACTTGTTTAACCACCTTGGTGGCTGTTTGAATAAGTCCCGTTGCTCTAAAAACACGGACCAACGATCATGCATTCGCATGTACCGCACAATCCCTGCAAGAAGATCACGTCCGTAGTTACTAGACGTTTCAATAATCAATGCCACGTGCCGTTTCATATCCTTAGCCTAATCAACAACAGACTAATTCATCATGCAAACAGGCTAGCGTCCGATTGAAACCGAAACAAAGGCTCTTACTGCCACCATCAAAAGAGGCAACGAAGACATGTGAAGATGATTTCTTAAATAAGCACAAAACTCATGCGAAGAATTTTCAGAACAAGGTGCTTAACAAACTGAGACGGCTTTTAAGATACACGCTTTTATCCAGTATACGTCCATCCCTCATCACACTTTGACACGACGTGGCACCGCGTCGCCACTCGCCAGAGTGCTTTGGGAATTGGTGTCGGATCGAAACGATAAAGCTCCGGGAAACTTTCCCGTAAAGCACTTGTTGCCTTGACCGCGTTATAGTGTGGGATTCTCGCGTCTATATGATGCGCGACGTGTGTGCTACCAATGTGGTGGTGCAAAAAATTGAGGATAGCGCCATACGGCCGGTCAACCGTCATGAAAGCCCCCTTCACCCACGTCCAGTCTTCGTCATCAAAGTGCGGAAGATCGACATCGGTATGCTGAAGCCATGTATATAAAACCAGCCAGAAGTTCACCACCAAATAAGGACCAATATAGAGTGCAAGCACCGGAAGAAAGCCTGAACAATATGTCCACCAGCCAAGCAGGCAAAGGGTGAGAAGAACACCGATATCAGAAAGCCAGACTTTGCGAGTCCATCCTCCCGGAAAGAGCGCAGTAGAGAATGGCCAGGCAGGCCAAAAGTGATTTGTGGTCCCTCGAACTGGCCCACCGGTGGCACCGGTCAACAGGTAAAGAGGCCATCCAATCAGAGAGTTGGCTGTGATGAGAATGATGGCAAACGCTTCGTCGCCAATTGTTTTCTGCCACCACATACGAGCCACGCCACTTGGTGTCGTGTCACGCAGTGGCACATGCGTTTCGCCAATATCAAGATGATTCGTACGGGCATGGTGAATTGAGTGACTGCGTTGCCAGGAAAAATAAGGCACAAGCAAAATGCTGTGCAGGCAGTATCCAATTACATCCTGCAGCCAGTTTTGTTTGGCAAACGCCCGGTGTCCGCATTCGTGCGCAACAACCCAACAGCCCGTGCCAGCAGTTCCCGCCACGATGGCGTAGCAAATCCACGCTGGCAACCAAGACCAAGTGAGTGGAATGAAGGCATATGCGAGTATTCCAACACAAATCGTTATTGCCAGGGAAATGAACAAGTAAAGCGACGACTTGAGTAGGTCACGTTCGAAGCACTCGGCAGGAATAGCAGCAAGCACTTCGGCTTTTGTCGGATACTGTTTCTTTGCGATCGGATCACAATTAGCATCACCATCCATGGCCACGAACGGCAGGGGATCTTCTAACTCACAGATACTCGGCACAACAATCCTCGAAAGCAGGGAAAGACCAAGCGACGTAGCTTGATTATTAGCACGTTCGCGCCTCGACACGCAGAAGAATAGACAAAATAGAACAACAGACCAATGAACCGATTTTTCCACCCCAAAAACCGCACTGGATACCCAGCGGGGGCCGGGCGTCCATCATTGCTCATTCCGTTGAATGGCTGCGACCAAAAAGCGGAGGCTCTAGAAATACATTGAGCGCATCAGCAATCGTCATCGGTCTTACAAGCAACTCGCAAATACGCAGCAAACTTCAGAAACGAGCCGGTTCGTGTAATTCCCTCAACTCGCCAGCTGAAAGCTTCTGAACTTCTCGATCATAGGTCATCAATCCGTTGACTTCACCCTCAACATCTGTCGTCTGCGTATAAACACCTGCCGCCACACCCCGGCGGCGGAGTTTCATAAGTTCAGTAAACGAGCGTTGGTACCGCTGCCTATACTCGTCTTTGGTAGTCGGCAAATCTCCATACCCCCAATTCCGCATTTCTGAATCCCATTGGTGACCGGGGACGACAAGGCCATGGCCACCAAACTCACCCACTACCTTCACGTAGTCATTGAATCGTTGGTCCTCGAACGGAAACATCGGTTCAGGATAATTATGGCGATCCACAACATCACCAACAGGGAAGAAGTTCCCACCGCTGGCAATGTTGACCAGACGCGTCACATCAAGATTTTCCATTAACTGACCAACTCGAATGGTCTCATGCTGACCCCATCGTTCATTGAAGGGCACCCACATCACAATTGAGGGATGATTTCGAAGACTTCCCACCATTGACTTTAATTCTTCGACGAACTGCTCATGGTGATCTGCAGGCCATTCATCCTCTACCGGATTTGGAGCAAGTTTGCTCCAAAATGGCCTTCCACCAGAGCTCGGCATATCCTGCCAAACCATCATCCCAATTCGATCACAATGAGCATAGTAACGCCGCGACTCAACCTTGATGTGCTTTCGGATCATGTTGAAACCGGACTTCTTCAAATACTCGACGTCAAAACGCATCGCTGCATCACTGGGGGGCGTCAGCAAGCCGTCAGGCCACCAACCTTGATCCAATGTGCCGTAATGGAACACCACTTTGCCATTCAAGGTCATGCGAATCTGGCCACCAGGTCCGCGAACAGTTCCTATCTCACGCATGGCTGCATACGACTCAACGCAATCGATCAGTTCTTCACCATCGAACAACTCCATGGTGATGTCATAGAGACTCGGGCTTCGAGGTGACCAGAGCTTTGCATCAGGTATCCGCACACTCAAAGCGGCATCAGCGACACCAACCACACGATCACCATCACGGACAGTGACCACAATACGCTCTGCCTTCAACGGCTCTCCCTCAAGAGTTGGCAACACACGCAACGTACCCTCAGCTATCCTCGGCTTCATTTTGACCATGCGAAAATGTCGCTCAGGTACATCTTCTAACCATACGGTCTGCCAAATCCCTGACACGCGGGTGTAATAAATCCCTTTGGGCTGGAGTGATTGTTTCCCAAGGGTCTGCGATGGTGCGGTCTGGTCAATCACACCCACGAGCAACTCGTTATCACCAGTTCGTAAGGCATCTGTGATGTCGAATGTGAATGGATCACTGCTTCCTTTGTGCGACCCGATCTTTTTCCCATTGAGATAGACGGTGGTTTCATAATCTACTGCCTCGAAATGCAAATGAGTGCGATGTCCACGACGCGGTTGATGACGAAACATACGTCGGTACCACAACGTCTCATCGGGGGCGAGCAGCCGCTGCACACCACTCAGTGCTGACTCCACGGGAAAGGGCACGAGAATTTCGCCCTGATAGTCTTGGGGAGTTTTCCCCTTCTCAGAAATTGCATACTGCCATAAACCGTTGAGGTTCTTCCAGTTCTCATCACGTCGAAATTGGGGGCGTGGATACTCTTGCCAAACATTCTGGGGAGTTACCTGTTTACCCCACCGAGTCACCATTGCCTCAGGAGCTACCTTCCATTCCCCTCTGGCTACAGATGCCATAACCAGAAGAATGAAGCAGTAACACAACCTCATGGTCTTCTTCCCTTCTTACTTATAAATTATCCGACAAACTCGCCAGTGAAGACAAACAGCCAACGTCACGGTCGCAAAGTTCTCCCAAACTGGGCACAGCCAAACAGTCTACTCTGGCAAGCAAGAAACAGAATGACAGGAGCCGTCGACGTATTGAGACATATTGTGAGATACCACACGTTCCCATTTACGCAGTCTTCCGCGACATTAGCCAAAAAAGATCGCCAGAAAAGAATTCTTTTTCCAAAAAAATGTCCACACTTCTAGTTCTCGCGCATGATATATCACATGGACCGCACCGACATTCTTAGAGCACTGATGCCCGAACGGACAAAACAGATTGCGCTCGCGTGGTCGATTCTGCGTCAGTCCCACCTGTCTGAAGACGCGTACCAAGACATGCTGGCACGTGTGTTTGAAAACGACAGCAATTTCGAGGGACCTCAACATGTGCGTGACTGGTCGTGGAAGGTACTTCGCAACCGATGTTACGAGGTCATCCGTCAACAAAAATACAAGGCTGCGTTGCTTGACGAATCAATCCTGGAACTTGTCGACGCTGAGCTTGAGCAACGCGACACCGCTGACATGCCGGCACGAGTCGACGCACTCCACAATTGTATTGAAGAATTGAGTGAAAAATCCCGTCAAATAATCAGGTTGCGTTACTTTGACGGATTCGCAGGGACTCGCGTGGCGGAGAAACTCGGCCGCAAACCCGAGACTGTGTACAAATCTCTACAGCGAATTTATATCACACTCGCGCAATGCATCGAAAGAAAAATAGTAGCGCAGGACATGGGGAGATCCACCTCATGAATAACGAAGAATTCCTGCGTCTGACCACGCTTTACTTGGAAGATGCAATCAATGCTGATGATCTGGAGTTACTCAATCGTGAGCTTACAAACTCAACTGATCGCGTGCAGCAATTCAATGACCTGCGACTTGT
>JALCBP010000151.1:0-3665 GCA_028066355.1 Pirellulales bacterium
TTGCTCAGTCTCCATGCAAATGAGATCCGGTATGGACGCAAAGAACCGATACAGAGGCCTGCGAAGGCAATACGTCTAGCGTCCTACAATGTTCTTAATCTCTTTGATGCAAAAGACGACCCAATGCTCCAGGGCGAATTCGATGATATCACCATGGTTACTTCTGAAAATCGTTGTGAGTGTCTTGGAAAAGTGATTAAGGAACTCGACGCAGACATTCTTTGTCTACAAGAAGTCGAAAGTGAGGAAGCCTTGCGTTGGTTCCGGGATGCGTACCTAGCTGATATGAGCTATGACTACCTTGTGAGTCATGACGTGGGGTATTATCGCGGAATAGAGCAAAGTGTGTTAAGCCGTTTTCCAATATCGAATCCGACCATTTGGAAAAATGAAGATCTTACGGATATGGAGGACCTGAAAACAGGAGAGGGTTGGAATGAAGATGGTGAATTACCGACACAATTTCAGCGGAGCCCGCTCATGGTTGATATCGATATAAAAGCTGAAGAGTATGCGGACAACTATGAAATGACGGTTGTTGTTGTGCATCATAAATCTGGATGGCACCGAAGGCAGCGTGAAAGTGAGGCGTTACAGCTCGTTGAGTTGCTGCAAACAAGACTTGAAAAAGAACCTGATCTTAATCTTTTAGTTGTTGGAGACTTTAACGCTGGCCCTTTTGATAAATCTCTGGCCGTTTATCAAGAAGCTGGGTTTATCAATGCCTACAATCATCGCTGGAAAACAACCGGGAATACACGAGACTATTTCCGTACTCATGAGTCAAATAGAGTTCTTGACTACATGATGATTCATCCAAATGCGGATGCTGAAATTGTTGATCATAGCTTTCAAATTGTCGGCACACTCTTTCCTGGAGACGACTACGACTGGCGCAAAGACGAGCCGCCTTCAGGCTATGCTGCTGATCATTATCCCCTTGTGATTGATATGATGCCACAAGATGTGAGTCAGTGATTCGACCAATTTATCTCGTAGGATCACTATCAATTCAGTGTGTCGGATATCACAGCACCATCAAGTTATGAACCAGATGAAAAATTTCAAAAGTCTCAACGCAAAGAAAACCAATATTTTGATATCTGCTTGACTAAAGATATGACTCTTTTCGTATTGCTACGAGACGAGTATTTCATCAGGGCGAGGGGGGCTCTCTAAGTTTTTAAAAGAACTTAAATTATTTGTCGTCTCCTGATAATCTATGCCTCCAAGGTAAGACGGCTTGTGCACTGGACCCATCCCATCGTTCTGCCTTGCAAACTGTTCAGGATAGAAAAGAGGGTAGTGGTCTATTGACGGACATTGAATTGTGTCGAATTGCATCAGAAATAAGGAAGCAAGCTTATGCTCCTTATTCAGAGTATTTTGTTGGGGCTGCCCTGCTAACGACCGACAACAAAGTATTCCGAGGTTGTAATATCGAAAATGTTTCTTCCGGTTTAACGATTTGTGCTGAGCGAGCTGCTATTTTTTCAGCAGTTGTTGAGGGAGAAAAGAATTTCCAGGCGATTGCGCTAGCCACAGAGGATGCGTCCACGCCCTGCGGATCGTGTCGACAGGTTTTAGCGGAGTTTTGTAACGGCTCGTTCCCAATTCTTCTATCAGACGGTCAGGGTGAGTTGAAATTAAAAACAACGTTAGGTGAGCTTTTACCTAATGCATTCAGAGGAGAATTACCCGTGAGAACCAAGAGGTAAGTTTTGGAACGAATAACTAGTGCATTTGGTCTATGTGTGCTTGTTAGCCTTGCCTGGCTTATGAGTTCGGCAAGGAGCAAAGTTTCCTGGCGGCTTGTTGCCTCTGGTATCGCACTCCAATTTTTTCTGGCAGCTATCATTTTATGGACGACGCCAGGACGCTACGTATTTGAAAGCATGGGAATGTTTATCAATACGATTCTTGGTTTTGTTGAAGATGGGGCTGGTTTTGTTCTTAATTTGCAGCAGTTTCCGTCTGATCCACCGATGCCGCCTAGGCAGGCATTATTACGAACTTTTGCATTTGGAGTGTTACCAACAGTCATTTTCTTTTCTTCATTGATGTCAATTCTTTATTACTTAGGGATAATGCAGTGGGTCGTCATTGCGATGGCAAAAGGAATGCAGAAAACATTAGGCACATCTGGCGCCGAAAGCCTTGCCGCAGCTGCCAATGTATTTGTCGGTCATACTGAAGCGCCACTGGTTGTCAAACCTTTTATATCTGGCATGACACGTTCTGAGTTGAATGCATTGATGGTCGGTGGTTTTGCAACAATCACGGGTGGACTATTGGCGGTCTTTGTCGGTATGGGAATTGATGCAGGCCACCTTCTCACGGCGTCAGTCATTTCAGCCCCAGCCGCACTCGTCATTGCAAAAGTTTTACAGCCTGAGACTGAGATTCCTGAAACCTTAGGTTGTGTTGAAATCCGTCTTGAAGAGCAGTCCGTTAATGTCATTGATGCAGCAGCAAAGGGTGCGACTGAGGGCATGAAGCTTGCGCTGAATATTGCTGCTGTGCTAATTGCGTTCATTGCGTTACTGGCAATGCTCGACGCCCTTGTTGGCTGGGCAGGAATACAACTCGGTTTCACCAATGAAGAAGGCGTTCCATTATGGACACTCTCTCGAGGGCTTGGATACTTTTTTGCACCAGTTGCACTGAGTATGGGTATTGAATGGTCAGAATGTCTACGTGCTGGTGAACTGCTTGGAATAAAAATGGTTACTAACGAAGTAGTGGCGTTTGAGCAACTCTCGGTGTGGTTGCAAAGTGATGAACAGCCAATTAGCCAACGCACGGCATCTATTCTGACCTATGCCCTGTGTGGTTTTTCAAATTTTGGAGCAGTTGGTATTCAGCTAGGTGGGATTGGAAGTCTGGCTCCCGATAGACGCAGTGATTTGGCAAAGCTTGGTATCCGTGCAATGTTAGGGGGAGCTATTGCCTGCTGTATGACTGGCTGTGTTGCTGGCATACTATTACCTTTTTGAAACCCCAAACGTGTTCATTCGAGTGAAAAATGGCACAGCTTTATTTTTACTATTCAGCCATGAATGCAGGAAAGAGCACGACGCTTCTCCAGTCGGCACATAATTATCGTGAGCGTGGGATGCGTACATTGCTCTATACACCCCATATTGATCATCAAAATGGTAGGCCAGTTATTCACTCAAGAATTGGTATTACGGCGGAAGCTATTCCCTTTACTGAAACGTATGAATTCTTGCATGAAATACAACAAGAACATCAAAAAGAAAAAGTCCATTGTGTTCTGATTGATGAATCACAGTTTCTTACTGCAGAACAAGTGTTGCAGCTGACAGTTGTGTGTGACCAACTCTCAATTCCTGTGCTTTGTTACGGCATACGAACAGATTTTCAGGGGGAGCCATTTGAAGGTAGTAAATATTTGTTGTCTTGGGCAGATAATCTCATTGAGATCAAAACGATTTGCAGGAGTGGTAAGAAAGCAACAATGAATGCACGTATAGACGAAGATGGGAATCGCGTCACCGAGGGAGACCAAGTTGATGTTGGGCATCACTATGAGGCATTAAGTCGAAAAGAATTTCAGCTTGAAACTGTTTCCCCAATACGTCACGACACTCGTAGCTACTCAGCAAATAACAGAAAATAGATGTCTGCGTAAGCAATGCTTT
>JALCBP010000152.1:0-3664 GCA_028066355.1 Pirellulales bacterium
GAAAATGAAAAAGAAATAGCTCAGATCGAGGATGCATACAAGCGTTTTACACAGTGGCAGGTTGGAGTTGACAAGGCTGCCGTCACTTCGAAGAACAAGGCAAAGATCTCGGAACTGAGCAAGAATGAACCCGCGATCACCCACCCGATTCATTTCTACAGATATGCGCACCTGCTTGATGGAGCTCCTGACCCGGGAGACTTCGGTTTCAAAGATTCAGGGAAAGCCGCTGCCTCGAACCCGAAGTGGGATCGTGCGAATCTGGTTTACCACAAGCACTATGCCGGACTACCGCACCGTGATCGTGGAACCTATCTGAAGCTCGCCCACGGCACCGGTCGTGTCATCGTCTCACCAGAGAAACTCCCCGCCGGAAACTACGTCATGCGAGTCCGTGTGGGAGCCGTTGAGGGCACCCCTACTGCGCGACGATTCATTCAGGTTGGGCATCCACAGCGCCAAATTGAATCCAGAAACAGGGGACTCGATGGGCCAGCAATCAGCACTCATCAGGTTTCCGGAACAATCGAAAATCCGGAAACGATTGAGATTCCACTTGAAATTGGGGCAGACACGATCCGTGAGTTCGCCGTGCAGGAAAAGCAGCCCAACAACGGAAACCTCAAAGCACTTTGGGATGCGCACAACGCGTGGAAGAAAGAAAATGGCTACGGCCACCCGCCTGCTATCTGGATTGATTGGGTGGAACTCGAAGGCCCTCTTAGCAGTTCCCATAAACAATGGAAAGAGCGCCGTGAAGTTGAATTGCATGCAAACGCGAAGGTCGGTGGTACGTACAACGGATACTTCAAAGGTGGGTATGAAAAGGGCAAAGCATTCTTGGATGTCGGTAAACCTCAGAAGGGTATCGTTGATGAGCAGGAAGCAAAATTTCGAATCCGTCAGTTCGAGGAGGAAGGTCCGGTCTATCGTCGCTATCTTGATGATCCACTCACTCAGGTGGGTTCATTTCTGACTATTTCCAAGGTCAATAAGGAAGAGTACATCGCACTACCTCCAGAGCATCCGTCTGGCTGGAAAAAAACTGAGCATATTGTTGAGTCGTTGCCGCCTGGTACCTACAAACTCCGATGCCGAATTGGGGCAGTCGAAGGTACTCCGGCTGAACGACACTTTGTGGACCTTGGTGCCGTTCCTGATACAGAACATTTTGATCGTCTTGCAACATTTCAGATTACTGGTTCAACGGACGAGCCGGAGATCATTGAACTTCCAGTCCAACTCACCAAAAACAGTCCGCGCAAATTTGCCCTCCGTGAAAAACGCGATGTGAAGGCAGATGCTGGTCGAGACCGCGACGCGAGGAAGGAAAATGGCGTCGGCCTCAAACCTGCTCTGTGGATTGACTGGGTTGAGTGGGAAGGACCGCTGGATGTGTCCAATGAATCTGGCGGGAAGGATTGGTGGATCACAGAAGCCGACGAACCAGATGAATCTTTGCGGGCTCAGAAAATGATTGAGCTGTTTGCGTTGGAGGCCTTTCGGGGTGTCGAACCCGAGGCTGAATATATTCAACAGCTTTCAGATCTCTTTGCCCTTCGTCGCAAGGCTGGTGACTCTTTTGATACTGCGATCCGGTTGCCGCTGAGCATTATTCTTGCCTCCCCTGGATTTCTCTACCTGAATGAACCCAATGACGCGGATGACCGGCGACAGCTCACTGATCGTGAACTTGCGGTGCGTTTGGCGTATTTCCTTTGGAGTGCTCCCCCCGATCAAGAACTCCTTGAATTGGCAAAGCAACGGAAGCTCAGTCAGCCTGAAACACTCCGCCAGCAAGTCGATCGTATGATCGCCGATGAACGTTCCAACGAGTTTGTGGCAGGCTTTGTGCACCAATGGCTGGATATGGAACGCCTCGATTTTTTTCAGTTTGATACCAGACTCTATCGTGACTTCGACGAAAGTACTCGCTCTGCTGCTCGCGAAGAAGTCTATAAATCATTCGCTCACCTTTTTCGTGGTGGTGAGCGTGGCCGTATCAGTCAATTGCTAAAGAGTGATACTGTTTTTATTAATGGCCTGCTTGCAAACTACTACGGCATAGAGGGTGTCACTGGTGATGAATTTCAAGAAGTCAGTCTTCCTGAAGGCTCTCCTCGTGGTGGCTTGCTTGGTATGGCTGCTATTCATGCCATGGGCAGTGATGGAGTGGTAAGTAGCCCGGTTGAGCGAGGCGCCTGGGTACTGCGTCATCTCCTCCATGATCCACCACCGCCAGCACCACCAAACGTGCCGCAGATTTCTCGTCTGCAAGGAGAGATTCTCACAACCCGTGAACGACTGCGCATGCATCAAGAAGAAGCCCAGTGCGCGAGTTGCCACCGGAAGATTGACCCGATTGGGCTTGGTCTAGAAAACTTTAATGCTGCGGGTAAGTGGCGAACAACAGATAGCTTTCAGGCGCTTGACAAACGAGGTCGTGGCGTCGGCAAGAAAAAGACATGGGATATTGATCCCTCGGGTGCGATATACAACGGCCCATCTTTCGCTGACTATTTTGAATTACGGGATATTGTTGTCAGTCGTCAGGACGATTTCGCTCGTGGCTTTACAGAGCACTTAATTGAGTATGCTCTTGGTCGACCATTCGGCTTTACTGATGAAGACTTTGCAGAGGAAGTGGTTCAGTCTGCAAAAATCAAAGATTATGCAGTGAGCGAGTTCGTTCATGCTGTTGTTCAAAGCAAGGCATTTCAGTCCAAATGATAAAAAGGGGTATGTCGTGAAGGGGATCCAACAGGTTTTGTTTGCAGTGTTATCTGTCGTCGTGCTTGCCTCGAGTGTTCATGCTGTTGATCCACCCCCGATTGATTCGCATCTGTTTCAGTCTGGTGAACTCATCTACACAGACGGGTTTGATGGTTCGCTAAACAAAAAATGGTGGCAGACACGAACCAAGAACTGGGAAGTTGTCGATGGCTTACTGATTGGAGCTCCGGACTACAAAGATGCGGCGGAGGCTCAGAAGGCGCTGAAGCGTGATCACCATCTTGGGTTGTCACCTGTTATTCGGCTCGATAACCTGCCGCCAAAATTCGTTGTTCGCATGCGGGTGAAGTTTGAAGGAAAAGAATTTAAAACGGGCCGACCAAAGTTTGATATTGGCCACCACATTAATACGGTGACTTTTCGAGACAATGGTTATGCCGTTAAGCTGCATGGTGGAAAACAGTTCCTGGGAAAAGCACCGAACGTCAAATTGAACGAATGGCTTGACGTTTCACTCGAGTTTCAGGAGGGTGCACTCTGGATTGAAGTCAACGGAAAAGGCCAGCTCATCAAGCACGAGCAGGTTTCTCTCGAAGGACGAAGTGAATTAACGTTCAAGACCTTCGAGGATGCACCAAACAGAATCATGTTTGATTCTGTAAGCCTGTGGAAAGCCAACTAGTCTTTGCTGCGAGGCTTAATTCTTCACGTCGTAACAGAGCAGGATGTCCTGATCACGGAGGTAGAGCTTTCCGTTGGCGATAACCGGATGGGGCCATGCCTTTTCTTCACTCCGGTCTGGCTGGTCAAACCGACCTGTTTCGACAAGTTCCGTTGGAGTTGCCTTAATAAGAGCAACTGGGCCAGCTTCACTTCGTAGGTAGAGGTGACCATCGGCATACACGGTGGCACCTTTTCCGGCACTTCGTCC
>JALCBP010000153.1:0-3647 GCA_028066355.1 Pirellulales bacterium
AGAAAGGTGTCAATGCTGTTTTCCATGTTATCGGTGGTGGCAGATGGATGACCCGCCTTGTAACAGCAGCACCACTTCTAACCGGCTCCTGCTCCATTGAATGTCATGGTCGAGTCGATCGTAGCCGGTACGTTGGCATTCTTTCTCAATGCCATGCTGCTCTTGTGCTTCCTGGCCGCCTCAACAGCTTCGCACTTCCGATTGAGACCAGTGATTATGCTGCCGCTGGACTTGTGTTGCTACTCACTCACGATGGTGAGCTTGCTGATATGGTTCTCGAAGCAGATGCGGGTGTTCTCACAAACCCTCAGGTAGAGGCACTTGCGGATACGATTGTACCTTTGGCAACTGACCCACAAAAGATAGCCCACTTCAGACAAGCGTCTCGAAAACTTGCTGAGACATCTCTCGACCGAGAAAAGCTCGCTGCGAAAGCGGTTGTCTGGCTTGAGTCACTCGCAGAACTCGAACCAGTAAACCCTCTTGAATAATCAATCCGAAACTCTGTTTTCAATAAACAAATCTCACAGAGTTCGTAAAGGCCGAAACCATGGAATCAGCCTTGAGCCCAGCAGATGATTCAGACGAGACAGCTCTCGAACTCCTTGAAAAGCTTCACTCCCACCCTGAGGTGCTGAACGCTGTTTATAACTCCTCTCCTGAGGAGAGAGTGAACCAAAAAAAACTTCGAAAGGAATTTCCTGCTGAACTTGTCAGAGAGGCTGTCACGCTTCATGAAATTCGCCAACGCGGACACAAACGAGTGCCATACGCGGATCGTTTATGGCTCACTCGCACAGGTCTGGAGCAGGCCACAACCTGGGACGTCGCGGTCCACAAGGCAAAACGATTCGAAAAGAAAATTGCAATGGCTGACCTCTGCTGCGGCATTGGTATCGATGCTGCAGCACTATCGAAGAGTACGCCTGTGCTAGCAATTGATTCGAACCCTCTAATGGTTCGTCGTATGACATGGAACAGCGAAATACTTGGAAATCCATCACAAGTGACAGGTAAAGTTGATGATGTGACCTGTCGAGATTGGACCGGCTGGTTCATTCATGCTGACCCCGACCGGCGCGGTGATCGACCTCGACCAACCCGCCGTCTTGAATCCTACCTGCCAGATATCAAATGGATGCATCATATTCTTAAGACTGCTAGGGGAGGGGCAATCAAAGTTGGCCCGGCAAGCAACTGGCCACAGCACTTTGCAACTCGTTTGTGTGAAATTGAATTAGTCAGCCTCGCCGGGGAATGCCGCGAAGCAACAATCTGGTTCGGTGAATTAGCGGGAAAATCTACTCGACGCGCTACAAACCTCACGACAGGAGAATCACTCACCGGCAATCCATCTGTTTCTTCAAGGACCATAACGCCCCTTGATACATATATATGTGAGCCCGACCCAGCAGTAATTCGGGCCGGGATTATTGAAACGTTGGCAGAAGACCACAGTTTGTCTCGGATCGACTACGACGAAGAATACCTCACAGCCTCTCAGAAGCCTGAAACAAGCCTAGTGACTCCTTTTGCCGTGGAAGCCATTCTTCCGGCAGGAATAAAACACATTCGTAGGTATTTCGTGTCACAGCCGCGGCACCACTATGAAATTAAATGCCGACGGCTGCCTGTTGATATTGAGTCAGTCCGACGCCGTCTTCCTCTCGGTGATGGCCCACCATCAACGATCATCTTCTGCCGCGTTGCCGAACAATCGCGGGCCGTAATTGCTCGGCGTCTTTAAGGTGTTAGTTGTCGAGCCATTACCGGTCCGCGTATACGTGTGTCATCTCTTCAGAAGTCAGCGGTGCCTGAAGATCATCACTTTGGAGCTGGAACTGAACACGCTGATTACCAGGACGACGACCACGAACCTGCACATGAAACACAGCCTCATCCGCTGGCGCGAGCGACGCAAGAGGCTCGAATGTTATCATCAGATTCTGAACCTCGTAGGGAACAGGACCACGTGCCTCCACTGGCTGAAGGTCACCAAGCAGTTTCGCCGACAGTGCGACATTCTCGGCTGCTTTTGTCCCCTGGTTTTCAACCCTGACAACATATTCAGTGAGACCATTAATCTCGATTGGATCTTCACTATCGGCAACTTCCAATGCCAATGATGCGAGACCTTCGACCTCAATAGAGTGTGACAACTGGTCTGCAAGACCGGCCGGATTCCGAACAGCCGCAACGATGGTTTGAGGGCCAAGAACGGTTGGCATGGCAACAAACTCCACAGTGCCCAATTCTCCTGCTGGCAACTCCTCGAGACTCCAGAGCACACGGTGTGTGTTTTCGTCGTAATAGCCTGCATTATTCGCTCGCACAAATTTCATGCCGGGAGGAAGCTGCGCAGCTAACTCCACCGCTAAGGCCGGGGCCGTACCGGTGTTATGCATATTGAGTGTGCAGGTTGCTGGCCGTTGAAGATATCTGCGTTTGGGGATGTCGGCATGCAACTCCAACATTGGTGCGGTGATTTCAGCTCGTAGCGGACGGCTGACTTCGATACCACCGTCCGCTCGCGCACCTATTCGTATCTCATGAACACCTGGTGTAATTGTTGCCAGCTTCAACGAAATTGACCGCGATGACCCGGGCTCCAGTTGCCCAACATCAAACTCAACCTCTCTGCCAGCAGGGTGCGATACAGAGTCTGGAAGAATTCCCTCTACAATCACGCCGGTTGCTGTTCCAGTACCCGGATTTGAAAGCAAAATATCCACAGCCATCATCTCACCGATTAATGTCGGCTGAGGTGTTTCAGCAGTAATCTCAAGGGCAGGCTTTGTGACCCGTGATCGCACAGTTGCATCAGCACGAAAAGTAACACTGGCAACACTTCCGACATCACCCTCAAGTTGCGGCATAACTTCCATGGCCACACGTGCTTCCTGTCCTGGTTTCAATTCACCAATAGCCCAAAGCAGTTCACCTGACGGTGCATTCGTATCTGCTGGACTCGCCGGTGGCATGGTCGTAATCAGTGATGTTCCATACGGAACTGCATCTCGCAGAACTGTATCGTGCGCCGTGGCCGCCCCAACGTTTCGAATGACAACTTCAAATCGAGCTGGCTTACCAACTTGCAAATCCCGAGGCCCACTTTTTTCGAGTGTAAGCTGTGGTGTCTGAAGACCTTCGGTCTGTGGCAGGCCTGGCCGACCTTGACCGGAAGTGCCAGGCTGCGATGGTGTTTTTTCAGAGAGTGGTTCGGCCTTCTTTGGAGGCTCAAGATTGTTCAAAGAATTTTGCAGCGGCTTTCCAAGTGGTGGGGCAGCAGCAAAGGGCATTGTACCCCCTGTACTCTGGAGAGGTTGGTTCATATTGTTGGCAGATGCCTCTCTCGTCTCTGCAGGAGAAGCGAATGGATTCGACTGTGCCGAAAGCGGTGTCTCTGTGTTTGTTGATGCAAGTGGTTGGGGTAGGCTGGCGTCCTTTTCTCTATTGAGAACTGGCATGGGAGCCTCTTGTTCGGATGCCAAAGGTGCCATACGAGCAGGCTCCGCTTTAGTCAGACTCTCGCCTTCACTTTCCGGGGTTTTCGAACGAGCCGTCTCTGACACGGGCTCTCCCGTTTCATCTGCTTTCTTTATGGCTGCTACCTCCTCAGAGGCAGCCCCTACCTCACTTTTTACAGC
>JALCBP010000040.1:0-22732 GCA_028066355.1 Pirellulales bacterium
TCGCTGTGTCTTAAATAATCTTTAGGGCACAGCGACGAAACTTTATTTCTTTTTTGCGTACCGTAGGCAGTGTTCACAAGAAAAGTGCCTTTTTTAATTATGAAATCTCGGAGGTTTAATATGCGGTTCAATCAATGTCTACAGCTGAGCATGGTTTTGCTCGGTCTTACGCTTTTTGGGTGTTCAAGTAATCGAGTGAGTGTGAGTATTCCAGTTGAAAAAATTCAAGAACGGATGGAAATCGCTACGACGCTAGAAGAAACAAATGACCAGTACTTTGTAAGCAAGGCTCTTTTTAATGATCTTGAAGCAGCGGCTGATAAGGTTTCTGAAAATCCAGCCGATGTAGACGAATTCAAATCATTGCTTGAGGAACTCAAGAAATGTGAGCCTGAAGATGAAGAAAAGATTAAATCAATTACTGCAAAGATGGCGGGCTGTCTTGAAATTCCTGAGAAATTTCAGCCTCCATTTGTTCGGGAGAATAAGAAATAAAATTTTCGTGCTGCCGGTAAAGAATTGTTCATGTCTTCGGCTGCGGAAGAACATTGTCTGAATAGAAATTTTAAGGGCTGCTGAAGTATGAAAATATTTCAGCAGCCCTATTTGTTTTTTAGTTAGTAACGATGTTCGATGCTCGTGACGAAAGCTGTTTTTATAGTTTTATACCCAAAAAAAGGTTTGCTACTCAGAGACATAAACATTATGTTTACTGGTATTGTTTTTTCGTGATTTTTTACAAGTAAAATAGGTGATCTTTATGCAAAAAATACAACGTAGGGTTGGTTTTACCCTCATCGAACTTCTCGTCGTTATAGCAATCATCGGCGTACTTGTTGGTCTTCTACTTCCAGCTGTTCAGCAGGCAAGAGAAGCGGCTCGACGATCTTCTTGTGGCAACAATCTCAAGCAGATGGGCCTTGCGATGCATAACTATGCATCTACCAATGCACGAAAGGGTGATGCGCGTTTTCCAGCATCAACAAACCTCTACCAAGATGGCACGGTTAATTCATATATGAACAACATGGGAACTTCTGGTGGTAGGACAAACAAGAACTACTCCTGGATGGTGTTCCTTCTCCCATTTGCTGAAGAAAATAACATCTTTGAAGAATTGAAAACCTTGTCAACAAACTCGGGTGCACAGGATCCGTGGTCAGCACCTTTCTCAAACGCTGCGAGAAACTTTGCAAGGACGACAAATGTCAGCTTTGCGTTGTGCCCGTCTTGGGACCCAGGGATAGCTTCTAACCAACAGCAGACAAGTCAAGGAGTGGTTACAGCACTCGATCCTCCGGAAGCCTACGCCTCTCGGAATGGAAGATTTGAAAGGAACGGCTCGCTGACCTACCGAATCAATCTTGGCCGAAGGTATTGGCAGGCAAGCATGGTTGGTCATGCCAACAATAAAGGTTCTACCTGGCGGGAATCACGTCTTGGGATGAATGGTGGTGCTTATGATGGTACTCCGGTCGACAGGGGCCTGCTGCCTTTTGCTGAAATTAAAGATGGTCTGTCAAACACTATCTGCGTTGTAGAAAACGCGACAGCCAGTGAGTGGACGCAATGGGCGCATGGTTGGGCTACATGGATTTCCGGAAATGATGGTCAGATGGCCTCTATGCAGCATTTCACCTTGGGTGATAAGGGCTGGAAAAGAAATTACCATGGTGGAAGTTCTGGTCATACAGGGAAGGTCTTTGGAATACTGTTGTGTGATGGATCCACAAAGTTCCTAAGTGGATCGACTCCTATGAGTGTCTATTCAGCAGGAGTGTGTCGAAATGATGGCAGCACGCTGAGCCTTGATTGATTAGCGTTTGGCTTGCTCACGACTAATTATAAGTAGGCCAAAAGAACTTGAGAGGTGTCATTGCCTTCGTTATTTCGGGGCAATGACACCTTGTCTCGTAGGAAAAAGTCCTTGTTTATAATTTTTACGAGCAATGTGCTCAACATACATGGAGAAAAGAGTGTTAAAGAAAGAATTGATTTTTGTCGGGTTAATTGGATTTACGCTAGTTGGTTGCTCCGACGTTACCCGCGTGAGTTACTCAGTGCCCCCCGAACTTATGCAAGTCCGAATGGAAGCAGCATCTTTACTTGAGGAAGCAAACTCTATAGAAGAAACCGGTGCAACAATCGGTCGGGGTCTCATTTCAGAACTAGAAACGCTTGCTCCACAAATTTCCAGTAACTCAGCCGATATTGAGAAGTTCAAAAGTTACCTCAGCGAACTCGAAGGTCTCAAAGATAGTGATGTGGAAGGAATAAAATCTCTTACTGGGAAGATGGTTGCTTGCATTGAAATTCCAGAAGGATTTCAGAATAGCTTCATTCGAAAAAATAAGAAAAAAGAATAGAGCTTTTTCGCCCTTCACTATGCTGTTTTCAAGCGGCTGCTGGAACCTTATCCAGCAGCCGTTTTTGCTTGGTGGAGAGTTCTTTCCTAGAAAGTGGCGAGACCGTTATCTGACTATCTTTATTAAGGGAAGCTGACTTCCTGCCGAAGTTGTCTTCTGCACAAAATTCTTTGGATCACTGAATCTGGATCTTTTTGTTGAATAAGCGAAGGAAACTATACTGTGTAGGATGCAAACAAAAATTGAACTCCTTGCACCAGCTGGAAATTTTGAATGCCTGCGTGCAGCAGTTGCAAACGGGGCTGATGCAGTGTATTTCGGCCTGAATTCTGGTTTCAATGCGCGAGCCAGAGCAGAGAATTTTGCAATCGAGCAACTGCCAGATGTGATTCGGTTTCTCCATCGCTATGGTGTTTGTGGTTACATCACACTCAATACACTGATTTTTACGGAAGAATTAGAAAGTTTCGCCGACACACTCGCACAAATTTCTGATGCAGGAGCAGACGCGGTGCTTCTGCAAGACGTCGGTGCCGCATGTCTTGCCAAAGAGATTTGTCCGGATTTGCCGATCCATGCATCGACCCAGATGACTCTGACTAGTGCAGAGACAATTAAACTGGCAGAAGAAATTGGTGCAAAACGGGTTGTCCTCGCGCGAGAGTTATCGATTCGTGAAATACAAGATATAGCGGCAAACACAGACATGCCTTTAGAGGTGTTTGTTCACGGTGCACTATGTGTTGCCTATTCTGGCCAATGCCTGACAAGTGAATCATTGGGTGGTCGGAGTGCCAACCGTGGTCAGTGTGCGCAGGCATGCAGGCTTCCCTATGAGGTTATCTGTGATGGAGACCACATCGACTTAGGAAATCAAAAGTATCTTTTGTCTCCACAGGATTTAGCAGGTTTTGATCTTGTCCCTGAACTGGTAGCCGCTGGTGTCACTTCACTGAAGATCGAGGGGAGGCTTAAATCGCCTGAGTACGTCGCCTCAATTACACGAAACTACCGGCAGGCGATTGATTCTGCTATTTCCGGACAGCCCGTTGTTTTTGAACCAAAGCAGATTGAGGAAATGGAACTCACCTTTTCCCGAGGATTTTCTCCTGGGTGGCTTCAAGGATGTGATCACAAGATGCTTGTTCCGGCCACAAGCAGTGCAAAGCGTGGGGTATTACTTGGCAAGGTATGCGGTATTTCAAAAGACGGTATTGAGGTTGAATTAGAGACAGCGGTCAAGCGAGGGGACGGGGTCGCGTTTACTACCTCGGCTGATGCAGCTTCTCAAGGCGCTCGAGTCTACGAGGTATTTCAAAATAAACGGTCAGTGAAAGAATCTGAAAGTCAGGGAGTTGTTGAACTTCGATTTAAACAAGATGCCATCGACTTTAATTTGCTTGAAATTGGTTTGAAGGCATGGAAGACAGACGATCCGCAGATAACCCGAAGTTTACGAAAGTCTTTTGAACAAAAAAAATTACAGAGACAACAGCCTATTGGACTCGAAGTTGCAGCTACCGTTGGGGAGCCGTTGCACGTTACAGCGACACTTCCAAATGGAATGAGTTGTCATGTTACTACGGACACGAATTTGGTCGAGGCTAGGCAGCATCCACTGACACAGAAGGTACTCGAGGAACAACTCGGTCGTCTTGGTGGAACACCCTTTAGCCTGGGTAGTATTGAAGCAAAGATTAGAGGCAATCCAATGGCACCATTTAGTGTCCTGGGAGGTCTTCGAAAGCAGTTGATTGCAGCACTTGAAGACCTGGTTGTCGCCCGTCCGATTCGCCCACGTACACATGAGCTCAAAAGTGCGGTTCGAAGAATTCTATCAACTTGTTTACCAAACGATACTAGTGAGCAAACCAGGACTAGCAAGCAAACCAGGGGTATCAATCCTACGTTGCATGTCTTGGTGCGAACGCTTCAGCAGTTGCATGCAGTTCTTGAGCTAGGCGAAAGAGATCTTTTGGTAGATTTCTCTGATATTCGGCAGTACCGTGAAGCTGTTGAACTAGCAAAGCAACACAATGCTCGTCTGTTCATAGCTACACCACGGATACAAAAGCCGTCCGAGATGGGAATATTTGCATCACTAGCCAGGTGTAATCCCGACGGTGTCCTCGCGCGTAATTACAGTGGCCTCAGGTACTTCATAGACAAGGGTATCCCAGTTGCCGCTGACTTTTCTTTTAATGCAACAAATCCAATTACCGTTGCATTTTTTCAGCAACTGGGTGTTGAGCGAATTGCAGTTTCATATGACTGTAATCGTGAGCAGTTGGTCAATTTGACATCGGCTGTAGCTGGAAAATTTCTTGAAATCGTGATTCATCAGCATATGCCGATGTTCCATATGGAACATTGCGTATTTTGCTCGGTTCTTTCGCCGGGTACAGACAAGACTAACTGTGGCAGGCCGTGTGATGAGCATGTAGTGCAACTTCGGGATAGAATTGCTGTCGATCATCTCCTGACTGCTGATGTTGGTTGTCGCAATACCCTTTTCAATGCCGTTCCACAAAGTGGAGCAGAAGTAGTCAATCAAGTTGTCAGGAAAGGAGTGAAGCACTTACGAATTGAAATGCTGAATCAAAGCCAGGACGAAATGGCAGAAATTCTCGAAGTATATAGAAAGCTTCTGGGTGATGAGATGACCGGTCGGGAAGTATGGTTAAAATTGAAAGCAGCAAATCGAGTTGGGGTTACTCGCGGAACGTTAGAAGAGCAACGAAACCCGCTTGCTATTCTTTAGGAGTGTTCTGCTTCCATGCTCTACTTCTATATTGAGAAGGGGCAAGGCCAGTGTGCTTCCGAAATGCTCGAGTGAAGTGACTCTGGTCGAAAAAACCGCAGTCCGAAGCGATCTGCCCAATTGCGGTGTTTGAATTGATAAGTTTTCGCTGAGCAAGTTGAAGACGAAGTCGCATAACATATTCCCCCGGACTCATTCGGAATAATCTACGAAAGTCTCGTTGAAGCTGACTCGTTGAAAGATCAGACTTCTTTGCCATTTCAGGTATGCTGACATCGTGGCAACAATTTTTCAGAGCGTATTCAAGTGATGGTGTCAGGCGCTGATAATCGTTTGGAGCATTGTCGCCCGGCTGATCAATTTGCCTCATGATACCAACGAGGCCAATAATGTTTTTCTGATCATCCGAGAGAGGCAACTTTGTAATAAGGTACCACCCAGGCATACCAGAGTGGTGCGTGACCAATTCAGACTGATCGTAAACAGGATTTCCAGATTCCATGACTCGGTTATCTTCAGCGAAATACTCAGCAGCGAGAGCAGGTGGATGAAAATCAAAATCCTGCTTCCCAATCATTTCAGAGGGATCTGAAAATCCGTGGATGCGCATAAACGAGTCGTCAACTTGTACGAACCGACTATGCCGGTCTTTTACAAAAAAAGACACATCTGGTATCGCATTAAAAAGTCCGCAGACCTGATCTAGACCCATAAAATCGATCATTTTCACGCCATTCGTGTGTGAGTGATGGGCATTGAACACACTCATGTTACCACTGTGCGTTGATAATACAAAAATAAAATCAGGTTGAAGACATCTAGGATGGCTTTTTTTTACCAATCAGGATTTTGCGGAATTGATGTTGGTGCTTAAAAAACGGTTGATATGAGGGAAAAATAGGCGGAAGGGTTGTGAGCCGGGGGTGACGTGCCGACCCATATGACAAAGGAAATTCAAATAGGCCAAGGTGATACGCAGACGCAGAAAATCCAATTTCACGGTATCATGCCATCTGAAAAATGTTTTGTAACGTGGGTGTGAGCCCGATAACGATGCCAAGCCGCATGAAGAATTCCAAAGGGAGTAAGGAATGTCAGAAGATTCACTCGAAAATGTTGTCATTATCGGGAGTGGCCCAGCCGGTTGGTGTGCCGCAACATATGCCGCCAGAGCACAGTTAAAGCCGCTTGTCTTTGAAGGTGCCATTACCGAAGAGAATCGAATGGCGGGAACCTTGCCACTAGGCCAGTTGGCACTGACAAGCGAAGTAGAGAACTATGCTGGCTTCCCGGCGGGTGATCTGGCTGCATTTCTTGATTCAGCCCTCCCTGAAGATCGACGAATGATGATGGCGCCACACGCCGGTGAAGGTGTAACAGGTCCAGAATTAATGGAACTGATGCGACAGCAGGCTGTGAACTTTGGTACCCGAGTTATTACGGATGACATTCAAGAGGTTGATTTTTCTAATAATCCATTCACACTGATCCGAGCAGGAGGTGGTGAAATTCGTGCCAGGAGCGTGATCGTGGCAACAGGAGCAAGTGCAAATTGGTTGGGTTTGGAAAGTGAAGAACGATTTAAGAATCGTGGAGTCAGTGCCTGTGCAGTCTGCGATGGGGCGCTCCCCAGATTTCGAGATAAAGAACTTGTTGTAGTTGGTGGAGGGGACTCAGCCGTTGAAGAAGCCACATATCTCACGAAGTTTGCAAGCCGGGTGCATCTTATTCATCGCAGAGATGAGTTACGCGCGAGCAAGATCATGGCAAAACGAGCGCATGATAGTGAGAAAATAGAAATCCACTTCAATTCGCAACTGGTAGAAGTACTCGGTGATGACGATGATGGTGTGACCGGTGTTCGTTTGCAAAGTACAACAGAACCTAGTGAAGAAACGACACTTGGCGTGGCTGGTGTGTTTCTAGCAATTGGTCATACGCCAAACACAGCATTTCTCAACGGTCAGCTTGAGCTGACATCAAAGAAATATATCGTTTGGAAAAATCATTTCCGTACATCGACGAATATTGAGGGTGTCTTTGCAGCTGGTGACGTGGCTGATGACTATTATCGACAGGCCATCTCTGCTGCAGGCACTGGTTGCATGGCGGCTCTAGACGCCGAGAGATGGCTGGCTGAACGAGAATAGCGGACGGCATTAATTTCGGCCGTTGAGTAGAAAATTTCCCTTAGCTGGATTCACCTTCTATCCCGACTTCGGCCTCAAAATATCTTTCGGATTGTATTATCTGGGTACAAAAAACCCGGCCGGATATTATCCGGCCGGGTCGATGTGGCATAGTTACTGAACTATCGGGGAACAGTTCAGAAGTCACGCTGATTTAGATTCCGCAGGATGGCTCACATCCGCAGGTTGGCTCACAACCGCAAGCTGGCTCACAAGCAGGCTCGCATCCGCAAGTTGGCTCACAACCGCAAGTTGGCTCACAACCGCAAGCTGGCTCACAACCGCAGGCTGGCTCACAGCAACGACGTTGTGCACGTCGAGCCATCTTTGCTTCGTGAAGGCTTCGAAGCCATTCGCCGAGGCGGCAGCATCGCTTCTTGCTGCAGCAACCGGAATCACAGCAAGCAGGCTCACAACCACAGCTTGGCTCACAACCACATGTTGGCTCGCAACCGCAGGCAGGCTCACAGGCAGCTTCGCAACCGCAAGTAGGCTCACAACCACATGTTGGCTCGACACCACAAGTAGGCTCACAACCACAAGTTGGCTCACAGCAACCAGCTCGACCATGGTGGTGTCCGAAAAGACCAGCTTCGGCAAAAGTACCAAAACACAATAAAAGTGCGGCCGACAGACCGCCTAAGTAAAACGCACGACTCATGGGTGAGCCTCCTTGACACTTGAATAGGGTGAAAAATCCGCCGAATCCATTGATCGACGGTGAAGCGACGGAGGCGCCCGAAGCTTCCCTCAAAACTTGCACACAGAAAAGTGATGTCAAACTTTTCCGGGGGGTTTTTTTAAAAAAAAATTCTGCTAGGCGTTTTTTGGGTTAGATTGAGCTCTTTTAGCTGGCTTTCAAACAATATTTTGAATAAATTTGGCTAAAATTGGTCAGGCGCTCAAAACATATTTGACTTAAACGGAGGAGCCAGACGGCCCCCTTTTAAGTGGTAGAAATGCGCTGAGTTCTCTTTTTCGTACCAGTCTAGCTTTTTCGTGCTAGTCCAGCATTTCACGAAAGCGGACGAAAAGAGGTGAAGAATCGTGTGGGCCTGCTGCTGCTTCAGGATGGTACTGAACGCTTGCCGCAGTTGCTGTCTTGTGGCGAATGCCTTCGATGGTGCCATCATTGAGGTTCCTATGCGTGACCTCAAGCGTTGGTGGAAGAGTTTCTTCCTCGACAGCAAATCCATGGTTCTGCGATGTGATTTCAACACGGCCAGTGTCAAGATCAAGAACAGGCTGATTGGCTCCACGGTGACCAAACTTAAGTTTAAAAGTCTTTGCACCACACGCCTGAGCCAATAATTGGTGTCCTAGGCATATACCAAAAATCGGTACTTTCCCAATCAAATCTCGGACGGTAGACACTCCGTAATCGACTACCTCAGGATCACCTGGTCCATTGCTCAAAAAAACTCCATCTGGTTTCAACTGAAGTACCTCCTTTGCATTTGTATTGCCCGGGAGGACAGTGACCCTACAACCCTGCGAGACAAGGTGCCTAGCGATATTCCATTTCATACCGTAGTCAAGTGCAACAACATGTTTGTCACTGGTACGCTGCGGTTCAGGTGGAAATTCTCCACCTTCTGTTGGCTGTCGAAGCGGTGTTCCATCAGCAGCCAGCGGTTCAGTCCATTGGCTCATGTCTGATGGCATGACTTCTTTCACAAGATCTCGGCCAACCAATTTCGGTGCTTCTCGGGCGATTTGTACAAGTTTTTCTTCCTCAAGAATTTCACTTGAAACAACACCATTCATTGCTCCCTGAGTTCGGATGTGGCGAACAAGAGCTCGTGTATCGATTCCACTTATGCCTACGACACCTGCGGCCTTTAAATAATCAGCAAGCGTACCGGTTGCCGTAAAGTTACTTGCCATTCGGCTAGCTTCTCTGACCGCAAACCCAGCCATCTGAAGGTGACCACTTTCTATATCTTGAGAATTGATCCCGTAGTTGCCGATCTGTGGAGCAGTCATGGTGAGAATCTGTCCTCGATAGCTTGGGTCAGTAAGAATTTCCTGATACCCAGTCATCGATGTATTGAAACAGACTTCTCCAGTTACTGTGCCTCGATGACCAAATGCCTCACCCAAAAAAAATGTTCCATCTTCGAGTGCAAGGGCTGCTTGTGTCACACCAAAACTCCTTTTCGATTCAATTTGTTGAACGGTGGAAACCTTGAGGGTAGTTACACCGACTCTGATCATAGCAGCAGAAACTGTGGCGGAAACCAGTATGGTTCGTCTGCCGCGAAACACACAATTTCCTTGCCATAGTTATGCTTTTCAAGGAGTAAAACAGTATGCAGAAGCAGTGAAGATTCTAGGAGACAAACCTATGCCGGTATTGAATCGTGCCAAAGTTCGTGAAGTTGACGCAGTCGCAATGAAGGAATATTGCGTCCCGGGTATTGTGCTCATGGAAAATGCTGGCCGCAATGCGAGTGAAGTTATAGTACGTCTTTTCAATTCGATTTCAGACCAAGATATAGTTGTCGTGGTGGGCCCTGGAAATAATGGCGGAGATGGTTTAGTCATTGCGCGATATCTGGAACTTGCAGGAGCCAAAGTTCGGGTAGTGCTTGCAACACCTCCGCAACGTTTTAGGGGAGATTCATTGACAAATTTTGAAATTATCAATCGATCAGGAATAGACCATGTATGTCTTGTTGGAGCTTCCGCAGAACTATGGAAGAATGTATTGAATTCGGCGACCTGCATCGTTGATGCAATTCTTGGAACAGGTACAAGGGATGTCGCGAGAGGTGATTCAAAAGCTGCAATTGACTCAATTTTGGCAAGAACAAAAATTAATCCGCGGCCTCATGTTATCTCTGTTGATGTGCCGTCAGGGTTTGATTGCGATAGTGGAACACCATGCGGATCTTGTGTTCAGGCTGATGATACGCTGACCTTTGTTGCATCCAAGCAGGGGTTTACGACGACTGATGCGAGTCTTTATACAGGCAGGATTCAGGTTATTGATATCGGCGTGCCACAAGTTGTGCGCAATCGATTCGGCCTGTGAGTTGGTGCTGGTAAAGACTCAGATCACTCATGGCTATTAACGGGGAGGCCTCGGATGTGCACCATGTCTCCTCTCCTTGAGCAAGACAGGAGTTCCACGAAAACCGCGGGGAATAACTGGCCAGGCGTCTGTGAGAAAGTAGGCATAGGTTCCTTCGGGAAAGTCAGGTGTTACGCAGAATCGTCCATTGCACTCATCCAGCTCACCAGTGCCTGCAACAAATTCATAATCTTGAATAAAAGCCCCGTCATATCGACCACCGGGCCCCACACTTCCGCTTGGTCGCTCACCTTTTTTTAATTGGAAACTCGTCGTGAGTTTTGCGATACCACTTTTTGGGTCTTCTGCTTGTTTGTAACCAAAGGCGTAATACACAGGAAATCCATCCGCTGCCCAGCCAATGAGCGGTGAGTGCCTGTTGTGGTCCTCTTTGCCTGCAGGAAAATTGAGTTCTTCGAGAAGTCCGGTAGGAAGGCCGTGGTAGTGATAGATGCCACCAGGCTGGACATGAGCATGATTGGAATCAAGTCCTAGACCAACGGCTCCTCCGAGTGCCTCGTAGTTCCAGTCAGCATGTCGATCACCCATCCAGAACTCGGCCGTTCCTGGCTCAAAGAGTACGCCGTTGATGCCAACGCCGAACGGCATGTTCGGTGGACCGTGGCTGGTGCTTTGGTGGAGTGGTGTTATCGTATCGTTTGGGGCTGGTTGCAGTGGAATTTTAATTGTCCAACTCTGTGCTGCAATGGCGTTCGGATTACCTCTGTTTGGAAATTCTCCAACGGTATGTTTTGGAATGTCATTTGATTCGATGACTCGAAAGCCATCTCTTTCAGTTATTCGAACACGGTTTGTCGCAGGGGGTTTTTTGTTTGCTGGAACGAGTTCCAAGGTCTTTGCTTCAGAAACTCTATGTTTCCGCATGCGGGGAGGACCTTGCGCAAAGAGAACTATTGAACACGTTGTTAAAAAAAGGACAAAAGCGACCGCCCGAAGTCGATGTCTTGGTGTTTCCTCTTTTTTCTGGTTCATCGAATTCTCCAGTTGAGTCTTGATTACAACCCTTTTGTCTGTCCATTTCCCATAACGACATACTTGTAGGTGGTCAATTCCCTCGGGCCGCATGGGCCACGCGCATGAAGTTTGTCTGTTGAAATTCCAATTTCTGCACCAAGCCCAAGTTCGCCACCATCATTGAAACGAGTGCTTGCATTGACGAGTATAACTGCGGTATCAACCTGAGCGGCAAATCTTTCAGCAACAGATTCCTCCGAAGTTACGATTGCGTCAGTATGTCGAGAACCAAACTGATTGATATGCTTAATGGCCTCATCAATTGAACGGACAACACCTATGGAAAGTTTCGGGCCAAGAAATTCCGTTGCGAAATCTGATTCAGTCGCTAATCCTACCTCAGGAAGAATTTCACGGGTAGCTTTGTCCCCAAGCATGTCAACATTCCGCGATCGGAGTTGCTCGGCTACTCGAGGAAGGAATTCTTGTGCAACAGATCCGTGTACTAAAAGTGATTCTGCTGCGTTACAGACACCCATGCGTTGACATTTGGCATCAATTAAAATTCTTTCAGCCATATCAAGATCAGCAGATTTGTCGACGTACACATGGCAGTTTCCACTGAAATGTTTAAGGACTGGCATGCGTGCTTCAGCGCAGACCCGGCGGATGAGGCCCTCGCCACCACGTGGAATTGCAAGATCGATCAGATTGTCGAACTGAAGAAAAGCACCAACAGCCTCACGATCTGCAATGTCAACAAGTTGAACGCAATCAGTTGGTAGGCCACTTACAGAGATCGCCTGACGAATGCTTTCAACAATTCTTCTACTTGAGTAAGCTGCTTCCTTTCCTCCTCGCAGAATGACTGCATTTCCTGAAGCCATCGCGACTGCGGCGGCGTCTGCAGTGACGTTTGGCCGTGACTCGTAAATGAAAAATATGACACCAAGAGGGACACGTACCTTACGAACTTGAAGCCCATTGGCTTGTGTTGATGTCTCAATGAGTTCGCCGATCGGATCCGGCAGTGCGGCTACTGCTTCAATTCCTGCGGCAATAGCTTCGATTCGCTCGCTGTCGAGGCGGAGTCTGTCTGTGGCAGCTTCTGTGAGGCCGAAGCCAGGTGCTGCGGCGAGATCCTGAAGGTTAGCCTTCAAGATGTCGGCTTCATCCTTCCGGATTGTATCTGCAGCCACCCGAAGGCATGCCGCTCGCTGTTCTCCCGAAATTGTTGCAAGCTGTATCGCAGCTGCACGGCTCTTTTCAGCAGTATTGCGGCATAGCTCCTGAATTTTGTGATTGGAGGCTGTTGAACAGTCGGGCATGAGTCGGCTCTTTAGAAGGAAAAATGAAGTTTGTAAGCAGGTCCGAATATTTCTCCTGTAATGGTACGCTACCAGATACCATTGTTTCGGTCAGCACACATGGGCAAATGCCATTGTAGGTCGAATTACACCTATTTAGGGAGTTTTTTATGTGTACTCATAGTCGTCGATCTTTTATGACATCAGCTGCTGCGGGGATCGTTGGAATTCCCCTTGCTCATGCCGCCGCATCGGCACCCCCGAAATTCAGTCTTGGAATCCAAGCATTTTCGTTGAGAAAGTATTCGCTTGATGACGCTCTGCGTCATACGAAAGCGTTGGGTTTTGATGCAATTGAATTCTATCCAAAGATGTTTCCAGTGACGGATAGTCAGTCACAAATTAAGGCAGTGCTGCAGAAGGTTAAAGACGAGGGACTGAGGATTTCTGCTCATGGTGTAAATAAATTCACTGCAGACAGCGAAGCCAATCGAAAAGTTTTTTTGTTCGCAAAAATGGCGGGGATAAAAACACTGACAGCGGATCCCTCGGAAGATTCTTTTGATAACCTCGAAGAGCTTGTCGAGGAATTTGATATTCGTGTTGCAATTCATAATCACGGACCAGGTCATCGCTACAGTAAAGTCCTTGACGTTTTACGAGCGATTGAAAACCGGGATCAGCGCATTGGTGCGTGTGCTGATCTTGGTCACTATATTCGTTCAGCCGAGCGGCCGGTCGAAGTTATACGGCTTTTAAAAGGCAGGTTGTATGGCATTCACCTCAAAGATTTTGCCGAAATGGAGAAAAAAACCGAGGGAGTTATTCTTGGCCGGGGGCATCTTGATGTACCGGCTGTATTCGTTGCACTTGAGCAGGTTGGGTTTCCAGAAGATGGTGCTCTTTCTTTAGAGTATGAGCAAAATCCGGAAAATCCTTTGAATGACATTCGCCAGTGTGTTGCCGTTGCCCGCAAAGCAATGGCCTTATAACAGCAGTTCGTTAGTCCTGCTTGATGCATACGCTGTGAGTGCAAGTCGCACAGTCGCTACGTCATGCACTCGCAAGATATGAATGCCATGGTCGGCTAGACTGCAGGCTGTCGCAGCCGTTGCTATATCGCGGTCATGCAACGATGCGTCGCGATGAAGTGTTTGCTTAATCAACTTTCCAAGAAACCCTTTACGGGAATGGCCAATGAGAATGGGGCATCCCAAGTCGAGGAATTTCGATGCATTTTTTATAAGCTCGATATTATGACTGTGAGTTTTTCCGAAACCTATGCCCGGATCAAGACATACTGATTCAAGGGCAATACCAGCTGAAATAAGAGCGTTCCTTCGATCCTCTAAATAGGCATGAATTTCTTCTACGACGCTTTCATAGGTTGGATTAACCTGCATTGTCTTTGGGGTGCCTTGCATATGCATGGCGCAAACCCCGGCACCAGTCTCGATTGCGATTTGGACCATTTCAGGGTCACCTTGCAGGCCAGTAACGTCGTTTATTATTTCAGCGCCATTCTCTAGCGCTTTTTTCGCTACAGAAGCCTTGGAGGTATCAATAGATATAGGACAGTCAGATTCGTGTGCAAGAATTCTGACTACTTCTCCGACTCGGCGCCATTCTTCTTCTGCATCGACTGGATCTGAAAAAGGGCGCGTACTCTCTCCACCAATATCTAGAACATCGGCACCAGCTTCAATGAGAGATAGTCCATGAGCTACTGCAGTTTTGATCTGAGTCCACAGGCCACCGTCAGAAAAGCTGTCAGGCGTCGTATTTACGATCCCCATCAATAGTGGTAATCCATCTGACCTGGGGAGACGCAATCTCCGTGTGCGGAGTTGCCATTCGGTATGATTGTCGTCGTGTGGCTTCATTACCACGGTTCTTCCATGAGCCCAACAATCTGCTGCGACATCTTTATAATGCCCTCCTGTTGGGTGCTGACTACGGATCGACCATATTCAGGAACCAGTGCGGCCGCCTGACCAACATCAACACTTGCTGCCGGCACTGGGATGGAGCCCGAAGCTAGAACGGCGCCACCTCGGTCAGCCCAGGTAACAAGTACTTGGATATTCATTTCAACCATTCTGGATTGATCTGTTGGACTCTCGACCATCATGCGCTTGGTATCTGCAACAATTCGTCCAGTTAAAATACTATCGGCACCAGCACTATCAACAACCTTGAACGGGGTCCTCTTTTCTATTTCCTTGCAGACTGCCTCTGTCAGACGCTCACCAATGTCGAGAGCAGGTGTCATACGGAAACTATCGCATTGAAATAGTGGTACATAGATCGTGCGAACATTTGTCGCGTACAAAGTGCTATTACCAAACTGGTACGCTGCGCACCCCACGACTCCTGGCACAAAGCAGGCAAGACCGTACAGAATCTTTCGGCGGTTGATTGATGAGGCCATCGTGAGCCCTACCTCAGTGGTTGGCTTTCACCAGTGCTGTCCTGACTGGCGATAACAGTGTCGGCTTCAGCCATAGCGTCAAGCTCTGCCTCTTTCAGAGAATCTGGATTCAGAAAAGCTGTGAGAGTCGGCCAAGGGTTGTCATTGAAATCCTCGAGTCCCGCTATGCCTTCGAGTTGCTTTCGAGCTTGTTGAGCCAGCATGGTCTTTGGGTAGTCTTGAGCAATAAGTGCATAATAAATTCGAGCAGATGAATAGTGTTTTCCTTTCGCATAAAATTCAGCCCTCTTCCAGTGCCGAAGGGCCTGCTGAGCTGCAATCTCAGCACGTGCTCGAATAACTCTTTCCTCTTCGTCGGCGCCGAGTTGATCTGGGAATTGGACAAGAATTTGGTCTGCTAAAATCTCCGCCTCATCTAGCATGCCTCCCTCGTAGGCAGGGCCTTGATACGCTTGAAGTTTTGCTTGAAGTGCAAACAGATGAGCTGGCATTAGAAACTCACTATCTGGGTATTCTGTCCGCAAGACTGAATAGAAGTAATCAGCGTCAAGCCATTCTTTCTCAAGAAAGTGAGCATTTGCTTGTGCCATCAGGCTGTCATCGGCAAGTGATCCACGGGGATCATTGAGTTGAACATGTTCGTATGCTTTGAGAGCTCGTCCTCGCGTGTCAAACAAAGGTCTACTTCGATTAATGAGATTTGGAATCAAAAGTGGAACATGCTGCTTTTCATCAAGTGCCAGCCAATACTGTGCGATAGCAAACTGCCGTTTTGCAATACGATCGAGATACCGAGTGTTTGGGTACTTTTTTACAAGGGAATCATATTGATCTTCAGCTTTTGGATATTGGTCTGTGAAGAAAAGACATTCACCGATTTGCCACATGGCATCTTCCTCGATAGCAGAATCCGGCCATCGGTCAATCACGCGAGAATACTGCTTCAAAGCAGCTTTGTATTCTTTCTGAACAAACAGGTCATCGCCCTCGGCGAGAGCATCTTTTGCTACAGACTCATTTGGACCACGACCAACGAGTTTCTTAAAACGTCGTTTGATTGTGTCACCCTTTAATGCATTCCAACCAAAATCTTCATCACTCGGTGTGAACTCAGATGAAATCACAGACGATGATTCATCATTGATCACTGAGTCATCGGGTCCGGTGCTCGAATTACTCCATGGCCATGTTGGCTGCGTGAGGGTGGCACATCCACTTGTAAGTGTCGTGAAAAATAATCCAACAATACATAGGAAAGCTCCTGGACATTTCCTTTGGTTGGTTGAATAGCTCATCGGTTTTTCTCACGTGACGAGGGAAAGGTTGTCGCAAGCCAATGACTGGTTCTCAGGCGATATCCAAGAATATTTGCGAATAGTGTGTTCATGATGGCACGAATTTCTCCAAATGGAGGTTCCGGCTGTGCCAAGAGGCCACTTTGGTCGAAGGAACTGGCAAGCTTTCGTAAAGAAATAATTGCGTCACTTGAGACTGACACAACGGATCTTTTTCCTCGTCGGCATCGTGTGCAGAGTCCTCCCCCGCCAAGCATACTGAACGATATTCGTCGGCCCTCCAATGGTTCTTGACACTCGGCGCAGCAGTAGAGCGACGGAAGTTGTCCAAGTTGATGGAGGATACCCAGTTCTGTGTGAATAATGAGGGCTGAAATATTCCTGGTGTCGAATGCAGGCCCCAGCTCGGAACTCTGTCCGGGTCTCGGTGCAGAGAGCAATCGGATTGCTTTTGTGGCGAGATCAAAAAGTTTGGGTTGTGGGTCTGCATCAACAGTTACTGAATCCAGAAGTTCGGCGATGTAGAGTCCGGCAGCAAATGATGCCTCATGACGACCGATTCGGAATCGATGCTCGAGGAATGCCTCTGTGAGAAGATCAAGATTGCCAGATGAACGATGAAGGACGAGTACCTGACAAATGGAAAGCAGGTCAAGGGCGGCGTCGAATTTACTCTTTGGTCGCCACGCTCCCTTCGCTAATCCCCGTACCTTACCGGCTTCTCGAGTCAGTAAGGTAATGATCGCACTTGTTTCACCAAATGGTCGGGCCCGCAGGACTAGAGCCTGAGCCTTTTCGGCACTCATGGTCAATCAGGTGTTTGGGGTAATCTTGTAATACGGAGTCGATCAATTCGACGTCGTGAACTAGATAATACCTCGAGTGACACACCATCAGAAGCGATGGTTTCTCCCTCAGATGGTATCCGTCCAAAAACATGGAATGCGAAGCCCCCGACGGTATCGAAATCAGCTTCTTCTGGTAGGGAAAAATGCATTCGCTGATTCAGGTCATCAATCGGAACGTTAGCCAATGTCTCACATGCATCATTCGATTCCACAAGAATGCCATCAGCCAGCGTCTCATCATGCTCGTCTGTGATCTCTCCAACGATTTCTTCAAGAGCATCCTCAATAGTTACAATACCACAGACACCACCAAACTCATCTGTAACAATGGCCATATGTGACTTGCCATGTTGCAGGTCTCGAAGCAATGACTGAACACTCATTGTCTCAGGGATAAAGTAGGGGGGTCTAAGGAGATCACTAAGATTTGGATCGGTCCTTTTAGGTTTACTCGAGGCATCTTGGTACTGAGCTAATTCGGCCAAAATTTCACGCAAGTGAAGAACTCCAACGATGTCGTCTGGAGAAGACTTCCAGACTGGGAGTCTTGAATATCCACTTTCCAACGCAGCTTTAACAGAATCTTTCCATGTTGAATTTAAAGGAATACCGATGACCTGAGTCCGAGGGGTCATGATCTCAGAAACTTGAGCATCTTCGAGTTCCATGACTCCTTCAATCATTTCACGTGCTTCCTCATCAAGATGCCCTTCACGATGGGCCTCATCCATGGCGAGTCTAATTTCTTCCTGTGACTCGTCGGCGGTAGCGCGATTCTTGCTTCTATAGAGAACCCATTGAATGGCCTCGACTGCTTTTGTGATTGCTCTCAAAACAGGAGTGATAAGTCGGATCAGTGGTCGCCATAACCACCATGTTGTTACGACGATCCAGACACCGGCAAACCGAGTGAGTGTCATAGGTACAATAACGAGCATGATCCAGCAAAGTCCTGCCCATAGTCCAGCAGAAAAACTGGTTGTGAGTAGTTTAGAGATAGAAAAAGTAGCTGCAACTGCTGCAAGCACGACGACTGTAGCAGCAAAAAATGCAACTCCCTCACTTGCTCGTACAAGTTCATCGTAAACATCAGGAAGCCCTTTCTGATGGCAGATGTCTTGGAGTTGATGCCGCTTCGCTCCCCGAATGGCACGGGACTGCAGAGCAGCAAGGCTCGCGATCACAAGTAAAAAGATTGCAGTTTGCATGAGCGTATTAAAGGACAATAAGAAAGGTCAGCGTCGATAGCAAGTGGTTTTGGGACGTCTTCTTGGTGGCGTTGGGAGACCAATTGCTTTCATTACCGCACGTTCTTTTCTTCGCATGGAAATTCGCGCTGAGGAGTTCTGGTCGTCATAACCGGCGAGATGAAGCAAGCCATGGATCAAGTAGTAAAGCAATTCGTATTCTGCATTCCAGGAGTAGACATGAGCTTCTCGTGAAGCAGTCTCAGCACTGGCAATAATCTCGCCATGAATTTTATGCTTTTTTCCGTGGCCGGAAGGTAGTGCATTTTTCGTGCTTGAAAGATTAAAAGAAAGAACATCCGTTGGACCAGAAATCCCCAGCCATTTTTCATGAAGCACGGCAATCGCTTTATCACTTACGATTGCCAGACTGATCTCGGAATCAGTTATTTCAAGGGCATCCATTGCAGCAAGAAAATGATGTTTGAGTGTCTTCAAACAAACAGCACTTTTTCTTTGACGATTGCATAAGAAAATTTTGTTGCCACCGCTGGTGGCCTGCCGTGGCGATACACGGGGTGAAGAGGAGTGGTGTGAGGCGGCCACTAAGCTGTCCTTTGGTCGGGATACTTCACTCGACCGTGATAAACTGCTGTGAGACTTTTTACGAGGCTTTGCTCAATAATCCGTAATTCTTCAAGCGTTAATCCACAATCTTCAAATTGGCCATCAAGAAGTCGCTTCATCGCGAGGTCATGTACCAAGCTTGAAATTCTTGCTGGGGTGGGTTCTGTCAGTGAACGGCTTGCACTCTCGACGGCATCAGAAAGCATCAAGACGGCAGACTCTCGCGTGCCTGGACGAGGTCCTGGATACCGGAATGTTTGTTCGTCAACGCCACCTCCATTTGGGTCGGCTTGTGATTTCTCAGCGGCACGTCGGTAGAAGTACTCAACAAGAGTTGTACCGTGATGTTCCAGAAGAAGGTCAATAATAGGTTGAGGAAGGTTGTATTGACGTGCCAACTCCGCTCCCTCTTTGACGTGTGCAATGATAATCAGGGAACTCATTGCAGGTACAAGAGTCTCGTGTCTGTTTTCCTGCCTGTTTTGATTTTCGACATAGTATGCGGGCTTGAGCATCTTCCCAACATCATGGAAATATGCTCCGACTCGAACAAGGAGCCCGCGTGCTCCGATTGCATCAGCCGCAGCCTCTCCGATGCTGGCGACATTAATTGAGTGGTTATACGTTCCCGGCGCTCTTCGAACGAGCTCTTGAAGTAGTGGATGCGCAACGTCACCAATCTCAAGCAAGCTTAAGTCCGTAAGTACGCCGAATGTTTTTTCCACAAACGGTAGCAGGCCCGTCATGAGAAAGCCTGCCAGAAGCGTCCACACGCCAGTCCGTGCTGCTTCAAAAAGTAGGTAAAAGTCGAGCGGATGTTCTTCAAGGAGGTTGGCACCAATCTGAGTCGTCATGGCAACGGCACCTGCCCATAAGCCAACATAGATCAACTTGCTGCGGCTTCTGATTCGACCCATCCAGAAAATAGTGGCAGCGGCGGCTGCTGTAAGCGTTATGTAATCAGCGAGGCCCTGACCTAAGCCTACGACAAGAACAAGAGCTACCTCAGCAACAAGTAGAAGTGCAAGATCTTCGTCATAAGCAATTGCAACCGTCATTGCAAAAACAAGTAGAGGCAAGATCTCGGCATGCCAAGAATCTCCAGAGGCAAATACACAAGCAGCCATCGTTGCCACAACTAGAACAAGTAAAGTTGCTATATGACCGAGATCAACCATTACATCACGGTGATGTAGGTGGAGGTAAAATCCAGCAAGTGTGAACATTGCCACGAATAGACCGAAGAGCGAAGCTGCTCGGCCAAAACTTTCACCAACTGGCTGTTGGCTCAAAGATTCTTCATGTTCTAGTTTAAGAAGCGTAAGTTGCTCACTCGTAATTTCGACGCCAGCAGGAGCGAGAAGATCACCTGCTGAATAACGAATAAATTGTTCGGGTGTTTCTTCAACTGCTTCATTCTTTGCTTTTGCCGTTGCTTCACTATCAACTTCAAGTGATCCTGTTAGCCGTGGATCGATCCACATGAATACGCGATCCGTCAAAGGACCGGGCCCTAATTCATCGGTCAGTGTTGCCTTAAAGCGAATTTTGGCCTCCCCCAGTAGCACTTCAGCAACCTGGACGCGTATCATCTCGGTTACGTTGCCAAGTGGATGAACATCAATTTCTGTTTGGCTTCCCTCATCGATGCCATGTTGAATTTTTTCAAGAACACCTTGAGACTCCAGCGGCGCAAATGCACGATCAATGGCTTTATTGAATTCAAGTAGTTTTTCCTTCGTAGCGACTGCATTTCGGAAGGCCGTGAATGCTTGTTCAGCTTGCAACTTCTCACGAGAGAATTCCGTAACCGACGGCTTTACGTGCTTAGCTTGATCTTCCGACGCAGTTTCTGAATCTACTTTTGGCTGTGCCTGTGCTCGTATAACATCATTAGCCAGTCCAATATCCTCAGTTACTGGAGCATCTTCCTTTCGGCTATCATTTTCCTGTTCAGATTGGGTTTTTGATGAACCCAACATGTTTGGCCCCAAAGAGGAGGGGGTGCCCTTGTCCTCTGGTTCCTCTTGCATTGAAAAATCAGGTGGATCTGGAGCGATTGGTACCTCAGCAGGTTTTGCTACAGTACCCGGAGCCGGTATTGGGAGCCTTTCTAGAACAGCTGCTGTTTCTGGAGCAAACTCAAGCCAGGCGGCGCGTGAAACACCGGCTAATGTTTCTGCTGCTGCAATCTCCGCGACTCGGTTTTTGAGTCCGTCACGAATACGAACTAACGGTGATCGGTCCTGACTGTAGACCACGCGCACCTGAGATGTTGCCCGTTGCTGTGCCGCACGGGTGCGGGCTAAATCGGGCTTCTCAAACGCAACCCGAGCAACAACACCGCGAGGAGCAACGGAGCCGAGTCGAAATGCAAATGGTTGAGACCATCCACGAAGAAGAACTAGAAGGAAAAAAGCTGCTAGGAGACACAGGCCAAGGCGAACAAGTACTTCTGAACGAGAGATAGTTTCCAGGAGTCTACCCCAGAAACTCTGCGGACCTTCCATTGAGGAGGCTCGACGAATGCGGCGGCGAAATGACGACGGGGCAATACTCATCGTAAACTGGTGTTAGTCTCTCGTGTTTGGGAAGAGAATCGCAACATGTAATTATTCCTCGTAAGCATCAACAATGCGCTGAACAAGTGGATGCCGGACGATATCGCTGCCTCCAAGGCTTATTTTGGAGCAGCCTGCAACTTCACCAAGCCGCTCCATTGCATCAATAAGACCACTTTTTCGGTTTGAAGGCAGGTCGATTTGCGTTGTATCCCCCGAAATCACCATTTTTGACCCCACTCCTAGGCGAGTCAAAAACATTTTCATCTGGGCTGCCGTCGTATTCTGTGCCTCGTCCAGAATAATAAACGCGTCGTTTAGCGTTCTGCCCCGCATGTAGGCTAGAGGAATCATTTCAATGACGTCCTGCTCAGTCAGTTTTTTTAACAATTCAAAGTCCATCATTTCTCGAAGTGCATCGAGTAGCGGTCGCAAATAAGGATTTATTTTTGCCTGAAGATCCCCTGGTAGAAAGCCAAGACTTTCACCAGCCTCAACGGCAGGCCGCACAAGTACAATCTTAGTTACGTGTTCTTGGCGAAGAGCAGAAACAGCCATGGCTACAGCAAGAAAGGTTTTCCCACAACCCGCAGGGCCTTCACAAAACACGACATCCGACTTTCGAATTGCCCGCACATAATCAGCTTGGCCTGATGACCGTGGAACAATATGTCCTCCGGGTCGATGAACTTCAATTGATTCCTGACGTATAAGTTGTTCAGAAATGTTATCTCCGTTGAGTAAACGGTCGACAATCTGTGCTGAGATAGCGCCGTGATCTTGAAGCGATTTATCTAGTGACTCAAAAATTTCTGTGGCTCTATGTACAGCAGCATCCTCGCCCTCAATATGTATCTCTCCATCTCGCGCTGAAATTCCAACGTCGAGAGCCGCACGTATTTTTCGGAGATGTTGGTCGCGAGTTCCGAAAAGTTCTAGAAGCCGTTTTGAGTCGACTACTGCAATCGTTGAGCGAGACATCAAAGTCCATCAACCAAGTGGAGTTGATGGCCTCGAGGAATGAGTGCGTCTGCCACGCGACAGACTGGCAGGGTACTGATGGTCACCAGAACCTTCTCCCAGTCTACTCCGCCAGGAACGGCGTTCCC
>JALCBP010000041.1:0-22570 GCA_028066355.1 Pirellulales bacterium
GACAAAATAGATATTTCATAATCCGTCAACAGGAACAGGAGAATACCGTAGGCTTGAAAGCACTGCGGCAAGTAGACTACTAGATAGGATACCTTGTGATGATCAGATAAAACATCATACTAGACTATTTCGGCATGCACGTATTCGCAGTCTTTGCTGGTTTGATTGCCTGTTTATGCCACATCCTGCTCTAGTAACCAGTCCTCAAGGTTTACGTGAACAATGCTGGGCGCACGCAGCAGATTCGTGCGTTTTGGTAGCACCGCAGCCAGCCAGCCGTACTGAACAAGTCTTGAAAGCGTCTGCATTGGCAGTCGTTGCTGGGTAAGTAATGCAACGTTCGCAGCCAGTCGGCCGAACGTCGCGGGTATTATGTTCGGTTGCGGACCGACGTGAATGACTGTTTCTACGCCGCGGGCCAACGTTGCATCAATTGCTTCCCAAAGCTGTTGCGGCTTATCTATCCACTGTGCAATAACCTCCCGCGTAGTGTCGCCGTCATAACTGAAATCACCAGTTGCTAGGGAAAATAGAGGCGTTGAGGGAGTGGTAAATCCGCTCTGAATGGTATGCATCAGAAACTGAGCACGATTGGTTATGTTCCGCTGCCAAACAATGGGTGTATGTAGTGGCGGCCATTGGCCCTCATTGATCCTGACGGAGATGCGTTCTGTGGTGATTTCTGCCTTACGTTCTTTCAATCGGTCAACAGTATCTTTCTGACCGATCAGAAGCATTGAGTTCGGGGCCAAATATGTTGAAACACCGATCACTCCGTCCCCCTCAGCATTGATCTCCTCGCAAAGCCGATGCACACTTTTTCGAGGGATACGTTTTCCGGAGCGGGAAAATAAAATGCACAGGGTGACGTTATCCGCAAGGTCTGCCGCGTCCTTTGACATCATGAGTGGAATTTTGAGCGTGTCAGCCACCGTCAATACGCCGCCGGCAGTCAACGCAGACAATTCACCGAGGCTAAAGCCGTACATCATGTTTGCGTTGACGAGTGAGATGTTAAAGAAGGTTTTGAGGATATCAATTTGTGCCAGTTCCACGGCAACAATCAGTGCGATGGACTCGTGGTACTCCTTCAGGCCTGGTTCTTTTTCAAGTCGAACACGTTCAACAAGGTCGACTGAAGTATTCATTACGTTGGTACAGATTTCACTCGCAGTCCGAAGGTGTCTTTCAACAATCGGTCCGTATTGCAGATGCTGAAGCAGTTCTGGAGTTCTTCCGAGGTTTGTTACGTTATAACCGCGAAAGGCAAAAGCACTCTTGCCCAGTCCTTTGGCTAGCTGCTCGCGACTTACAACCGGTGGTGTTTGAGTGTTTGGGTTCATGTTATGACGGGTTGTCAGGTCTGAAAGCTGATCGTCCATGCCTTATGTTGCGTCTGCTTTAGTTCATTGGGCTACATACGACGCGTTGACGAAACGATAGCTTTTTCACGGATCTAGCTTTCCGTGTCGGGTTTCAGTTTTTGGCAATCTCATCCTCAAGCCATTCAAATGCGCCATGCATAAAACGAGCGTTGAGTTTGAGTGTTGCAGAGTCGTTGTTCCGTCTGATGTCGCTAAATAGTTTTTCAATACGTATCGTGGCTTCTTTGCAGTAATAATCTGCGAGTTCAACCGCATTTACCGCATTGGGGTCACTCGCTTGTAAGCTGCCAGCGTACGAGCATGCAGCAGACATGATGAATAGTTCTGTTCCTATGTCGACAAAACGATTTATCAGCAATTGCTTTTCGGCCATTTTTTTCTGATACATCGCCATCTTATGAAAAAGCGTGCGTGACATTTTCTTGCTAAGTTGCTCCACCTTTCTCATGTGTCGATTAAGTCTCGTATCCATTCCAAATTTTTTTGCGGATAACACTGGTATCCAAAGCTTTGGATACCACAGAGCATAGGTCTTCATCATCTTGAGGAACGCCATGATCTTGCCACCGAGTGGCACTCCGGTTTTGAAGAGTGCGCCAATATGCTGGAGATGAAAGTCGAGTGCTTCACGCGCGATGAACAGATGCATTATCTCTGAAGAGCCTTCGAAGATAAGATTTACTCGTGAATCTCTTAACATTCGTTCAATCGCGATGCCTTCCTCGCCCCGTTCGCGGAGCGAATCTGCGGTTTCGAATCCACGGCCGCCTCGGATCTGAAGCGTCTGCTGCAGAAGCTCATAGTGTGATACCGTGTTGAACAGTTTGGCGATGGCCGCTTCCAATCGAATGTCAAAGTGTTTGTTGTCTGCCATGGCGGAAGCGATTTTCCAGACAGCATCCATCGCAAATGTGTCTGATGCTATCTTTGCCTGCTTGCCTGCAATCGTTTCGTGTTCACCGATTGGATGTCCCCACTGGATTCGTTCGTTTGTCCATTTGCGGTTCACTTTCATGCACCATTTACTGTTGCCAGTGACGCCGGCTGGTATCGAAAGTCGTCCGGTGTTGAGTGTCTTTAGTGCGAGACGCAAGCCATCACCTTCTTCCAGAATCATGTTCTCTCTCGGGATCTTGACGTCTGTGAATCGGATCACACCGTTGTAGAGTGATTTGAGTCCCATGAAACGACACCGGTGCATAATTTCGACACCGGGTGTGTCCATTTCAACTAGAAACGCGGTTATCTGCTTCCGTTCTTTGCCCCGCACAATCTTTGGTGGTGTGACTGCCATGACGACGATGACATTCGCCTTGGTGCCGTTCGTGCACCAGAGTTTCTCTCCATTGATGACGTAATGCGTACCGTCTTCCGACGGCGTTGCTGTTGTCGTCATTGCACGCGGATCAGAGCCAGCATTTGCTTCAGTTAGCGCAAAGGCAGAGATAGCGCCGTCACGAAAGCGAGGAAGAAATTTTTCTTTTTGCTCGTCGGTTCCAAACATCAGTAGTGGCTGTGGCACACCAATGCTTTGGTGTGCTGAGAGCAATGCGGTCAGGTTGCCACAGTAACTTCCCGTCAAATGCAAGACGCGGTTGTAGTTTACCTGGCTTAAGCCAAGTCCGTTGTATTGCGTTGGAATCTTCATCGCAAAGCAACCGAGTTCTGCAAGCCCTGCTAACACGCTGTCAGGAATCTCACCTTTCTTATCAACTTCATCAGCATCGTAGTTTGCGTCGAGATAGGCACGAAGTTTTTCAATAAACTCGTCACCAATCTTTTTGTCTTCTTCAGTTTGACTAGGAAACGGGTGGATCAGATCCCATTTAACCTGTCCCTGGTACAAAAGTGCGGCAAAGCTTGGGTGAACCCATTCGGTCTCTCGTGAATCTTCAGCAAATTCAAGTGATGCCCGTGCTTCTTTGCCAAGACTTTTATCGAACATGCTCATAAGTCACCAGTCTCTTTCAGTTGTTCTCTACGTGTTGCCCACAAGTGTCATAGAGCTTTACGGCGGGTAGAAACTCTCACCGGTTTCCGCCATACTCCGCAACAGTCCACTTGGTTCGAATCGATACTGATCAAAACGTGTCTGAAAGTTCTGCAGGTCAGCAACGATGCGTTTCGCGCCGACTGAATCTGCATATCGCAACAATCCACCGCGAAATGGTGGGAATCCTGTTCCGTAAATCATTCCCACATCGATTGTGCTGGCAGATTCGACAACGCCCTCTTCTAGACAGCGAGAGGCTTCGTTAATCATGACGTAGATTAGACGTTTTATCGTGGTGTTATCGTCAATCGTAAATGTGGCGGGGCCGCACATACTGCGAGGTTTGCTACTTACCTTCTTCTGTTTGCCCCGGTAGGCATAAAAGCCCTCGCCAGATTTTTTGCCCAACGTTCCCGCTGTATACGTCTTTTTCAATATGTCAGCGACACACATACGCTTGCCATAAGTGGCTTCTAGAATCTGAGCGACGTGATACCCGACGTCGATCCCGACCTCATCAGCAAGTTCCAGCGGTCCCATGGGGATACCGAATTTCTTTACGATCTGGTCCAGTCGCTTCGTGTCGATTCCCTCCTGGAAAAGGTATGCGGCTTCGTTCATATACGGCAGCAGAATACGGTTGACGACAAATCCTTCTTTGTCTTTGACAACAATGACCATCTTGCCAAGTTGCCTTGCGAACGTGACCGCAGTAGCGAGTGTTTCTTGGCTAGTCTTGTCGGTGGTAATGATCTCGAGCAGTGGCATGCGATGGACCGGATTAAAAAAATGAAAGCCACAAACTTTGTCTGGACGGTTTGTGCTTTTCGACATCTCTGTCACTGACAGTGACGAAGTATTGGTAAACAGGCAGGCATCTGGCTGGACTATTTCATCAAGTTCTTTGAAGACCTGTTTTTTGATATCGAGGCGTTCCACAACGGCTTCTATGACAACATCAGTATTTTTGAATCCTTGGTATGTCGTCGTTGGCGATATCAGGCTCATCTGCGCCTCGACCTGTCCTTTTTTTAATCGCCCTGTTTTCAATAAATAGTTGTAGACGTTGCGAGCAGTTTTCAGTGCAAGAGCGAGGGCCTTATTGTTGAGGTCTTTAATTCTGCAGATGATGTTGTTCTTGGCCAGCAACTGTGCAATACCACCACCCATCACGCCAGCACCAATCACCCCCACTTTTTTTATTTGCGATGCAGCCGGTTTTACATCAGTCCATTGTTTCTTTTTGTAGTGTTCATCAAGGTAGAAAACGTGAATCAAGTTTTTAGAGATTTCTGAGGCGCCGAGTTTTCCGAAACCCTCGCTTTCTATTCGGAAGGCCTCCTCTCGTGATTTACCAACGAGACTTTTGATGGTATCCAGGGCAACCAACGGTGCGGGATAATGACCGGACGTTGATTTCAGGATATTTTTGCGAGCCTTATGGAACAAAATGCTGCGTCCTACGGGGTTTTCCTCCAGCAGTTTGGACATAAATGGTTTTCGTCGCCGATGAACTATTTCCTTCTTCGAAAGAGTCTTCCGAGCAAACGTTTTTGCTTGGTCAGTAAGGATTGGGTCGTAGAACAATCGGTCAACCAGGCCTAATTTGAGTGCACGAGTCGAGTCAAGAATTTTTCCTGGCAGAATCAGAGTCAAAGCATTGGCGATACCAATGAGTTCTGGGAGACGTATACAGCCACCAAATCCGGGCAGAATACCAAGCCTGACCTCAGGTAGACCAATTTTTACATGTCCAGCGAATCCGGCGACGCGATAGTCGCAAGCGAGGGAAAGTTCGTAACCACCTCCCAGGCACGCCCCGTTGATAACCGCCACTGTTATTTGAGGGAGGCTTTCAAGTTTGTTGAGCACTTCTTTGCCACGGTTGCATTTTTCAATGGCCTCTTGTGGATTAGTGATCGAATCGATTTCTTTAATGTCGGCCCCAGCGATAAAAATTGATTTCTTCGCGCTTGTGAAAAGCAATACTTTAATGTCGGCACAGTTGGCAATCTCATCAAGATGCTGATCCAGTTCTGTCACAGCGGCGCTGCAAAGAATGTTCACACTGGAATTAGGAGTATCGAACTCAAGAGTTCCAACTTCGCCATCTATTGTTCGCTTGAAATAACTCATGGCAGTACCAGTTTGTCAGTTGTGATAATTTCTACGTTATTCGCAGCACTTTTGATCGTCTGAGACAGTTCATGCCGAATGATTTTCCTTGATATTTTCAATACGTTTTTAAATTCTTGAGCTACTTGGTGTTCCCGTGTGGTCATGATGCTCGTTCGAGAATGATCGCTCCACCCTGTCCTCCACCAATACACAACGACACAAGTGCATGTTGTTCACGTCGGCGATGAAGTTCTTTCAATGCCGTCAGGATAAGACGATTGCCGGTGACACCAACCGGGTGACCTAGCGCAATAGCTCCACCGTTGACGTTGAGCCGTTCATATTCCAGCCGACCAATCGCTTTGTTTCGGTCGAGTTCCTTTTTTGCAAATTGATCGGACTCGATCAGTTGCACGCATCCCAGAACCTGCGCGGCAAATGCTTCGTTGATCTCAACAAATGACATTTGGTCAAGATCCATGGCGGCCTTTTTGAGAACGGTTGACATTGCATAGACAGGACCAAGGCCCATCACCTTGGGGCTAAGTCCTTCGTACGAATACGATTTGACATAGCCAAGTGGTGATAGCCCGAGTTCGACGGCTTTCGATTCCTTCATCATCAAAAGTGCACTAGCTCCGTCAGTTATTGGGCAAGCGTTGCCGACTGTCACAGTGCCGGATTTTGGATCAAAATATGGTTTGAGTTTTGCTAATGCTTCAAGAGACTGCCCCTCACGAGGGCCATTGTCAGTTTCACAAACCGTTTCATATGTCGGTGCTACTGGTACAGCCATAATCTCTTCAGCGAGCTTGTTCCGGCTCGCTAAAGCTTTGTTGTGACTGGCGAGAGCGAACTCATCCTGTTGCTCTCGGGTAATCCCACACTGCTTCGCGATATTTTCCGCAGTTTGGCCCATGTTCAGGCCGCATACGGGATCGGACAAACCACAAACTACGCCAACAATTGGTTTCAGGTAATGTGGGCGGAAGGACAGCACCGTCTTCATTTTTTGGAACGCTGTTTGTGACTTCATCAGCTTGCTGAATAACGTCGTCATATGTTCATTAAAAATGAGTGGGATATTTGTCATTGACTCTGTTCCACCGGCAATCACAACGTCGTCGAATCCAGTCATGATTTTTTCGTACGCACTGGTGACCGACTCGAATCCTGATGCACAGTTGCGTGAGACTGTATAGGCGCGAGTGTTTTCCGGTAGACCTGCCATCAAAGCTGCCACACGCGAAACGTTGGCTGCCTCAACTGGATTTGCAACGCATCCCAGTACAACTTCATCAACAAGGTCACCATCTATTGACGAACGATCAAGCAGTTCTCGGATAACGAGCGAACCCAATTTATGTGCCGAGAAACCTTTAAAGGTAGTGCCGGCCTTACAGAATGGTGTTCGTACACCATCGATAATTGCGATTCGATCGCTCATGGTTCGTCTTTCTGTCGAATGGAATCTGTTCTGCGACAAGCGATAGTCTTGGCAAAAGATTGCAAGATGTTCAGCTCATTGCATGAATCGACCTGATATAGGTTGCTCCCCCAACGGTTTCATTTTTAACCTGCCAACATGCTGTTTCAGGTCGTTAGGAATTATTTCCTTTTCCAGGCAGAAATCAAATTTTGAGAACTGTATAGTGTCCACTGAAAGGCATGAGCCTAGGTAATGCTGGGACACCTTTTTTCTGTCTGCTTGAGTGTGCTTTCAGATTTTGAAATAAAAATATTGACAGGGTTGTCCTCGTCGCTGATACCTTAAGCCTGCCACGTTAAGGCAACGCTTGATATAGAACATGATCAAGAAACGAGAAGAGCAGAGGTAGCGGTAGTGACCAACGATACAAACCATCGATTCGCGGTAGGCCATAGTGCTCTTGTTAAGACAGTGTTGTTGCTATGGGCGGCCTTTGTGAGCGTGCCGGCCTCAGGGGTTGCTCTGGCTGATGACGAACTCATAGGAGATTGGTCATTGCAGATGAATTCTGGTACACCCGCCTGGATGAGTGTCAATCAGATAAAGGGGAAGTGGGACGTCAAAATGCGTCTTTATGTTGGCCCTGAAGGACCACATAGGAACGTCGTGTTTGCCAATGACCGGCTTTGCTTTACGCTTCGTCAAAATAAAAGAGCCACTGATAGTAAGACGGTCAATGTTGGTGTCAATAACGGGGTGCTTGACGGTGTGGTCTGCACGACATTTCAGGATGGAACTGTCCATCATGATTCATTCACTGGGACCAGAATACCGCCCGTTTCCGTAACGCCTCCAGACCTCTCGAAAGTACGGTTGGGTGTTCCGCGATCACTATTCAACGGCAGAGACTTATCAGGATGGAGGCCGTACGAAACAGATAAGAAAATGGGATGGAGCGTTCAGGATGGAGAACTTGTAAACACAACTCCAAAGATCGACTTTAGTGCAACCGGCGAATACGCGAACTTGCGTACAGATGAGGTGTTTGAAGATTTCTGGCTGCATGCCGAATTCAATGTTGGTGAAGCAAGGAATAGTGGCATCTACTTAAGGGGCATGTATGAAGTCCAGGTTGTTGATCGAGACAGCCGCATGCAGGGTAAGCAAGGTGTGGGTGCCGTCTTTGGAAAAATCGAGCCGACGAAAAACGCAGGGAAACAGGGAGGCGCATGGCAGGTTTATGATATCACTCTCGTTGATCGACACATTACGGTTATTCTTAACGGTGAAAAAGTTATTGATAATCAACCAGTTTCTGGGCCAACAGCAGGTGCTGTTTTTACTGACCCAATGCAGCCCGGGCCCATTTATTTACAGGGTGACCATACGAGTGTGAAGTATCGGAATATGTACCTTGCTCCCGTGATAGAAACTGAGATGTGAGGCTTGGCAATACTGCTGTGCTTGATAGAAGTTTTATGGGTTTCAAGAAAGTGTGTTGGATGAAATGCAAAATCAAATTCTGTGTTTTATTGTGGCCGACAACTTTCTGGAAAAGCCAACTGCGTTTGGTGTGCCCCTCGGTGCACTCCTGCTCTTCTTCTGGGTAATGCGAGCAATTCAAGACAATAAATCGACAGGCCAGCAGTCAACGCGACAGATTACACATAGCGGTTTTTCGCCGAGCACTGAATCAATTCCACTCGCTGGAGAAGTCAATAATTCTGTAGTTACTTTTTCATCAAGTGCTATGAAGGCGGCAGGTGGAAGGACAGTGTTTTCGTTCACAATCAAGCTCAACGAATCAGGTACCTTTTTTGTCGGGGCAGGACAGTTACGCAGTGGGTGCCTGTCCCGGCAGCATTACGGTGTGACGCAGGTTACTGGTAAAAGAGGTGAGACGATATCGGGTCTGGTGAATAGTCCTGGGTTTTCTTCAGGAAAATGGGCGATTGGTGCTTATCGAACAATAAGTGATATTCAATTACGTTGAGCGACTTGCTGGGCATTGTCGTCGTTAAAATCGTGCCGAATGTAGGCTCTTTTTTTGAAAAAGCTGCGGTTTTCGGTAACCACCAGTGAACTTTCATGCGTCAATCTCCGTAGTATTTAACCAACGGAGGTCAAAGATTCTCTCGTGCCATTGGCCTTTCGTGTGGAAGTTTATAGAGGCATCAGAGAGATGATAAAGCCATTCATCGTGCGATTAACAAATTAGATACTGCGCACGAAGAGTCATTTTGTTAAAGAAAGGCAAGATTTCATGGCCAGCTGGCCTTGGTCTATTGTTAGGACTGGCTGGAAAAAGAGGCGTGCTGTCCATCAGCGAAAGAGGCAGCGGTTAAGGCGGCGAGTTGAACCCATACAATGTCTTACCGAATTGCTTGAAAAGCGGGCAATGATGGCAGTTGTTGTACCAGCGTATGACGTTATTCGTGATTTGGGTAATGAGTTTGAAGCGAGTATCAGGCTGCATAATCACGGCAGTGAGGCAGTTGAGGACTGGGCCGTTTCTTTTGAATATGATGCGGATATCTCCTCGATCTGGGGAGGCACAATTATTGGAAGAGAAGGCAATCGCTACACTATTGCCAACGAAGGTTGGAATTCAAATCTCGAGGTAGGTCGATCAATTCTCTTTGGTTTCATTGGCTCTACCGACACACCTGTTGCTGAACTCGATTCTCCTGCGAACTACGCGGTCAATGGCGAACTACTTGAAGGTGACGGAGGAACTTCGGCCAATTCATCGATCGAATTGATTGCTCTAGAGACCGAATTGAAGAATTCGATCGTCGATGTTGCGAGTGGGTCCTACGAGGCTACCTTCATCAAGGTGAATGAATGGGACGCTGGGTTCATTGGTGAAGTCGTCATCCAAAATAAGAGTGAGCATAAGCTTGCCGGGTGGGAGGTAGAGTTTGATTTTGCTGGCGAAATAGAAGCTGCCTGGAAAGGCTCAGTGGTTGCTCGCTCAGGGTCGCGGTACACGGTTCGAGGTGAGATGCAAAACCCGGATGTTTCGCCAGGTGGGGCTGTTTCTTTTCAGTTCCATGGCAAGCCTGATGAATCAGAGTCGTGGAGCCTTTTTAATCTTCGTGTTAGTGGCATCTGTGATGGTCCCCAGCCGCTTGAGCAGAGTACTCAGCCTGCGGTTTTACAGTCGCCAAGTCCAAGATTAGAGCCAGTTCCTGATGCCATTGATGGCGCAGGCAAGGTCTTCACCCTCCATTCGATGCATGTCGATATTGTAGATTTTGACTCAACGCAGGACCGACTTCATTTTGGTGCGTCGTCATCTCATGGCCTTACTTTGGCAAAGACGATTTCCGGTGAACCCGCTGTTGTAAATCTTTGGGCGGATACGCTCGAGTCCCAAATTATTTCAGGTGTGCAATTTGATGAGTTGTCGACAGAGAATTTCTCGTTCGTTGCAAACGAACATCTGCGTCAAGATATTGGTGGAGCACTTTCCTGGGAGCTTGGCATTGGTCCTCGTGACTCTGATACGGTTTACATTCGCTCGCATGAAGTTGGTGTGCATGAACGCATTCAAGGATTTGATCCTGCCAAAACGAGTCTGAGTTTTCTTTACTTCAGTTCGCGAGCGCGACTTTCCATAGATGATACTGCCGAAGGAATACTTATTTCGGCTAAGGGAACAGGGCAAAGTGTGTTGCTTGTTGGTGTGTCAAAGAGTCAGCTTCTGCCCCATAACATCGAATTTCATCACGACCAGATTGTTGAGTCCCAGCTTCAAAAACAGTTCGGGTTCATCGCTGAGGAAGTTCGGATGGTTAGTCGGTCAGAGTTACTTACGCCAGTGGCTCCAACTGGTACAGAAACAGACGGACATCAGGTTCGGTACGGTAGTGGTGATCTTCGTAATGGGTATGACAGCGATATCTATTCTGTAGTTGCTTCAACAACGGAATATATGATCCTAGCCGATGGTAAAGGCTTGGCGTATATCAGTTGGTTCGGTGCTGAACCAATTCCAATCACTCGCGCAGACAATTACTGGCAGGGGCATGTTCCCGTTAGTCGGGAAGGAGCATCTTTGATGGCGGCGGCTCGAGATGATCTTGGTCGTCTTCGTGTGCTCGATGGAACTGGCACAAACGTCTACGCATGGATTCTGGATGCCAACGGCTCGTATGTTAGCGAAGAAGGGCCAGCTGATACATCTATCGGTACGAAGGAGCGCCTTTTTCGGTATGACATTGATGAAGATGGAGGGCTTGACCCAATTGCAGGAGTTAATTCTGGCAATGACGGTGATGAACATTGGGGGGAGGCGTACTTTGCCCCTTATGTCGACATGGCCTTTTGGTCGGCCCCTAACCTCACTGAAATTGCTGCTACACGCGGGACCTCGCTTTTGACGCTCGCCTTCGTTCTGGCGACCGCAGACGGCAAAACGGCTTGGGGTGGGGTGGATTCTCTCGCCCTCGATTCTCAGTCAGAACGCTCCTTGGCGATTGATCAATCCATCGCTTCTTTTCAGGCAGCTGGTGGAAATGTGATGGTTTCCTTTGGTGGGGCCGCTGATAACAGTCTCGCCTACGCCTATGCAGTCCAAGGCAAGACACCGCACGATCTGGCCGATGCCTATCTTCAGGTCATCGACAGATATGCGTTGAACAGAGTCGATTTTGACATAGAAGGGACTGCTATTTCTGATCCGGCGTCGATAGCGCTTCGCAGTAATGCCTTGTCACTTCTTCAGCAAGCACGGCCCGATGTCGAAATCTGGTACACGCTTCCTGCGTTGCCATCTGGGCTGACGTACAATGGCATGAACGTTGTGCGGTCGGCACTACAGGCCGGTGTTGTTCTCGACGGCGTCAATATCATGGCGATGAATTATGGCGAATGGGCTGCACCAACATCAGGGCCAGATAGTCAAACGCTGGGGTATTACGCGACGACCGCTGCTCAGGGGACTCATAACCAATTGACGCCACTCTACCGCGAGTTCGGGCATGTGTTCGATTGGAACCAAGTCGGTGTCACCCCGATGATTGGTGTGAATGATCTTACCTACGAAGTATTCACACTTGATGATGCACAGGAGCTCGAGAATTTTGCGCGAGAAAAGGATCTCGGCATGCTCTCAATGTGGTCCGTTGCACGCGATAACCCTGGTAGTTATGGACAGGCATCAGCAACAGCCTCTGGGCTCGATCTGCCAGCTGGAAGTTTCAGTAGTGTTTTCAGGGACTATGGAACACAAAATCTCGGCATCTCCTACACAGAAGTTGCTGCGACAACTGATGTACGCGTTCTAGTAGACTTTTTAGGCTTCGTCTATCTCAGTGATTCAGGGGGTGCCCCGATTGCAGTCACTCGTTCTGATAGTTACTGGCAGGGGAGTATTCCGCTCAGTCGAAATGGTGCAACTGTCATGGCTGCTGCGCGAGATGAATTCGGACGTCTTCGTGTGCTTGATGGCAGTGAGAGTGAAGTGTACGCCTGGATTTTGGATGAGAACGGACACTATATTGGTGAAGAAGGGCCGGGTGACACTTCATTACACGTGAAAGAGTTGCTGTTTCAGTTTGATATCGATGGAGATGGTTTCATCGGGGCTCTTTCATTGGAGTAATGCATGATTTTCTGTTTCAAAAGGTTCTGTCCGTGTGCATAGACCGAACGACCCATAAAAAGAAAGTGGCTCAGAAATCAGGTGAATCCAGACACTGTATTTTTGTCGGGATGCTTATCTGTGTTTTCAGCATGGTGACAGGTTTTTTGCCGCTGTGCGCTCAAGACATATCAAAAGCCCAGGTGCACAAAGAATCACCAAGCACACCGCAGAGTATCTTTGAAAAAGCAGTCGTCCTATTTTTTGATGCGAAGCCTGTCGAGTCGGCAAATGCCTTTGATCAACTTATTGAGGTACAGCCAGAGTGTCAGCCGGACCTATGGCAACGAGGCCTCGCTTTGTACTACGCCGGCAGATTCGAAGACGGCCAAAAGCAGTTTGAACTGCACAAGACCGTGAATCCAAATGATGTTGAAAATCCTGCGTGGCATTATCTGTGTGTTGCCCGAGCAACGTCACCCGAAAATGCCTGCCGTCATATGCTTGCGGTGGGAACTGATTTACGAGTGCCGATGAAACAGATACTCGCGTTCTATCAGGGAAATTGTAGTGAACAGGACGTACTTGCGGCTGCAGGTGTTGGAAGTAGTGAATCGCAACGGAATCAGTTCTGTTACGCCCACCTTTATCTTGGTCTCTATGCCGAGGCCAATGGAGATATGGGAAAAGCCAAGCACCACATTCTTCAGGCAGCCGGGCCCTACGCCATGAATCACTACATGGGGAGAGTTGCGAACGTTCACGCTAGAATACGTGGCTGGCTGCTATCAGCTGAATGAAACTGAAATTCTGCTTGTTTGGGGAGCAAGTGAGGGTGTGAATTGTATCCCATGTTGACGCGTGCTCCTTTCCGGTGGATGCTTTTGTGTCATTGAGCAATTATGGCATTCCACATGAGAACATTGTTTTCGAGTATGAGCGACCATACCAAAATACGGCCAACGGCCCCGCCTCTCTTTCAGTGTCTGATCGCCGAGTTTTGTGGCACGTTTGGTCTCGTGTTTATTGGCACTGGGGCACTTGTCGTGAATGAAATAACAGGAGGTGACATTACTCATGTTGGCGTGTCACTTACTTTTGGATTAACTGTACTTGCAATGATTTATGCTTTTGGTGATGTGTCTGGTGCACACATTAACCCGGCAGTGACTGTTGGGTTCTGGGCTTCAGGTCGCTTCGAAGGGCAGCGTGTTCCTGGGTATATTTTGGTTCAGTGTGCAGGTGGCATGGCGGCGAGCGGTGCTGTCCGAATGCTCTTTCCTGCCGCGGGATCTCTTGGTGGAACCACGCCAAGCGGGTCTGACTCTCAATCCTTTTTATTGGAACTTATTCTCACCCTTATTCTGATGCTGGTCATTTTGAGTGTCTCTTTTGGTGCCAAAGAGAAAGGGCTGCTGGCGGGTGTTGCAATTGGTGCAGTGATTACTATTGAGGCATTATTTGGAGGTCCCATCAGTGGTGCCTCCATGAATCCCGCGCGGTCACTCGGGCCAGCTGTCCTTGCTGGCAAGATTCACTCTCTGTGGATCTATCTTATCGCCCCTATCATCGGTGCTTTACTTGCTGTACCGCTTTATAAAGTCATTCATTGCAATCAGGAAGAATGAGGGGATTTCTTGTGTGGATATGCAAAAACCTTATGGATTTCTGCGGTTTAAAGTTCGATGAATAAGAAATTGCGTTTTTCTGACATAAATTGTTTGGAAAACGTAGGTTAGGCTATTGTTGTATCAGCAAGCACGTGAATAAAGTACGGGCCGATAAGTTTCTTTCAACCAGGTAACAGCATGACGAGCAAAAAGGCAGCAACATTATTTTTTGTAATCTGTTTAGTTGGAATGGGTTTGCACACTGCGAACCGGTCGCTGGCCGAAGAAGCAGCCATTCCAGGTTTTGTTCCCGGGGAAACCCAGCCCGACACGGATCCACCAGCGATACGATATAAGAATGGATGGCTTGTTCCCTACGAAGAAACGATTCCGGGTTCGGAAGTCACATTTCAAATGGTACCAATCCCCGGGGGCACGTTTCGTTTGGGAAGCCCTGATGATGAAGTTGGTAGAGAACCTACCGAAGGGCCACAAGTTGAGGTTGAAGTGTCGCCATTCTGGATGGGGGCTTGTGAGGTTACGTGGGAAGAATACAAGGTGTTTATGAGTATGCTTGATCTGTTTACAGCACTGGAGAGTTCAGGTGTGCGTCTTGTAACAGAAGAAAATGAAGTTGATGCGGTGACGGCCCCCTCAGCTCTGTATGATCCAACCACAACATTTATCAATGGTGAAGAGCCTCAGCAGCCAGCTGTGACAATGACGCAATATTCAGCCCGGCAGTACACAAAATGGCTCACAGGTCTAACCGGTCGCTTTTATCGTTTACCTGCAGAGTCGGAATGGGAGTACGCCTGTAGGGCTGGCACAGCCGGGCCCTTTTCTTTTGTTGATACAGATTCAATTGGTGATTATGCCTGGTTTGTTGAAAACTCTGATGACACAACACACCCTGTGGGAGAGAAAAAACCGAATCCCTGGGGGCTCTTTGATATGCACGGGAATGTTTCGGAATGGGTCATTGATGAGATGACAGATGAAGGCTACGCCAGTGCAGCTTCGCTCCAGCAGCCAGTAAGTGCTCAGAACTCGATTCGTTGGCCAACAGATCTGGAGTCACGTGTTGTTCGTGGAGGTGCGTATTTCGATGAGCCTTCACAATGCCGTTCGGCAGCACGGAGAGGCTCCGAAGATGAAGCATGGAAAGATGTTGACCCGAATCTCCCCAAAAGTCCCTTTTGGTACACGGAGGAACCGGCACTGGGTATCGGCATGCGTCTGGTACGCCCTGTTGATATCCCCTCCACGACAGAGGAAAAATCTCAATGGTGGAAGGCCGATATTGAAAGCATCGAATTTGATGTAAACGACCGAGTTTCACAGGGACGTGGGGCACGCGGAATCGCCGATGAATCACTTCCTAAAGAAGCAAAAGAGCTTGGGTTCGCCGAGTGACCAACGGCGCGTGTTCTGAGACTGCGTTGGGCTAAATGTTTCGCAAAGGGGAGTGGTGCGTTGGCAGATGTCCGGAATCAAGGTTTATCAGAGCAAAGGGCTGACGTTTCAGTAAGCGCAGGCCCGATAATCACGGGTGTTCACACTGCTCTGGTAGACGTTCCACTTGGCCAAAGAACAATTACAGATAGCCAGTCAAGTGTCCAGTCAGTTGAATTTCTACAAGTTTCCATCGAGACCGATGCTGGAATTACAGGATATGGATTTAACTGGAACTACACGCGTGGCTTGAGATCTGTACAAGTCATGATAGACGACTGCTTTGCTCCAGCAGTACTTGGTAAGTCTGCATTTAACCGACATGCTGCATGGCAAGCTATGCATGCAACAACGCATTTTATCGGGCGTGTTGGTGTTGCTCAGGTCGGGCTATGCGCAATGAACCTTGCGTTATGGGATATTCAGCTGAAGGCAGATGAAGTGCCTCTGTGGAAGCACCTTGGCCCCCTCAAAGATCGTGTGAAGGCGTACAACACTGATGGTGGCTGGTTGACGTGGAGTACAGATGAGGTGATTCATGACATGCACCGCATCATTGATAGGGGGTTTGATGCGGTCAAAATGAAACTTGGGCGTTCGGAACCTAAAGAAGATTTTCAGCGGGTGCAGGCTGTGCGGCAGGCAATTGGGGACGACGTCAAGTTAATGGTTGATGTGAATACAGTCTGGGATTTGGAGACGGCCACTCAGTGGGGTAAGCGTCTGGAAGAATTCAACGTCGAGTGGCTCGAAGAACCGCTGCATCCCTTTGACGTACGGTCGCATGCAGCGTTGGCCAAATCGATCCGGATACCGATTGCAATCGGAGAAACTGTCTACACGGTGTACGGCTTTCGTGAGTACATTGGACAACAGGCGGCCGCTATTTTGCAGGCTGATGTAACGAAGCTGTCGGGGATCGAAGAATGGCTTGAGGTAGCTGCAGTTGGTGAGGTGCACGGCGTCCCGGTTATCCCGCACACGAATGTTCAGCAGAATGTTCATGCCCAGCTCGCAGCAGCAACAGTAAATACGCCGATGATTGAATGTTGCTATGAATCACTCTTTGGGATTTGGGAGAATCCGGTTCGTGTAGTAGATGGCTACTACACCCTTCCTGAAACTCCCGGAATCAATGGGAAGTTGACAAATGCAGTGCTCGAAAAGTTTCGTGTATGTTGATGCCAGGTTTCCGTGTAGTGATGTTCTTAAGAATACATTCTGGTGCAGTGCGCAGGATGTTTTGCTTTGAGAGACTGTTTTTTCTTTTTTGAGATATTAAGACGAATGAAGAAATATTTTATTGTGCGTTGTGTGGCATGTGCTTCTCTATTCACTCTTGCGATGTATGCGGCCGGCGTGCTTGCCCATGATGACTCGCCTGAATCTGCTCGGCGTCGGTTGAACACCGAGATGGTTGCTCGCGCGGAAACATGGCTTAACCAGCTCACCGAAGAGCAGCGAGGGGTAGCATGCTTTTCATTTACGAGTGAAGAGCGGCTGAACTGGCATTTCGTGCCACGTGAGCGATCAGGGTTACCGCTGAAAATGATGGATCTTCAGCAGCGACGTGCGTCATATGAGCTTTTGCAGGCCGGGCTAAGTCACCAAGGATATCTCAAGGTAGCCACGATCATGAGCCTCGAAAGTGTTTTGCGTGAGTTAGAGAAAGATCGCCCTGGCAATAACGACCGTCGAGATCCGGAGAAGTACTGGTTCTCGATTTTTGGTACTCCTTCAGAAACTGAGCCATGGGGCTGGCGTCTGGAAGGCCATCACGTCTCGATTAATTTTAGTTCAGTATCTGGTGCAGTCGCGGCGACAACCCCGCTTTTCCTTGGGGCTAGCCCAGCAGAAATTAGGACCGGACCTCGTGCCGGGCAGCGCGTGCTTGCTGCGGAAGAGGATATGGCAAGAGAACTTATTGTTTCTCTGCAGGACAATCATGCTGAGCGATCGGTAATCGCCGCAGAAGCTCCAGATGAAGTGCTAACAATTCCTGACGCATCCTTGGATCTGGGAGTCCCACAGGGAGTATTCAAAAACGAGATGAATCAGGCTCAGCAGGTGTTGTTTCGACAATTGGTTGAGCAAGTTGTGAAGACACTACGTGGTGAATTGGCAGATGATGTGCTAGCAGAAATCTCAGATGCTGAATGGAGGGAAATGTCTTTTGCGTGGGCTGGAAGTTTTGAACGAGGTGAGGGGCATTACTATCGAATTCATGGACATTCATTTATTGTCGAATATGACAACACCCAGAATGAAGCAAATCATGCTCATGTAGTATGGCATTCACTGGAAAACAACTTTGGCCTTGATGCACTTCGTCGACACTACGAAAGTCAGCATGGTGCGCCGTAGTGCAACGGCAGCTAAAGCAGGCTTTAATTCGCTGTTTTCAAATATCGTTTTGCAGTCTGTTCAACGATGAGATCAAAAGCTTGTTGTTCCTGTTCGCCTGCCGTTTTCGTCACGAGTGGACGAAGAGATGCAAGTTGTTGTTGAACTTCCTCGGCATCAAGTAAATGAAGTCTGCTAAAGAGAATGGCAGCTTCAATCACGGCGTGAGCAGCTCTGTTAAAACCCCTGAAAGGGCGCACGAAATGTGACTTCTGGATCTTTGCAAGAAGCCGACAGCGTTCTCCGGATGTGTCTGCATTTTCAATGCGAAACTCAAACGCTTCGCAGGCATCCTCAAGAATCCAGCCTTTGACTGTATCAGCCGGATGCATTTGAGGACGTTCGTGTGACACTCCGGTCACCGCCAGAGCGAAAAGTAGAACGTTATCAGTAAGATGAAAGACGCCTTCTGGGTGAGCTGTAAGCAAGTCATTTGTCCTGCTACCTTGGAAAGGCTTGAGTATGAGCTGAGTCATGGATCGAAAATCAGCCACTTCAGGGCCCATCGCAGCAATATGAACATCCTCGGCTGCGCTCATTGTGAGAAGGCCTTCGAGAATCACAGTGGTGGAACCTCATTGGGAATAGTGTGTAGAAGTGGAATAAGCCGTTTTTTGAGATGTCGAAATCTTCTGTGTTTTGAGTTTACACTGGTTTTATGCTAGATGCCTCACTTGCCGGACAACGCATTCATTTCGTCACAGGAAAATTGTCTGAGCATGCGCTGCGAAACATGCTCGAGCGGTTAGCAGGCCAGATTGGATTCCAGCCAACTGTTCAGGTTCTCAACATCACTGTTGCGGCGTTAATGACAACGGACTGGATTGCCCGACGACTTGAAGTTCCAGAGGGAACCGATCGTGTGATTATCCCCGGGCTGTGTAAGGGTGACATGGCGGTGCTCCAGCGAAAAACACATGTGCCTGTTGAGCGTGGGCCGGAGGACTGCCGTCGCCTCGATGAGTGGTTTGGTCAAAAACGACAAGAACCGAATGATTATGGTCAATACAACATTGAAATAATCGCGGAGATCAATCATGCCAATAGATTTTCGCACAAAGAACTTTTTGCAGAGTCGACCCGTTTGCGATTAGCTGGAGCAGACGTGATTGACGTGGGCTGTACGCCGGGTGAATCGTGGACAGATATTGGAAATGCGATCGCTATGTTGGTTAGTGAGGGATTTCGCGTCTCCGTCGATAGTTTTGAGCCAGACGAAGTTCTGTCAGCAACACAGGCAGGCGCATCGCTTGTTTTATCAGTCAATTCAAGAAACGTAGATGCCGCGGGTGACTGGGGCTGTGAAGTTGTTGTTGTGCCAGACGAACCGTCGACACTCAAGGGTTTTGATGAAACAATCACACGGCTGGCAGCGATGGGCGTTCCGTGCAGGCTCGACCCTGTTCTAGAGCCAATTGGATTTGGATTTGCCGCGAGCCTTGGTCGGTATCTTGATGTGCGGAAACGATACCCGAAGGCTGAAATGATGATGGGTATTGGTAATCTTACGGAGTTAACAGATGTCGATTCAGCTGGGATCAACACGCTGCTTCTCGGTTTTTGTCAGGAAGCGGGTATTCGCTCTGTGCTCACAACGGAAGTGATCTATTGGTCAAAAAGTAGTGTCACGGAATGTGATCTCGCTCGCGCATTGGTCTATCATGCAGTTTCCAATAAAACTTTGCCAAAACACGTTGAGCCACGCCTGGTCACCTTGAGGTCGGGGAAGCAGCAACTTCATGGCGATGAGGCACTCGAGAAGTTGGCTCTTGCAATTCGTGATCCCAATTTCCGAATATTTGCTGAACGGGATGAAGTCCATCTGGTCGGAAAGAACCTTCATCTTGCTTCAAGAGATCCATTTCAGCTTTTTTATCAACTGGCAGCCCACGGGCGAACAGATGTTGATCCGAATCATGCCTTTTATCTCGGGTACGAAATGGCAAAAGCAGTTACGGCGCTTACGCTTGGAAAAGACTACCGGCAGGATCAAGCCCTTGACTGGGGATACCTGACAGAATTGGAAATTGGATGTGGTCCGTCAGAAGCCGCAGCGCGCGTGGCTAATTCTGGAAAGAAACCCTCAGGAAATCCGAAAACATAAAGCTTGAAGATCGTATGCAGTTAGAAAATATCTATCACTGGTATACCGCCTCAGGCGCCTTGGTTGTAGAGCTGCCTCCTGAGACGGATCTTCAGATTTTGGTGAAAGGGCTTTCTTCGCTTGGTGGTTTAGTTTGCTTCGATAGCAGTTCGGCAGCAGCAGATGGGTTCTCGTACGCTGTCGACGCTGAGCAACCCAACGGTGCCTGTTTCCTCGATCGATTTTCTTTCGTTGCGGCAGATCCAATTGAAAGGTTTATCGTGCCCTCTGGCAATGAGCTGGGCGATGCTGAACCGATACGAGAAGTCTTAGGACAAATGAAGCGTCGTATGGCTGGTTTTTCTTATCAAACTATTCCAGGGCTACCTCCGTTTCAGGGAGGTTTAGCCGGGATGCTGTCTTTTGCCGCTGGCTTAGCACTGCTCGGCGTCGAGAGTAGAAAAGGGCAGCACTCAGAAATTCCTTTCGTGCAGTTTGGTATCTACGATGTTGTGTTTGCGTTTGATCACAAGCAGAGAAAGGTCTGGTGTATTTCGCAAGGTGTGCCAGGAAATACCCCAGAGGAACGGCGAATTCATAGTCGAGAGCGTTTCGAAAAGCACGCGTGTGCCTTGGAAGAAAGCCAAAGTTCAGGGTCGGATTCATTAGTAGTACCAGCGACCGAGGCTGCTTTCCCGCATGATTATGCACTTCCTGGAAGTAATAACGTTTACTCAACACACTCAGCGTCGACATATGCGGACATGGTGCAGTCTGGTATTGATCTGGTGCGAGCCGGAGATATTTTTCAAGTCAATCTTGCGCAGCAGTTCTCTGTTGCTGGGTCGTATGATCCGCTTCAGCTATACGAAATCTCTCGTGTGTGTAATCCGGCACCCTTTGCCGGATATCTGGATTTCGGAAACGCCGCTATCGTCAGCATGTCTCCGGAAAGATTTATCAAGGTGAGCCGCGGTTCTGTCTCGATGCACCCTATAAAAGGTACGCGTCGCGTTCTTTCTCGGCCGGAAGCAGATCTTTACGCGAGTGCTGACTTGCAGTCGAGTGAAAAGGATTGGGCTGAAAATGTCATGATTGTGGATCTTGTTCGGAATGATCTTTCGCGGGTGTGCAAACCGAGTAGTGTTGTTGTAGAAGCCCTCTGTCGTCTCGAAAGATTTCGGTATGTGCAGCATCTTGTATCCATTGTGTCAGGGCGACTGGTCACGGGAGCGAGTGCTCTTGATGCCGTGCTTGCGGCGTTTCCGGGAGGCAGCGTAACAGGTGCTCCAAAGCACCGAGCCTGTGAGATTATTTGTGAATTAGAGGCAACAGAGAGGGGGCCTTATTGTGGGACCCTCGGCTATATAGGCTTCGACGGGAATGCGGACTTCAATATCCTTATCCGAACATTTGTCGTTCGCGAAAAGAGCACGACGTTTTCAGCAGGTGGGGGTGTGACGGTGGGTAGTGATCCGGCAATGGAGTATGCAGAGAGTCTCCATAAAGCCGAGGGTATGCTGTCAGTTTTAGAGTCACTTGGTAGCGGGGGATGCTGAATGATTGTCGTTCTCGATAACCAAGATAGTTTTGTTTTTAATCTGGCGAGGTATTTTGTACTCCTGGGCTCTGAGGTGAAAGTGTTGTCGAGCCATGAAACGAGTCTTGAGGACATAGAATCAACAAAGCCGAAAGCACTGGTCATTTCACCTGGTCCATGCACACCAAAAAAGGCAGGAGTTTCGATAGCGTGCGTCAGGAAGTTCCGGGGAAGAGTTCCGTTATTGGGAGTCTGCCTAGGGCATCAAGTGATCGTTGAAGCTCTTGGTGGCGTTATTCGAATGAGCAATGAGCCACGGCATGGTCGAATGAGCCGTATTTATCACGAACGCACGGACTTGTTTTCGGGAATATCCAATCCCATGTCTGCGTGTCGATATCACTCTCTTGTTGTTGAAGAACAGTCGTTGCCACGAGACCTACGGGTGACGGCACGGACGCAGGATGGGGTGATCATGGCCGTTGAGAATGAGCAAGACCATGTTTATGGCGTTCAGTTTCATCCCGAGTCGATACTCACACAAGGCGGCTTTCGTCTCCTTGCTAATTTTCTTTCAGCAGCTGGATTGCCTGTCGAGAATGAGCTTGTAGACCAGCATGATAGGTCAATCTGCCATCAGGCTGGATGCGCGGAGTTGCCAGTCGATAACCCCACTACTACGCGGGTCGTTACATTCTGAATACGTGACCAGCTATCCTGGTTGGGCAAGTGCCTCTATTGCCAGCACCGCTGCCTCGCTAGCAGGCGAGTGAGTTCTTGAGAGCGACTGTGTAATACGTTGTGATTATGTGAAAAAACCAGTTTGCATCGTATTTTTTGCAGTCCAGCTGGCTTCCCTCAGTTTTGGCATGGTCTTTGCCTTTGGGGGTAGTGTCGTCCTTTTATGCACAAGGGTGCAGTGTGGCGGCAGGGCAGGACACCGTTCCTGCTTTCATTTCAACACTTC